>JAKLHY010000129.1 GCA_022709905.1 Verrucomicrobiota bacterium | reverse complement strand
TTCAGATCCATCGTGCTGGTCGGAGAAAGGTTCTGGAGTTCGATGTACTCAAATTCGTCGGCGGGGATCGCGCTGCCTGCGAGCGCGGCTGGATGGTACATGATTTCGGTAACGCGCAGGAACTGCTGGGCGACGCTGGGCGCGCCGTCGTAGCGGAACGTTCCAAGGATTTGTCCCTCCGGATTCGCCACCGTCAGGGTTTCGCCGCGCGCGGAGAGCTGGCCTTGATAGGGACCCAGCACGAACAGGCCTTGACCGCCGCGAGGACCTGTCGATCGGGACCGGAAAGCGCGCGGATTGGGGGAAAGGTAGGCCACACTGTTGGATGGGATGACGGTCCCTGGCGCGAATGTGAAACGGATGCCTCCCCCCAGCGACCAGCCGGTGAGGTCCACCGCGTAGGGGGCGGTGTTGCTGAGACAAAGGTATTCCTGCTCCTGGATCCCGCCCGCCGGGTTGAAGTCCACATCAGCCAGGACTAACGTGAGATCGGGCGGCTGCGACAGCGGAATGCCAGCATTGTTTGAGTTGCGAATGCCAATAGGCCGACTGGTGTTGGTGATGCAGTGGGTCACATACCAATGCGTTCGACGCGGACCCACAAATTGCTGGAGCAAATCGGTGATCCCCTGCGCGAAGGTTTTTCCCGGAGCCCAAGGCGAAAATCCCCACTGAGCCCGGTCCAGGGCGGCTTCCGCTGAGATGAGGTTGCTCATCGAAAGGATGTAGTTCTCGAGGACAAGCTCCGGCGCGGGTGTCCCGGGTGGCCGCACCATCTGGTCCAGGATTGAGCGCTCGCGGCGGAGCAGCATCTGGCGGGTATCGGGGAGCGTCACGATCACATCATAGAGCCGGTTGTAGTTGCCGCCGGTGCTGGAACCTCCATAAAGGGGATGACTCTTGGAATTGTCCACCGTCGCCTCGAGGGGGCTGCTGCCCCCATAGAGCTGGCCCCACGATGCGTTCATATCGAAGGGAATGCAGCGCCAAAGACCGTCTCCAAAGGTATCCCGATAAACACTCATGTTCGCCCAGACGTCATCGTTCTCGGCGCACCACCGGGATCCGGCGAGATGGTTGATGACCTGGGGCAAATCGAGCAGGTCGAAGACAGCCGCGCGGCGCGCGTTGAGGGGGGTGTTTTCGTTGATGCCGTTGGCGAGTTGCAGATAGTCGGTCCGGCTGGGGTCGTTCTCGGGC
This sequence comes from Verrucomicrobiota bacterium, assembly GCA_022709905.1. Lineage (GTDB taxonomy): Bacteria > Verrucomicrobiota > Verrucomicrobiia > Limisphaerales > UBA1319 > JAKLHY01. The sequence continues at coordinate 7,575 of JAKLHY010000129.1, read as the reverse complement.
TCAAGCTTCTGGAAGACGCCGGTGCTGCTGAAAGAGGGCACCAGATTGCCGACCGCCTTGTAGAGGGCGCCCCTGGAATCATAGCCCATTCGTTCCATCTGCTCCGCTCCGATGACATCGCTGTGAAAGGCGAGTTGATAAAACACGCCGTTCATCTGGACGCGCACCGGATAGTTGTAGGGAGCGGGAACACCGATCCGATCGAGAAACCAGAAACAGAGATGCTGACGCAGGTAGGCGGGATCGAGGTATTCAGCCAAAAGCGAGGATCGACGCGAGCGTCCTCCCGGACCGGCATGACGCAACTCGTGACCGCGGTTGAATTCAAGGCGGTGGGCCTTCTTGGGCAATCCGGCCGACGTATTGCCCCGCAGTTCCATGTAAACATTGTCATAAAACTCGCCATCGTAGAAAAACGCGATCCGCCCGCCGCTCTCGGTGTCAATGCGAGCCAATTGACCGGGCGCGACGAAGAGATGGAAAACGGGGAGCCGGCTGGTGACGTTGGTGGGCGCAACAATCGTGCCCAGATACTCCTCGGTGGACGCGGGCTGAGTGAAGAGCGGCCAGCGCGACGCGCGGCCGTTCGCGTCCACTGCGGCGATGAGATATCGAATCATCTGGCCATGGGTCGAGAGGTTCTCGGGAATGACCGCGCCGTATACCCCGTCGCCAGCCTCTCCATCTCCATGCGCGCCGTCGTCCAGCATTGCGGTTGTGAGTTCTGTTCCAAACATGACTCGATAACGCATCGTCACATTGCCGACAGCGCCAAAGGACGGCAGAACACGCGCCGTGACTACAAGGTCTTCATGGTCCAGAGGCACGGTGGGCGTGTGTCGGACGTCTTCGATGACGGGGCCCGGCAGAGTGGATCCGCCGGAGTTGACGGTTCCCGGAGTGGGCGCGGTAAAGTAGAGCGCGGTGATACTGGTGGTGTATTCCGGTGGTGAACCCGACTGCGCAACTCCGTAAGAAACATCCGGCACCTGACGGGGAAAGGCCGGCGCATACTCGGAAACAGGCGTGAGACCATCGGGCCCGATCAACCCGAGATACTCGCCGTTGGCGCCCAACTGGAAATTCGTATGCAGCCGGGCCCCGGGCACACGGCGGTCTTTGCCCGAAGCGAACACCACGAGGAATCCGCCTCCGGCGAGGTTGGTTGACGGAAAACGCCATTTATCCGGTTGTGAGGCGTTATCGGTAAGGTGCCAGCCTTCGAGATTCACCGTCACGCTGCTCGGATTGTAGATCTCGATCCAATCGGCGAATTCGCCGTTCTCATCGGCGAGGCCGCGGGTATTCGAAGCTGTAAACTCGCTAATATAAGGCCGGGCCTCCGGCGCATTGGGATCGAGACGGCAGGTCCATTGGCCCCCCGTAAAAGCATTGGAGGGGACCGCCCGGTCCTCGATTCCATGTCCGCTGGCCCATGCAAATCGCACCATGCCGGGGGGCGGTTGGGGAAAGGCGAATAAAAACTCGCTGGCGGCGATCGCAGTCAGTTCCACGGCTGGCGCGCCATTGATCAGGAGATCGGCAGCATCGACGCCTGAAACCGGTTCGCTGAACAACACCAGCACTTGTGTGAGGCCACGCACAGTCGCGCCCGCGCCCGGCGTTGTGGCGACCATCGCGGGTGAGGTCCGGTCCACGAGTTCGTAAGTCCAGGTCGCGCCGGGGCCGGATGCGTCGAAGCGGTTAGGCGGCAAGGCCTGGTCGTGGATGTTGTGGTTGGCACTCCAAGTAATGTCCACCAAACCGTAGGGCGGCTGGACGAAAATGAACCGATAGGTCGCGCTGTCAATCTCGGAAAAGTCCAACGCCCCGATTCCATTCACCAGCAGGTGTGCGGCAGCCACTCCCATCACCGGTTCACTAAAGGTGACGGTGATCTCACTCAAGTCGTGGACTCGGCCCGCAGGGGGGCTAACGCTGCGAACAGTCGGCGGATCCGTCTCCGTGAGGATCGATTCCAGCTGGCAGTCGAATCCCAAGTCACTGCTGCTCCGGCTGCTTTGGAACACCTGGACGGCCAAAACATTGGTTCCCGGCAGAAGATAAACGGGGGGCGCCGGCAGTCCGTAGGTGGTGAACTCGACGGGTTCGGCTGCGTTGTTGGCCAGTGTGGATGTCGTCACCGGGCTGCCAGCCGCGCCAGGCATGCTCACCCGCAACACCTCGGTCCCGTTGATCCAGGCGACAAAACCGTCATCCACCAGCGCGCTCAAACGCAATCCACCCATCTCGGCGAGGTTCGTAATCACAAAGGTCCGGCGCAGGAAAATGCAGGAATAGAGGTTCTGCATCCCGGTGATGCGAGTGCCTCGGGGCAACACATCCCCGAACCAAAACGGCGCGGGCGCCGGGGTGAACTCGTTATCGGAAAAGTCAACCTGCCGCCAAAGGTTGATGGGATTCGAAGCCTCGTTGGTGCCCGGCCGCCACCGCCAAAGACTCTCGCGCGGCACCAGCGTCGCACTATGCGCTTCTGTCAGGCTCACCGCCAGCATCCCCAAGATCACGAGCGCACTCAAGTTTCTCATGCAGCCTGAGCCGGTTTCATGGCCTGCCATTGCCGATACAGCTCCCTGTGTTCCCTCTCGGTGAATTGACCCCAGGAAGTAAGCCTTGAGAGTGTCATGCCACTCCAGGGTGCCTCAACGGAACCCGTGGTTCAAGGTCAATACAGCCCAAACCAAGGATCTGCCTCATCGTGCCGGTCGGCCTTAAAGATTGACCGCGCTTTATCCAGCTGTCTAAATAACGTCTATGAATTCCACAGAAGTATCCGGCTTCAGGGGAGTGTTTTTGTCAACCGGACTGCCCTGTGGTATTTGTCAGTCTGTTGGCGGTGGTCCAGTGCTTTTCCCGCACGCCGGCAGAGGTTTCACCCTGAAAAGCACACCTCATTAATCAGAAAGGCTGCTCGTATGCGTACCCCGAGAAAACTGCTCGGTTGCCTCCTGGCCGTCACTTCGGCCTTCATGGGGATCTCGGCGTTTGCCGGCTCGGCAACGTGGGACTTCTCGACGGATCCATCTCTGGATCCGAACATGCTAATCCAAGGAAACAATCCGACTCCGTGGCTCAGCACGGGCGGCAATCCCGCGTCCGGGGGATTTCTGGCTCTGACCTATTCGACGGATGGTCAGAATGCCGGCATCACCTTTCCGGACTTCGATAGCGGAAAAGTCGTGACTGCTTTTAAATTTGAGTGCGATTTGCGCATCGGTAATCCCACCGGCACCCGGGCGGCCGATGGTTTCAGCATCAGCCTCGTGCGCGGGGGCGATCCATTGATTGAGAATCCCGGCACTTATGGCAACTTCGCCGGGGGCGTGCCGGAAGCGGGCGGCACGACGGGATTGGCGATTTCCTTCGACACCTGGTCAGGCAACACCCTGCCCGACGGCGCGGATATCGAAGGCATCATCGTCCGCATCGACAATAAAACAATCCTCCGAAAGGGCCTGCCGGTCCGCAATGGCGAGTGCAACGAGATCAACTCGCTCCAGACCGGACCCCGGGACGCGGCGTATTGGGCCGCCGGGGGCGATGCCTATGCCCCCGAGGCTTGGGCGAACCTTTGCTGGCAGCCGTTTTCGGCCGAATTGGACGCCGCCGGCAAACTGACCGTGATCTGGAAGGGCGAGAAGATTCTGGATCAATACCAGACCACCTACTTCCCAAGCAAAGCTCGACTCGTCTTCGCCGCCCGCACCGGTGACGAAAACGAAAATACCCACATCGACAATATCAAACTGACCACTGTGGTGAGCGACGATCAAAGCCCGCCCTCGGTCCCGGCCAATTTGCGGGCCCGATTCACCGGATCTCACATCGTCGGCCTCGAGTGGGACGCCGCGACTGACGACTCCGGCCGGGTGGTCTACGAAATTGACCGCGATGGGACAACGGTGGCCACCTTGCTGGAACCTGTCACCTATTCTGATTCAAGCGTTGCTCCCAATACCAGCTATACCTATAAAGTTCGCGCCCTCGACGCCGCCGGCAACAAGTCCGCCTTCAGCGCGCCTCTAACCGTCAAGACCGGCGTCGATGTCGAAGGCGTGGGTTACGCCACCTTCCAGTACTGGAAGACAAGCCCCGACGGCACAGCCGTGGAGATTCTAACCACTTTTGCGGATTATCCGAATAAACCGCACCTGGTCAGTTACACGCCTCAACTCGACAGCCGCCCCGTGTTTCCGGACGATACTCACGAGCAATATGGAGGTAAAATCCTCGGATGGCTGACGCCGGCCGAGGGTGGGAACTACACCTTTTTTGTCAGCAGCGATGATGCGTCCGAGTTCTGGCTGAGCACCGATGCCAACGCGGCGAACCTGGTCAAGGTGTGCGAGGAAACCGATTGTTGCGAGGGTTTCCTGGAGCCAGGAACTCCCAATGATGATGGCGTCACCTTCACCACGAGCGAACCGGTCGCCTTGGTGGCCGGCAAGAAGTATTATTTCGAACTGCTGTGGAAAGAAGGCAGCGGCGGCGATTACGGGCGCGTGGCATGGCGCAAAGCGGGCGATACCACCCCCGCCGGCAGTCTGCCCGCCATCCCCGGCGCCTTCCTGAGCACCCAAGCTGATCCGGGCGGCGCAAGCGTGACCATCACGCAACAACCTCAGAGCGTCACTGTTCCCGAAAGCAGCCTGGTAACCTTCACCCTGGCTGAGACACATACGTCGCCCTACGTCACCAGTGCTTCTATCCAATGGTATCGGAACAACCAGCCGATTATCGGCGCAACCGGTAGTTCCTACACGACTGGATTCCTAACACCCGCAGATAATGGCGCCAAATACAAAGCCATGGTCGCCGTGCCCGGCGCGTCCACCTTCACCGATGAAGCCACCGTCACCGTGACCTCCGACACCACTCCGCCTACTCTGATGTATGCCACGGGAACAAGCTCGTTCACGGGGATTCGGCTCTGGTTCTCGGAGCCGCTGGATCCCGTGACCGCACAACAGGTCGCCAACTACCAGATCTCGGAAGGCGTGACCGTGACCTCGGCCACTTTGTCCACCTCCGGCACGACCGCCAATCGCGTCGTAGACCTGGTCACGTCAGCCCAGACGCCCGGAACGCAATACACCGTCACGGTTAGTGGCGTGAAAGACGCGTCGAGCGCGGGAAATCCCATTGCCGCAGGCGCCTCGTTGCAGTTCTCCGCCTGGACCCTGGCGACCGGCTACCTCAAGTTTGAGCACTATGACAACCTCTCGGGCGCAGGCGATTCGGATATCGATACGGCCTTGGCGGATCCCCGCGTTGTGGCCGGCACCCCCACCACCCAAGGTTATCTCTCCGGCCGGTTCGATACGCGCACCATCTTCCCGGACGACACTCATGAGAATTACCTTGGCCGGATCACCGGTTGGATTACTCCAACCGAATCGGGTGACTACCACTTCTTCCTGAGGTCCGATGATGCCTCACGGTTGTACCTGAGCACCACCGAAGCCATCCCCAATCCCGCGGTGGACACTCCGATCTGCAACGAACCTGACTGCTGCAATGCATTCTACGAACCGGATGCCGGCGATCCGGCCACGACCACGGGACCGATCACGCTGCAAGCCGGCAAGCGTTATGGCGTATTGGCCCTGCTCAAGGAAGCGACCGGCGGTGATTCGCTCATGGTCGCCTGGCGGAAAACGACCGACACAACCGCCGCGGCAAGCCTTCCGTATTTGCCCGGCCAGTATCTGTCGACCTATGTCGATCCGAACGTGGATTTGATCTTTGTCCAACAACCGACGGATCAGGTGGGCGTGTTGCCTTCCACAGGAGTGGTGATCGCCTCCGAAGACTTCAATGGGAACAATGGCGGTTTCACCGTCACGAACACCTCGCCGGTTGCCGGGGAAGAATGGACGGCTCCAGGACCGTTCGCCTATGATTCCGCGGCCGGCAAATGGGTGGCCCGAGGCAAAGAAGATGCCTGCACGGATCCGTGCAACTCGCAGCTCACCAGCCCCGTCTACACGATGGCCCAAGACGGCGCGGTGACCTTGAGCTTTGCTCATCGCTACTCATTCGAGCCGGATCTCTACGACGGCGCCATGGTTCGAATCAGCGTGAATGGCGGCCCCTTCCGGGCGGTTCCCGCGGAGAGCTTCACGGAAAATGGCTACGCGAGCGGCAATATTGTGGGCAATGGCATCCTGAACGGCCAGCGGGCCTTCAATGCCGATTCGCCCGGATACGCTGCCGGTGAGTTTATCACCAGCAAGGCTTCCCTGGGGAACTTCGCAAAGAACGACAAGCTGTTGGTGCAGTTCGTGGGCGGATGGGACGAATGCACCGTCGGCAAATACCCGAACTGGGAAATTGACAGCGTCAAGCTGGAACTTCTGCCCATGATCATCCAGGACTTCAGCAAATCCGATGGCGGCTTTACGGTCCAGAACAGCCCGGCGGCGTTTCCAGCCGCCCGAGGGCCTTGGACGTATAACGGCACCAATGCGTGGGCGGCGAACGGGAGCGACGCCTCCTGCGGTGATCCCGTGAACTCCAAGCTCACCAGCCCCGCCTATGTCATCCCTCAGGCCGATGAAGTCACCCTCAACTTCACCCATCGTTATTCGTTCGAAGGCGATGGTTACGACGGCGGCCAGGTCTGGATCAGCGTCAACGGCGGCGCGTTCACAGCCGTCCCAGCCGAGAACTTCACGGCCAACGGTTATGCGGCTGTGACCATCCAGGGCAATGGGATCCTGAACGGCCAGCGGGCCTTCAACGGCGATTCCACTGGCTTCGCCTCGGGAGCCTACATCACGAGTTCGGCGCTCCTGGGAACCTTCAATCAAAACGACACCATCGTGGTCCAATTCGTCGGGGCCTGGGATGAATGCTCGGGCGGCACCGGACAGCCGAGCTGGGCCATCAAGAGCTTGCAGCTCGTTATTGGCACAGCCGCGAAAGACGTCACCTTCGAGGCCCAGGTTCAGGCCTTGCGCCAGGGCACACCGGAACCGGTCAAGTACCAATGGCAACGGAATGATGGCGCCGCCTGGGTGGATATTGCCAACGCCACCAGCGCCACATACCGAATCTTCCCGGTCGCGGCGGACTTCGAAGCCGATTATCGTCTGGTCGCGTCCGTTCCGGGCAAGAGCATTGTCAGCGACGTCGTCAACATCGTCACCGGTGTCGAGCCGGCGCCGACGATCGAGATCGCGGCTGCGACCGGGGCGGTGACCATCACCTTCACCGGCAAACTGCAGTCATCGGCGCAGGTCGATGGCGCTTACCAGGATGTCGCGGGCGCGACAAGTCCGTATGTCGTCACCAATCCAACCGGGGTGATGTTCTATCGCAGTGTGAAGTAATGTGACACCGTGAGCGACTGGGAGGAAATCCCAGTCCTTCTTTTCGCCGAGACCGGGAAACCTCAATTCCCGGTCTCGGTTTTTTGTCGCAAAAAAACTGGCCTAAGAGCCTGTTTGATAATTCCAAGGGGCGCTGTTTTCGTAGAAATGGCCGCATGGCGAGGCGCGACGAAGGAAAATATCCCTGGCGGATCTTTGACTGAGGAGCAACGAAGCCAGG
>JAKLHY010000128.1 GCA_022709905.1 Verrucomicrobiota bacterium | reverse complement strand
CCGCAGCTGTAGCCCGACGAAATCGAGACAACCTCGGTTTTATTGGGCTTTCTGTGCTATGAAGGAGGAAGTCAGGCTATCACCCCTCATGTCAAGCGGCAGGAATAATTGCCACTCCTTCCGAACAGGAATGAGACACCCATCCGGGCATGCGTGTCGCTCGTGCCTGTCAACCCAACTGCCGCCAGCAAAATCCGAAGCTTTTTCCGCGCGAAAAAAGGCACCTCCGTGAGCCGTTCCACCATCGAATGGATCTTTGGCAAGCTGCGTCGCTCCTGAAAACCGGTTTCCCATCGTTGCCCAGGAACGTCACGCGGCAAATCGCTCCCTCGTATTGAATCGGTAATGGACGAGCCATGCAGCCCAAGCCTCGGGATTCTCGCTCCAACCATCAATCATTATCTTTTATTTTAAGGGCTGACCCTTTGTTCTGATGTTTGTTCAGTAGCAGATCCCGAGTTTCCCCATATCCGCTGAATCCATTGCGTCGTAATCGAGTTCCACGGATACGACGGATCCAGGACACACTCGGAGTAGTTATGCGTAGTGAGGCTACTCCCCGCTTTGAATCGTTCCCACTGCATCGTAAACTGACCATCGGGCTGATAACGCGACCTCGGCGAAGACGAGGTCCAGTTTAACGTCGCGGCATTCTGGTAACTTTTCAGAAAAATCAGGGGCTCGCCATTATATTCCTCCCCATCAGAAACGCTGTTGTTGTTGCTGTCGGGATTCTTGGGATCGGTCCCGTTGCCGGATTCGAATCCATCACCCAACCCATCCCCGTCGGTGTCTGGATTCCGGGGATCGGTCTGTCGGACATGGACCTCGTTGTAGTCGTCCAACTGATCGCCGTCGGTGTCTGGATTTTGAGGGCTGGTCCCAAAGACCGTGATTTCCATCAGGTCCGGAAGCCCGTCTTGGTCATAATCATTGCTGACCGTGCCCAGTTGCGTCACTCCCTTGACCCCCCATTCAAAGGAGGCCGGACCGTCCAGAAGGACACCATAGCTCAGCCACGAACCCGACATCAGCCATAACGCGCAGGCTCCGCCTGGCTCCTGAAAGACGATGTCCGCGTTGCCGTCGCTATTGAAATCCCCGGCCGCCCGGGGATGCCATCCTCCGGCGCCCGGCATCGACGGCGTTAGGACTTGCCCGTAGGACAAGGTCAGACCGTTCATGAACCACATGGCCAAGGTCCCATCGGTGCTCTCCAACAGCAAATCGCAGCCGCCATTCTGATTGAAATCCCCCGCCGCTTTAACCTCCCAGCTGGACGGTAAATAGTTGGGCTGCATCAAACTGGCCGAGCTCAGTTGCGCTCCATTCATCAGCCACACCCCGATCAAACCCGAGGTATGTTTGAAAATCAAGTCCGCCCGGCCGTCTTGATTCATGTCCCCGGCGGCAATCGGGTGCCATCCCTCTCCGGCATAGGCGGGATCCAGGATGGCCGCACCATGCCTGACGGCCCCGCGCATAAACCAGACCCCCAGCATGCCATCATTTCTCTCAAAGACAAAATCGCCGTAGCCATCCCCATCCAAGTCTCCGGCGGCTACAAGAGACCAAGCTGTCAGATTGAGCTCGCAGATCCATCTGACTGGTCATCCACAAGCCAAGGGATAGGCACAAAACCAAATGCTTCTTCATGGGATCATCCTTCTTCCTAAATCCGGGATTGGCTTAAGGCTTGGTTTGGCGGGCGGGAGGTGTCGACGGATGCTTCGCCGGTTTGCTGGGCGGATTGAGGAATCGACGCGCGGCCTCCTGCTGTTCCGCTGTCAAGCCGCGCGGACGATTTCCCACTGCAAGAAACTCTTCGGCAGAGGCCTGCTGGCTCGCATTCAAAGCCTAAGGGCCTTTGGGCACAATCAGCGCTTCGGCCAAACGCTCCTTCTCTTCGGCGGTCAAGATGCGCTGATGTTTTTCCGGATGCAGGATGCCCTCCCGCGCTGCCGCAGTGAGGACATGGGACGGGGCGGTCGGCGCAAGCTGAGCTAAGGTTGATGCACTGAAGCAAAGCAATGTGAAATACAGGCTAGTTTTGTTCATAGAAAAACCAACAATTAGGGTGGCTTAAACGTCTTACCCGACGCATTCATTGCATCGGGCCATCCTGATCTACAACGTCGAGTCGGTCCCGGCCTGATTATCCCTCAAGCACGTCTCCCGGGGCGGGAATTGGACTCGAGAGGCATTTCGCCTCGAACTGTTGGAGACTTCAAACGAAAAAAAATACAGCGCAAGAGAAAAAATACAAAATATTTTACATGCCCCATAAAAGCAGGTTTGGCTGGGGATAAATAAATCCGCCGGGTGGCGCCTCGCCCCCCCCCCCGCGCAGTGTTCAATTCGCAGTGCCAATTTGAGGCAACCGAGGCTGCGGAATAAATTCCGCGCGCCGTTGCGCAGGGATTCTGTCTTGCAGCCGAACCGGCATGGCGGAATAAATTCCGCGCTCCGGTCTGCGGCATCGACCCGGCAGTGCTGGTCCGACGTGAGAGTCCCGGCCGTCTACCGGATCCACAAGAGGATTACGCCTTCGTTGGTCGCGTTCAGATCGGGATCCCCGCGCAACTCGAGCACCGTCTCCAGGAGGCTGAGGGCGACCGGTTCGAACACGGACCAGCGCTCGCCCGCCGCGAAGTCCTTGATCGCCCCTTCCTTTATTGGCGCGGATGTGCGTCCATGCGCGGTTAAGTCTCTTGATTTGCGGTTCAGGGCCGTCCAAGGAAGCTTGACCCGGGCATCCCGCGGATTAGGCTCAAGACGCCATGAAGCTCACCCGGTTTTTCTCTCTTTCACATGGACTCAAAATATCTCCATCCCCAATCCGTCAAGGCCAATCCGCCGGACTTCTATTAGTCGAAGTGCTGTTTTTTCTCTCGTTCACGGCGACGGCCGCCGCTCCCCAGGGCGCTTCAATCGTGGGGCGCTGGCGATATGCCGGGCCTCAACTGGAAATCATCGCCGACTTCCACACTAACGGCTCCTTTTCCCAGATCACGGCCGACCTCAATGGCCGTCAGGAGTTTCAAGGGCAATATCGTCTTAACGGAAGCGCGCTTCTGATTCATCCGACGGGTTATCCCGCCCAACAGATCGACTGCCGGTTCCAAGATGCGGATACCCTGGTTTTGTCATACCCGACGGGAGAAGTCATCCAGGCGGTCAGAGTTCAGCCGTTGTCCTCCAAGCCCGGCGCAACCAAGCCTGAAATCTCGCCTCGGGAAGCCCCCTCCACAGCCTCGAGGCCAACGGAGCCCACTGCTCAGACAGAGAAAACCCGACTGACACTTCGTCAAAGTCCTTCCGGCAAACCTGGGCGCCTGGTTCTTCAACGGATCTGGGAACCGAATGAAAGAGCCTTTACCACGCTTGTTCCAAAAGGATGGAAAGTGGCGGGGGGGATTTTCAATGTGAACCCGCTTCAGATGAACGGCCCAGGCAATTCCATTTCCCCCAAGTGCGACTTTGCTGTGAAGAACAACGATCGCGGCAGCGTGATGTTGCGCTGGATGCCGGGATGGAACCATGCCGATCTGACTTTTTCCCCCACCGGATTTGGGCTCTTCCAACCGGGTCAGTATTACCAGGGGATGTTGGTTCAAGTGATGCCGTCGCCAAAGGCGTTTTTGATAGATTTGTTGCGCAAAGAACGGCCCCGGACATCGGACTTGCGCATCGTTGCCGAGGACCCGATGCCGGAGGTCACGCGGGCCTTCGAGCAGCAAGCGGCGTCATTGAATCTCCAACTGCGCCAGGCCGGCCTGGGTCCGCTTCGGTTTGATTCCCTCGCTTTGGCGGTTGAGTACACCGAGGGGGATGTCTGTTATCGCGAGGTTTTGTCGACCACCATCGCCGACAACCGCGCCAGCGCGTTTCAGTGGTCGAACGAAAACACCGTCATGTTCCGGGCGCCAGCCGCCGAGTTCGACGCGTGGAAACCGGTTCTGGATATGATCCAATCGTCCCGGGAAGCGAATCCCCAATGGCTGGCGGCCGTGGTGAAAGCAATTGGCGAGCGGGCAAAAGCCGCTCTCGAGACCCAGCAGTACATCAACAAGGTATCAGCGCAAATTGTTGAGAATCGCCGTCGCACTCACGCCGAAATCCAACACGAAAACTGGCTTTTCCTGACCGGTCAGGAGGAATACAAAAATCCCTTCACTGGCGCCATCGAGCGGGGCACTTCCGAATACCGATACCGATGGCAAAACAACCAGGGCGAGATGATCTATACCGACGAAAACGCTTTCGATCCCAACCGGATCGAGGAATTCAACACCAAGGAATGGAAACGATCCGAAATTTGGGATCGGAAGAAATGAGACGGCGAGACAGGCTCCAAAACTGATCGGAGGGAACACCGCCAAGATCGGCTCCCTCAGGAGTTCTGCGCCAAAAGCCCCTGGAATCTCAAGGGATCCGAGGATCATCCTCGCTGGACTTCCGGTTGTTGGACTGACATGCTCAGCGCATATGAAATACGGATTAAATCTTCGTCCGGATGGAGCGCTGGATTTCGTGTCCTTGGGCGCGCTGGTCCACCGTCTGGATCCGGGCATCATTCCTTTCCGCAAGGCCGCGTCCTGCCAGATCCATGTGAGCGGCGGCGAGTTTAACGTGGCCGCCAATCTCTCGGACTGCTTTCGGCTCAAGACCGGTGTGGCGACCGCCATGGTGGACTATCCGATTGGCGATCTGATTGCCGAGCGCGTAAGAGCGATGGGAGTCCGCCCCTTCTATAAGCATTTCAAGCACGACGGAGTGCATGGCCCGAACATGGCCACCGTTTACAGCGATCGCGGACAAGGGATTCGCGCGCCGGTGGTCTTTTACAACCGATGCAACGAGGCCGCCGCCCAGTTGAAGCCTGGAGATTTCAACTGGCTCGAGATCTTTGCCGGCGGCGTGCGCTGGTTTCATAGCGGCGGGATCTTCGCGGCCCTGTCGCCCTCCACTTCGGAGGTCATTATCGAGGGCATGAAGGCGGCCAAAGAAGCCGGAGCCGTGATCTCGTTCGATCTCAACTACCGGGCCAAGCTCTGGAACATCCTGGGAGGCCACGGTCAAGCTGTCGGGGTGCTTGACCGCATCGTGAAGCATGTGGATGTTCTCGTGGGAAATGAGGAGGATTTGCAGATGGGTCTCGGCATTCCGGGTCCTGAAGTTGTTGCGAAGTCCAAACTGGATCCCAGCGCTTTCATTGCGATGATGGATAACGTCGTTAAAAAACATCCGCAGGTTAAAATTGTAGCCACGACGCTTCGCGAAGTGCACTCCACGAACCGGCACAGTTGGAGCGCCGTCGCCTGGATCGAGGGCAAAACCCACGTCGCGCCGACCTGTGAGTTGGACGTCCTGGACCGCGTTGGCGGCGGGGATGGCTTCGCCTCGGGATTCTTCTATGGCTTGCTGACCGGGGAAGAGCCCGCCGAGGCGGTCAAATTGGGCTGGGCTCATGGAGCGCTCATTACGACATTTCCAGGAGATACCACTATGGCATCAGTGGAACAGGTTCGTGCTTTCGCGAAGGGCGGTTCGGCGCGGATCCAACGGTAATGCGTCATCTTTTCATCATGACGCGTTGAGAAACTAAGAAATGGGAGAAACCTCTTACACGCTGGCCGAAGAGACGCTCAACTTGATCTTCAACAACGGATCTGTTTCGCAAGTTTCCACAATCGCATTGTAACGTTCCAGGAGTTTAGACAGGGTGACTTTGCATGCCGCTGCCTTGAACAGGCTGTGCTCGTACACATTCGCCGTGAGGAATTGCCCAACGTCGAGGACATCCACCCGGTCTGCCAACTGGGCTGCTTTTAGCAGGAAACCTGCTCCCGACACGCCATCACCAAGAGTCAAGATGACTGGCTTGAGGCCCACGCGGAGATTCTCGCCACATTTCCTTACCAGCGCCTCAGTGGGATGAGTGGTAACGTGCAGAGCGACGGCTTCGACCTGGTAATCCCCCTTGCGCTCGGTGGAATGATCCGCCACGGAAAAGCCGTGGTGCTGAATCTTGCCAGGGCCAAGCACCAGATCAAGCTTGGCGCCAACTAGGTGTTGGAGCATTGCGCCGACATAATTGGTGCCATGTGAGTTTTTCTGGACTTCTTCTGCCTGCAGAAGCATGTCGTCAATGTTCGCCCGGAGAGACTTGCCCGAGTCGAAATGGAATGTAATGACAGGGCCGCGAGAGGCGACTACACGACCCATCCGAATACGCATAACCTCCGAAGCTCGAAACAGTCCCCTTTGAAAACCGTTTTTCTTCAGGACGGCGTCAGCTATGGCACGGCAGCGCTCGAAACCGCCAAGTTCTTGGATCGCCTGCTCTTCATCAAAGGAGAGGGGGTATTTGGTGTTCATTTATTCCAGTTTTTCCATCCACAGTTTCATCGATTTCAATCCACGGTGGTGACTGCCAAAAATTACACAGATGCGAGCCAAGTCACCTGGATTGTAACTCTTTCCTTTCTAGAAAAGCTGATGCCCGTTGAAAGCGGGTCCTGAAAAACCTCATGAAAGGGCGATTCACGAAAATTCTTCACGACGAACAGAAAGAACCGCTCTTTCATTGTTGCTGCCGTCTCCTATTCTTTGGGCGTAAGAGAAATCGCACCGCTGCGCTCTTTCAGCCCCTTGACCTCAACAGCGAGGAACTCGGCCCTCGCCATTGGCTGCAACCGGTAGTCGTAGCCGCACCCGAGGCGTGTCGTATTTTCAACTGAACATCCTTTGAACTCCAGCAGGCTTGGCTGGACTGATTCAAAGTAATGCTCGGCAGCCAAGCCGGTCGTGAGACGATTGGCGAAGAAATTGCTTCGCCCGTCCTGGCCGGCTTCAGGCTGAGACTCACAAAATGCATTTTCGTTATATCCGGTAAAAGACCTTACAAGTCCTGAGAACGTTTCGAAGTCGAGATCCTTATATTCCTTTAACACCTTGAGGCAATAGTCTCGCGTGGGGCGTTTGTGCCAGCCACAGCGTCTATTCGGAAACAGTGGATCGAATTCATCGCGATAATTCTTGATGGATGCTGGCTTCTGGCCAAGGGCGTATCCGATGACATTGAAAGCCTCCAAGAAGCTTTCGAAACCGAGTTTCTTTAGCCCAGCCGCATCGTATTTTGAAAGATACAGGCCCGTAAGGATGAGTCTCTCTCGATTTGGAATTTTACTCGCATCGAGAAGCATAGCAGCATGCGACGTTTAGTTTAACGCCAGAAGAGCATTCTCGAAGTCCTGCCCATTGTGGGAGGTCAAGAAGCCAGTAACGTTCTCAAGCAACACGATAGGTGGCTGCCGGCGCTCCAGCTTCATCGTTTTTAGAATGTCAACAAACCCCCAAAAGGCCGATGACTGTGCGCCTGCCAGCCCGTGGCGGGCGCCTGCCAACGAAAGGTCGTTACAGGGGAATGAAGCGGTGGCAAGCGCGACGGTGGGAACCTGCGAGGATTTCAGCTTGTGGATGTCGTCAACGACGAACTCGCCAGTGTCGCCAAAATGGTCTTTGTACATCTGCCACTTATCGTGGTCGATGTCGTTGGCGAAGGCAATGCGCCAGCCAGCGTTTTCGAGGCCAATGCGCATAAGTCCAATGCCTGCAAAGAACTCTGCAACTGTCTTGTTCGAAGTGCCGTTCATAACTGTCGGGGCAATTTATGCGCTTTTCTCGTCCAGTTCTTCACGGCTTTCGCGATCTCCTGAGTCTCCTGAGGCTGAGGAGTCTCGGATATGCGTGTCCTTTCCCATTAGTGGTTCTGTTGATCCTTGCGCTTCCTGGATCGATGACGGGCGCCGTCGCTCCCCTTCACTACGACTTTGGCGATGCCCCCGACACCTACCGGACGTTGCTAAAAAATGATGAGGCCCGCCATGTCATCGCCAACCAGCTTTGTCTTGGCAAAACTGTGGACTCGGAGACCGACGGCCAGCCCAATCCGCTGGCCACTGGCGATGACCTGCCTCGATCCGACGATGAAGACGGCGTGACGTTCCTCAGCAGTCTTATTCCCGGTCGAAACACCACCATCCGTGTGATGGCCTCCGCGGCGGGCAAATTGGATGCCTGGATCGATTTCAACGGGGATGGCGACTGAAATGATCTCGGGGAACACCCCTTCACCAGCGTGGCTCTGGCGGCAGGGAATAATACCCTGACTTTTCTGGTCCCGGCTCGAAGCAGACCTGGTGAAACATTCGCTCGTTTTCGTCTCAGCACTTCCGGCAAGCTAGCCTATTACGGTCTGGCCAATGATGGCGAAGTCGAGGATTACCTGGTCAAGATTGAAGGGGAAACCGCCTCGCTGGACTTCGGGGATGCGCCGCAGGGGTATCCGACGGTGTTGTCGCAGGACGGCGCGCGGCACCAGGTGGTGTCGGGCTTTGTGCTGGGCAAATTGATTGATCCGGAGACCGACGGTCAGCCCAGCGGGCTGTCCAACGGCGACGATCTCAACAACGCCGATGACGAGGACGGCGTGACCTTCGTCAACTCGCCCATTCCGGGGCAGACGACGACGATGCAGGTGTACACGCTGGTGCCGGCCACGACGGCGGCCTTCCTGAACGTGTGGATCGATTACAACGCCGATGGCGACTGGGCCGACGCGGGCGAACATGTGATCACCGATCAAGGGGTGACCAACACTTCGATGACCTTGTCGTTCCTGGTGCCGGCCACGGCCAAGCCGGGCGACACCGTGACCCGGGTCCGGTTGAGCAGTCTCAAAGGGCTCCGTGAGACCGGTCTGGCCCCCGATGGCGAGGTCGAGGACTACGGGGTGGCGATCCAGGAACCGCCGGTGACCGGGGACTGCATTGAGTTTGAAGATTTGCCCTTGGGCATGACCTACACGGTGGGCAGTTCGTTTGTGGACAGCGGGGTCACGATGCAGGTCGAGCCGTTCCAATGGAGCACGGGTCAATGGACCTCCAACGGGACCGTGCGGGTGAGCGGCAGCCAACAGGCCGGGCACACCGGTCAGGATGTGAACCTGAACAACGCCAGCCTGCGTTTTCTGCTGGGCACGTGCAGCGAGTTGAGCCTGCTCTATGGCGAATACGGCGGGAACCTGAACCTGAGGATCAACGGGACGCTGAAGAACTTTGAGAACATGAGCGACATTGCCGGGACGACGATCGCCGGGGTTCTGGTGTCGGTGACCGATCTGGGCGGGGGCAAAGGCGAGCTCAAGCTCACCGGGACTCTGACCGCATTCTCGATGGGCGGACAGGAACTCTGGATCGACCACGTCTGTCCGGGCCAATGCAGTTCGCCATTCGTACTGCAAATCAACCGACAAAATCAAGCGGTTGTGATTACTTGGGACGCTCCGGGAGCAATTCTGGAATCTTCAGTAACAATAACAGGCTCCTGGGCGCCGGTCAGCGGCGCTGTGAGCCCGTACACAGTTCCTAATACAGGCGAGGCACAACGCTTCTATCGTTTGAGCAAGCCGTAACGCAGCAGCGCTGCGAAAAGACCAACTGGCTGGTGAGCTCTGGGATTGGCAAACGGATTATACCATCCTAACGAAGCTGCGCCTCAAACCGACCAGTCACGTGAAGTTCTTTCATATGGCCTCGATCCCTATGGTTGATTTGAGGCGCAG
>JAKLHY010000127.1 GCA_022709905.1 Verrucomicrobiota bacterium | reverse complement strand
GTCCTCCACCTGTTACACGCCAGAGAGCATGGGCTACCAACTGGTTTGGGAAGATCAGTTTACGGGGAACACCCTCGATCCTCAGAAATGGGAGGTCAGAGGCGTGGGGCCCAGAGCCCTGGGTTTTGTGTCGCCGGAAGCGGTCCAAGTTGAAGGGGGCTTTTTAAAGCTGAGCGCACTCAAGAAGGACGGCCGCATTTTGATCGGAGCCGTTGGGACGCAAAACCGTTTCATGACGAGGTATGGCTACTTTGAATGCAGGGCGCAGCTTCAAAAGTCACCCGGGATCTGGGCTGCCTTTTGGATTCAATCACCCCACATTTCAAACGGCGAAGATCCATCGCTCTATGGTGCTGAGATCGACATCATGGAATTTTTCAAGAAGCTGGGGAAGGATATTGTATCCCACAATGTCCACTGGGCCTATGGTCCGAACCAGAAAACCACCCGCGGCATGCAAAGTCACCGCGAGGGTGTGAGCGAGGGATTCCATAAGTTTGCCCTGGAATGGACCCCGGAAAAGTACGTGTTTTTTGTCGACGGATACAAGTATTACGAAGTGACGAACGGTCTGTCGAAGATCGAGGAATACATGATTCTGAGCATGGAAATCCCCTCGGATGAGAAAGATATCAAAAACACCATTTTCCCCGATGTATTCATTGTGGACTACGTCAAGGTCTACAAAAAGAAGGAGTGATCATCTCTTCGTGTTTTCGCGCGAGCCAAACTGGTTCTTGTAGAGACCCATGAGTTCCGCTAACGTCGGACTGAGGCGTGAGGTGTTTCTGCCGCGGCTGAGTTTCCGAACCGAATTTCAATTCAAATATATACGACCTATGAAAACCAAATGCTTGTGCTTCCTCGGTCTGTGGTCTGCGTTCTCTGTCGGGGCCGATTACCACGATGTCGTCCTGCAGGACAATCCCGCTGGTTATTGGCGTTTGAATGCTGTGCCCGCCCCTAACTATGCCACGAACCTGGGCACAGCGGGAGAAGTCGTTAACGGTTTGATTGGCAACTCGGTCCGCGGGGAGCAGGCAGGCGCCCTGATCGGCGATGCCAATCCGGCGATGCAGTTCAATGGCAGCGCGGCTTCGCGGATCGTCGTCCCTTTCGATCCGGCGCTTAATCCGCCGGGTTCATTTACCGCCGAGTTCTGGATGAATACCGCGTTGGCATCGGGTTCGGCTCTGGCACCGGTCTATTCACGCGGTGGGAATCCAGGGTACACCGTTTATATCCAGGGCGACGGCAGCCTGCAGTTCCTCCTGTGGACGGGAACCTGGCAGGCCGTTTCGACAGGAGCTGGCACCGTGGCTGCCATGGTAGGCAAGTGGGTCCACATCGCATGTGTCTTTGATGCTTTGGCGGGAAGTAGCGGCAACGGGATGCAAATGATTTACACGAACGGAGTGTTGGCGGGAACGCATGAACTCGAAGCTCCGTTTGAAAGCAATTCCTCCGGTACGTTCAACATCGCCGATCGCAACTATTCAGGTTTGTTGGATGAAATGGCTGTCTATGATTTAGCCTTGAATCCCGCCGCGATCCTCTCTCACTACCAGGCTGGCACCAATGACGCCGGCCTTTATCGGACTACTGTTCTGAACGACCAGCCGATTGGATATTGGCGATTCGACGAAAAGCTGGCATCCCAGGCCATCCCCAACCTCGGCTTTCTGGGCTCTGAGGGGGATGGCGCCGCGAACGGCACCCTGGCCACAATCCAGGACACACCGTTGGTAGGGGACAAGGATCAGGCTATGAATTTCACCGGTGGAGGTTACATCAGTCTCCCTTACCACGCGTTATTAAACGCTACGAATACGTTTTCCTATGAAGTTTGGTATAACGAGGACGCCGGTTCGAGCGGCATCCGATGTCCGCTTTGGTGGCGTGACGAACCGGTGTTGGGGGATACGCGGGGCTGGGTACATTACATGTGGGATGATTGGAATCCGGACTGGGGTGGCCGCGGCCATGTGTTTCAATCGTCGGATGCCTACACGACCTGGAACGGTTTGGGTTCAGCCATGCTATTCGCCCAAGGCGAGTGGCAGCACCTGGTCTGCACCTTTGACGGAAGCAACAAACGCATCTATCTGAATGGGGTGTTGATTGCCGTGAGCACGACACCCAGGCTGAAGGTCAAGCCCGTCAAACGCGCCGTCACAACGATCAGTAGCACGGCGTATCCGTTCCTCGGCAGTCTCGACGAAGTGGCCTATTACACGAACTCACTGCCAGCAGACCGCGTCCAGGAACATTGGAAGGCGGCGCGCGGAATCAATCCACCCGCGGTCGCTGCCACATTTGCCGCTCAACCGCAGCCGGTTGCGGATTACGAAGGTAGCAAGGTGACCTTGACCGCCATGGTTCTCGGCACGCCGCCTTTCAATTGCCAGTGGCAGAAAAATGGCACCCCTGTTGCCGGCCAGACCAATGCCACGCTTACTCTTTCTCCGGCACTTCGTTCGGACACCGGTGATTACGTGCTCCAGGTGAGTAACTCAGGTGGATCCAGCACGAGTGATGCGGCGCATGTTGAGATTGTGGCTGCTCCGGCTTCCATTATTGAATCTCCTCAGCCGGCGAGTCGGCTGCAGGGAGCGAGTGTCACGTTTACTGTGGAAGCAGCTGGATCCCAACCCCTCTTCTATCAATGGCAAAGCAATTCCGTGCCCATCCTTGGGGCCACGAACGCGAGTCTCGTACTGAGCCAGATTCAAACCTCGTATGCTGCGGATTACCGTGTGTCCGTGACCAACAGTGCCGGTTCAGCGCTCAGCTCTCCGGCGCGCCTGACAGTGGTTGAAGTGGCGGCTGGGGGATATGCCGAAAGGATCGTTCGTGATCATCCGGTTGCATTTTGGCGTCTCAACGAAACCTCAACAGCGATTTACGACCTCGTGGGCGGCCATGATGGCACCTGTGATACCGGCCTGTCTCAAGGCGTGGCGGGCGCCCTGGTTGACGATCCCGACAAGGCCATCAACTTCACGGGCTTTGGCGGGATCACGATTCCGAGCAGCCCGGATCTGAATCCGTTCACGGCCTTCAGCGTGGAGTTGTGGGCCCGGCCTGATCCTGCGGGTGCGGGAACCGACCGCGCGCTCTTTGTGTCTCGCGCCACGGCCAGCGGCTGGCATTATGGATATTACCTCGCCGCGAACGCTTCCGACCAATGGCAGTTCGACACCGGTCATAAAACCTCAGGAATTTCAACGTTAACCGGAGGGGGGGCCACGAACCAAACCTGGTATCACCTTGTGGCGACCTTCGATGCCGGCACAGGCAACAAAAACCTTTACGTTAATGGCATTTTGACAGCCTCCTCCGTGGAGGCGATTGGCACCTTCGCCCCTAACAACGCGGTGAACGAGGGCACGAACAGCGATGAGGGGATTGGCAAAACGACTGTCTCCGACATGTATGTTGGCGAAGGCACATTTTACTTTGGCGACCTCGATGAAGTGTCGGTGTATGATTACGTCCTGACCCCCGAACAGGTCGCCCATCATTACGGACTGCTCGTTACCCCGACACTGGAGATTGAACGGGATGGCGCCCAGGTGAAGATCACCTGGTCCCAGGGCCTGCTGCTTGAGGCCAGCGAAATTTCAGGTCCATGGACGACAAACACAGCTGCTTCGCCATTCATCTTCACTCCGGGTGGGACCCAGCAGTTTTTCCGTGTCGTGGCGCCTTGACACTCGGACATGATGCTGGAGTTGTGTGCCACACCTGCTGTGACTATCCGCGGTGATATTCTTCGTCGGCCGTGACGTTATCAGTCCGCCCTCTTGACTGTTCTTAATCCCCCGAACAGGGAAACGCCTTTGGCTCCTCCCGCCATCGCGAATTCCACGGCGCGGTCGAAGTCTTCGCCTTTCAGATCGGGCAGATAAAGTCCGGCATATAAGGGGCGATCTTTTGGCAGCGCCGCGACGCCTTCCTTTACGGCGCGCTGAATCCACTCCGGCTGTTCATTATAGAAGCTGTTGTAGGTCATGGGCAGAACGGCGTCCAAGTTCCATTGCGCCCAATCCTGTCTCACCAGCTTCTTGGCCAGGGCAGGAGTGGGGAAGACTGCGGCGGTCATCTGCTTCCGTTTTTCGTGGGCCACGTCCACCAGATGATTGACCAGTCTGGTGACGCTATCGTAACGGTATTGACGCCAAGCCGCATTGGATGGGGGATCCGGCAGTTGGAGCGGATCTTCCCCGGTCTGCCGCTTGAAGGCGCCGCGGCATACCTCGCAATAGCAGTAATCGAACTGAGGCAGTTCCTCGTTCTGGATCAGATTGTACTTCTTCCATAATGCCACCGGCAGGATCACGTCCGGATAGCGGATATAATCCAAGTGGATGCCGTCCAGGTTGTCCGTGTCGCCCAGGTCGGCAACGATCTTTGCCAGATGCTGGCGCACTTCATCATGCGAGGGGCAGAGGAAATGGTAGTAGTCGACGTAGGCTGGTTTGTCAGCCGCCGAGTCGCCGAGGCGGTTGACATCATACCAATCTGGGTGTTTCTCAAGCAGTTCCTTGTCGCCGCGGCACAGCGCCCAGGTCCAGGCATGGGTTTCCAGTCCCTCGGCTTTGGCGCAGGCAAGCACCTCGCGGTTAAAACCGCTGAAAAGCACCGCATCGATTCCCGCCTTTCTGAACTGCTTGAATCTCTCTCTTTGCTCGGCCGGCTTGAGTCGTTCTCCGCCGTCAGTCCAGATCCAATTCTTCGGGCGAGGCTTTGAGTTGGCGCCCAAAATCCGAGGCTTGTCCAGAAGCAGATTTGCTGCAGAAACCCCCAACGCCCCGTGACCCATTTTCCCAAGGAATGATCGTCGGTTCATGGCGGACACAACGGTAGTCCATTGGAGGCAAAAAGCGAGCGCTTTTGCCGCCCCGCAGCACACGCCGGAAAAACCGGCTGTCCAATCCGCGCCGCATTTGGTATGAATCGACGTCATCCGGCGATTTGATATCGCGCCGGGACAGAATCCGAATCGAACCCAATCATGAACCGATCAAAAATTATTGTCGGAAAACCGTTGCCGAACATTCCGTGGGAAAAGCGCCCCAAGGGAAGCGGGGACGTCGTTTGGCGCTACAGTGGAAATCCTGTGATTCCCCGCGACATTGTGCCTTGTGCCAACAGTGTTTTCAACAGCGCCGTCGTGCCGTTCGGCAAGGGCTATGCCGGCGTGTTCCGGGTGGATGACCGCACCCGCAGCATGCGCATCCACGCGGGCCGCAGCAAGGACGGCATCCGGTTCGAGATCGATCCAGATCCCATTCGCTGGATCTGCGACGATCCGGAGATCGGGCGGTTTGTTGAGGCTTACGATCCACGGGTGGTTGAAATCGAAGGCCGTTACCTGGTGACATGGTGCAACAATTATCATGGCTACACGATTGGCATGGGGCACACCGAGGATTTTGAAAAGTTTTACCAGATGGAAAACTCGTTCCTCCCCTTCAACCGGAACGGAGTGCTGTTTCCGCGCAAGATCAAGGGAGATTACGTCATGCTCAGCCGGCCGAGCGACACGGGCCATACCCCCTTCGGGGACATCTTTGTCAGCCATAGTCCGGACTTGGTCCACTGGGGGCGCCACCGTCACGTGATGGCTCCGAGAAAAGATCGGGCCAACTGGCAGTCCACCAAAATTGGCGCGGGACCCGTGCCGATCGAGACTACCGAAGGCTGGCTGTTGTTTTACCATGGGGTGCTGACGAGTTGTAATGGGTTTGTCTACCACATGGGCGCCGCCTTGCTCGACCTCGAACAACCCTGGAAGGTCCGATATCGGACGGGACCCTACCTGCTCAATCCGCGAATGCTATACGAGTGCGTGGGGGATGTGCCGAATGTGGTCTTCCCGTGTGCCGCCCTCAGCGACCCACCCACGGGCCGGATTGCGATCTACTACGGCGCGGCCGACACCGTTACAGGACTGGCCTTGGCGCAAGTCGATGAGCTGATCGAGTTCATCAAGAACAACTCGGAGCATTGATGCGATACCACCACGCCTCGGCGCAGCACCCCTCGCAATTTTCAAAAAGGCTCTGAGGCTGGGGTTGCTCGGGATCCGCTTGCCGGCCGTTTTACCTTTCGAGCTTGAATACCCAGGCGTAATTCATAGGAGCCTTGTGGGCGGCGTCCGGAATGGTGAGAATTCGCGTGCCGTCTGCGCTTTCGGTCGGTTTGAGTTCGCCGAAGCCTAGCAAGTGAATTCGGGTCTTTCCGGCAAGAATTTCGGTTGGGATCACGACGGTTTTCGGGAGTGTTTCCTGGTCGTCTTTAGGGAGCAGGATGGCGTAGACATGGCCGCTGCGTCTTGCGCAGGTCTTCATAGGCGGTCACATAGGCAAAATAGTTGCTCCCGTAAGGCCCCCGGCGCTGGCACCAACCCTCATCCTCCGGGCAGATGGACCACGATTCGACAATGCCCCACTGGCTGTAGGTTCCCCAATGCATCATCAGGCCAAACTTCAAATCCTGCCACCATTCCAGCAATTCTTTTTCCTGCCTCCTTGAACCGCAAATCTGAAGTGCCTTGTTAACCACTAATTGACACTCATCTTCACTAATAGTAAGCGACAGTACGGGCATGATTTACGTCTCATTTGTTTACACAAAACCCTGTAAATAAAGTTAACGTTCGACGTCTGTTGGCGGGTTTGATATCAAGGTGGTTGGGCATTCCGCTGGCGCTTCGCAGGGGGGCGCCCGTTGTTACCCGAGATGTCGACATAACATTAGAATTCCATGGAACTTTTATTTCAAAGTCGATCCTGCTACGGCTGCCACCGATTGACGATCCTCGGGTTCGTCCTAATGGCGATTCTGCCTGCTGTAGCCCACGCCAGTGAACGCGATGAATGGCGAAACCGCATGATGCCGATTACGCCGCGCGGTTACCTCTGCCATTTCACCGCCCGCCCCATTGCCATCGATGGCAAACTGGACGAGACGGCATGGAACACGGCGCCTTGGACCGACGAGTTCCAGGACATTCAAGGTGCGTTGAAGGCTTGGCCACGCTTCCGCACACGCGCCAAGTTGCTTTGGGACAAGAATTACCTTTATGTTGCGGCGGAGCTTGAGGAACCGCACGTCTGGGCCACGCTTACCAAGCACGACGACGTCATCTTCCAGGATCCCGATTTTGAGGTTTTCATCGATCCGGACGGCGATACGCACAAGTATTACGAGTTCGAAATCAACGCACTCAATACCGGTTGGGATTTGTGGCTCGACAAACCTTACCAAGACCAAGGCAAAGCCCATAACGAATGGGAAATTCCCGGTCTGAAGACGGCCGTTGAGATTCGCGGCACGCTCAACAATCCAGCGGATGTCGACACCGGTTGGACGGTGGAACTCGCGTTCCCCTGGAAGGTCCTTGCCCAACATGCACGCCATCGTGGCCACCCTCACGAGGGCGAGCAGTGGCGAATCGGTTTTTCCCGTGTGGAATGGCAGATTACCACCCACCACAACCGTTATCAGAAAGTGCCCAATACACCTGAGGACAATTGGGTTTGGTCGCCCCAGGGTGTGATTGACATGCACCGTCCCGAAATGTGGGGGCAGTTGCAGTTCACACGGAAGTCAGCCGCTAGCTCGTCTACCGTATCTCCGATACGCGCCAAGTCCGCGCGTGATGCCGCGCTGGAAATTTATTACGCCCAACGCGATTTCCGGAAAGCCCATGAACGTTGGGCCACGAATCTAGACGAGCTCGGTTGGAACAGCACACGGCTTCCGCCAGGCGTTGAGCCGCCCACGATCAAAACCACCCGCGACGGTTATACCTGTGTGGTGGGTTTTAAGAACGGCCGTCGCCAACACTTCTGGCGGATCCGCCAGGATCGCCGGTTAACGCTCGATTAGCTCTGGTGGCAGCAACCAAGACGAGGGATCGGCTGGGGCAGGGGATGTCTCGCGATACAAGGGAGGGATTCGCCTTGAACGCCGACCGGGGTTGGGACAGTCTCCTGTGCCATGAACCTACTTATTCCTCCCTCCAAATCGATTTGCCGATCACACGTTCCAACGGCGCTTGCGATGGCGAGTCTCTCTTTGGGATTTCGGGTCGCAGTTGCATGCGCGGGTGATGCCATGAGCTTGATTCCAGCGCCTGTATCGTGCGAGCGACAGGAAGGTTTCTTTGCCATCACGGCTTCGACGTGTGTGGCGGCGCAGGGGGGCGCGATATCCGAGGCATCCAAGCTGATTGAAGTCCTTGAGCCGGCGATGGGATTTCGACTCGGACAGGTCGAGAGGCCAGTGGACACTGACTGCATCGAGTTGAAGATCGACTCCTCCCTTCGTGCCGGTTTGGGCGGGGAGGGTTACGAACTCACGGTCAGCGGTCGTGTTGTCAATCTACGAGCTGCCGATTCGGCCGGATTGTTTTATGGCGTGCAGACCTTGCGCCAACTCCTTCCTGCGGCGGCATGCGGCAAGAAGAAGGTCGAGGGAATCCAATGGACCGTCCCCTGTGTGAGGATCACCGACCATCCCAGATTCGCGTGGCGCGGGCTGCTGATCGATCCGGCTCGGCATTTCATCCCGGTATCCGACGTCGAGCGATACCTCGACGTCATGGCCCTGCACAAGTTCAATCGCCTGCAGATTCACTTCACCGACGACCAGGGTTGGCGAATTGAAATCAAGAAATACCCGCGACTGACCGGGATTGGCGCCGGAATGGATTTTTCGGCATTGCAGGCGAAAGACCAGACAAACGGCCCGAAAGCGGGCGGGTTTTACACGCAAGACCAGATCCGTCATCTGGTGCGTTATGCCGCCGAACGGCATATCACGATTGTGCCGGAGATCGAAATGCCCGCCCACACGGGCGCGGCGATTGTCTCCTATCCGGAGATCGGCCTGTACCCGGAGAAACTGAATGCCTTGCCAGTTGAGAAACGCTGGCGGGCCCACGAAGGTGTATTGGCTCCGCGTCCGGAAACCGTTCTTTTCATGCAGAATGTGCTGACCGAAGTGATGGATCTCTTTCCTGGCACACACATCCATATTGGCGGCGACGAGGCCAACATCGATCATTGGAGGAAAAGCGCTGGAATGCAGGCGCTGATTCGGGAGCTGAAGTTAAAGGACGAGGCCGAGCTTCACAGCTGGTTTATCCGGCAGATGGACGCGTTTCTGACGAGCCGGGGCCGGCAACTGGTCGGCTGGGATGAGATTCTTCAGGGCGGTTTGGCCGCAGGGGCGGTCGTGATGAGCTGGCGGGGCGAAGAAGGAGGCATCACCGCGGCCCGGGCTGGACACGACGTGGTGATGGCGCCCACTTCCCATACCTATTTTGACTACTACCAGGGGCCTGCCGAGAAAGAACCGAAAGCCATCGGCGGCTTAATCCCGCTCGAGAAGGTTTACGCATATGAGCCGATTCCCTCCGCCTTGAATGCCGACCAGGCCCGACACGTGCTTGGCGGTCAGGCCCAGCTTTGGGGCGAGTTCATCGCGACCCAGGAACATCGGATGTACATGACCTATCCGCGAGCCGCCGCGATGGCCGAGGTGCTCTGGTCGCCGAAAACAAGCCGCAGCTACGATCCGTTCCTGAAACGCCTGACCGACCATCTCCTTCGCCTGAAAACGACGGAGGTGAATTACCGTCCTCTTTAGAGCCTGTTTGAGTGCGCCGTGACAAAGGCGCAGAACTCCAGTGGGAGAGTAAACGAAACCCACCCGGCAACTT
>JAKLHY010000126.1 GCA_022709905.1 Verrucomicrobiota bacterium | reverse complement strand
CACTATGCCGCGCGCGAGCATCCTGCGCCAAAAACCGGACATTTTTGAACCGATCTATGTCAAGAGTTCTGGATTCTAAGCGTCCGGTTGAACAGGTTCTCTGGAGCGACGCCACGAACTTCTGCGCCAAGGTTACGGCATGGGAGCGAGCCGCCGGACGTCTGCCGGATGGTTACCTGTACCGACTACCGACGGAAGCCGAATGGGAGTATGCCTGCCGGGCAGGAACGACTAACCGATACAGCTTCGGAGACAACGACAGTGAGCTGACAAACTACGCTTGGTGCCTGAACAACAGCAGCAGCACGACTCACCCTGTGGGCACAAAGTCGCCCAATCCCTGGGGTTTGTACGATATGCACGGAAACGTTTGGGAGTGGTGTCAGGATTGGTGGTCGGAATCGCTTCCTGGTGGTACGGTACTTGATCCATGGAAGATCGATTCAAGCACAAATAGGATTCTCCGAGGTGGTAGCTGGTACGGCAATCCAAGATTTTGTCGATCTGCGGCACGCGACAGTACTAATCCGGGTTATCCCCATGGCGATGGCGGATTTCGCGTAATATTAGCCCCATTACGTTAATACAGTAGAAATAAATCGATTCCAACCGACGTGAGGCCTAAATCCCGATCGAGATCGATGGCAAGGTTTCAATTGAAGGCTGCTCGGAAATGATCTGATGTGTCCCGAGTACGCATACGCAAAAAATCAGAAAAACGCGCGCAAGAACCAGTTTGTCCCCTTTTCCCTTCCCAATGCGCTCGTTTCATTTTGAGGTTAAATCCTAGGCTATAACGATAATGTTACAGGGTTTAAAATGCGTATGGATATGACTAGACATGGCCTTAGCGAGTTAGCTAAACGGCTAACCATCCCTTTTATGAATCAGTGCCCCCCCTCCTGGCTAGGGTGGGGATAGAGCTTGACATTGGATGGCATAGATAATAGGCAAATGGCATGAGAAGAATCCCCTGCCACTTTATGGATGGCAAGGATATGCCCCCAAGCGTAGGCGACGCTGTATTGGCTCTTAGCCTGGGAGCAAAGCCGCTGCCAAAGAGGTTCCTTGTTACGCTGGACGAAGCGCCGGGACGAACAGTGGTAACGGATACCGAGACCGTGGTGGGGTTATTTGGGGGATGCGATCTAACCTCGACCAAAGCGACCGATAATCCATAACACGAGGAAGGTGACTACGAGGGTAGTCCCTACTAGGACGATCTGGTGGAGCCACCACGGTTGAACATGCAGGATCGCGTCCGTTAAAGTGCTGGCACAGATGATGCCAATCACGAGCGCGAGACCAAACCGTTTATCGAATGCGGACTTGAATGTTGACTTTTTAGGGGAGTCTGGTGTGTTCATTGAAGTAAGTGGTAGTCGCCTATGAGTTCATTTTTCTATATTGTGCGCACTTACCATCTTCGTCTATGCATATTCCGGCCATTCCCAGAGCATTTTAGGACGACCTTTCTCTTTCCGGCAGAATCCAAAAGCAACCAACCTCTTAGGGGAAAAACAAGATTCGAGTGAATGCCACCGTCGAGGGTGTTGTGCAAAAAGCCGGTGCGTTCTGTAAATGGTGCCCCCCCATGGGGGCCTGGGGCATGACTACTGTTCAGATGACCAGCGGTATGCCTGGGGAAAGAAGAAGCCCCGATCGGATGACCGGGGCTTGCGTGGGTGTTGATTGTTTACTCGGTTGCTCAGTTCCAGATGCAAGGTTGCAGGGTCATTGCATTATGGGCCGAGGGAAGAACAGAAGATTGGATCTCCCTCGCGTGCTTCAAGAATGCGGCACGGATGATCTGCAAATCCCTCTGGTCCAAGATTGCGCCTCGCCCGTCAAGCGCATCGAACAAATCTTCGGCAAACCTAACTGCCATAGTGGGTTTGATCGTGGCATTCATGCGGCGGCGGTTTTGTTGAGGTTATCCTGTTCGTTTTCGCACCAATCTTCGAGCGCCTCCACGATCATCTCCGGGATGGCGATGTTCTTCCTGGCTGCAGCCATGGCGATGATCCCCCACCAATTGGCGTGCAGGTTGATTGTCATGGTAAGCGAGGAGTCCTTTCCCATCGCAGCCAATCCTTGGATCATAGCAGCGTCATGATCGGGTTGGGCGGGTGTGGTTGTGGTGTTGGCTGGAACGGATTTCTGTGATTTGGGCATATTTACCTTTAGATCCATAGGCGGAAGGGATGGCCTTGTCGGCTCCCGGCGTCATCCGGGTGACCTATCCGCCCATGGAATAAGGATGGTTGGGGTTCGCCAAGGTGTGGGGACGAGCCACACCGAACGGCAGGCGCGGCGTTGCGCATCCAACGCCGAAAATGGGTAAGGGGGCTGAAAAAGTGGCTAAGAAGTGGCAAAGTCAAAAAACAAGACTTTGAGGCTTCTTTTGTAAGTGTTTGTAGGAGAGTGGTGGCTGGACCCAGAATTGAACTGGGGACACAAGGATTTTCAGTCCTCTGCTCTACCAACTGAGCTATCCAGCCACCGCGAGGTGATCCACGGGATTGCCGCGGAGAAAGAGAATATGCCCACGGCTGGAGGGTGACGCAAGCGTTTTGTTACGGTCAAGATTGCTTGCATCGCCTCCGGCCGGAGGATAGAAAATTAAAATCCTTAAACTGAACACTGAAATATGGGCGAAGACAAAACTGTGGCAAAGCCGGTGGAAGCGCCGGCACTGAAACCGTTGGCATTACCGAGCAAGCTGGCCGCTACACCGGCCCAGCCCCCGCGATATTCGGTCAAGGTCAAGAATGGCCGGGGTGAGCCGATGGTGCTGGGGGATCCTCGGGCAACGCGCGCCCTGGTTGCCTTGATGAACATCCACGCGGTCAATGGTGGCGCGGCCTGTCACTGGGGGGGACCGGCGGCCTTTGCGGAGATGATGTCGGCGATTCATGGCCTGATGTTTGCCACAAAGGATCGTCCCTGGCACGAGGCGTTTAATTTCGTCAACGACGCCGGCCACGCCGAGAACGGAATTTATGCCCTGAGGGCGAACTACGGTTTTGACGGGATGACGTGGGACAGCCTGAAGGGTTTCCGGAGTCTGAAGAGCAAGCTGACCGGTCACGGGGAATCTCATCTGAATCCGGAGGGCGTTTTGTTGAGCAACGGCCCGCTGGGTTCGGCATTGCCGCAAGCCCAGGGTCTGGCGGTGGCGGACAAGATGGCGGGACGCGACCGGGTGACGATCTGCGTGGTCTCGGACGGCGCGTCGATGGAAGGGGAAGCCAAGGAGGCCTTCGCGGCGATTCCAGGTCTGGCAGCCAAGGGCAAGCTCAATCCCTTCGTCATGGTCTTGTCGGACAACGACACGAAGCTCTCGGGCAGGATCAGTGCAGACGCGTTCAGCATGCAACCGACCTTTGCGGCGATGGAAAAGTTGGGATGGAAGGTTCTGAAGGTTGCCAAGGGACACAATCTGCGGTCGGTGCTGCTGGGTGTGGAAAAGGCGATCGACCAAGCCCGGACCCATCCGCTGCAACCGGTCTGTGTCTGGATCAAGACGATCAAAGGTTACGGCGTCAAGGCCACGGAAATGAGCGCATCGGGCGGCCACGGTTTTCCGCTGGGCAACGCCGAGAAGATCGTCGAATTCGTCAACGAAATTTACCGGGGCAAACCGCCGCGGGAACTGTCGAACTGGGCCTTGAGTCTGCGCCAGGAGTGGGAGCAAAAGGATGCGGCCAAGAAGGCCCAGGCCGCAGCGGCTCCGGTCCCAGCTCCCGGCGTCAAGAAGGACAAAATCCAAACCGGTTTGGCCAAGGGCGCGGTGAAGGCGGCTCAGGCCGGATATCCGGTCTTCTCGGTTTCGTCGGATGTTCAGGGTTCGACCGGGATCAGCCTGTTCCAGAAGAGTTTTCCGGATCGTTGGATCGAAGTGGGCGTGGCGGAGGCCAACATGATCAGCACGGCCGCCGGGCTGTCCAAGAACGGGTACATCCCGATCGTGGACACGTTCGGCCAGTTTGGCGTGACCAAGGGAAATCTGCCGCTGACGATGGCCGCCTTGTCACAAGCGCCCGTTATCGCGGTCTTTTCGCATGTCGGTTTCCAGGACGCCGCCGATGGGGCCTCGCACCAGGCAACCACCTATATCGCGGCCACCAGTGCCATACCGCACACCGCGCAGATCATTCCTTCGTGCTCGGACGAGGCCGAGGCCCTGATGTTCCAGGCCATCCAGCGCATTGCGGAGAGCCGGACCAGGGGCGAGGACGGCGAGTCCGCGATCTTCTTTGTGGGCCGTGAAAATTATCCCGTGCAATGGACTGAAAACGCCAGTTATCCGTGGGGCAAGGCTCAGTTGTTGCGCGAAGGCAAAGATGTGGTGCTCATCGGGTGCGGTCCCCTGCTCGGCCGGACTCTGGATGCGGCGAAGCAACTGGCCTCGAAAGGAATCGAGGCCACGGTCATCAACAATCCCTTCGTGAACCAGGTGGATGTGGAGACGATTGGCGCGGCGGTTCGCCAGGCCTCAGGCCGCGTGGTGACCCTTGAAGACCATCAACTCACCGGTGGGATGGGCTCGCTGGTAGCCCATGCGCTGACTCAAGCCGGCGTGTCGTTCCGGATGAAATCGCTGGGGATCCCGGGCGTATTCGGTCAATCGGCCTACTTGGCGGAACACCTGTATGAAAATTACGGTCTGA
The DNA here is from genome assembly GCA_022709905.1 of Verrucomicrobiota bacterium. GTDB lineage: Bacteria > Verrucomicrobiota > Verrucomicrobiia > Limisphaerales > UBA1319 > JAKLHY01. The sequence goes on along the minus strand of JAKLHY010000126.1, from coordinate 5,615 downwards.
CCGCGCAAGGCCTGGTTCAGGCGGCGGAACAGTTGATGAAAGGATAGTGGTCCTCTCGTCATCGACGCTCGTGCACCGGGCATTAATGCGAGAAGGGATGGCCCGCGTGGTCTGCTGGAATTTTGGGATCGTCCGCCAAAATCCTTGAACAGTGAAATTTGCAGTGATCACGTCAATTCTTCGGATTCATACCGCGCGGCGGTTTGTTTGAGCGAGGATGGCCTCAGACCGACGGTTCGACGGAATGCGAAAAGTCGCCAGGCTGGTCTGAGGCTCAGTCTCGCTAGGCATTCAAGAATCCCAACATCTGGAAGGTGGCGGGATTTTCGGCAGCGGCGCGCGAGTAACCGGGCATGATCTCGTCGAGCAAGGCGGGGTTGTCGCCGAAATGGCGTGTCAGGATCTCGCCGAACACAGGCCGGAAATCGGTGCGCCGGGCGAGGTAGCGGTTGTTTTTGCTGAACATATCGCCCGATTTCCATGAGGTGGCGTCGCAATTGTAGACGCCGCCTTTCACGGCGCCGCCGGCAATAAACAGGACACTGGAATCGGCGTGGTCAGTTCCGCCACTGCCATTTTCGCGCGAGGTTCGGCCGAATTCGGTCATGGTGACGATGAGGAGATTGTTCCACTGGGCTTGCAGATCGCGGTAAAGGGCCTGGAAACCGAGGGCCAGGTTGTTGAGCAGGTTGCCGTGTCCTCCGTTGATCTGGCCCTGGTTGGTATGGGTATCCCAGCCCCCGAGGTTCAAGCCGAGAATCCGGACGGGGGTGCGTTTAAACAGCAGGGCGGCCTCGCGCAGTTTATCGCCGAAACTGCCGGTGGGATAAGTCGCATTGTTGTCCGGGGCATAGGCGCCGAGGCTGATGGCATTTTGGAGTGTGGTGATGGTGTTGCCGAGCATGCGGCCGGTGTCATGAACCGCGGCGCGGTAGGGGCGCCCGGGGGCCTCGGCTTGCCCCCCGTAGAGTCCCAGCAATCCCTCGCCATCGCTCGCCCCCGGCCTCGAGGGAGGCTGTCCCAGGAACTTTCCCGCGCGCGCGGGTGTTCCCACCGCGTTAAAATCGCCCGCCCGGCTGAAATTGGGCACCGGATTGGCGCCTTTGAGAGCAACCATCTGGGAACTGGACAACGCCGCCGCAACGAAGCTATTGGCCTGGCTCGAAAGATCGAGCGTTTTGTCCAGGTGACGGTAAAACAATCCCTCTTCGAGCTTGGCATTGCCCGGCACACCGTTCTGCCAGTATTGCTGGCTGTCAAAGTGCGATTGGGACTGGCCGGCGTAGCCCACGCGATGGAGCACAGCGAGGTTTCCCGGGCCGTCCTGGCCGTTGAGACGGGAGTGATTATAAATCTCCATCATCGGCTGGAGACGGGGGTGGAGCTGGGCAAAACCATTGCCCGTGTCGAGGGCCTGGTTTTCGGGAATAAAAAGCGTCGGCCGGGTGGTCGTGTTATAATCCGCATCGCCACGAGGAATGACGGTATTGATGCCATCATTGCCGCCCGTCTGAAAGATGAACAAAAGTTTCTTATCCTGAGCGGTTGGAGCGGCCATGAGCAGGCGCGAGAACGGGTGGGGCGCCAGGCCCCAGCACGTGAGACCGCCAAGAGCAAAACCGGTGTTTCGGATAAAACCACGGCGGGATAGAAGAATGGCCATAGGAGTGTCAGGTTCAAGATTGCGGGATCATTGGGAGTGCCACTGCGGCATGGAAAGGATCAAGGACACCAGTTCCTGGACCCGGCGGCGGTAATCACCGCGGGCCGGATCCAGCGCCAGCGGATTGCCTTGATCGTCGGAGTTGGCGTAACGCAGGATGAGATCGCGCTGGGCCGGGGTCATGCCACCGCGATACAAGAGCGCGTTGAAATGATCCACAATGCCTGAGGCGCTTTTGTCGGAGAGTCCGCGAATAAAGGCGTCGACGTCCCAGGTCATGCTGGGATAGCTGTTCCCCGCCAGTTCCTGGACAAAACGGATCCGTTCCAAGAGGCTGCCGGTATCCATCCAGTCAAAACCGAGTTCAGACCATCCATCGGGGTCGTCGCGGGTGAACAGGTGCATACCCAGACGATCGTTAAAATCCGGCAGGACCACCGCGGTGGGCAGGGCATCGAGGGCTCGAAGACTGCTATTAATGAACTCGATGGGAGTCTTGATCTTGACGGAGGCGGCCGCCTGCGACCAGAAAAAGCCCTGCTGCGCGGCGGGTTGCAGGATGGCGCGCAGGACGGTTTCGATATGGCCGGGAGGTGTGGTGGACATCCAGGCGGCCATGGCATCCTCGAGTAAACGGCGCAAGGCAGGCGGCGCGGTGCCGTTGTGGTAGGAAACGAGATTGATGTCATCGGAGACGAATTTATTGATCAATTTCAGACAAACAAACTCGCGCGTCGACGGATGACCGACCATGGCATCGATCACATCAATGGCATCCTTGACGCCATCGGCTCCGGTGCGGCCCGCGGGAATCTTGATCTCGTAGGGGGTGCCTGCGAACAGGAGTTTTTCGCCGGTGTCGTGCGCGTCTGGATTGAAGCGAAACACCCAAACCCCGTTGGGATCACCGTTTTCGATACTGCCGGGCAACGGCAGGCGTTTGATCAGACGGGGGTGGATGGAGAGGTCAGAACTGGTGAGTTCGACATTGTGGACCTGGAGGGCGAGAATATTCGTCTGCGGGGCACGGCGGATGAGGCCCAGATAGTTTTGAAGGTTAAACAAGTCGGGAGCCCTGGAGGCCTCGCGGCTTCCCGCGCTGAGGCGATTGAAGGGCGGCGGCGCGCCGGTTCCCGCCATCGTCTCGCTACGGGCGATTTCCGTGCCATTCAGATACGCCACGAAACCGTCGTCGTAGGCAACCGCCAGCATCAGGCCGGTCAGATCATCGGACTCGTGGACGACGAAGGGATGCCGCAGGTAGACGGAGCCGTAGTTGCCGCGCATATCGGTGAGGATCGTGGCGTCATCGTTGTCGCCGAACCCGATGCTGGTGGGGCCGGAGAGCCAGGAAGGATCGTCAAAATCGGGGGTGGTCCAGGAGAGGGTTGGGGATCCGCCGTCGCCGGGACTGGGTTCTGAGCGCCCCTTGAAATAGCGCCAGGACGATCCCACCTCGAGGAGCACCTGTTCGTCGAAATCAACACTCGCGGTGGTCAGGGGATTGCGCGCGGATCCGGGAAAAGCGGGGCGGGCGGTGGGCTGGATCTTGCGAAGGGTCCAACCGGTGAAGCAGCGGGCGAGTTCTTCGATGTCTTTCTGGATATAGCGATTATCGACGCCGAAAGCGAAGAGCTCGAGGATTTCGCGCGCATAATTTTCGTTGGGAGCCCCCTGGCGGTTCAGCACAGTGTCCAGGTAAATGAGCATGGGCGGGCTGGTGGCGCTGTAAAGGAGCAGATCGCCGAAATATCCAAGCCCATGATCGGTCCAGTATTGGTATTCCTCGAATTCGGCCTGGGCGGCTTCGAGTTCAGCCTGGGCGGGGGTCATGGCATCAGTGGCATCCGAGTTGTCCAGATCATCGAAATATTCGGCGGTTTTGTCGAAATCGGTGGTGAAATGGTTATCCCAGAAATCGGCGAGCACAGACTGCAGTTGCCGGCGGGCATAGACCCCGCGGACATGGGCGAGTTGTTGCAGTTGTTGGATGCCTTTGATGCGGACCCGCGGCTCGCCAGGCAGGAGCTTGCGGCTGATCAAGCTGGGGATGAGAGTCAGGTCGCTGCTGTCCAGATCTGAATTATGAACCTGGATTGCGAGGACATTGCGCCCAGCCATCAGCAGAGCCATGTGAGCGGAGATGTCATAGTCAATCGGTTCGCCGGCTTCGCGTCCCCGGGTGGCGAGGGCGCTGAACAACGGGGGAGTGCCGGCCAGGTTTTTGCGGACGATTTCCTGTCCATTGAGATAAGCGAGAAATCCGTCATCGAAATCGACCCGGAGAATGAGCCGGGCAATGGTCGTTGGATCGGTGATGTTAAAGGCCCGGCGCAGAAAAACGCTGGCATAACCGGCCTGGGTTGCGGTCTGGCGCATGTCTTGCAGGACCGTGGCGTCGTCATCGTCGCCATAGCCAAATCCCGAGGGGCCACTGAGCCAAGCGGAGTCGTCAAAGCCGGTCTGGGTCCAGTCGGCAGGCGGGGCTTGAGTTCCTTTGGCATAGCGCCAGATCTCGCCGGGCCGGATGATGAAAATGTCTTCTCGCGGTGTTTCGACGTTGAATAGGGCGGCCTCGGCGTCGCGCCAGCGCTGGTTCGAGTCCTCGTCGATGACCTTGGGTGAAAGCTGCTGATTCAAGTAGGCTTCCACGCCAATGGTCTGAATCCAGGCCATGTCGCTTGCCGAGGGACCGTAGGCAATGCGGTTCAAAACGTGCAGTTGTTTCTCGTCTTCCGTGAGGGGGGTCTCGTCGAGGTAATGGATCGCAATGTAATCCGGACCCGTGTGGCTGGCAGGCGGAACAGTATCCTCGGATCCGACTCGGACCACAAGAAACCGGGGTTCGGCGCCGATGGGCACATTGAAGGTGACCCTCGCTTCGTCTCCGCTCAGTGGGCCTGCGATCAAGGGCTGCCGAGCTTCACCCGTCACGCTCGCCGCCGACTCCAACAGGATATGACGCCATCCTGAAGGCACGGTCGTGGTAACCAGAATACGCTGGCCCTGAGCGACAACAGAAGTCAGCAACGGCGGTTCGGAGGCGATGGTTTGATCGGAACAAAGCAGGCTGGCGAGAGGCATTCCGATGGCAAGGAGAACCCACGTTGGCTTCATAAAACGCTCACTCATTCACTCTCATCAAGCCAATCGCGAATCAGATTGGCACGGCAATGTACGCGCTTTGACGATTCCAGCAAGCAACAACCGGGGCTAAATGCGGACGGACTGTTGCCAAAGGCAATTATTCTGGAGACTCGCGGCCGGTAATCGAAGATTGCTCCCACGTTACGGATTCCCGCGTGGCTGCCCATCGGGGATGGAAAGGATGTACGTCCCGAGATCCTCGAGTTGTTGCCAGCTCAAGTGCGACGACCGGCCTTGCTGGTTCCGTCGGTTCTTCAAGGTTAACACTTCCTGAATGGTCAACGCCGAGCCATCGTAAAGTAAGGCAATGGGGTCAAAACCAAGTAAGGCAATGGGGTCAAAACCAAAGTAAGGCAATGGGGTCAAAACCATATTATTGACAAAAAGGCCAACAAAGGGCTTGTTATAAAGCGCGTGATCAATCAGGTGGACGCGGCCGGGACGACGCGGTATGGTTTTACGAGCGCGGGGCGGTTATCGAGCGAAGACGGTCCTTATGCCAACGACACCGTGAGCTACAGTTACCATGCCAGCGTGCCGGGATTGCGGACGGGCTTGACCGTGCACAGGCGGGCGGAGGCGCCTGGGCGCAGAGCGGCAGCTACGACGCCACCCGGCGGTTGAGCAGGATCACCGCGCCGAAAGGCGGCTATGGCCATATCAACTCGGGAGCGGGAGGGTTGGTGCAGCGGGTCAACCTGCCTGACGGCGCTTATATGCAGAACACGCTGGATGCCTCCGGGCGGCTGACCGAGACGAGCCTTCGGAACAGCGGGGGAACGATCCTGAGCAAGCACGGCTACAG
>JAKLHY010000125.1 GCA_022709905.1 Verrucomicrobiota bacterium | reverse complement strand
ATATTACTTGCTACATATTTCGCCAAAACCCCAACAAAGTTGATGTTTTGACTCATTTCTCCAGGAACTTAGGCTAATTGACCGGTCACAAAGAGAAAGCCGCCATGCCCCCCGAGCTATCCGTCATTCTGCCAAACTACAATCACGCCCGATTCTTGCCCCGATGCCTGGATGCCATGCTGGCCCAGTCGGTCCCTCCCCGCGAAATCATCATCATCGACGACGCATCCACCGACAACAGCCTCGAGGTCATCGACCAATACCGCCGCCAGCATTCCTGCATTCGCCTCCATCGGCACAACAAAAACCAGGGCGTGGTCAGCGGCATGAACGATGGCTTGCGTCTGGCCCGCGGCGAATATGTATACTTCGCCGCGGCCGATGACCTGGTGCTGCCGGGCCTCTTCGAGAAAAGTCTGAACCTGTTATCCAAACATCCCCAAGCCGCCCTCTGCTGCACAATCGGCGATTGGCACGAGGAATCTTCGGGTTACCATTGGCAGGTATCGGTCGGCATGGCATCCGGCCCCTCTTACCTCAACCCCGACACCCTTGTCCGCCTCGAAAAAAAAGGGCTGCTCTACATCGCCAGTCATACCGCCATCATGCACCGACAAGCTTTGATCGATGCCGGCGGTTTCCTCACCGACCTGCGATGGCACTGCGACTGGTTCGCCCTATACACGGTCGCATTTCGGCATGGCATTTGTCACATTCCCGAACCCCTCGCCCGTTACAACATCCGCGAATCGTCATTCTACAAGGCACGCAGAGGTGACCTGCACCGCCAGGTCATCCATCGGCTCCTCGATTACCTCGAGGCTCCTGCCTATGCCGATGTCGCACCCCTCATCCGCCACAGCGGCGCCTTGTTCATCTTCGGCGGCCCCATCCTCCGAGCCATGCTCCGACGTCCCACCCGCCATCAATACCTTAATCCGGTCTTTCTCAGAAAAAACCTGTGGCACAGCCTCAAGTTGATCGCCAAGATGATCTTGCCGGCATTCGTCGCCCACTGGTACTTCCGCACCTTCTACCGATCCCATACAGAATCCCAGCCCCACATTCCCTAAGTCCCTAACGAAGCTGCGCCTCAAACCGACCAGTCAAGTGAAGTTCTTTCATAAGGCCTCGATCCCTATGGTTGATTTGAGGCGCAGCTTCGTTAGATGATGTTCCGCTGCGCGAAACGGGAATACCAAAACACTGCACTTGCCCTTTCACTTGGAACAGGCCGACCGGCAGGCCGGCTATACTCCTCGGCTTTCGATCTGGCAAATGGAGTATTCCCTGACCCAAGTCTTTGATCGGCCGGTGCATGGGCGGGGGTTCTTCAGGGAAGTCATCCGCGAGAACCTGGACCTGGGTCGTCCCGAGCGGGTGCAATGACTCTTTGAACGGAAGATCACCCGCCCTTGGGTCGATATCAGTTTTCAGGTAGGGCGCGACTGCCAGGCGCACCGAGCCCGATGTCCAAATCCCCGGCCGGCCCAGCGGTCGGGCCCTACCTTGCCAACTGTCTATCAACCTTCTTCTACTATTTTACAGGCGCAAGATGGGAGGACGCGTCCGGCGGCAATTCCAGGATCAATTCCCAGGATGCTTCTGCCGTGGTCTTGTCGGCATACCGCACAAAAAAACCAGAACGAGTCTCGGCATCGATCCAAATGGAATCAATCGGCGCATGCTCCTTGGGCAGATGATTGGCCTGACGCATTTCCTGATGGGATAACAGGGCGTAATCGCCCGAGTCGAACTCAACCTCAAATTTCTCCTCCCGTGGGAGGTAGATGACCGATCGAATGGGTTCGTACTTAGCTTGGCCAAAAGACGCCTTTGACACCAAGGTTCTCATAAATCACCGTTGTCGACCATTTCGATGATGAATCTTATCACTTCCGGCGGTGGATTCCAATCATCAAGCGGTTGGAACGTGTCAAGCCGGACACGGCCCAGAAACCGGCCCTGGCTGTCATGGACATGCACATGCCGGGGCGGATGATCGCCAATCCACCATACAAAAAGATATCCGCCTCGTCGTTTCCTTCCCATGCCTCGCTCGATCAAAACCCTAAAGGTTAAGCGGAGTCCAAGCCACCTCAGCGCGCCAGGAACAGCCCGCCCAGCGGTCCGGCCACCCAGTTCGGAAAGCCGGTCTCCGGCGACCAATATCCGATTTCTGATCACCGGTTACTGGTCGCCGGATTCTGTTCGTCCGCTTTCGGTCCGGCTCGCCGAGGCCAACTCGCTCTACCTTGCCTACTGCTGCTGCCTGCTGCCACCGACCGTTGTCCTCACTCCCCTTTCACTCCTCACTGAATGGTCCGATATCATCATTTCCATGCTTGCCAGCGCCAACGCGATCGACGCAACCCGCACCTCCATCGCTTTCATCGAGTCCCAAGCTAAACACCCCATGTCTACCGCCCAATAAACCAACTGGCTCAACTCACACAACCGTTCCTGGGCTCCCTTTAACTCCAGTAACAACTCTCCATTACACGCCTTCTCCAACCCAATCGTTAGTTGCATTCGCAATGCGCTTGCATGATCCAGCATTGAATTCCCCACTTCTTTCCGTTTGTTCTTCGGAAAACGAGCCGATACTGAGACAATTTGTCGCTGAAGCAGCCGAATCTCCCGGCCTACAAACACTTTATAGGTTTCAAGAGATGATGATTGGGTCTCTTGTTGATGTTGATCCAGGCGCGATCCGGCCCTTGAGTTGTTTTTCATCTTCATTTGATTGTTTTGATGGTTTTTCCTATAGGCACCTCAATTTCCCCATAAGTGCCTACTTACTATACGGATTCCGCGGCACTATTTTTTCCAAAATTTTTTTTCATTGCAGGCATCCGCTTTTACGGGACTTCGTTCTCAAGCCTGGGCGAAAGGTGTCGATAACCTCTCTGAACTCTCTCTGAATCCTGCGTTTAGAGATAAGTTTGTTCTTGGCTAAAATCCGAATGCTCGGTATCAACATCCTGCGGCAACGGAGACCAGGGATGAAAACGATGCACAACCGCTTGGACAATGAGCATGCCTTAACAAGGCATGCGAATTGACCGGGGCGAAGCCTTCCCAAATTCCAGCCTCCTGCTTTCTTTTTTTGAATATGGAATTCATCGATCTGAAAACACAGTATCAACGCTATAAAAGCGAAGTCGATGCCCGCATATCCGCTGTCCTGGCTCATGGCCATTTCATCATGGGTCCGGAAATCGCCGAGCTCGAATCGGTCCTCGCCTCCTACGTGGGGGTCAAGCATTGCATTACTGTGGCCAGCGGGACGGACAGCCTGGAGATTGCCCTGCGCGCCCTGAGCGTGGGCGCCGGGGACGAGGTCATCACGGTCCCCTTCACCTGGATCAGCACCGCGGAGGTCATCAGCTTGGTTGGAGCCAAGCCTGTCTTTGTCGACATCGAGCCCCAGTCCTACAACATCGATATTGCGCAGATCGAGGCCGCCATCACGCCTTATACCAAGGCCATCATGCCGGTCAGTCTGTTCGGTCAAATGCCCGATTACGACCGGATCAACGCCGTTGCCGCAAAACACAATCTGCCAGTCATCGAAGACGCCGCCCAGAGTTTTGGGGCGACACAAAACGGCCGGCGAAGTTGTGGGGTGACGCTGATTGGCAGCACCAGTTTCTTCCCGGCCAAACCCTTGGGTTGCTACGGCGATGGGGGCGCCCTGTTCACCAACGTCGATGGCCTCGCCGAAAAAATCCGCGCCATCCGCACCCACGGCGGACTCAAACGGCACCATCATCCCCTGCTCGGCATGAATGGACGATTCGACACCCTCCAGGCCGCGGTGCTCCTGGCCAAGATGCCCCATTTCCAGAACGAAGTCGAAGCCCGCAGCCGGATCGGCGCCCGCTATTCCTCTCTGCTTGCGGGACATTGCACCGTGCCGCATGTCGTCCCGGGCAACACCCATGTCTATGCCCAATACACCGTCCGCATCCCCAACCGCGACGGCGTCTCGGCCAAGCTCAAAGAAACAGGTGTCCCGACTGCCATTTATTACCCCAAGTGCCTGCACGAACAACCCGTCTTCGCCGATGGCCAAAACCGTTGGGGCGAGTTTCCAGTCGCCGAACAAGCCTCCCGCGAGGTCCTCAGCCTCCCCATGCATCCCTTCCTGACGGAAAGCGACCAGGATAAAATCGTCGAGGCCGTGCTTAGCGTCCTTCGCTGAAAGCGGTAGGGTCGGACCGCTGGGCCGACCGAGCACTCGGCAATCCGGGGTAGGGTCGGACCGCTGGGCCGACCGGCATATCAGGAGCATTTCAGCTTCAGCTTGTTTCGGTCTTCAGCTTTTGGCTCTCTCGTCATATCATTCGGCGCGCCCAGCGGTCGCGCCCTACCTGATGGATGGACCGCGGACCTGAATGCAGCCGGCCAAAACGGATATCGGCAATGACAAAAACCGCAACTGGCAAACCTGAAATCAACTTCAGTTTTTGGCTTTCAGTTTTCAACGATAGTCCTGCTGCGCCCTGCTCACGGCTCCTGTCTCAATGACCCTCGTCACCATCATCGGCGCTCGACCTCAGTTTATTAAGGCCGCCGTCGTGTCGCATGCCATCCGCCGAATTCCCGGCATCCGCGAAGTCCTGGTTCATACCGGGCAGCATTACGATGACAACATGTCGGCCGTTTTTTTCCAGGAGCTCGAGATCCCCGAGCCGGCCCATAACCTGGGCATCGGTTCCGGTTCCCACGGCGCTCAAACCGGCCGCCAGCTCCTTGCCATCGAGGAAACGCTCCTGCGCGAGAAACCCGATTGTGTCCTCGTTTACGGCGATACCAACTCGACCTTGGCCGGCGCTTTGGCGGCCGCCAAACTCAACGTGCCCATCGCCCACGTCGAGGCCGGCCTGCGATCCTTCAACCGCAGTATGCCCGAGGAAATCAATCGGGTCCTCACCGATCATTGCGCCTCGTTGCTGTTCGCGCCGACCGACCTCGCCGTCCAGAACCTGATCCGTGAAGGCATTCCCCAGCATGCAATCCATCGTGTGGGCGATGTCATGTTCGACGTCGCGCTGCACTTTGCCCACAAAGCAGAACAACAGAGCCGCGTCCTAACCCGCCTCGACCTAATACCAAAACAGTTCGTCCTGGCCACAATCCATCGTGCCGCCAACACCGATGATCCCGTTCGTTTAAAGAACATCTTGGATGGGCTTGAACAGGTGGCCCGCGTCATCCCCGTCGTCTTTCCCATCCACCCTCGCACCCGGGTCATCCTGGAAAAACAAGGCCGGCTGCCTGAGCTTTCAAACAATACACCCCAGCTTAAAGTCATCGCCCCCGTGGGCTACCTCGACATGCTGATGCTCGAGAAAAATGCCGCGGTCATCGCCACCGATTCCGGCGGAGTCCAAAAAGAAGCGTTCTTTTACCAAACTCCCTGCGTCACCCTCCGCGATGAAACCGAATGGCGCGAACTGATCGACAGCGGATGGAACCGCCTTTGCCCGCCCTCCAATCCTGAAACCATCCGCCACACCATCCTCAGCGCCAGGGGCGCCCGCGGAAATAACGTCCAGCCCTATGGCGATGGCACGGCCGCCGAAAAAATTGCCGCCCTCCTGACTTGAAGAGGATCACGGGACAACAAGAATACGGGACTACGGGGGGATTACGGCTGTGGTGAGCGCTTGAAGACAGGCAAGGATGCGTTTCTGCGTATCGAGTATCGAAACCACAGCGCGCCAGAATCAGCAATCCGCTTTATGGAGCGCGGACTTCAGTCCGCTTCGGCTGGTGACAGCGAGAAGCGCGGGGAAATCGCCCGGGAGCGTTCTGGGTGGCGGGTCATGAAGCGGGATAACTCCCGCAATCTCGTTAATATGAGAACTGCCGTCCCGTAATTGACCAGTCAATCCATACGTTTCCTCCCTCGGGAATTTCCGGATCATCTCATAAACCATTTTCGCCAAGTCATCCGCCAATCGCCATGCGTCAATTTTACGATCATCTCGCAACCTCGTCCCGTAGTCCCGTAGTCCCGCAGTCTTAATCCTCAATATCTCATTACTTACAGCATGTCAACAAAAACTATTGCCCTCATCGGCGCCGGCTACTGGGGAAAAAACCTCGCCCGTAACTTCAATCAACTCGGCGTGCTCCACACCTTGTGCGACGCCAGCCAGGCCATCCTCGATACCTACGGCCCGGATTACGACGGCGTCAATAAGACATCTCAAACCGAGACCCTGTTCCAGGATCCCACCATCACCCAGGTCGCCATCGCCGCGCCCGCGGTCCTGCATTATCAACTGGCTAAAACCGCCCTCGAAGCCGGCAAGGATGTCTATGTCGAGAAACCCGTTTGCCTCGATGCCACCCAGGCGGAGGAACTCGTCAAACTCGCCGATGCCAAGGGCCTCGTCCTGATGGTCGGCCATCTCCTCCAATACCATCCCTGCATCCAGAAAATCCAGGCCCTCGTGGCCCAGGGCGAACTCGGCAAACTGCATTATATCACCTCCAACCGACTGAACCTCGGCAAGATTCGCCGCGAGGAAAACGCCCTCTGGAGTTTCGCCCCCCACGACATCTCGGTCATCCTGTCGCTGGTCGGCAACCAGTTGCCCGAGCAGATTCGCTGCACAGGGGAAGCCTATCTCAACACCGGCGTCGCCGACACGACTCTCACCTCGATGCGCTTCGCCGGGGCCGTCCGCGCCCACATCTACGTCACCTGGCTCAACCCGTTCAAAGAACAAAAACTGACTGTTGTCGGTTCCAACGGCATGGTCGTGTTCGACGATACCCGTCCCTGGAACGAAAAACTTATCCTTCACCGGCACTATATCACCTGGACCAACGGTCAAACCCCCACCCCCAGCAAAAATAAGGGCGAGCCCATCGAAGTCCCCGAGTCCGAACCCCTCCGACAGGAATGCCAGCACTTCCTCGACTGCTGCCGCGATCGCCGCAATCCCCGCACCGATGGACAGGAAGGCCTCCGCGTCCTTCGTGTCCTTCAGGCCGCCCAGAAGAGCCTCGAAAACGATGGCGAAGCCATCCGACCCGATTCCATGGGACAAAAACCAGATGTCATAACTCAGAAATCGGAGCTCAAAGCCCAGGCATCCGAAAAAAATTACTTCGCGCACCCCACCGCCATGGTCGATGACGGCGCCGATATCGGCGAAGGCACCAAAATCTGGCACTTCTGCCATGTCATGAAAGGCGCTAAAATCGGTAAAAAATGCGTCTTCGGCCAGAACGTCAACGTCGATGGCGGCACCTGCATCGGCAACAACGTCAAAGTCCAGAACAACGTCTCGATTTACACCGGCATCGAGATCGAAGACGACGTCTTCCTCGGCCCTTCCTGCGTCCTGACCAATGTCACCAATCCCCGAAGCCAGGTGAACCGCCACAGTCTTTACGAAAAAACCGTCATCAACCGCGGCGCCACCATCGGGGCCAACGCCACCATCGTCTGCGGCGTCACCATTGGCCGTTATGCCTTCATCGGCGCCGGCGCCGTCGTCACCAAGAACGTCCCCGATTACGCCCTCATCCTTGGCAATCCCGGCAAACAAAAAGGTTGGATGAGCCGCCACGGGCACATCCTGAAAAACCCCGACAAGGACGGTATCATGATTTGCCCCGAATCCGGCTTCCGTTACCAACTCAGCAGCGCCAACCAAGAACCCGGCGATGCCCTCCAGTCTCTCCACTGCCTTGACCTCGACGAATCCGCCCCTCTTCCAGCCGAGCTCAGCAAAGGCACCCGGCCTTACGATGACTTCAAGGTAGGGTCAGACCGCCGGGCTGACCAGGCCCTTCCCGGTAGGGTCAGACCGCCGGGCTGACCGAGCCCTTCCCGGCAGGGTCAGACCGCCGAGCTTACCGGGCCCTTCCCGGTAGGGTCTGACCGCCGAGCTGACCGGGCATATCAGGAGCATTTCAGCTCCAGCTTGATTCGATCTTCAGCTTTTCGCTCTTTCGTCATATCATTCGGCGCGCCTAACAGTCGCGCCCTACCTAAAGGGTGCACACCGAACCACTGATTCGCCCAAAGACGGTTTGGTGTCCCGGCTTGATCCGGTCTGGAAGCGTTAGCACCGGCCGTTCCACGCACGACAGCTCCTTGGACCACGAAGCGAGTTGGCCTCAGCGAGCCGAACCAACCCCCAAGCTGAAATCAGAAAACCCGAAACCTGAATTTGATTTCAGCTTTGGCGCGCTTCAGGACATTTGTGAAATTTCTCGTCGATAATCAGCTGCCAGTATCCTTGGCCCGTTGGATCTCCAGCCGCAGACACCAAGCTGTTCACGTCCTATAAATGCAGTTAGACGAAGCCGATGATCGCGTTATCTGGCAACATGCCGTTCGTGAACAGATCATTCTCGTGAGCAAGGATGAGGATTTTGCGCGCATGACGCTCCTGCACAAACCTTAGGGTGCGTCTTGAGTACTGTGGAAAAGCCCAATTGCTGGAGGCCTTCAAAAGCGTTTGGGATCAGATCGAACAGAAGCTCCACGCAGGAAAATTCCTGATCGTAATCTGTTAGAATCGTGGCTTAAAAACCTGAAAGAGGGAAAACGTAAACCTGAAGTATTACTATGAAATACCGAGTAATTCTCATGGAATCCGAAGAGGGATGGTCAGCCTCTTGTACAGACCTGAAGGGGTGTCATTCCCAAGGGCAGACACGCGAGAATGCCTTGGAAAATATTCAGGAAGCCATCCGGCTTTGGCTGGAAGTCGAAGCCGAGGAAAGTGGCATCCGCCGAGTAGAAACAACCGAAGTTGCCGTCTAGATTCACATGCCAAGAATACCCGGCGTCGGCGTTCAAGAGGCTATTCGTGTTTTCGAAAAACTGGGGTATAAGATTAACCGCCAAAGCGATCATGTCGTTATGAGTAACCGAATGTCCCGGCTCGTCATTCCCAGGCATTCTACCATCAACGCAATTATCATGGGAGCGATTGCTGCCGATGCCGGGCTGTGTCCTGATGAGTTTCGATGAGTTTCGACGTCTGCTCTGATTTCAATTTTCCGCTTTCAGTTTTCAACTTTAATTAGGCACTTCAGTTTTCCGCTTTGATTTTGAATTGTTGAAAATATGGATTTGACCCCATTGCTTTCTCTGAAGACACGAAGGCCACAGGAAAAGACCAAGTTAGTCAAGACGCTGACTGAACTCACTCCCGACCAGCAGGGCGACATCGATGTTTCCTTGATTGTCGAAAACTTGCGCCTGTCACCCCTGCAACGCATCCAGTCCGCTTGTCGTGCCGCCAATGACTTGGAGATCCTGCGCCTTGCATTAGCAAACAGCCATGCCTGATTTTGTCCAACTGCTCTGTCGGTTGGTTGATGGGAAAGTCGATTTCGTCCTCGTTGGCGGACTCGCCGCCGCGACTCACGGTTGCACTCTGGTGACTCAGGACATCGATCTGTGCGTCAACCTGGCCTTGCCCAACCTCGAACGACTCCAACGCGCCCTGGCGGATCTTCACCCTGTTCATCGACTGACGCCCCGGAAAATTCCCTTCCACCACGAAGCCACAGTCCTCGCGGAATTGAAAAACATCTATCTCCAAACGGATTGGGGACAGCTGGATTGCCTGGGGGATGTCAAAGGCCTGGGCGACTACCGCCGTGTCCTCACCCAGAGCCAGACATTCGACTTAAATGGCCGTCCTTGCCGGATTCTCACCCTCCAGGCGCTGATCACCGCCAAGCAAGCCATGAACCGCCCCCGAGATATCGAGACAATCCGGCAACTCACCGTTATTCTCGAACTCAAAAAGTCCGCCAAGACCCGAAAGGTGATCCATCCTAAAACGAAAAGCTGAATTTTGGAAACCAACCGAAGTTGCCGTCTAGCCTCTTGAACCTATGGTCTGCCAATTTTATTAACCAAATGAGACAGGTCCTTCTATATCCTGGAGAGGATGGTTTTTGGGTGGCTGAATGTCCAAGTTTACCGGGATGCATTTCCCAGGGAAAAGACCGGATGGAAGCTGCGGTTAACATAAAGGAAGCCATTGAAGGTTACATTGCGTCTTTGACCGAGGATGGTTTGCCTGTTCCCCCCGAAACCTTCGAGGCAATTCTGATGGCGGTATGAGCCTATTGCCCAGCCTGTCTGGTGGTGAAGTTGTTCGCGCAATATTGCGTCAATCGGGCGTCGAGGTTGAAGACTTCTTTCGATTGCCATAAAAACATTTCTTTTTCTCTCACACTGCGAGCACTCGGAGACAACTTCCCCCTCTTGACTGTGACAGTGAGTCGAAATGTCTAATTGTGAGATGTGATCCCTTCAGTTTTTGAAGCTGAAATAGGATACCTAAAACCTGAAAGCCATTTCAATTTTCAGTTTTCCGCTTTGATAAGAGTGCCCTGCCACCGGCAAAATAAAAAGAAGAATTGGGCTATGCAGTTGACTCTTGTGGTTTTTGGCCGCTTTTTCGTGCCCTGAGCTCCCTCTCTAGCACCGGCCCGA
>JAKLHY010000124.1 GCA_022709905.1 Verrucomicrobiota bacterium | reverse complement strand
GCCAGGGCCCGCTTCCTGGCCACCCAGGCCCGCGATCCCGCGCCCCATTACCAGCACAGCGCGATCGGCTACAACTACCGCATGAGCAACATCCTGGCCGCCGTCGGCCGGGGGCAGCTCCAGGTCCTGGCGCAGCGGGTCGAGCGCAAGCGGGAGATCTTCGCCTACTACCGGCGGGCGCTGGGGGAGCTGCCGGGGATCGAATTCATGCCCGAGCCGGAATGGTCGCGGGCCAACCGCTGGCTGACCGTCATCCAGGTCGACCCGCGGGAGTTCGGCTGCGACCGCGAGGCGGTGCGCCTGGCGCTGGAGGCGGAGAACATCGAGGCCCGGCCGGTATGGAAGCCGATGCACCTGCAGCCGGTCTTCGCCCGCTGCCGCGCCGCCGGCGGCGCCGTGGCCGCCCGGCTCTTCGATCGCGGGCTATGCCTGCCCTCGGGGACCGCGCTGACCGCCGGCGACTTGGAGCGCATCACGGGGATCATCGCCCGCTGCCGGCGCTGAGCCCGTTTCGTTCCATTTCGCGGCTGAAATGGTTGTCCCCGGTCGTGCCTGAAAACCGGGAAAATCCCGATTGACAAGGACGCGTTTGCCGCGGCATCATCAGGCAGATGGATGAGAAACGAGTTCAAGCCTTGCCGATCGTCGGGGTTCATGACGACCCGAAGAGATTGAAGCAAGTCTCCGGCGCCCTGGAGCGGGCCGGGTTCAGCCCGGTGGTCACCCTGGACGACAACCGCAAGGTGCTGCCGTTCCTGGCGGAAAACCGGGTGGCGGTGATCGTCCTGGACGTCGAGATGCCTTTCCTGGAAGGCCGCTATCTTCTCGGCCAGATCAAGCAGGAGCACCCCCAGGTGCCAGTCATCGCCGTCGGCGAAAACGACATCGAGAAGGCGATCGAGTACATGCGCCTGGGCGCCAACGATTACATCGCCAGGCCTTACGAGATGGAGCGGATGTTCGCCAGCCTGCGGCGCACGTTGGAGAACGTTTTGCTGGGCGTCCGCTTCCAGCCCAACATGAGTTCGCTGTCGCTGCGGGTTCCCGGCGCCTTCACCCAGATCATCACCGCCAGCCGCAAGATGCTCTCCCTGTTCAAGTATGTCGAGGTCATCGTCGATTCCCCTTATCCGGTGCTGGTGACCGGCGAGACGGGGGTGGGCAAGGAACTGGTCGCCCGCTCCATCCACCTCGCCGGCGGCGCGGAGCGCCCGTTCGTTGCCGTCAACGTGGCCGGCCTGGACGACAACATGTTCTCCGACACCTTGTTCGGCCACAGGAAGGGCGCCTTTACCGGTGCCGACATCCAGCGCGACGGGCTGATCTCCAAGGCGGAAAAGGGGACCCTGTTCCTTGACGAGATCGGCGACTTGAATCCGACTTCGCAGGTCAAGCTGCTGCGCCTGATCCAGGAGCACGAGTACTACCAGCTGGGCGTCGATCACCCGAAGAAAACGAACGCCCGGGTCATCTGCTCGACCAACCACGACCTCAACAAGTTGGTCGAACACGGCGCGTTCCGCAAGGACCTGTTCTACCGCCTGAACGTCCATGTGGTGACGGTGCCGCCCCTGCGGGAGCGCCGGGATGACATTCCCGCGCTCCTGAGCCACTTCGTGGAAAAGGAAGCCCGCTCCATGGGCAAACGGGTGCCGGAGATCCCGGGGGAACTTCTCCGCCTTCTCGCTTCATATGATTTCCCCGGCAATGTCCGGGAACTGCAGACCCTGGTGGCCGACGCCGTGTCCCGCACCCATTCGGGCATGCTGTCCCTGGCCGTCTTTCGCAAGATGGCCGGCACGAGCCTCCAGGGAGGTCCGCTCAGGAAAACGAAACCCCAGGCGCATGCTGCCGAGGACTCTCCCGATGGCATGCCGACGCTGAAGCAGGCGGAAGAAGCCCTGATCCGCAGGGCCCTTGAAAAAGCCGACGGCAATCAGCGCGTCGCCGCCTCACTGCTGGGCATCACCCGCCAGGCGTTGAACAACAGGCTTAGAAGACAGAAGAAGTAGAAGGGTAGATGAGTAGAAGGGTGGACGTGGGAACCGCACTTTAAGTAGGATTTTTTCTAAACCCTTCAACTCTTGAACTCTTCACCCCTTCAACTTGTTTTCTGTGTTTTTTACCTCCTGTCAAATTTACTCGCGAATAATTTTGCCTGCGGGTTAAATTACAAGCATGAGTAGACGAGTGGATATATAGACGAGTAGACGGGTAGAAGGGGTGAAGAGATTATGAAGCAACGGCACTTTCATGGTCTTTTTCTGCACCCTTCAACTCTTGAACCCTTTTACTCTTGAACAGTTCTTCATTGGGAGAAAGGCCTGGATCGCCCAGGCAAGAAACAATGCTTTCTCATTGATCCCATTGGCCGTCAATAAAAGTTGCAGGCGAATACCGGCCCTGAATATAGGGGCTTTTCGCAATAGCCCCTTATTATTGGCAACATATGTTGCTTTTTACGATGATTCGACCCAATCTAGATATATTTTATAAAAGACCGATAATAAAGCAAAAATCGCCATTAGCGCAATATGGCACTGGACTTGCTTTTAAAGGGCATGACGATGCTCAAATCGCCAAGGGGAAAGAACATGAAGCAGCAAAATGGCCGCAAACAAGCCGATCCGGGCAATGGCAAGGTCCGCAAGTACGACGAAGCATCCCTCTCCTCGGGGTTCGTCGAAGTTTCCGAGATGGAGACCCCGTCGATCATCATCGAAGAAGAGTTCAAGAGGTCCAACGAAAAGCTGATGGAGGAGATTGGGAAATCACTGGCTGTCTCCATGGCGTCGCGGAGGCCGAAATGAGTCAGCTCGTCGCCAAGATTCTTCTGTCTCTCATGATGGTCTTAGCCAACTTCTATGACCGGCTGATTGAGAACGAGTTCAACAAAATGGCCGGCAAAGCGGCGAAGCTTTAGGCCATGAAATCCAGAATTCATTCTTTGGAGATAGAAATGAAGCTAACTTGCATAGAGTCAATTCATGTATGGGGGAAAGCAATGAGAAATCGATTCGCTCAAATCACGATCCTGGTTATGGTCACATTGTTCGCCGGGATGCCATTGGCGGTTCAGGCGAGTTGGAATACGTTTGTTGGCGGCATGCATACGGACTTGCCAAACGATTATGGCAGTAAAGTGGTTTTCGATTCTGTGGGAAATATTTATTTGACAGGAGCGAGTGATTTAACATGGGGGAATCCGGTTCGGGCCCATTCTGGAGGTTTCGACGTTTTCATCGCTAAGCTCGATTCCAATGGAAACCTTATTTGGAATACTTTTCTGGGCAGCGAATATGGGGATGGTGCTGGCCGGATTGCCGTCGATGCATCTGGGAATGCTTATGTCACGGGAACAAGCGAGGATACTTGGGGAAATCCGGTTCGGGGTTACTCCGGGTTAACAGATGCCTTCGTGGCCAAAGTTGATTCCAACGGAAACCTCCTATGGAATTCTTTCCTTGGCAGCTCTAGCGATGAACATGGTTTTGGAGTCGCTGTCAGTTCAACTGGTTTTGCTTATATATCGGGTTCGAGTGGCGCCACGTGGGGAAGTCCAGTTCAAGCACATATGGGATATTGGGAGGGATATGCGGCGAAGTTAAATTCAAATGGCGAACTCATTTGGAATACTTTCTTCGGACAGGGCTATGTCGATGGCGCAACTGATCTCGCATTGGACACAAGTGAAAACCTTTACATTGCCGGGCACAGCAATCAACCTTGGGGGAATCCGATCCGGGCTCATTGCGGAGAAAATGCATATGACGGATTTGTAGTCAAACTGAACTCCAACGGCGAAAGGCTTTGGAACACATTCCTGGGCACGACCGGGATTGACTATGCGAACAGTATCACGGTTGATCCAGCAGGGAATGCTTATATTGTAGGACAAAGCAGCAATTCCTGGGGAAATCCGATCAGGGCCTACTCGGGTGGCGGAGAAGCCTATGTTGTCAAACTGAACCCCAGCGGTGATCTTATCTTTAACACTTTCTTGGGCGGGACAGGCAACGATTATGGACACGGAATCTCGGTTGATTCCGCCGGCGGAATTCATGTTGCGGGATACAGCACAGGCTCTTGGGGGAGCCCTATCAATCCTACATCTGGAAATCATGAAGCCTTTGCCGCCAAACTGGGATCAGGCGGCAATCTGCTTTTTAATACTTTTTTCGGTCAGGCCAATATCGACCGCGGCATGGGCATATCCCTTGACTCTTCAGGCCACCCTTATATTTTGGGCTATAGCAACGGAAACTGGGGAAGCCCGATCCATCCCTATTTAGCGGACTGGGATATTTTCATTGCCAAGTTTTCTTGGGGAGACGAAACGACTTTAACCCTGTCTGGAGAAGTGACTATTGGTGGTGCCCCTCTGGCCGGAGTGGTGATGAGCGGACTACCTGGAAGCCCGGTGACCGACTCTTCAGGAATCTATTCGGTCACGGTCACATCAGGTTGGAGCGGGACGGTGACGCCGACACTGTCCGGGTACACGTTCACTCCGGAGAGCCGGACATACAGCAATGTCACGTCGGACCAGACGGGGCAGGATTATACTGCATCGGCCGCGGTCACTTCCTATACCATTTCTGGCACGATCCTGGTCGGAGGCTCGCCTCTTGCCGGAGTCATTCTTAGCGGATTGCCCGGAGATCCAGTAACTGACGCGACGGGCGCTTACACAGGGACCGTCCCCACGGGCTGGAGCGGCACGGTGATTCCGACCCTCTCCGGATATACATTTTCACCTGAAAACCGTGTATACAGTGATCTCTCTACAAATCAGACAAATCAGGACTATTCAGCCGAGTCTGCGACGGCGACATATGTGATTTCCGGGACGATCCTATCTGATGGTGCCCCGCTTGCCGGTGTAATCCTTGGAGGGCTTCCTGGCAGTCCTGTGACCGACGAGAACGGCTTTTATTCAGCCACGGTCGATTCGGGTTGGAGCGGAACAGCCATGCCGCTTCTTTCGGGGCACACATTCACGCCGAACAGCCGCAGCTATCCGAGTGTCACGGCGAATCAAACTGGACAGAATTACTGGTACGGCCTGGTTGCCTTTTACCCCTTCAATGGGAACGCCAACGATGAGAGCGGGTATGGGAACAACGGAACAGTCAACGGGCCCGTTCTTACAACCGATCGCTTGGGGAATTCCGACAAGGCCTATTTGTTCGATGGCGCTAACGATTGGATCAAGGTGGAGGATTCGAGTTCCATCAATATAAACGGAACCTCCAGCTTAACCATCTCGGCATGGGTTTATTCAACCGATAATTCGGGCCAAAGGATGATTGTAAGCAAATGGGGGCCGGGCGGATATGAAGACGACCAATATATCATTTCATTGAGTTCTGGGAAAGTTCACGCGCAGTTCGGCGGTGGACCGGCCGATCCATATTCGACACAGACCCTGGAGACAAACACGTGGTACCACGTTGCGGTAGTCTTCAATTATGCCGCCCAAAAGTTGAGCACATATATAAACGGCAGTTTGGATAATTCAATTGATTTTGCGTTTTCAATTCCAAACCATGCAAGATTCATTGAAATTGGAAGTGTTACAGGGGGGTATTTTTTTAGCGGCAAATTAGACGAAATTCAAATCTACAACAAAGCCCTGACTGATGGGGAAGTGAGCCAGTTGTTCTCGGGGGGGGATACTTTTACTGTTTCCGGAGTGGTTTCAACAGGCGGTGCCCCTTTACCCGGGGTGGTGATGAACGGACTGCCCGGCAGCCCGGTGACCGATGCCTCTGGTGCCTATTCGGCTAATGCCAGTTCTGGCTGGAGTGGCACGGTGACGCCGACATTGTCAGGGTACACGTTCACTCCGGAGAACCGGACATACAGCAATGTCACGTCGGACCAGGCGGGGCAGGATTATACCGCTTCGGCAGCGATAACTTCATATACCATTTCCGGCACCATCCTGGTCGGTGGATCGCCTCTGCCCGGGGTCGTCCTCAGCGGCCTGACGGGAAATCCAACGACTGACGCGTCGGGCTTCTATTCAGGCACGGTCAGCGCGGGCTGGAGCGGCACGGTAATTCCGATCCTCTCAGGTTATATGTTTAATCCCGAAAGTCGTGTGTATAGCGATGTCTCCACAAATCATGCAACCCAAGATTACAGCACTGTTTCATCAAACATTGTTGTCCCTGGAGGAAACGGTTCCGCCAGTTTCGTCAAAACAAGAAGTTTTGTATCTCCATCGGCCAGCGCACTCTTTGATGATTTCAATGGAGATAATTATGTCGATGCATTGTTTTATGCTGGCAGCCAGTTGGATATGTTCATCAACAACACTCGCGGAGTCTTTGCCTTGGCTCATTCCGAGCCGCTGGGGTTCACCATTGGCTATAGTGGGTATACCACTCCGCTGCCCGCAACAGGAGATTTCGATGGAGACGGCGATATTGATGCCGCTGTTCCCAATCCAACGATCGATGAGACTGGAAACGGTGAGATTGCCCTTTTCAGAAACGATGGTACTGGTGAGTTCACAAAAACCACTTTTCTGATCCAAGGTCGAAGCCCTTGGTCAATCGCAGCTGGCGATTGGGACAGGGATGGTGACCAAGACCTGGCAGTGGCCACAAACTTGTCCGAAACGCTATGTATCCTGATTAACGATGGTTCGGGTACATTTACCCAAACCGGGTCTCTCCCGATTGGGGACCGGCCAAGCCACATTTCTTGCGGTGATTTTGATAAAGATGGGGATCTGGATATGGCCGTGCTCAACAACGGAAGTTATACCGAGATGATCTTTGCCAACAATGGGACGGGGAGTTTTTCATTTGCATCCAGCATTGCCACTTCAGTCGATCCAATATGGTCAAAGTTCAAGGACCTTGATCATGATGGCGACATGGATCTTGTTGTCAAGCACAATTATGGTTGTGGCACTTGGTTCTATAAAAATATTGGGAATCTCGAATTTCAAATGACACAGCAACTGGATATTGCATCCACTGCAATTGGAGTGGCCGATTTTGATGGAGATGGTGATTACGATGTCATTGCGAGTTCTGTAGAGAATTATGAGGTTTTTCTCTATTTCAATGATGGAAGCGGCAATTTTGGCTTAAAGTCGCTGCTAACGGGCCCACTCCCCATCTTTTTCTCCACCCAGCCATATGTTGTTGCGGCCGATGATTTTGACGATGACGACACGATCGATTTGATGATCTATACCAACAAGATGGAAGTGCTGCGCAACCTTCCCGATGGCGGATTCAGTATATCTGGAAACGTACAGGGAACAGGTGGAGCGCAAGCAGCTATGAATGGCTTGCCTGGAGATCCGCTTGCGGATGCCTCCGGCAATTATTCCGCTGTCGTTGCCTCCGGATGGAGTGGGAACGTGACCCCGGTTTTGGCAGGTTATGCATTCACGCCTGGGAGCCGGGAGTATTGGAATATCGGCTCGGATCAAAGCTCCCAGGATTACTCCGCTACGCCTACAACGCCAACGTTTGTGATCTCCGGCACGATCCTCTCAAGTGGAGCCCCATTGGCTGGCGTTGTTTTGAGCGGCTTACCCGGCGACCCGGTGACCGACTCCTCAGGAATCTATTCAGCTACGGTCACATCCGGCTGGAGCGGAACGGTGACGCCGACACTGTCCGGCTACACGTTCACTCCGGAGAACCGGACATACAGCAATGTCACGTCGGACCAGACGGGGCAGGATTACACCGCGTCGGCTGCGGTCACATCCTATACCATTTCCGGCACCGTCCTGTTTGGAGGCTCGCCTCTTGCCGGAGTCATTCTTAGCGGATTGCCTGGAGATCCTGTTACCGATGCATCGGGGGCCTATTCGGCTATGGTCACCTTGGGTTGGAGCGGTACGGTGACGCCGACGCTGGCCGGCTATGCTTTCGATCCGGCGAGCCGGAGCTACTCCAATGTCACCGCTGACCAGTCGGCCCAGAACTATTCGGCATCGCTGAATGCCTACGCCATCAGCGGCACGATCCTGGTCGGCAGCGCGCCCCTGCAGGGCGTGGCGCTGAATGGCCTTCCAGGAACTCCAGTGACCGATGCTGCCGGGATTTACACGGCGACCGTCAACCATGGCTGGAGCGGCACGGCCACTCCCGCCCTCAGCGGGCACACGTTCACGCCCACGAACCGGGTTTACAACACTGTCACGTCGGATCAGTCGGCGCAGGATTATTCGGCTTCTGTTGTCCCGACCTATTCCATCTCTGGAACGGCTACTTTTGGCGGCTCCCCCCTGGCTGGTGTCGTCATGGAAGGCCTGCCCGGCACACCGGTGACCGATGCAAGTGGAATGTATTCAGGATTGATCAATTCCGGCTGGAGCGGGACCGTGACCCCGACACTGGCTGGATACACATTCTCACCAGTCAATCGGGCATACGACAGCGTCACTGCCGATCAAACCGCCCAAAATTTCGCCGCCTCCAGCACCACCTGTGTCCCGCCTCCCTGGACGCAGATATCCGGCACCCAGTACAACATGAGCGTGATGGGAAGAGTGTTCTTCAACATCGGCACGACCGACTATTATCTGGGAAGTTTCGGACCGGGCGGCATTGCAGATTGCCGGTCGATCACTCAGTTAAACTCCGATGGCGGCTATTACGCCACCATCGTCGGCGACACCAACGGTGAAACGATCACCTTCAAGATCTACAATTGCAAGACGGCTGAGGTGGCCGACATTTTCGAAACCATTGCGTTCCAATCCGATGCCGGCATTTCCGGATACTACCTTCACACCGGAGACACGGCTCAGGATATTTCCCTGGTGACCGGCTGGAACTGGATCTCGACCCATGTCCAGCCGGATGACGTTTCGTTCAATGCCGTGTTCAGCAACCTGATCGATGACGTCGACCAGGTCAAAACCCAGACCAAGTCCGCCGTCAACAACGGCGATTGGACCTGGACCGGCGATTTGGCCAACATGGCCGGGATCGGCGCTGGGCCGATGTACAAGATCAAGGAGCGCCCGGCCAAGAGTATTCGCATCATCGGGAGCAAGATGGCCGTCGATGCGCCGATCACCCTGGGCGCCAATTGGAATTGGGTCGCCTATCTGCCCGATGAAGTCGTCGCCTTGGACGCCGCCATCGCGTCGATTTCCGGCAACATCGTCCAGATCAAAAGCTCCAATCACTCGGCGACCAAGATCGGCGGGGTGCTGAAGGGGGATTTGAAAGAGATGACGCCCGGGGAAGGATACATGATCAAAATGGCCGCACCGGGAACCCTGGTGTACCCTGTCCCTGCCGGTTCAGGCGAGGCCAGGCCGCCGATGGTTCATACCCCGAAGGCGGGCGAGTCCAGCTGCTCCCTCCCCTGGACCGTGATCACCGGCACGCAATACAACATGGTGGCCTATGGAAATGTGTACCTCAATACGGAGATGATCGACACGACCGGATATTATGTCGCCAGCTTCGGCTCGGGAGGAGAGAGCGATTGCCGGTCGATCTCCGCAATCGGAGCCGACGGGTTCTATTACGCGACCATTGTCGGTGACAATCCCGGAGAGGCAATCACTTTCAAGGTTTATTCTTGTGACGGGAGCCAGAGCCACTCGGTGGATGAGTCGTTAACCTTCCAGAGCGATACGACGCAGAGCGATTATCACCTGCACTTCCTGGCAGCCGCTCCCGCAAGCATTACCGTTCTTTCGCCCAACGGCGGCGAAAGCTGGACGGCGGGGACCGCCCATGACATCACCTGGACCTCGGCCGGGATAACGGGCGGAGTCGACATCCTATATAGTTTCGACGGCGGCGCGAACTGGACCTCGGTGGCGGCTAATACCGACAACGACGGGAGCTATTCCTGGACCGTCCCCGACACGCCGGCCGCCAACTGCTACGTGCAGGTGCTGGACCACGCCGACGGCACGCCCTATGACAGTAGCAACGCCGCGTTCTCCATCCTCACGGTGCCGGTGGAGACTGTATCGGTGCCCACGACTCCAACCGGCCCGGCCAACGGCGACATCGGTACCAGCTATAGTTATGAGACCGGCGGCTCGACCTCCTCCCTGGGCCACGACGTGCAGTACCTGCTCGACTGGGGCGACGGGACGGATTCGGGCTGGCTGGCAGTGGGCACGACCTCGGCGTCGCACGCCTGGACGGATGCCGGAAGCTACAACGTCAAGGCCATGGCGCGCTGCGCCGAGCACACGACGGTGGAGTCGCTGTGGTCGGAGACGTATTCAGTCGCCATCGGCGGCTGCGTGGCCAACGACCGCGACGACCTGCTGGCCACCTGGGACGGCCAGGGGGTGTATTACAAGGACTCGGACAGCGGCGCCTGGGTGAAGCTGGCGTCGCCGGCCACCCTGATCGCCAACGGCGACCTGGACGGGGACTGCATCGACGACATCATCGGCATCTGGCCGACGCAGGGCGGGGTGTGGGTGAAATATTCCCAATCCGGCGCCTGGGCCAAGCTCTCCACGACGGCGCGGCACATCGGCGCCGGGGACATGAACGGCGACGGCCGGGTGGAGCTGCTGGGGACGTGGGACGGCCAGGGGGTGTACTGGCGCGACAACGACACGGGCG
>JAKLHY010000123.1 GCA_022709905.1 Verrucomicrobiota bacterium | reverse complement strand
GCCGCACTCCACCACCTGGCTGCGGCCGGAGGACATCAGGGTGATCCAATTGATGGGCACTTGCGAAATAACCCCGGCATCACTCAACGCGGTTTCCAAACTGATGTAGTTAAATCCGCCGGCGCGCAAGCGGGCGGCGGCATGAAAAAGCACCAGGCCTTTTGGATAATTCACTCGTGGATACAGGTAGATCCCGCGACAAACGCGCCTTAGAAGGCCTGCCTTCTGAGCCCGACACAGTAACACCGTCAATCCCTGGTGTTGGGGAATCGCCACCTGCAAGTCAGAGTTGGCAAAGAGATAGTGCTCCGGGTCAGCGAGCGACTCCAAGACCTTCTCCAATTGCTTTATCGGTTGCATGTAATATTGACTATACACAAGATTTCAGTTTATGCAATTTTCTGTTGAGTGCGGGTCGCAGTGTTTTCAAAGCCACCTCGTAATGTCCGAAAACTGGCGGACATGCACTCAGGCTGCTGCTCGGTAGTAATAGCGGAGCATGCCGCCCAACCGCTCGCGACAATTGATCGCACCAGCACTCGGGAATTCCGCAACCTCAGGTTGAATGATTTTGTTCTCCAGCCCTTGATGGTTCTTCTCGGTGTGATAATGCACAACAAACTCTCTGATGGCCCGGCGCGATGGGCCTTCTCCAATCAGGATCATCCGATCCAAGTACCCCTCCCTTATCGTGCGGACATATCGCTCCGCGTACGCATTCAAATTGGGCGAGCGCGCTGGCAACCGAACGGTCTCAATCCCGGCGCTTTTGAGGATCATCCCAAACTCCGGAGTGAACAGGCTCGAACGGTCATGGATCCAATACCGACTGCCCGCCAGAAATCCACCCAGGCCGTCGGTCAGGTTGCGGTTGAGCCAACCTACCAAGCAGATGAGCACGAGTTGCAGAGCGTTCATATTCCAATTCTGCCCGAACAGGTTCTGATCACACGAGTCTCGGCCGCTGTGGCCCATGCACCTGCCCTCCTCCACGGCAGCCGTGAATTTTCGGACAGTACGCCTTATGTCATGCCTCGACGCGACGGGCAGACCCTGCGCGATTTCCTGCGCGCCGCCAATGACGCTGGTGCCGATTTCATCATGGTCACCAGTTGGAACGAATGGCCGGAATCCACCGTGGTTGAGCCGTCCTCTTCATGGCCGGACCCGTATCTTTACCTGAAGATCCTGACCGAATGGAAAGGCGTCACGTTCGCAGCGCCGCCACTGCCGACGGATCAAAGGTGAGGCCGAACAAAACAACCCCATGCCGTGCTGTGCCGAACTGCATGACCTCCCACTATTCTTCACATTTCACGCGCTGAAACCACTGGACGTAGGTTTGCAAGCAACAACCCCGTCCCGGAAGACCTTGTTAAGTTTCCTCATTTCTGCAATAACGCCCATCAAGATCACGTGGATGCGCAGCCATATGACCATACGAAGAGTCCGTCGCCCGATTATCGGGGCGACACCCCGCCGCTGCTCGGTTAACTGTAAAGCTCAACTGAAAGAACTCCACTCCATCGCGGTGGCCAACCCAACACCATAATTCCTGTCCCCATGAAACTCCTTTGCTATTCCGCTGCTGCCATTCTCATCCTGCTTGGGGCATTGACCTCGGCCCGGGCTGAAACCGCGTTCGACGCGCCGGGCAATTTCAATCCCATCGTCCCCGGGTATTTCGCCGACCCGACGATCGAGCAGTTCGGCGACACCTTTTACCTTTACGCCACTACCGACGGCAATGGCGGCGGGCGCGGACCGGCCACGGTCTGGCTCTCGAAGGATTTCGTGAACTGGGTGCTCGTGGCGATGAACTGGCCCACCACGCCTTTCTACTGGGCGCCCGACGTGGTGAGGCGTCCCGACGGTCGCTACTACCTTTTCTATAACCAGCCCTGCAACACGTTCGCCGGCGTCTCCGACTCGCCGCTTGGCCCGTGGACCCCGCTGACACCCGGCGACGGGCTCGTCATCAAGGACCGCCTGGTCAAGGACGTCATCACGCTCGACACGCAGATCTTCGAGGACAAAGACGGCCAGCTCTACGGCTACTGGGGCACCTGGGGCATCTACCCGAACAGCGGCTGCGGTTGGGGCGTGTTCAACCCGGACATGAAGTCCTTCGCGCGGCTGGGCATGATCCCGAACACGCAGGCCAAGGATTTTTTCGAGGGGCCGTATATGATCGAACGCAACGGCGTATACTACTTCACCTATTCTTCCGGTTCCTGCGGCGACTCCACCTACCGCGTGCAATACGCCGTCAGTGACAAGCCCGACGGTGAATTCAAAATGGGGCCGAACAACCCCATCCTCGCCACCACGCCCGACGGCAAAGTGGACGGTCCGGGGCATCACTCAATCCTCAAGCGCGGCGACGACTGCTTCATCGTCTATCACCGCCACGACATCCCGGTGACGCCGAACGGAATGCACCGGCAGACCTGCGCGGACCGGCTGGTCTTCGAGCGCGACGGCGTGATCAAGAAAGTCGAGCCAACACACGCCGGCATCGGTTACCTTGCGCCGAAAGCCCGGTCGGCGAACCTCGCCTTCGGGAAGAAGGTCACTGCCTCCTCGTTCTACCGCGACACGCTGCGCAACCACGCATACAGGCCGGAATACGCTGTGGACGACAACAACGCCACGCTTTGGCGTCCAGCGGACAACGGCCCCGGCCACTGGCTCATGGTGGATCTCGGCAGCCCGCAGCGCGTGCGCCGTTCCGAGGCGCAATTCGAATATGGCACCTGGTACTACCAGTATCTCATCGAGTCGTCGGTCGATGGCCAGTCGTTGAAGACCTTTGCCGACCGCCGCCAGAACACGCGCTGGGGCAGCCCGATGGTGGACGACGGCGACACCGAGGCACGCTACCTCCGCATCACCATGACCGGCACCGAGTATCCCGGCCTCTTCGGCGCGCTGTGGAATTTCAAAGCCTACGCCGACGCGCCCGCAGATCCACTGCTCGCCACGGCGGACAAGGCGTTCGAACAGGTTGTTGCGTCGAAACCTCGTGGCAAACGAGGTAACGAGGCTCAGACTTCTTCTGCTGACAGTCAGAACCTCCTAACGTCGGCTACTCAGCCGCTCATCCACCTCGCTGTCGCCAACCTCCAACTCGGCTCTCCCGTCGCCGCCTGGACCAACCACGGCACGCTCGGCGGGGACTTCCGCAGCGGCGACGCCCGGCCCGTCGTTGGCATGGTCGCCGGTTGCGAGGCGGTGCGCTTCTCCGGCAAGGAAATGCTTACGGCTTCGTTCCGTGCGCCGCGCGCCCTTGCGGGCAACAGCAGCTTCACCGTCGCGGCCTGGGTCAACAACCCGGAGATAGGCGAAAGCGAGTGCTTCCTGAGCTGGGCCGGACGCGGCGGGCCCGATGCCACCACCGCGCAATTCGGTTACGGCACGCACCGGGAGTTCGGCGCAGTGGGCCACTGGGGCTTCGCCGATCTCGGCTTCCGCGGTAGTGCACCCAAGGCCGGCCAATGGCATCATCTGGCGGTCACGTTCGACGGCGTACTCGAGCGCGTTTATGTGAACGGCCAACTCAACACCTCCAAGGCCAAGATGCTCATGATGCACGAAGGTCGGCCCGTCTATGTGGGCGCGTCCGAGCCGGGCAGTGAGTACTTCGACGGCTACCTCGCGTCGCTGCGCGTCTATGGCGGGGCGTTGAGTGAAGTCGAGGTGAAGAAACTCGTGGCGGACGAACCGGCGGCGGACGTGCTGGTTCACCTCGACGCCGCGAAGCTCGATTACGGCCCGCTCAAGTCGTGGGCCAACAACGGCTCCCTCGGCGGCGGGTTTTCCGCTGGCGACAAAGCGCCTAGGGCGGAGGACTTGAATGGGCGCATTGCGGTTCGCTTCGAGCCGGGCAAATCGCTGGCACTGGCTCCCGGCGCGGACCTGCCGCTCACCGACTTCACTCTGCTGGCCAGCGTGGCGAATCCGACACTGGATGCCGACGAGTGTGTGGTGGAAGTGGAAAGCGCCGCCGGCAGTCGCAGTGGGTTGCTGACGGCGCCTCCCGTTGGCGACTGGCAGGAAGTGGGGCTGGTCTATCGCGGCGGAAGTGGCACTTTCTTCGTGGATGGTAAGCGCACCACGCGCCTGGCACCGACAGTTCCCGGCACAGCAAAAGTCATTCGCGTCGGCGGCAAAGTACCTTTCTCCGGCGCACTCTCGCGGCTCCAGCTTTTCCGACGCACTCTCTCGGACGAAGAAATTCTCCAGTTGAGCGCTATGGCGAAGCAGGAGCGCAAGGCGCCTTCACCCAGCCCGGCTGCCTTCGCGCAAACCCCCGCCGCGCTGCGCACCACTTTCATCGCCATGACTGCCCAAGCGGCTCGCGCCGAGGCGGGCGGCCTGGAATACAACTTCACCGAGACCACCGGCCGCGCCGGCGCGAGCAGCAGCGGCTGGATTCCGAAGCCGTTCTTCCTCGACGATGGTCTTGCGCCAAACACCCGCTACGCCTACACAATCAAGGTCCGGGACGCCTTGGGCAACGTCACCGCCGCGTCCGCGCGAGTCGAGGCGACAACCGCTTCCGAGCAGTTTGCAGAATCGGCGGACAAGTTTGAGGCCAGCCGCAATTTCATCGCCCAAGGCACCGACGGCACGCTGTATAGTGGTTTCCTCGGCAAGGCGGACGACAGTTCGCCGGAAGCCATCACCGCCAAGGACGGCATCTTGCGCCTGCAATCCAAGGGCACCGTCTGGGATGGCGGCAGACCGCTCGGCCCGTTTCTGTTCAAGCTCGTGGCCAGCGATTTCGTGGCGGAGGCAACCGTCGCCGACTACGCCGGCCTGGCTGCGCGAAAAGTCCCCGGCAATAACGACGGCGGTTTGATGGTGCGCGTGCCGAAGTCGGCGGGGCGCGGCGAACACCTGCTCCAACTCAACTTCTTCCCGATCTGGAACCAGGGAAACATGGTCACGGTTCTTGACGGCGGGCGTTCGCAGAAGGGCAACGGACTCGCGTGGAACGCGCATCGCCATCTCCAGATCATCCGGCAGGGCGGATTGTTCTACTTCCGCACGAGCGCGGACGGCGAGCGTTGGCAGGACATGCCCGGCTCACCGGTCGAGCGCAAGGACATGGCCAACATCCCGCTGCAAGTCGGCCTCTACCACGCCAGCTACGGCGGCGACAGCAGCTTCATCACATTCAGCGACTTCAAACTGACTACACGAAAATGAAACGCCTTCTTTTCGCACTTCTCGTCTTGTCGGGCTCCCTCGCCCTTGCGAGCGCCGCCCTTCTCGACAAGCAGGCCCAGCTTGAGGTCCAGACCTTCTGGGATAATCGCGATTGGGATTGGTACAAGGCGAACATCCCGTTCTTCGAATGCCCGGATGGGGAGATCACCACGACCTATTACTACCGCTGGGAACTGACCACCAAGCATGCGACCTACGGCTCGCCGACCAGCGGCTATTCCTATACCGAGTTCATCGACCGGCCATTCTGGTCCGGCGCTTACGGGGCCATCAGCTGCCCGGCGGGACTCCAGCTGTACGAGGTCCGCTGGCTGCGCGATCCCCGCTTCGCGCAGGACTACAGCCGCTACTGGCTGCGCACGCCTGGCGCCGAGCCGCGCAACTACAGCACCTGGCTGGCGGACTCCGTCTGGGCGGTCCACCAGGTCCATCGTGATGACGCCTTCACCAAGGACCTGCTCGCGGATCTTATCAAGAACTTCGAAGGCTGGGAGAAACGGATGTTCGTTCCAGAGATGGGAATGTTCTGGCAAATCGGCCACGACGACGGCATGGAGTTCAACATCGCCAGCCGGCAGACGCGCGACATTCTTCGCGGCGCGCCGAGTTACCGGCCGTCCTTCAACGCCTACATGTGGGCCGACGCCCAAGCCATCGCTCGCATCGCCGACCTCGCTGGCGATAAGGCCAACGCCGAGAAATACCGCGCCAAGGCGGACGCTTTGAAAGCGATGTTGCAGGCCATGCTATGGGATCCCAAGCGCGAGTTCTTCCTCATCCGATTCAAGAACAACGAGTCGAACGAGAAGGACTATCCCGGCAAGCCCATCAAAGCTGGGACGCTGATTTACGAGGATGGTCCCTTCGTCGGCAGCCCGGAGGGGCGTGAGTTGATCGGGTACGTGCCGTGGCAGTTCAACCTGCCTGATCCTGGCTACGAGGCAGCCTGGAAGTTCCTCATGGACACGAATTATTTCCTCGCGCCCTTTGGCCCCAGCTTCGTCGGGCGCAACGACCCGATGTTCCTGCTCAAAAAATCGTGCTGCTGGTGGAGCGGCCAGTCGTGGCCCTACGCCACCACGCAGACGCTCAAGGCGCTGGCGAACTTGCTTCAGAACTATCGCCAGGACGTGATCTCGCGCGCCGATTACTTCCGGCTGCTGCGGATCTACGCGCTGACGCATCGCAAGCAGGGCAAGCCCTACATCGCCGAAGCAGCGCATCCTGACACTGGCTCCTGGGAAGGGCACGACGGCTACAATCACAGCGAGCACTATTTCCACAGCGGCTTCAATGACCTCGTCATCACGGGCCTCATCGGCGTGAAGCCGCGCGCGGATGACGTTCTCGAAGTGGACCCGCTGGCGCCGACGGACTGGCCGTGGTTCGCGCTTGATGATCTTTCCTACCACGGTCGCCGCGTCAGCGTGGTGTGGGACAAGGACGGCACGCGCTACGGCCAGGGGAAGGGACTTCGCTTGCTGGTGGATGGCAAGCAAGTGGCGTCCTCGCCCAAGCTGGGTGTGCTTACGGCCAAGCTGCCTGTCGGCGCCGCGGCTCCGGCGCGCAAACCCGAGGTGAACTACCTCGTGAACAACGACGGCGACTATTTCCCGCAGGTGAAGGCTTCCTTCACCAACGAGAGAACACCGCAGGCAAAGCTCAACGACGGCA
Organism: Verrucomicrobiota bacterium; assembly: GCA_022709905.1. Lineage (GTDB taxonomy): Bacteria > Verrucomicrobiota > Verrucomicrobiia > Limisphaerales > UBA1319 > JAKLHY01. Next base: position 3,766 of record JAKLHY010000123.1, on the reverse strand, counting down.
ACTACTGGTATCATCTGCATCCACCGAACCGCTGGACAACCGAAGGCTCGCCCAACGCCATTGACTCCTTGGAAGTGGATTTGGGAGTCCAGCGGCCGCTCGACAACGTGAAGCTCTATTTCCTCGACGACGGCGAGAAAGTCGTCGCGCCGGAAAGCTACGCAGTCGAGTATTGGAACGGTCGGGCTTGGGCCGCCGTGCCAGGGCAGACGCGTGCGCCTGTGCAACCGAGCGGTCACCGCGCCAATGTCGTGAGCTTTCCCACGCTCGGCGTGCAGAAGCTTCGCGTCGTCTTCACCCACGGAAGGGGCGGGCGCACCGGGCTGACCGAGTTGGAGGCGTGGGGCGGACTGGCCGGTGCCTTTCAGACTGCTCCACCGCCGGCGGGCAACCTGGCTTTGAATCAGCGCGGCGAGGGCTTCCCCAAGGCGAGCGCGTCGTTTCACGATGTCTTTGGCGGCGTGCCGCGCCTCGCGAACGACGGACGCGCCGTGTACCGCCCCAATCCCGTGAACCGCTGGACTTCCTACGGCTCCACCAACGCAACCGACTGGCTGGAGGTGGACTTCGGCGAGCCGAAGGAAATCGGCCGCATCGAGCTTTGTCTCTACGATGATCAGGGCGGCGTGCAACCGCCAGCTTCCTATACCGTGCAATCCTGGACTGGCTCCGAATGGAAGGACGTGCGGGAACAAACCAAGTCCCCGGCGAAGCCCGTCGGCAGCGCGGTGAACACGGTTTCCTTCCCCAAGGTGACCACCACTAAGTTCCGAGTAGTGTTTACTCACAAAGACAAGGCGCGCAGCGGCGTGACGGAGATCCTGGCGTGGAAAGAATGAGCGGTTCGGCTCCACATGTGTGTGCAGCGCGCCACCGGGATGCCGGAGCGGCTTTTGCGATGCCTATTGTTGCTCACGCTCGCTCCCAAAGGGCAGTCGGGATGCTCACGCGCCTATGGCTGCAAGTTCCGCTGGGCTGCCGGTTACGAGGGCGTACGCCAGGTTCTGGTCGAGGAAGGCGGAATCGACGTTCATGCCGTTCCAGGCATGACTCTGCCCTCGGATCTCCCGGCCCGGTTTGCTCTTCGGACCAACTGGGAGATCCAGTCCGTCGAGGCAGAGTTTCCTGCGACCACGCGCATTATGCGGTGGAGCACGCCGACGCCCCGGGCCACACCAACGCGGGTGTTTCTCTGAAAGCCGCACGGCGCTTCACGGAACGCCAGATGGTCGCCAACCTCTTCTGCCGCGGCACGATCGAGCCGGCCTATTACTACCTCGGCAGCGACTACCGCGGGCGCGCGGGCGACGCCTACACGCTCACGTACATGTCCCAGATGGGCGGCTGTGCCGTGCTCGACTACGCCCTGAGTTTCGCCGCTAATCCCGCCCCCTGGCTGCGGCTCAGTTACGCGTCTTATCTTAGCGCGTGGGCGCTGATGAACACCGGCACGGCCGAGTCGAACTTCGGTTACTGGTATCCGGGCCAGGCCAACGACGGCGCGGCGGGCGGCGGTTTTGAACCCGCGCCCTATGGCACCACCTGGCTCGAGCAGCCGCATCACCGGGGCGCCTAGTATTACGCCTGCGAAACTGACTTGGGCTATTGCGCGGCGTTGCGTAGCGCCGTCACCGTGCTGGCGGACGACCCGATCTTCGGTCGTTTCTGTTTCGGGGGCGACACACTCCGCCAAGCAGGCCAGATCGAGGTCATCCCCATGGACGGCCTCCGCAAGCGGTTCACGGCTCGGCTCGGCGCCGACCGACTTCGGTTGTCGCTGGAGGCGGACCGCTTTGCGAAGTCCCAGCTGATTGTCTTCCCGCCGGATTTCTCCGCGCTCAACTTCTCTCTCGAAACCGACAACCCCGGCGCCCATCGAACTAGTGGACAAGGCCTATGCCTGCTACCGGTGGAGTGCGGATCCTCGATGGATCACCGATGGCCTGCTGACCAATTTTTACAGGACCACGATGGAGAACTTCATAAAACTCCACGACGACAATGCTGACGGAATAGCCGAGGGTCATTCCATCGACATCTTTGATGGCGCCTGCGGCTCCTACTGCGAACAATCCGCAGGCGGCTACGGGGTCGGTGGCGACAACATCGCGACCACTTGGTCTGCATACAACTCCTACGCCAAGCTTCTCACGGCGATGGGAAAACCTGCCCTGGGCAAAATCTACCTGGCGAAGGCCAATCGAGTGCGGGACGGCTATGTCCGCGACTGGTGGAATCCCTCTGGCAACAATTACTACGCAGGTCGAACCATCGGCCTCAGCGGCTGGATCACCAATTTCGACCAATACAGCAAGGAAACCTACGCCTTCCAGGCAGTCAAACGCATCGCCGAACCTGGCCCAAGAGCAGATGCCTTGCTTGAGCGACTCCATAAGAACTACCTGGAAAACGGGAAGAAGTACAATTTCGAATCGTTCACTTACCTGCCCGAAGCGTTCTACAACTACGGCAAGGACGATTATGCCTGGCACTGGCTCAAGCGCCTCCTGGATTCACACTATGAATACCCTGAGGTGTCCTTTACCGCTGTCGGAGCAATTGCCACCGGCATGGTAGGGATCGAACCCGACGCGCCAAACCATCAGGTGGCTACCTTGGGCCACCTTACACCCCAGGTGGACTGGGTGGAGTTGGACCACGTCCCGGTTGGGGCGCACGATGTGTTGGTCCGACACGAAAGAGCTAACACCATCACCACGGTCAGACACAATGCTGGAAACGTTCCCCTCCGCTGGGAAGCCCGTTTTCCGGGCGCCTTTTCCAAGCTCCTGGTTGACGGCGTTCCGCGCAAGGCGAGGCGGCAGAGCAACAATGGCATCCTGGTCAGCCTTGTGACTGTCACATTAGAAGTCGGCCAGCAGGTGACTGTTGCGGCAGGATCACCAGCCAGATAGTCAGGAGCGCACGATGCGCCAGTTCTAACGCGCTTCCGCTGGCGCGACTTCGGACACGCCTCGCCAATTCGAACGCGCCTTGAAACTCGAACGCCCACCTTCAGTTCGCGCATTCGGACGCCCGCTTGTGGGTGGCAGAAACTCCGTCACGGAATCAAGTCATTGAGTTTGCCGGATTTGTCTCCAAGCTAATCAGCGGTGTTTACGATCATCTGGGTGCTCGTGCATTACCTGTTGTCCTGGTTCCACGCCAAGCATGAATTGGGCTTGGAGAATTTAGCACCTGTGCTGCTGAAAAACTCTGTCCCGGTTGAAAGGCAGAGGATTGTAGAGACTTGATCTGGCTCCAGTTTTGAGAACATTCTGAGCGATGATGAGGGCTCTGGTTGCTTTTCTTAACTCCTTGGCCGCAGTTGGCGTCGGGATGGGAGAGTTGGTCCAGTATGGCTGGCGGTTTCTCAAGAATGTGTTTCTGCCGCAAGCCGTGCTCGCCGCGCGGGTGTTGGCCGCGGAGAGCCAACTGGCTATCTGTCAGGAGCGGTTGGAAAGCCAAGGTCTGCGCCGCCTTCGGTTCAACGAAAGCTTCCGGTGGTTGTGGGTCCTGCTTTCAAGGTGGTGGGACGATTGGCACCGGTATGCGCGGCTGAACGCTTCGCGAAAGGTGCGATCATAACGGCTCTCCCCTCGTGCCGTCATGAACAGGATGTCGGTGCTTTCGCCCCGCTCTGGATGGAATCGCGTCGGCAGAGCGACATAAATGTGGGGCGCGCGAAAGTAAGGGTCCGTCAAGAAATAAGCTATACATTCGCGGCGAGGGATTGTTCGCTCCGACGAGGCGCGAGCGACGCGCA
>JAKLHY010000122.1 GCA_022709905.1 Verrucomicrobiota bacterium | reverse complement strand
GCCGGTCGATCGCGATCGATTGGCCCGTCCTCACTTCATATTATTATATTATACAATTTGTTTTTCAGCAGAATCTATTATTGACATATAAGCATTAAATGAACACTCTGCTTGGAGAGCAAAGGGCATTGAGAATTCTGGTAATGGTGTGTGGAGTCAGGAAGACGAGCGAAGGACAGGGGCGCCAAATTCCCATGAACCTCTGGCTGGGCCGCCAGGTTTTGGAGTGCGGCTGTCCTTTGCCGTTTTCGTACCCCTAGCCTGGATTTCCACGGAAAGGAATTAAACTAAGTTTTGGGTCTGTTGAGGGGGCCATTGTAGGTGGTGAGGCGCAAGGGTAAACCGTTTCACCAAGGCACCGCCACCGGTTTTTCCTTCAAGCCCGAGGCCAAGATGAGCGGCAAGTGGGCCCGGCGATGGAAGCTGGATATCGATTACTTGCTGCTCCACGCTAGCGACATCAAATTGATCAGCGTGATTGCGAATAACCTCCAAGGCGCGAAGCATCATCTCACGACGGCTTTCTCGGGCGAAATTCATGACCAGCTTCATGTCCGACAGGTAGTCGGTAGCCAGCGATGACGCGGCAATAAGATGCGGAATGCGAGCGTACAGACGCTTATCGATACCCGCTTGCGTTGCGCCCTGTTCCACGTACCAATCCCGCACCTCCACCCCGAGATAACGTGATCCGGAATGCAACATGACCCATAGCCTTTCCTCATGGTCCCGCTGAATCTCGAGAAAATGGTTGCCCCCGCCCAAGGACCCAAATTGCCGCGCTAGTTTGCGTAATGTCCGATTTGACACCGGTGCTCGCAATTCCTTCTCCCACAGGGGATGCTCCCGCACGCGTGCGGTCACCACGGAGTTGAAGGCTGAACCCACTGGGGTTTGATGCGGACAGCAAGGCAGAATCAATGGCATCCCGAACCTGGCTGCCGAATCGTTCCTGCCGGTGGATACCACAGGTTGAGCCGTCGCTTCTTTGACGCCGCGCACGCTGCCGAATTTTGGCTTCCTGGCGAGGATCAACTCCATCGCCTTCGCGGGCGGTGCCTGCCAAACGCTCCATTTCGTCATTGTTCTTGATGAACTTCTTAGGCATAGCATCGGGTCTCTTCGATAAACTGACTAACAGGTTCCGGAACAAAATATCTCACAGGAAGACCCTTGGAAAGCCTTTCCCTGAGATGCCTCTCTCCGCATTGCTGGTTCAGTTTGCACGAACCGGCTTTGGGGTTGGCAGGAGGGGAACAACGTGAGGCAGGCACAAACTCGGAAGGAGTTCTTTGGTGAAAAGTCTTCGCAAGAAGCCGGGCAAGCGGAACCTTTCGCGCGCCGTCGAGTATGGGTGCGATCTCCGGTGGATAGCCCGGAGTGCCACTTACACCCGTTCTGCCAACGCTGTTGGCGCGCTGCTAGGTGTGCTTCGTCTTGCTGAACAACTGCTCCGCAGGGCAACCGAGTTCCCGTTGCTTACAATGCTTGCAGGCCAGTTGACCTCGCACGAAGCCCGTGCCCACCGAAGCAAGGAACGCCAGGACAACCATGAGCAGCAGCACGGGCCACGAGAAACCTCGGATGAGCATGGCAGCCCCAACGCCGAGCGGAATCAGCGATACCAGGAAGTCTGGGACCACATCCCGCCAGGAGATTCGTTTTGCGCCAGAGCTCCGTTCCGGCCCCTGGGCGAAGAACCAGGAACACACTCGCCCCTTGCCGAAGCCGCACCGCTTTCCGAAATAGTAACAGGACCGACAGCTGCCTGACAGAAGCCGCCATTCCATCCAGACGCAGTATGCGGCATAGAGCAATCCCCACACGATCCCGATACGGGCCATTAGGTAGAGGCCAATCGCGTAAATGGCCAGACCAACCCCGTTGCAGACCACGACCATCCACCACGGAAACTGGTCGAAAGACGATGGCTCCATGCCCTTGCCCGGAATGCCAATTAGCGCTGTGGAGGCATTGCCCGGCGCAGCACCGCTGACGCCTTTCGGTGGATGCTGACTCTCGCGCCGGCGAATCCAGGCCAGGGTGAGAATACCAGTGATGATCAACAGGGCCGACCCAGCATATCCGGCCACGGCAGAGCCCCGGGTGCTTCTCTCGGGTTCAGCAACCCTGAGGTAAAGAAGCCATTCCGCCGCCAATACCGCCATGACGGTGAGGGTGAAACCCACCCGACGCCATCGCCCTCGACAGCAAAGAGTCCCCGCGTACTGGGCCAGGCAGCACGCAACGACCGCCAGCAGCACCATCCATAGGTCCAGGAACAGCCCGAACCCGTAAATCCAAGGGAAGGCCTCTCTGGAAACCCACACCACCCCGGTGCAGATCAACACCACCGCGCCTCCACCGGCCACGGAACCTGCAAATGGTGGCACTGGTCTCAGTTCCTGCGAGTCACCCGAAACCGGAGCTGGGCAAGCGGCAAAGGAAGTGCCGCACTCTTGGCAACGCATCGCCCCGTCGTTGTTTTCCCGCCCGCAGTAGCCGCAGAGTTTCATAGGGGCACCCAGAAGAACATTCTGGTTTCTTGCCTCCGAAGGGCGTAAAATGTCAACTCCGCAAACGCCCATGAACGCGGTGCTTGATCCCCATGAGGGGGTGAGTGCTCATGGCACAACCCCGGGATGTCTTAAGAAGGCATTGGCGGCGAGGCTGGATTTGACTGTGCTCCGGCAGGATATGCGGACCTTTCGTTTGCCGGAGTGAGTGGACTTGGTGCTTTGTGAATACGACGCATTAAACCATGTTCTGCGGCGCGATGATTTGGGCCGCGTGTGCGGCAAGGTTGCCAGAGACTGCCGGTCTGTTTCCAAATCGGAGTATGGCGAGCCTGCAGTTGACAAAAGCCCGGTTGCGCGAAAACCTTTAAAGAAAACCGGCCGATGCCGGAGACAGATCCGACAAACCATGAAAACTGCCTATGAACTGGCGATGGAACGTCTCGCCAAAAGCGCGCCGACCGTCAAGCTGACCGACGAGCAAAAGAAGAAGCTGGCGGAATTGGATTCCTTCTACACCGCTCGGATCGCCGAACGCGAGCTGGGTCTTCAGGCGGAAATCACCCAGGCCGAAGCCCGGGGAGATTTCGAGTCCGCTGAAAAATACACCACCCAATTGGCCGCCGAACGCCGCAACTTGCAGGCCGAGCTACAGGAAAAAAAGGAAAAGATACGCCAAGGATAAGGGGAGATCCGGCTTCCTTGTAGCCCTGCGGCCCGGGATCCACTGATCTTGTTTCGGTTTCTTCGCGCTGGAGCGGCGGCACAAGGCCATTGACAAAGTCGTCCGGGCGCTGATATCCCAGGCCCCGGAGTTCTTGCAGGGGGCTTGTGCAGTTGGCCAATGGTGCGTTCGCGGTGCGGATTACATCGCTGAGCTCAGGGAATCTCAGGAAAGCAACAAAGCGATCCGCACCTCCTACCGATTGGGAAGACCCACGAAGGAGGGGTGATGGCTGAGCTCTGCCGCCGCCGATTACGGCAGCGCTCCAGCGGCCAACAGGTTGATCAGCGGGCTCGGATGACGATGGTTGTGGCTGAGCCAGTCCGGCAGCGAGCGCTTGCCGTGAGGCTTGGCGCGTTGACGCTCATAGAGGAAGATGGCCAAGGATCGCATCAGCGACAGATTGCGCGCGGCGATTGAATCACGCACCTGGCAGTGGTCTTCGCGTTGGGTATGATCGCGGCGATAATGTTGCTTGATCTCAATGCCCCAGTAGCCTCGCACCAACCCCAGTAACGCTTCGGCGTCGGCTTCCTCAGGGTACAAACTGGTCACGCCATAGCGGGTGTCGTGAGTAGTCTTGATCACTTGACCGCGCCGCAAATAGTCCACCTGCTGGTCGATCCGGACAATCTGCGCGGCTCCAGCCAGGCCGACCGTGGCCCCATCGATCGGCTGGCTCCAGATCTGTCGATATTCGGCCCGGCCGTGACCTTTATCGGTCGAGGTGGCCTGAGGGGGGAATAGAGCCCGCCAGCAACTGTTGGGCTTTAGCGAAAGCCTGCGGTTGATTGCCTTTGAGAAAGAAGAGGTAGTCGGCCCCTTGCTCCTGGGTCAGGTGACGAGAGTTGGCTTTGACCGTATGGGCCGCGTCGGCGATGACGGTAACACCGCTCAAATCCATGTGCGGCAGGTGGGCCGCCACCGCCGCTTCTTCGTTGGTGTCTCGGGGGACGGCAATCTGATCGATCAGCCGTTGTTGGGGCGTTTGAAAATTGACCAGCGTCAGGGCTTTTTCCGCTTTGGGCTTTTGCAGGTCGATCGGTGTGTCCACCGTCGCCGCCGCGGCCACCAACTCGGGGTCTTGGGTCAAAGCGGCGGGTGCGGCCTCGGCGTTCTTGACCACCTTGCCATCCAGATGCAGCACCCGGACCGGGTCGGGATCCAAGTGGGCCATCCACGCTGAGAAGCTTTGGCGCAGTTGCTCAGGGCAGATGACGTTCAAGAGGCGACGAAAGGTCCGTTCACAGGGCACCTCAAATTCGCGCGGCTTGCCCCGTCGTGGCCGACAGCGCAATCGACGGCGTTGGCCGTGGTTGAGGCTGTCGGCGAACTGGGCAATGGCGTGAGGCGCTTGACACCCCGCCGCCACAGCCAAAGCGGCCACGCAGACCACCGAGGCGATCGGATGACGCACTCCGCGCGGCTTGCGCGGATCGGTCAGACGCGCATACACAAACGCCCAGAGATCCTCCATCTGGCCGGTGGGGATGGGCACCGCCGGAGGCAGCGGACGTCCTTCGCCGCGCAGTTCGGGCGGTAGCCTCTGGGCGCGCAATTGCTCCAGGGCCTTGGGGCCCAGGGGACGCACCCACAGCTCTTTGGGGTGCTTGGCATCAACGTAGAAATCCTGGCCGCATCGCTCAAAGCCTTGCGTCTGGCCCAAGGCCTGCCACCCGGCGGCCCGATAACAGGTGCCGCGAAAACGTTGCGGGTCGACAAAGGTCTCAGCCAAAAGGACCGGGTGGCCAAACTCTCGCTGCCAGTCCTCCGGCAAACGCACGCAGATCAGCTTGAGAATCCGCGACGCTAGGTTGGGCCAGTGGCCCGTCGAAGGCAGAATGAGAAACCGACTGTTTTGGGCGATCAGATGACGCCGTTCCGCGACCTGTCGCGCCGGCCAGTGCAAAAACCGATCTCGAGGCTTGAGATGCAGCGCAGCCGAACAGAACGTCAGCAACGCCACCCATTGGCCTTGATATTCCGCGATGTAGCGCAAGACCCCACCCACAGCATGGTCCTCGCCCAAGTAGTGCCCTTGATCCATCAACGCATCATACCGTTCCCGCTCGTCCGGATCGATCAACCGCACCGTGACTTGCTCCAGGAGCCGCTCTTCGACCGGCAAACTAGCCATCCGCTCATTAACATGACAGACTGACATGCCCCAAGCAGATCAAAAAACAAGCCGGTGCGCCACAGAATTCGTATATCCCCTTGTGCCAACTACCTTACCACCGAACCTTGTCCAGCGCCATGAGCGGCGGCACGCCGTGCGCCAAAAAAACATTGCATCTGGCTGCGTCGTTGCGCACATTGAGTGGTCGTCCGGTGGAGAGATGGCAGAGTGGTTTAATGCGCACGCCTGGAGAGCGTGAGTGCCTAAACAGCACCGGGAGTTCGAATCTCCCTCTCTCCGCCAGATCCTCATAACGGCCTGGCCCAAATGCAGATTCGCCATTGCGCAAAGGTTTGCATGGGGCCATATTGGGTCGGTCATTCCCAATTCCATTCACACTGGAGGCACGATGGAAAAATATGAACGCATCGCCGTCCTGGATGACGAAGTCGAGGCCGAAATTGTCGATTCCCAGCTTTCCCAGTTGGATATTCCGCACATCATGGTGTGCTATCACGACACCATCCTGGATGGAATCTTCCAGGGAATGAAAGGGTGGGGGCACGTGGAGGCTCCTGTTGATTACCGAGATCAGATCCTGACTGTCATCAAGGACTTGAAGACCTGAGTTTTTGGTGATCACGCTGGTCATTCGTCCTGGTTCGCGCTAGGTTTCTGGGCATGGGTTTGTTCGGAAAAGGCAAGGACGAGACCAGTGAGCTGGAACGCCAGCCCACGTTCGGGCCTTATCGTCTCCATGAATTGATCAACAGCGGCGGCATGGCCGACCTTTGGCTGGCGACCAATCAACAGGAAGAAACGTTCGCTTTGCGTCTGATGCACCAGAATCTGCGCTTCGATCTGGTCGCCAAGCGGCGTTTCCAGCGCGGCTGCGAAATCCTCTCCAAAATCCATACTCACAGCCAGGTCATCGGCTATTACGGACACGGCAAGCTTGAAGGAAGACTTTATCTGGTGATGGAATATGTCGAAGGCGCCAACATGCGGGAGTTGCTGCACCAAAACGATCCCATGCTGGTCGATAAGGTCTGGACCCTTCTGATGGACATGGCTTATGCCTTGGAACAAGTCCACGATAGTGGATTCATGCATCTGGACTATAAACCCGAAAACCTGCTGGTCTCCCGGAACGGCCAGTTGCGGCTGGTGGACTTCGACTTGGCCCTGCCAAAGCCCGATGTTCCGATCAAGCTTTGGAAATACGGAGGGACCCCGGCCTATATGGCGCCGGAGCAGCTTCTCCATCAGCGCATCGACCATCGCGCTGATCTTTTTGCCTTTGGCGTCGCCGCCTACGAATTGCTGACCCGCCAACGCCCGTTTCCCGGTGAGACCGCCGAGGAAATCCTGCGAAAACAGTTGGATCGCGCCTCGAATTTTGTTTCTCCGAGAGAATACAATCCCGACTTGTCCGTCCCCATGGAGAAGGTGATCCTGAAGTGTCTCGAACGCGATCCGGACAAACGCTATCCCCATATGAGCGTTCTCATTCGCGATCTGCAAGCCGCCCCCTAACACTTTAACGATCTGAACCGTGCGTCATCGTGTCCATTGTCAGCCAGGACAGTCGCAAAAGCCTTCCCGGTCCACCCCTCAACAACCGGTGATTCAGAAGGTTGAGCGGATTCATCGGCCCGGAGTTCCGCCCGAATTCCCCCGCGATCTCGTGGAATTAGCCTGCGAGATCCTCCGCCAGGCCGATCGATCTCATCCGGCGGATGCCGTTCTGCGGTCGTTTCTGCGGGCTCGTCGGAATCTGACGCGTGCCAGCCGGAGCCTCATCAGCGAAGCGGTCTTCAGCTACTACCGCTGGCAAGGCTGGTTGCGGAGCGGTTCCTCCCTGACGGCTGGCTTGGCTCAAGCGATCGGGCTGGATCGCGCCTGGCGAGATCAGCCTGACTCCTTCACAGATGCTGAACTCCGGGAGAATACCATCCCGGCTTGGATCCACCGGCAAATGACCGTCAGCCTGGAGTGGTTGCGCGCGCTGCAAATGCCTCCGAAAATCTGGCTCCGCACCCGGCCCGGCCAAACCCAGGAACTGGCTCGGCGCCTGGGGGATTGCCATCCGTTCCCGCTGGGAATCCATCCGACTGCGCTGCATTACACCGGAACTCAAAACCTTTTTGAGACCCTGGACTATCGCCAGGGATTGTTTGAACTGCAGGACATCTGTTCGCAGGCGGTCGGCTGGCTCTGTAATCCCCAGCCGGGCCAAACCTGGTGGGACGTATGCGCGGGTGAAGGCGGCAAAACCCTGCACTTGGCCGATCTTATGAAGAACCAAGGCCTGATTTGGGCCACCGACCGGGCTGGCTGGCGACTGAACCGGCTTCGACAACGCGCGGCTCGATCTCGCGTTTATAACTGCCGCACTCGAATCTGGAATAACCTCGAACATCCCCCTTTCAATACCCGGTGTGACGGAGTGCTGGTCGATGCCCCTTGCAGCGGGATCGGGACTTGGCATCGCAACCCCCAGGCCCGATGGACCACAAGCGAAACCGATGTGCTCGAACTCGCCCATCTCCAGGAACAGTTGCTTCATGCGGCGGCCTCGCGAGTGAAACCCCTTGGATCCCTGGTTTATTCCGTTTGCACCCTCACCCGCGCTGAAACCACGTCGGTGGCCGATCGATTTGAAGAACGACATCCCGAGTTCAAGCCTCACCTTGTGAACCACCCCTTTTCAACCGAGGCCATCCCACAGGCTCGATTTACCTTTTTACCTCAGGAACATCAAGGCAACGGGATGTTCGTCGCAATCTGGCAGCGGACTGAAAACCCCGGCAAAACCCGCACCGTGGTCTAGCCCCGTTCCAGAAGATCCCCGAATCAGATCCTCCGCCAGCCCAGCCCTTCCCCTGGTGGTTAGGGCAGAAAGACTCAAGGTGTCTTCGGAAAGTGTCGGGGAATCAATTAAGGTCATTTCACGCTTGTCACCTTGGGGACCTTGCACCAATATAAATCCTACGCCGCAAGGCTCCGGTTATTCCGATATGCTAATCTGAAATCAAACTATTCACACCATGAAAGTCGAATTCTACGGACACGTTCGCCAGTACCACAATATTCAACAGGAAATCGATGCCAACATCCGGGAAGTATTGTTGAGCGGGCAGTATGTCATGGGCCCGATGCTCAAACGGTTCGAGGCTGAGTTGGCTGCCTATCATGGAACCCGATATGCCTTAGGAGTCGGGAACGGCACCGATGCCATCTGGCTGGCCTTAATGGCGCTCAATATCGGTCCCGGCGATGAGGTCATCACCCATCCCAACACCTTCTTTGCGACGGCCGAGGCCATCTGGATCGCCGGCGCCACAGCGGTCTTCGTTGATTGTTGCCCCAAAACCAAGTGCATTTGCCCCGAGAAAATCGCCGCGGCCATTACCCCAAGAACCAAAGCCATCATCCCGGTTCACCTTTACGGCCAGTGCGCAGATATGATCGCGATCAAGAAGATCGCCGACCAGCACAAGCTCCATGTGATCGAGGATAATGCGCAGGCGATCGGCGCCTCCGGCAAAGGATTTAAGATTGCCGAGCTCAGCGATGCCGCGACAACGAGTTTCATCATCCAAAAGAACCTGGGGACCTTCGGAGACAGCGGTGCTCTGGTCACCAACAATCCCGCGATCGACGCCCGCGTGCGCCAGCTCCGTAACCATGGTTCCAATCAGCGCAACGTCCACAGCTACGGATTCAATAGCCGTCTCGACGACCTGCACGCCGGTGTGCTCAGCGCCAAGCTTAAACACATCGACGCCTGGAATGATCTCCGCCGCAAATGGGCCGCCCGATATACCAGCGGTCTGGCTGGCTGCCGCACCTTCGATCTCCCGGTTGAATTGCCCGGCTATCGACATGTGTTTCACCTTTATGTCATCGAAACAAAAAATCCCGATTCTCGTGATGCCCTGGTGAAGTTCCTGGTCGATCAAGGTGTCGATGCCAAAACCCACTATTCCATCGCCATCCACAAACAGGCGGGATATCCCTGGGGCAAAGAGGCCCGGATCGTCGGTTCTCTTGCGAACGCCGAAGCCAATGCGGCCTGCTGCGTCAGCTTGCCGATGTTCCCTGAACTCACCGAAGCTGAGGTCGATTACGTGATCGCTAAAGTCAAAGAATGGGATCAGGCCAACGCCAGCCAGGCAAGCGACAAACCCGGTCCCGCCCGCAGTGGCGCCACCTGTCCAAGCTGCAGCTAGCTGCACCCAATCGATCACCCTGTGATAGCATGAAAACCTATTCCGTTCTCGTTGTCGGCATGGGCAAACGGGGTTTGCACCACGCTTCCGCGTTCCATGCCAACCCTCGATTCCAGGTCGTGGGTCTCTGTGACATCGACTTGGCGCGCTGTCAGGCTGCCGCTCCCAAGCTGGGGCAACCTCAGATCGGCACCGACGCTCGCGCCCTGGCCACCGCCCTGAAGCCCGATGTGTTTTGTTTCTGCACCCTGCCCAGCCTCCGGTTGGACATGATCCGTGTTGGCATCGATTGTGGGGCTCGATTGATCCCCTTCGAGAAGCCAATCGCGTTAACGAGCGCCGAGGCGATCCAAATCAAACAACTCCTTGACCAAAGCCAGGCAAAGGCCGTTGTCAGCCATCAACACCGGTATGGCGTTCACTACCAGAAGGTGAAGGAGATTGTGGCGAGCGGTGCTTTAGGCAGAATCCACACGGTTTACGCAAGCGCTACCGGCTGGATGGCTCACATGCTCAGTCACTTGCTCGATTACACATGCTGGTTCAACGATTATGTCCCCGCCGAATGGGCCATGGCTCAGGCCGCGGGCCGGGGCAAGTTGACCGATATGCATCCTTCTCCGGATTATCTCGCCGGATTTGTTCAGTTCAAGAACGGTGTTCGGGGGATCTACGAATGCGGCGCCGGAGCGCCGGACGTGCCAGAAGTCGATTACTGGTGGCGCAAATGCCGAATCGGAGCTCAGGGAAGCGAGGGATTTGCGGAAGTATTCACTGGTGGCGGATGGCGATCCTTGACCCGCCGAGACGGATTCCAAACCGGACAGGGCACCATGAATTATGATGCCGATATGCCGCCTTATATCCAGGAGATGGCCGATTGGCTGGACGATCCTGCCCGCGTGCACCCCTGCTGTTTCGACCACGCCTGGACCGGATTTGAGGCCATGGCGGGTCTTCAGATCTCCGCGGCTCAGGGCGGGCAAGTTTCCTTGCCTCTGACCGCGGGGGTCGATGAAGTTGCTCTGCTTAAGGCTCGTGTGCCTGACCGACCTGTTCTGGTCTCCTTTGCCGGCAACAAAAAGGAATACGGCATAAGTTAGACTTGGTTGCCGAAAGTTTTTTTGACGATCGGTCGAGCCAGTTCATCCAGGAACACGGTCTGGTTTGCCCTTTTGCCTGACCTTCGTTGTTCAAGCCTGGGCCGCTCAAGGATCCCAGTAATTCTGGGTCTGAAAGGGGAATGTCTGCACCAAACCCAGTTCCCAATAACTTACCTTTGGGTGCGATTCCTGGTGGAACTTGCGATGACGGTTTCCACTGCAATCAAATAAGAAGACAGGTTCATTCTCATGCTGAAAATGACTCCAAGAATCTAAAAAAACAAATAAGGTGACAGGTTCATTATTATTGACCTTCTCTCGGTATTCCGGGTAGGCTGGGGGGTATTATGAGATTAGCCAGGATCA
>JAKLHY010000121.1 GCA_022709905.1 Verrucomicrobiota bacterium | reverse complement strand
CTACATTATTGACCCAAAAAATACTCATATATCTGAACATCAACAATTAACGCTTCAGAGCTATAGGAACATCTGTTTCAAGAAACTGGTCTTTGGTGTCGATTTCAATGGGTTTGTTCGTCGATGACGACGGTTCCACCTGGTAGATGGTGGGGTGAGACACCTCATTGATGATAGGATCATCCCCCCGCCGAAACTTGCGCGCCGGAAGAGCAAAATATACCGGCCAAAGCACTTGAGTTCGGCGTTCACCGAACTGGTCTCTTAAGCGGATGGGAGGACGATCGACCGGCCGTCGTCTGATCCGGAGATCGAGCATCGCCGAGCCCGTCAGGGCGGAAGAGAATAGCCCAGCGATTCATCGCCCGATGATGAAGGTCGTCTCGGTCCTGTAGACCATGACGCGCATGGCGCGATCGGCCAGAGTCCCGCCGGTCACCACTGCCAGTTTGCCCGAGTCGACTATGGATGGAACGGCTTCCCAGACGGGAATCGAGACAACGGATTTTGCGTGGGTGATGGTATTCCCGCCGTCGGTTATTTTCCAGAGGGCCAGTTCGAGGTTTGAATCATTGGACAGGGATGCGGTGGCAATCATGTCGATCCCAAGCCGAGCGGCGTGCACATCAAAGACATCCCCTCCCGTGAGCTCTCCCGCGCGGGTGAGCTTGCCGTCTTCATCATATTTCCAATTGATCAATTTGATCTTTCCGGAGCTGGTTTGGACGACGGTGGTGAGAAGATCGACATCGGTACCTACCGCGGCGACCCGGCCGACGGCTCCTGCGGCTGCTTCGTCGGTTCGAATCAATTGCGTTTTTTCAACCAGACGCCAGGCGATGATCTTCAAGTTTCCGTTGTTATCCTGGAAGGCGGTGGCGAACTGGTTTTCGCGGCCGAGCGGACAAAGGCTGATAAAGTCCATGTGTCCACCGGCAGCTTCAGCCACCAGAGTGGGTTCACCCGAGGCGGTGACTTTCCAGACATAGACCTTGAGATAACTGCCGGATTGTCCCCCGCTGGTCCAGACTCGAGCGCCCGCGACCGCGAAATGTTCAATCCCAACAGGGCAGCTCCGGAAACCGCTCAAGATAACGCCCTCGAGCT
Source organism: Verrucomicrobiota bacterium (assembly GCA_022709905.1). Lineage (GTDB taxonomy): Bacteria > Verrucomicrobiota > Verrucomicrobiia > Limisphaerales > UBA1319 > JAKLHY01. The sequence continues at coordinate 10,177 of JAKLHY010000121.1, read as the reverse complement.
CGTGATCCCCCAGGCGAGTGAACTGGCCCGCGGTGTTGACCCGCCAGATGATGGTTTTGAGGTTCAGATCGCTAGTTTTAACCGTTGTGGCCACCAAACCGAGGCCGAGGCCTGTGGCGGTCACCTCCCAGATCGTGCCCAGGCCTTCGATCTGGCCTTTTCGCTGGAGTTGGCCATCGGCGTTGGCATGCCACGCCACCAGCCGCAGACGATTGTCGGAAGTCTTGAAGACGGTTACCAATTGGCGAAATCGAGTGCGAACCACCTGCGGATTGCTCATGACCTCGCCTTTGAGTTCGTCCTGTTTGACCAGAGTAGGTCTCGTGAAAACCTCGCTAATCAGTCGATGGCGATTGCCGTTTTCGAGCCCGTCGCGGGTTCGCTCGGTCTGGTCGTCGCTCAGCCAGTGGCCCAGGGCATGACAATGTTTGAAGTAGCTCATGATGTTATGCTTGTCGGGCTTCAGGAGATAACCGATGGAGCTCCCAGACTGGGAGAGAGGGATCGGGGTGGGCGGAATGTAGGCGATGGGAATCTCCAATTCGGCATCCGCCTGGCATGTCGGAATGGGAGGGGTGGCATTGTCAAAAATGGCCTGTCCGACATCCGCCGGCGTATCCAGAACAAAATCCCGGTCGCCATCGAGCGCATCGAGGCCTTCTTCGCGGGAATGATTTTGCAGATAGTTGCGAATGACATCGGCGGCCTCTTCCACCGTCTCGATGCCGCTGACGAAAGGATGCCGGTTGTGCAGGTAATGGCCGACCTCATGGGCGAGCAGGTTCTTTTCGGGCAAGCCGCGTGTCATATTCACATAGGGTGCCGCCCAACTGGAGGAACCGCCACTGGCGGGCTTCAGAACCCAATGATGCAGGTCGTCGTCGTACCGCCAACGGTCTCCCCAGCGAAAATAAAACACAATCTTGCCCGGGTACAAATTCGCCACTCGAGTCCGCTCGGCGGTATGGGGCGCGGATTCCTCCGCTGACGTGGGAGGTTCAACATCCTTGTGGGTGTAGAGAGCGCCGTTGACGGTCGTGGTGAAGTCATGGTTCAGGAGCGTGCTGTTTCGAGTTTCAAAGTCCTGAGCCGGGTCAAAGACAAACTCGATTCCGGACGAGTAGTAAACCACGTTGGCCTGGTCGACCAACAATTTGACCTCGTCAGCAGTGATCGTGGCCGCCTCAGATCCGTTGTCGTTTGCCGTACGAATAGCATGGACGCGGAGCTTATGGATTGGCTGAGGTCTTAGGATGCCCGCAGGCACCTTCCCAACAATCTGCGGTTCAAGCCTGATCCCCAGACGGAACCGTTCCTCATTGGACATCAAATAAACCTCGGAACTGTCATCGAACAGATCGTTGTATCCGATCGAGCGGAACACGTCGGTCGGGACACGGGTCAGCGGTTCAGACCGGAGTCGATAAAACCGATAGGCTTTTCCCGCGGGAATGACAACAGACCGTTGGCCATCGTCTTCGAGGGCAACCCGTGATGCAACCGGTTCCCATTGGATCGGGGAGGCGAGAGACGCTGTTTGTTCGAGTGAGAAATTTCCAGACCAGCTCACGATGACCTCGGGATTTCGCCCCGAGGACATGGGATTCAGCCTTGCCTGCAGGGGCGCCGAGGCCCCGTCCCCCGATCCCATTGCGCCGCAGCTCATCAATCCCACCATCGCAACCACCAGCCGTGTGAGTGTCCCGAAGTCGATTGTTTTGGTCATACAATGCCCCCCTCAAGGATGAATCGCTTTGAGTGATGTGTGCTAACCTCTTTCCCGTTTCTTAGCCTGACGCAAAGCAGGAATGCCTCGCTTACTTATTGGAACAGCCACATCCTAGACTCAGCGTGTATTCGAGTCAAAATTAATATGGTGAATCCTGCAATTAGCAAAGAAATCCTTGTGCGCACCCGCCAGCGTTTGCCTGCGGCTGCCCTGAGGCAGGCAGCTTCCAATCCCCGCCCAACCGGAGTGACATTTATTGATCGAACATCTGCGGCCACTCGCTTAAGCTTAGGAACATGAACCGAAGCATCACGCGCCTGTTGTCCATAACATTTCTCGCCTGGCAGATTCAAGCAGAGCCAGGAGCATCCAACCACACCCATGAGTCTCCCAACCCTGGGGATCAGACTGGACCGGGGCCAACTCCGTTTTATGACGTCATCCCGAATTCGCTTGTGGACAGGGGCCCCATCCGTTGGGCGGGATCGATTCAACTGGCCCAAGCCGGAGAATCTCGCCCCCTTTCGGCGGCGTCGGCGCCCAAACGCCGGAAACGGGCCGAGAGTTTTTTCGGTATTCACTTTGATTTTCACGCGGGAGCCGATTGCACTGAGATCGGCAAAAACACCACGCGGGCTATGGTGGAGAAGATCATCGACAGCGCCCATCCGGATTATATCCAGATCGACTGCAAGGGACACCCGGGATTGTCCAGTTATCCGACCCAGGTGGGGAATCGGGCCCCGGGATTTGTGGGAGATCCCTTGCGGATTTGGCGGGAAGTGACCGCAGAGCGCGGAGTGGCCCTTTACATGCATTACTCGGGCGTGTGGGATTCGGAAGTCATTCGACAGCACCCCGACTGGGCCGTTCTGAACGCCGATCGCAGCACCAACAAAAATGCCACGTCATTCTTCGGCCCGTATGCCGATAGACTTCTCATCCCCCAGCTGCGCGAACTGGCCGGCGTTTACCGAGTGGACGGCGCCTGGGTGGACGGCGAGTGCTGGGCTTCCATGCCCGATTACGGCGACGCTTCCCTGGCCGCCTTTCGCGCTGCAACCGGTTTTTCAAGCATTCCCCGCAAGCCCGGCGATCCTCATTGGTTCGAGTTTCTCGAGTTCAATCGGGCCGCGTTTAGGGATTATCTTCGCCATTACTTGACGCAAGTGAGACAAACCCATCCGGAGATGCAGCTTTGCAGCAATTGGGCCTTTACCGATCATATGCCCGAACAAGTTTGCGCGCCGGTGGATTGGATTTCCGGTGATTTCTCGCCGGAAGATGCCGTCAACTCCGCCCGGTTTTCGGGCCGATACATCGCCCGGCAAGGCAAGCCCTGGGATCTAATGGCCTGGAGTTTCACCACCACCGGCGAGCGCCTCAATGGATCCAATCAAAAACCTGCGGTCCAACTGGAACGCGAAGCGGCGATCGTCCTCGCCCTGGGCGGCGGTTTTCAGTCCTATTTTACCCAAAGACGCGACGGTTCGGTTCCCGATTCGTATTTGCCGGTGATTGCCGAGCTGGCCAAATTCTGCCGTGCCCGGCAGCCTTACTGCCAGGGCTCAACATTGGTGCCGCAGATTGCTTTGCTTTACTCGACCGCATCGCACTATCGGGAGATCAACAGTATGTTCGGTCGCGATTTGTCGCGTCTGAACGGCACCCTTCAGGCCCTTCTGGAAAGCCAGCAGATCGTCGATGTCGTCAGTGAACATCACCTGGCCGATCGAATGAAGGAATACCCTCTGATTATTGTTGGGGAATGCGATTACCTGGAGCCAACATTCAAACAGCAATTCGTGGATTACGTGAAAAACGGGGGCCGTCTGCTGCTCGTCGGACCGCAAGCCGCTTCGCTCTTCGCCATCGAGCTCGGAGTCACCCTCGACAACGGGCGCTCGGAATCGTTCTATCTTTCATGGGAGGGGGCTATGGTTCCCACCAAAGACCAGGTCCGATTGGCCCAGCTCCCGAATAAAGCCAAACCCCTTGGGACCCTGCATGCCTCGAAGGATTCGGTTTCCTCCTCATCCCCGGCCGCGTCAATCGCCCGGCTTGGCCGAGGCCGGATCGCCGCCACCTATTTTTCCCTGAGCCGCGGATATCTCGAAAATCGTTCCCCCGTCATGCGATCCTTCCTGAACGAACTGGTCCGCCAGCTTTTCCCGGATCCGATCGTGGAAGTCACCGGTTCACCCACGGTGGATGTGACGCTTCATCGTCTTGCCGGGCGAATGGCGATTCATCTCGTCAATACCTCCGGCGCCCATTGGGATCGAAAGAATCCCCTGATGACGACTATTCCGCCGGTAGGTCCGATTGAAGTCAGCATCCGGACACCGAAACGGCCCATGCGAGTGACGCTCCAGCCGGGGAACCAATCCGTTGCCTTTACGCACGGGAAAAAACTCACGCGGTTCACCGTGCCTGGGCTCGATATCCATCGCATTATCGTGGTCGAATAATCCTCCGATCAAAGCATCCAGGCTTGCCATTCGGCGCCAAGTCTGCTCCTTTCCTGGAAGGAAATCCATGATTCGATACATCTTCTTATGAATAGGCGAGATTTTCTCAAAACCACGAGTGGGGCGATTGCCATGGGGCCCCTGGCCGCCGCGGCCGCTTCCGCAACAGAGAGCCCGTCAGGAACTGCCTCAGCGGGAGCGAACAAATATGCCACCGTTCGCGTCGACAAGGATCGTATCCGGGTCGAAACACACACGCTATCGGCCGTTTTTATCAAGGGATTTCTCACATCCCTGAAGTGCCGTTCCACCGGCGAGGAATTCATCCAGGGCGTGAAGCCCGATACTTCTGCCGCCCTGGAGTTGATCTATCGCTCGGATGAACGGGTGCCGGTCGATCTGCGCAAGTACGGCAGCATCGTGACCCATCCGGTGTCGGATCAGAGCGCGGAGATTGTCTTTAACAGTTGGGATGGCGACGGTGTGATCCTCGTAAGCGCCGATCCAGAGACCGGAAGCCTATGGGTGGAGCCGTCCGCTTTTTCATCGCGGCCCGGTGTCCGAGCCTGCCGATGGAATCTCGAGGGACTTCGCTCCGACCTCAACTTGGTGGCGCCGTTTTTTCAGGGGATCAAGCTCCCGCTCGAAGATCCCCTGATCCGGAACAGCCACTGGGGCTGGCCGTTTTTCTGGGAAGCGGGCCTGGCCATTCTTCAGGGGAAGACAAGCGGTTTCTGGATTCATACCCAGGACAATCGCTATCATTACAAAGCCTTGCAGGTCGGCTCAGCCTCGGCGGCCAACCAGCTGGGACTCGACATGGAGGCCTTTGGCCCGATCGATAATAATCTCAGTGCCGGCGGGCTGGTCTGGCGCCTGAACGTTTACGACGGCGATTGGACTGTGCCCGCCGGACAATACCGGCAATGGCTCTGGGATGCTTATCACCTCCGAACCGACGAGCAAAAACGCCCGGCCTGGATTCATGACGTGAAGTTCGCCATCAGCTGGTGTCCCGGCGACACCGGCATCCTCGATGCCCTGGCCAAGCGGCTCGATCCAAAGCGTGTCCTGCTGCATTATCCCAACTGGCGGACCGATCCCTACGACGAAAACTACCCCGCCTACGTGCCCAGCGAGGCCGCGCGGAAGTTTATTGCCAAAGGGCAAAGCATGGGATTTCGGGTCATGCCGCACTTCAACGCCATTGACATGGATCCATCCCATCCGAGCTATGCCTTTTTGCGCGATTTCCAATATCGCGGGATCGATCGCCAGGACTTGCGCGGTTGGAGCTGGTATGAGGGGCGCGGCCTCGGAGTTCCCGAATCCAACGCCAGCCGTCAGTTCAACCGGGACAAGAAGGTCATGGTCAAAATCCACCCGGGCCTCGGCTTCTGGCGATCGCTGCTTGGACGCAACATCCGCGAGGCCGCCCAGGGTCTGGGCCTGGAAACCGTCTTCATTGATGTCACGCTGGTATCGCACAACCTGCACAATTGCTTCATCGACGCCACCACACCCACAGAAGGAATGAACAAACTCATCCGCCACGTGGCCAGCCTCGGATCAGGATTAGTGGTGGGCGGTGAAGGGCTGAATGAGATCACCATGCAGGGCCAGTCCTTTGCCCAGGCCCACCTGTTCAAGAGCTGGCAGACCTCGACCGATGGGCTCGAACGGACGAAAGGCTGCCCTTTGAACGAGTTTCTTTTTGGCCGGTTGTGCCGGACGATCGGTTACTCGGGGCTGAGCGGACGCAATGCAAGCGAGGAACTCCGCATGAACCTCCATGTTGACCACGGCGCGATCCCCACGATCACCCTACGCTCCGCTGCCGACATCGAGAATCCCAACGCGGCCGTTCAACGCATGCTGGACTTGGCGGGGAGTTGAGGTGTCCCGCTGCAGCCTGAAGACCCAGAGCCGGAATGACCGTTCAGAACTCATTCTTGATCCGGTGGGGGATCATTCTGATTGCGGGCATGGCTCCCTTTGGGGGCTGGCTCCTGGTGTTTGGCTGCCTGAATCTTTGGAACCTGCCAGCGACGGCGGGAACCGTCAGCTGTTGGAGGACGGAGTGCGCCATCGCCATTGTCCTTGGCATTTTATGCGGGTTGGCATATCGTCAAGGCCATCGGCGGATGTGGATCGCCGGCGCCTTCGCATATGTCGTCATAAGCATGTTCCTTTTGGCAGGCGCGCTTCTGACGCAGGTGTACATGTTGATGCCGCTGGACTCGTGAACAGTGCGACGATCCAATCCGCGTTTTGAGCTCCATGAAAACTTGTCCTGAATGTTGCAGTGACGTGCCGGATCAAGCGGAAGTCTGCCACGCATGCGGACGCAGAATCGTCGGCAAGGAGTGTCCCGAATGCGCCGAGCTGTCTAAAACCGCTGCCCGGAAATGCCGGTTCTGCGGGTATGATTTTGCTCGGCAGGAGAAGGTGGCCGTAATCGAGCCTTTTCACGCCAAGGCCTCGCTGCTGCCGACGCTCGTCATCCGAGGTCGGTTGATTCCCCAGGAGATCTATCTTTCAACCGAGAAGATCGTCATCAAGACTTGGGGTTTCTTCTGGCTCAGCCATACCGAGGAGGATATTCCCTGGGAAAAGATTGCGGGTTTTCACTATCACTCCGGATGGTTTTGGGACAGCATCGAGATCCAGACCCGCGGTCAGAAATCCAATACCATCGGCTGTCTGCCCAAGACCAGCGGACGCGCCATCAGGGATATCCTCGAGAAGATGAAGGAATAATACTAGCGCCCAGAACGGGTGCGGGCCTCGACGCGGACGAATTTCTTCCCCGTATCACCGGTGGCGACCGAAACCGTGTCGACCGCCGGATTCCCCGAGCGTGTTGTTGCGGCTGAAGGATCAAGGCTGAAGGTCTTTAAATCGGTGGAGGATTCCACACGGAGACTGTGAGGACGAGGTGAGGAGACTCGGGCCTGCGCCAGAAGCGCTCCGTCTTGGACACGTGGATTTTCCAATTCAACGTCGAGGTCGGCGTAGAGATCGGAGTTATCCACAAGCAGCCCTTTGAAGAGATACCAGCCGTAGGTTGCGTTGGAACTCAGTCGTCCGCCACCGAGGATCCGAATCGGGGGATCAAAGGTGTGCCGCTTGTATCGCCCATAGGGTCCCGCGTAGACGAATGTCGACAGAACTGTGTTGTGATTGCTCGCAACCTCGGTGATCTGGATATTGACATCTTCACCCTCCCGGATATTGGCTGTGAGAGTGGTAAACTGCACGCTCTCCAGGATAAGAACCTTGCCCGCCGGGACGGTGTAGGAGGCGTCGAGTCCGGTCGGCGCATCCGAGCCGCGTCCAATTGCGATGGTAACGGCGCGGACTTCGGCCCAGGCCATTGTCGAGGCTGCGATGAGCATGAGACACGAGATTAGTGATTTCATTTTGAGCATTTTTTTTGGTTTTGAAGAGATCCTCTGAGTGTGCCGTGAAGATCGCGAACGCCTTCTCCCGGCCCTTAACGGCTATCTTGCTCTCGACTCTCTTTAGCGTCAAGCCGACAGGTTGCCCTTGAACCGCAAATAATACGACTTAGGATCTGATAATTGAATGACGCTCCAATGCCAAGGTGGCGCCAATGCCATACTCACGGCCAGCCCGGCCGATTGGATTTCGCCTAATCCAAATGCCGAGCGTGGCTGCGATTATCGCACCAATCGCATTTCTTCATCAGTCTGCCCTTCTGGCGAATGCATCCCTTTGCGGGGGTTAGCGAAAACGGTGTAGCGTTGGCTCAACCCGACAACATCTACGTGGTTTACCTGCTTCTTCCATCGGATTAATCGTCGTCGGTTCATCCAGGCAACCGCTGGATCGAGTATCGGAGTATTGGTGGCGGGTAGGCTTTCCGCCCAAGATGCCGACGTCCTGGTTGCCTCGATCCTCATCTTCGCCTTAATGACACGCGGTCTTTGTGTCTGTCTGGCTGTTTGTCGCGGCAGGACCTTTTTCATGTAGCCGCCGCGAGTGAAGCCGGATGTGACATCTTCCTCACCCTGGACTGAAAACAGACGGCGAGGGCGAAGACGGCGGGGCTTACTGTGAAGCCTTGAGGCAGCAAAGCGTTGCATGCGTTGCATGAAAACCCATTTTCACTTCGAGCCAATTTGACCCGGGGATCGCCGGTTGGCAGCCCGGGCCATGGAGAAAGGTTCACATTGAATACCATAATAGACTGCCGTGGCAGCTCATGTCGTCATGGACCGCGCCGATCGGTTACGTTCTCCTTGAGCATGGGCGGGAGTGGCCCGTCCGGCACCGCCGCCTGTCCGTGGACATCCTGCAGCGTCAGGTTCGAGACCTCGCGGAGAACCAACGCGCTACCCCACTTGGGTTCAGGCTTTTCCCGGTCCCAGGAAACATCCACCCCGAGCAGCTTGAGCCCATCGATCCTTTCAAATACCAACGCATCAGTGGCCCGTTTATCAGGCAGATTTTCCGCCAGCATCTTCACCCGCAGGTTCGCAATCGTGATGTTCTCCAATCGACGATCGGCATGACCGGCCACCACCGAGGTGCCGCGAGCGGTCCCTTGCGCACCGTCGATCGTAATGTCGCAAATGCGTCCCAAACGCGATTCCGGCGTGCGCTTTTTGAGCACGAACTTCATGACTTCGGCGCTGCCCCACCAATTCCAATGCCGCCGGTTCAACTCGAAGCTGACGTTCACAAAGCGCACATCACTCACGGTGGCCCCATCCTGGACATTAATGCCGAAAGCCTTATTCGAATCGCGGACGATGATGTTGGAGAAGAGGACATGCCGAATGTCAGCATGGGTCTCGGTTCCAATCATCATCGGCGTCGAGGAAGAGGTCAGGATGCAATTGTTGACCACCACGTTCTCGGTGGGGCGAATGGTTCCCCGCCCTCGTTCGCCGATATCAACCGTCTTCAAGCAGATGGCATCGTCGGCCGTCGCGATCATGGAGTCGGAAATGAGCACATTCGATGACGAGACAATGTCGATGCCATCCGAGTTCACGCCCCGCTCAAGATCCGAATAAAGGTGGATGCCTCGAATCCACACGCGGTTGCAGTCCTGCAAACGGACGTTCCATAAGGGCGCATTCTGAATGGTGACACCCTCCAGGCGCACGTCCGCGCAATCCTGAAGCACGAACAGATACTTCTGAACCTCGCCCTTCCGGTAATAGCGCTTCATTTCAACCCCGGCGCGTTTTGCAGTCGCCTGTTCCTCGACTATCTCCGGATCTTGCCCACGCGCGGGCGCATATTCCCATCGCGCGTTTCCGTCGAAAGTGCCGCGTCCTGTAATGGCGATGCGCTTTGCTCCTTTCGCGTTGACCAAGGCGCGTGCCCCCGCGGGCCAATCCGCTTTGTTAGTGCTCAACACCACAACTGCGCCCGCCTCGAGGCGCAGTTCGACGTTTTCTTTCAACCACAATGGCCCGCTGATATACCGCCCCGGTGGCAAGTAGACGACGCCACCTGCTTTGGCCGTGCAGGTGTCGATCGCCGATTGCACTGCCTGGCCGGTAGGTTCCCTCACTTCATAGACGGTTTCCGCAACAGCAGAGGAGAATGCCAGACAGATCCAGAGCAGCCATAAAGGATATCGGACCCGGATTTTCATAGATTGAAATAATGCTCGGATAACCGGGTTCAAGATGCAACATCGTTTGCGGCGCCAAGAGATCGTCCAATAGACCTCAACCACACCGTAAGTCCTTGGATCAAAATTAATTACAAAACTTTTAATCTACGTCAAACCTCCGAGCCTCAATCCTTTCGACCAAATCGGGCTGTATCGGGACGAATACCGTTAAGCGGCGATGAATTGGAAAGGCAAGGCACCAGGGGACAATATCCTTGAAAAGGCGATGATATCGGCGATAAAGGGTAACTACTCAGGTCAAAACGGCGGCCGTATGAGCGGATGAGGGGCCGGAAAATATTTTCATTTTGTACGGGACTC
>JAKLHY010000120.1 GCA_022709905.1 Verrucomicrobiota bacterium | reverse complement strand
GTCCCTGGTATGCAGGCTCTCGCTGTTGCCGGTCTCGTTGTTGAAGGCGTAGTAAACGCCCCAACCCCGCTTGAACAACCGGTAACGGTTCTTCATCTGCTGTTTCATGTTTTTCGAGCATGAAGCAGATCGGGTCGGCTGCGTTAGCGAGCAGTGGGCGAACACTGACCGCTCAGGCGCAGAATTGTGGGCGAACTGCCCAAATCGTTGAAGAAACCGTTGAAGATTGCCACCCCCGCATTTCCAACCCGCTGGCATTTAAGCTATTAAGGTTGGAGGCGAGGGTCGGAATCGAACCGACGCATAAGGGTTTTGCAGACCCCTGCCTTACCACTTGGCTACCCCGCCGCGGTGGAGGCTTAAGGTAGCCAAGCTGGATGGGGGCGCAAGTCTTTTGTTGCACTCGACAACCGCAAAAAAAACAACTGAATCGCGAATGGACGGTAATAAACGCTCCTCATCGAAGGCTAAATGGGAAGGCCCTGAGGTGTTGGGGCCATCGATGGAATATCTGAGATCCTGCGACAACCAGCGCTGCGGGATAAATCCCGCTCTCCAGCCTATCGAGTGACTCTCGCTTCGGAGCGGGGAACGATTGGCGCGCGGAATTCATTCCGCAGAGCGATTCTTACACCAGGAAACCTGCGATTTTATTCGTGTCCATTGTGTTCATTCATGGTTGGCGTTCGTTGGTGGTTTGGTAATTGGGAGCATCTTGCGCGCGGATTTGGGCGCGGCTTCTGTTGGCGAGAGTGGTTTTCCGGCAAACGAGTCGTCGGATTGCTGAGCCGCTATTGATTTGGGTGGAGGATCATCCGGGCATGATCGTGACGAGGCTGGTTGGGCGGGGTCAAATGTTGGAAAACCCGGTTTTGCAGGATAGCTCTTTGAGGAACGGCAAGATACGGTCGACCGGGAAGAAAGTGACTTGTATGGGGAGTGAAGAGACAGCGGTGGCGCGGTTGGAGAGGTTGGTTCGCGAGGCGGAATCGGCCGGTGCGAGTGATGTTCACCTGCATCAGATGGGGGGGGGAGCCAAGGTCCAGTTGCGTCTGGACGGGGTGCTGGTTGCTGTCGAGTCGCTGGCACAAGATTTGGCCGAGCGAGTTTTTGGCCGGATAAAGTTTCTTGCCAGGCTTAAGACCTATCAGGATTCACTCCCTCAGGATGGGCGCATCGCCAAGGAGGATTTGGGGACGCGGAATGATGTGAGGGTCTCGACTTACCCGACGATTACTGGGGAAAAGATTGTTCTGCGGCTGTTTCAGTCTGTTTCAGTCAGGAGCTTGGACGAACTCGGTTTTCCGGCGGAAGCGCGGGGGGCGTTGGAAGTTTTCTTGCGTCGAAACGGAGGGTTGCTATTGCTGACGGGCCCAGCGGGGAGCGGCAAGACGACGACAATTTACGCCTGTTTAAGATGGTTGGTCGATCACGGGGGACGGCACGTGATTACGGTGGAAGATCCTGTCGAACAGGTGGTTTCGGAAATCATGCAGACGGAGGTCAACGAGGCGGCGGGATTGACCTTTGCGAAGGCGTCCAAGCATTTGTTACGGCAGGATCCTGAGGTTTTGGTGATTGGCGAAGTGCGGGATGATGAGACGGCGCAGACAGCGGTGCGAGCGGCACTGACGGGTCATCTGGTGATCGCGACGTTGCACGCGGGATCGTGTCAGGGAGTGATCGAGCGCTTGCTGGTGATGTGTCCGGATCGGTACGCGGTTTTGTCGGCGACTGCGCTGGTCATGAATCAGCGACTGATGCGGAGGATCTGCGGATCGTGCCAGGGAAAGGGATGCGCGCCGTGTTGCGGGAGCGGGTATCGGGGGCGAGTGCCGTTGCTGGAGTGGTTGATGATGACGGACGAATTGCGGGAGAAGATTGGCCGCGAGGGAGCGTTGGGACTGGCTCCGCAGCGGACATTGGAGCAATCCGCGCGTGAGGTTTGGGAGGCGGGAGTGTCTGACCAGAATGAATACCGGCGGATGATGGGGATTTGAGTTATGACGAACGAAGAAATCGGCTTTTTCAACCAGCAACTGGCGGGGATGTTGCGGACGGGGATCCCGTTGGAGCGCGGGATTGATCAGCTCTGTCGTTCCATGAAAGACGGGGTTTGGCGGGAGGAACTGGAGAAGCTCTCGAAGGTTTTGGGCGGGGGAACGCCATTGCCGGAGGCGCTGAAACAGAGCCGGTTGCCACCCGTTTACTGCCAGATGTTAAAGCTGGGGGCTCAGGGCAAGGATTTGCCTGGGATGCTGGTATTGGTGGCCGATTATTATCATCGCCGGCACCAGGTATGGACGCGATTGAAGGGCTTGATGGTGTATCCGACGATTGTGCTGGCGACGATGCTGGTGATGTCGATTGTGACCACGTTTGCGATGTATTTTTTGTCGAAATCTCTTTCGGGTGCGATGTGGGAATTTGGGCAGTTCCAGCCGATATCCTGGCAGATCTGCGTGATGCCGGTGGTGCTGGGTTTGGTGTTTGCGATGGTGGGGGCGGCTTTTTGGATTCGGTCTTGGCAACATTATGTGCAATGGCGTCTGCCGGCGTTTCGCGAGGCTGCGCTGGCGGGTTTTGCCTCGACCATGGCTTTGATGATGAAGAAGGGGGTGCCGCTTCCGGAGGCATTGGAGATGGTGGAGGGGTTGGACAAAGCGAATCCGCTCAATCGGGAGTTGGGGCAATGGCGGGAAAAGATGGGGCAGGGGGCTGGGAAAGCCGGGCAATTCGCACAGCCGGGGCGTTGTGTGCCGCCGTTATTTGTCTGGCTGTTGCATGGGGCGGGAGAGGATCTGGTTCGGGGTTTTGACCGGGCGGCAGAGGTTTACGAGGGGCGAGCCAGGCATTTGAGCGATGTTTTGCTGCAAGCGGCGTTGCCGGTTCTGATTTTATTGCTGGGTTCATTGATTGTGGTGCAACTCCTTCCCGCTTTATCGATGGTGGGGGCGTTTTTGAATGCGCTCGGCGGGGTGGGAATGTGAGAACTGGGTGGGTTTAACATCAGGCAAGCTATGAATCTCGGGGTAATGGCGATGACGGAGTTGGGGCTGGTGTCGCCGGCTGGCGTGGAGGTGGTGCGCCTGGTCGTGGGATTGGTCGCGGGTTTGTTTGCCTTGGGTTTGGGCGTCCTGGTGTATGTGTGTTTCAGTCTGCCGTTGCGACGGGCGGAACGCGCGCATCTTTTTCTCGATATCCTGGAGACCGCCGTTGAGCGAGGGCAAGGGCTGGAGCGCGCGGTGACGGAACTGTCAGCGATGGACGAGATGTCGATGGGGCCGAGTTTTCATTTGGTTGCGGCTCATGTGGAATCGGGCAAGACGTTGACGGAGGCGCTGGAGGCGGTGCCGAACTTTCTACCGCCGCAAATCGTGGAGATGCTGAAGGTCGGTTTCAGGTTTGGGGATCTTCGGAAGATTCTGCCTGCCTGCCGGCATGTGCTTGAGGATGCGAAATCCAAGACGCAAGGGGCCGAGAGTTATCTCTTGGTCATCATGACCTTGTTGTTGCCGGTGGCGCCGATGATGTTTGGGTTTTTGATGGTTTTTATATTCCCGAAGTTTCTCGAGATTGCCGGGGATATGGGGACGGGGATCTCGCCCTGGGCAAGGTTTTTGTTGGAGCATGGGACCTGGCTGTTTTTGCCGATGGTTTTATTGACGTTATTGATCTGGATTTTGGCGCTGCTCTATCTGATGGGGCCGGGGCGGCTGCGATCGGCTGTGGGATTTGACAAGGGGCTAGGGGATCGTTTGGTGCTTTGGCTGCCCTGGCGGTGGCGGCGTTTGCAGAGGGATTTCTCGGGCCTGCTGGCGGTCCTTTTGGATGCGGGTGTGCCTGAGTCGGAGGGATTGACTTTGGCGGCGCAGGGAACGGCGAACCGATTTTTTGTGGAGGCGGCTGTTCGCGGCCGGGAGGACTTAAGACAAGGCAAAGCTTTAAGCCAGGCGATGCGGCATTTTGACCAGGACGCGGAGTTTACGTGGCGTCTCGACAACGCGGCCCGGAGCCAGGCCGGTTTCAGGGAGTGCTTGCGGGGCTGGCAGGAGGCACTGGAGGCCAAGGCATATCAGGCCGAGCAGACGGCCTCGCACTTGATTACCACGACCTGTGTTGTGCTGAATGGCATTGTGGTTGGCGTCGTGGTCACGGGAGTTTTTAGTTTGCTGATCGGCCTGATGGAGGAGGGGGTTTTATGGTAGGCGAGCCTAAGCGACGACCGGACCGCGGGTTCTTGAACCTCGAAATGGCCGCGGCCATGTTCCTATTGGTGGTTGCGGTTATTCCCCTCGGGTTCTCGTTTGTGCACGAGAGAGACCTGTGCCGGATTTATTACGTCCAGGCGGTGGCGACGCAGATTGTCGATGGCGAGATGGAATGTCTGGTTGCCGGGAGAGAACGCGATGTGGCGGAGGGAACCCAATCGTATGCCGTCAAGGCGGAGGCCGCGCGGAATTTGCCGCCGGGCAAGTTTCTGCTGACACGCGCGGGGCGTCATCTCAAGTTGGAATGGGTCGCTGACCGGCGGGGCTGGGGGGGAAGGATTGTGAGGGAGGCGGAGCTGCCATGAGAATGACACGAGGCCATTGGGAGCGGAGGGATGAGACAAGGTCGGCAGGCCAAAGACGGCGTGAGGCCGGTCTCTTGTTGCCGGAGTGTCTGGTCTATATCAGCCTGTTTCTGGTGATCACCGGGATTGCCAGTGCGGCGTATTATCGTTCTCTGGAATTCTCGAGAAACCTGCGTCGGAACGCCGATGAGATCCTGATGGCGCTTAAGGCGGGCGAGCGGTGGCGTCAGGATATCCGGATAGCCGACGGGAAAGTACGTTTGGAGAACAGCGGGGCAGGGGAAGTGTTGGTTGTGCCCCAAGGCGGGAAAGAAGTTCGGTACTGGCTGGAGTTTGGGACGATATGGCGATTGGTTGGGGGAGAGGGCGAGCCGAGGGTCGTTTGCGAACCGGTGAAACGATCTCAAATGATCCGGGAACAACGGGGGGATGTCACGAACTGGCGATGGGAATTGGAACTGAAGCCGGCCCAGAAGGTGGTGCACTTGCCGCCGTTGTTCAGTTTTATGGCGGTGGCGGGTGGAGAGGGGCTGACGGCCAGTCCTTGAGAGCCACAAGGGAAAACGAATGATGCGGATTGAAAAAAACAATTCAAGAGAGGACCGCGGGGCGCGTGGGCTCGGAGGGGACAGCCCGGCATACCGAACCCGGGCCAGGTTCAAACGGCGGGGTGAGCGCGGTTCGGCCTTGTTGATGGTTTTTGTGTTCCTGACGCTGATGCTGATGTTTGTGCTGGCCAACGCGAGGGCCTTGCATCATTTGAGGCAGGAAATGCGTTTGATCGAACGGCGCCAGGTCCAGAAGTTTACGGGGAATGCCGATCGGAGCTTTGTCAGGGCGGTGGAAAAGACCTCTGAAAAAGGAACCATTGAAAATGATCAGCAAGATCCGCGTCCTTAACAATGCCTTACGATGCCAGGCCTGGGGGCGGCTCTCGCTGGTTCCTGTGGTTGGATTATTTTGCGTGCCGTTTGTTTTGGCGATGTATGAATACCTGAGGCGACAGCCCGGGGTGGGGGAACCGGTGCGCCATTGTTTGCGAAGGGGCCGGGGTTTGGTGATTGTTTCTTTATGTTATCACTTGTTGGCCATTGTGGTCATCGTGATGTTGAATCTTACCAACTGCCTGTGGGTGCCGGGCGCCAGTGGTGGGACTTGAGGCCCCGCGAGTTAAGGCGTCAAGGCGGCGCCTAAGAGCCTGTTTGAAAATTACAAGGGGTGCTGCGGGCTTTGTTGATTGCTGGTTTCGGAGGGGCGAGTTGTGCGAGGCCCTGCAATTGAATTTTTTGGACTTGCGGCGCTCGTCCCTCCGAGGTTCATGGTCAGAGCGGGGCGGGGGCTCAGGCGATCAAGGTGTCGAGGGGTTGGAGGTAATCGGCGATGTTCTCGACTTCGTCGGCCTGAGGTGTGGATTCGGACAACAGAGGCAGTTTAGGATTGCGATAGTCGATGCGGGCCAGATCCGTGTAGTGGGCGAAGACATCGGTGTTCAGCACAAAACCGCGGAACCGTTCGGCTCCGGGGCCGGTGGCGATCAGCGGCACAAAATCGGAGGTGTGCGAACTGGAGGACCATCCAACGCCATAATAATGCGCCAGCAACTGGCCGAGTTGGGCGTTGGCGGAGTTCATGGCGTCGTTGAGGGGCGGATACTTTTTCTGGAGGTAATTTGCGAAACGTTTGCATCGCTCGAGGGACGGCTTGTAGGCGGTGCATTCACGAACGCGATCTCTGATTTGTTCCGGAGTGCTGGAGCTCCCGAGGGTTTTCAGGATTTCGGGGAAGGACTTTCGGGTTTGCTGGATATGGGCCATGACTCCATCGCCGCTGCCGTCATTGCTACCGACGCCGGCAAGGCCGGGGTTGCCATTGCCGTGGTCGGTGGTCAGGACAATGAGGGTTTCGGGCACTTTTTGCTGGTAAGCGAGGCAGGCCTCGAGGGCTTCGTCGAGGGCAATGACTTCGTGGACTGCGGAGGGGATATCGCAGCAATGGCAGGCATGATCGACGCGGCCGCTCTCCACCTGAAGGATGAAATGGGATTCGCGACCGAGGATGTCGATGGCGGTCTGAGTCATGGTGGCGAGGGTGGGGACCAAGGCCCGTTGTTTTTTGTCATGCATCAGATCAATGTTGTAGGGCAAGTGGCTGGAGGCAAACAGCCCGAGACATCGGCGATCGCGGGGCGCATGAATGAGGTCGGCGGTGGATTGGCACGTCGTGTAGTTCGAGGTTCGGTATGAGCCCACCAGGTCGATTTTGTCTTTGCGTTTGGCGGGATCAAAGAACTTGGATCCGCCTCCCAGGAGGACGTCGATCTTACTTGCGAGGTATTGTTCGGCAATGAGTTCGGCCTTATCGCGGCTTGAGATGGTGGCGGCGAAGCCGGCGGGGGTGGCATGAGTGATTTCAGTGGTGGTGACCAGTCCTCGTTTCCAGCCTTGTTCGGCGAAAAGGGCATATAACGGGCGCAGGTTACGTCCATCGGGGAGCCAGTTGAGGGCGCCGTTGGTGACTCGGGAACCGCTGCCCCAGCTGGAAGAGGCGGCGGCGGAATCGGTGACCAGAGAATTGAGCGATCGCATATCCATCAAGGCGATGGCTGTGGCGGGCTGTTGCTGGATTTGGAAGATCGTGAGCGGCCGATTCCGGGCATATTGGGAGAAATGGTTGGCAATGGAAAGGGTGCTGAGGCTCATGCCATCGCCGACCAGATGGATGATGCGCAGGGGTTTGGCATCGGGGGTTGTCTGGCCGGTTTCGTGGGAATGAATGACCGCTGGGAAGGTCACAGCCGGTGCGGCAACCAAGGTGCTGGCAATAAAACGACGTCGGTTAAACTTCATGCAATAGAGATTATAACAGAGAGGGTGGAATTCAAATGGCAATTGCGTAAAATCACACCGAGCGCGAAAGTGACCCGAGATTTGGCACGCTCGAGATCAACAATAACCTCGACAGCGCGGGGGTCTTGGGTTTTTTTCTCGGTTTGATGATGTGGCTAGGATTCATCGGGGTAGCCGTTGCGGGTTATTTCCTGGGTTCGATACCGACCGGTTATTTGGCGGGCCGGTGTCGGGGAATCGATATTCGGCGTTTAGGGAGCGGAAACATTGGCGCGACCAATGTGATGCGGTTTCTGGGGCGGCCGGTGGGAGTGGCTGTCTTATTGACAGACGCCCTGAAGGGGTATTTGGCCTGCACGGTTTTGGTGAGTGGGGTGATGAGGCTGCCGGTGTTTGGAGTGACGGCGGGAACCTTGCCGGCGGAATGGCTGGCGTTGACGGGTGGGGTGTCGGCGATACTGGGTCATAATTACACGTGTTGGCTGGGGTTCAAGGGGGGCAAAGGGATTGCGACTTCGGCCGGGGTGTTGCTGGGTTTGATGCCGGCGGCGCTGCTGGTGTGTCTGGCGGTGTGGGGAGTAGTTTTTGGCGTGAGCCGTTACGTATCGCTGGCATCGATCCTGGCGGCAGCAAGTCTGCCGCCGGCGGTATTTTTCACTCATGGATCGGGGGCCATGATCAGCGTCAGCGTGTTCCTGGCGATTATGGCGATTTACAAACACCGGAGCAATATTCAGCGCTTGATTCAGGGACAGGAACATCGGTTTGGATCGAGGCCGAAGGAGGCGAAGAACGCTCATTTATGAAGATTGCAGTCTTAGGAACTGGCGCCTGGGGAACGGCCTTGGGACGCCTATTGCATCAAGGCGGACATCGTGTGGTCCTTTGGAGCAATCTGCCGAAGCAACTGGAGGAGATTCGCACGACGGGGCGCAACGAACTCTGTCTGCCGGGGATTGATTTGCCGAGGGATTGGGAGGTGGAGACCGATTTTGAGACCGCTTTGAGGGATTGCGAGGGTGTGGTCATGGCGGTGCCTTCGAGGCCGTATCGTGAGGTGGCGATGCGTTTGAGGGATTTCAGTGGATTAGTGGTGAGTGTAACCAAGGGGATTGAGTATGAGAGCGGCCTAACCATGTGCGGCATATTGCGGCAAGTGGCGCCCCGGGCCCGTGTGACGGCTTTATCGGGACCGACGCTGGCGTTGGAAGTTGCGCGCGGCATTCCGACGGCCATTGTTGCCGCCAGCGAGGAGGTCGAGGCTTCCCGACAAGCCCAGGAATGGTTTCATCGGCCCACGTTTCGTGTCTATACGAGTTGTGATGTGCTTGGGGTGGAGTTAGGGGGGGCGTTAAAGAATGTGATTGCGATCGCCGCTGGTGTTTGTGATGGCTTGGGTTTTGGTGATAATTCGAAGGCCGCATTGATCACCCGCGCGATTGTTGAGATCCGGCGGTTGGGGGTGGCCTGTGGGGCTGAGGCGGAGACCTTTGCCGGGCTCAGTGGCCTAGGGGACTTGACCGTGACTTGTTTTTCACGTCTGAGCCGTAACCGGGGATTTGGCGAACGCCTGGGCCGGGGGGAAGGGATTGAGTCCATTCTGGCGACAATGACCGCGGTAGCCGAGGGATATCCGACCGCCCGATCCGCGTATCAATTAGCGCGTAAACACGGTGTTATCACCCCGATCATCGACGAGGTCTACGCCATGCTTTACGAGCAAAAGCCATTGGATGAGGCCGTTCGAGACTTGATCAGCCGGGAATCGAAACCGGAGCATTAGACCGATTGACATAATAAATTTCCAGAATGGTGGAGCCGAGGAGGGCGCGGGCGAGACGCGTGCGAAGGAGGATACCCGCAGCGGTCTCTGACTGAGCACGGAACGAAGCCCCCGCCCTCCTTCGGCTCCATCTCGTTGAGACAGGGGCCTTTTGGCCTGGGCCTGCGTTGGCTCGGCCGTTACAGCCCGTTTCAGGGATGCGCCGGCCTTGCCGCCTTGACCCAAGCCAAAATTCCTCCTGCCATTCGGAAATTTATTATGCCAACCGGTCTAAAGAGAGGACTTTTTTTCCTGATAAACGAGGGCTTTGATTGGAAACCGGCTGGCTTCCTCAGGATTGACAAAGAGGACTGGATCCAGATCGTGGAATCCCGGGGCCAGGGCGAACGCTGAGATGCTCGGGTGTTGGCGGTTGAGTATCATGATACGAGCGCGTGTTTTCAGGAGCGTTTCCGGTGAAGGTTGGCGTTCATCCCCATGCCAGGAACGCTCGAGTAAAAAGGCCGTATACAGCCCGACTTTTTGTCCTGCGACCATGCCGCTACCGGCCAGGGGACCTTCGATATGAGCCTTTTCCAGGAGGTGTGCCAGCCGCCAGGCGGATTCCACGGCTGGATCCGTGTATCCTCCCACAGCGCCTCTTAACTGAATGAGTCCAGGACCCGCAAAGGAAATAACCACCAGAATAAAACCGAGGGATCGCAATCGATCGGTTTGCGCCAAACGGTTTACCCATGAAAAGGCCAGCCCAAGAAGCGGGATAAAGGCCGGATAATAGAACCTTTGTTCCCCTGCGTATACGGGCAGATAGATCAGGGTCAAAACGAGCACTGGCGCCGCGCATGCGGACCAAGGGATGGCGGGGACCGATTCATCCCCGCTCTGTTGCCCAAGCCATCGTCGGAGGCTGGGAATCCCTGCCATGACCAGAACGGACACCAGGCCCACGACGCCCAGGCCGACCAAGTCCAGCCCAGCCAGTCGTTGTGTGGCAATCAACACGTTACTTTGAATCAGTCGCCATTGATGGCGGGCATGGCTGCGGCTTTGCCAGGGGCGCCAGTAGTTGTAGGGCATGTTCGATGGATCCTCCCAGGCCGTAAGTCGTCCGGGCTCAGGATCATGGAACTGTATCCCGAAGGTGTTCAGATGGTCTGGATTGTCAGGCCCCATAATCGCATGAGCTATGGGGGCGGAAGTCGAGTAAGTCAGGCGATGGTATTTGGTCGATATCACCAGTATCCAGGGAATGGCTCCCGCCATGAGCACCAAACCCGAAAGGAGATAAGTGCGAAGGACCCTTTGACGTGACCGTGGATCTCGGAGCCACGCAATCAAAGCCAGGACTGTCAGGATGCCGATCGCCAAGGGCAGGCCGACTGCCTTACACAGATAGGCGGCGCTTCCCAGGAGCCCGGTTTTCAGCGGCGCCCAACGATCCTCGATCCAGCGCGGCGACATGATCCATCCCACCAGCCCACTGACCAATCCGGCTATCAGCAAGTCGGGGGTAATCTCGGTGACGGACCACACCAAACCCGACAGGCCAATGATTAGCAGTCCCGATAGTCGGACAGCTTTTGGAAGGGGCATGTTTCTGAGTAATACGGCCCCTCCCCAAAGAAACAGGAGGGCCGAGAATCCCATGGCGATGCGGGCGGCCATCAGGGGAGACAAACCAAGAAGCAGACCCGGGATCATCAGCCAACTCAGCAACGGTCCCCAGTAGCCGGAAACCATCAAACCGGTCTCGGCCATCGCATAATAATGCGCGATTCGAATATAGGCGATGCCATCGGCATTTAGCAGATGGCTGTTTTGCGCTCCCGCCCACGTGAGGAGGATGACATAAAGAATGACGCCATTGATCCTCGCGAAACGAGCGGTTGAGTGGGCAGGCTGGGGCTGTGGGCTTGGACTTGACGATGGCACGCGACTCTCCTTTATCCACAACGATGAACATTATGGATCACACACAATGGCGATCCGAATTACTTGATGTGACGAATCAGGTAATCCGAACAGGCCTCCATCTCCTCCCGGCTGACCAAGAACCGCTCGACGCAGAGTCGTCTTTGCTGGTTTTGGGTGGGAACATAATAATGGATGGTGGCCAGACCCGCATCGGGATCGCCCTCGTATCCGAGGAGTGAATACACTTCGAAACCTTCTTCATATAGGTATCGAAGCCGTGCCAGCATCTTCATGGGTCGGCGGCACTTTAAGGAATGCACCCCGGGCCTGTCAATACCTGTCGATACGAGGCCAAATGAAAATGTGGTCCCCCGGATGACTGGCCAAATCCCGGGGGGTGGCGAAGCGGACGGAGACCTCGGCGAAGGGTTTTTCATGGGGTCTAATCCATTGTTGGTAGGCGGACGAGACGACGAACACGAACTGCTGATCCTTGTTCTGAGCCAATCCCAGCAGTGCGCAACCGCTGAATTCGAAGGGATCCGCTGTGGCGGATGTCTCAATCAGACAACGGTTTGTCCCAAATTCAATATGGCGTCCCTGGCTGGCATAGACCAGGAGAAGGTCGTCTTCCTTTAAGTGCGTCAAATACATCCCGTTGAAATCCTCATGGCGCAGCTGCCAGATCTCCGAGATTTCTTGAGGCTCGAAACTGATGATCTCGAACAGCCGGTTGGTGAATACATGGGGAAGGCTGAGGTAAACCTGCTGAATCGGTATGCCGAGGCAGAGACTCAGGCTGCGGAAGATTTCCGTGTTGATGCGCAGGGGATCGGTTTCCGAAAACAAGGTCAGTATCTTGGGATCGAGCACCGGTTCGGGTTCAGGGGGAAGCGGACTATCGCTGGCGTTGGA
>JAKLHY010000012.1 GCA_022709905.1 Verrucomicrobiota bacterium | reverse complement strand
CCGTGAATCTGAATTCGGATCCCCCCCAACAATAACCAACCCAATTGCGTAATCCGGTTAGCGCTGGGCAGCCCAATGAAGGCCACAGGAATTCGGCATTCCTGGCTGACCGCATCAGCCAAATGCCGTGGATTCATGGCGTAAGGTTGACAGAAACACGCCGCTCCCACCGCCCGATATCGCTCGATGGCCGCGTGTTCTGGAAACCAATTCAAGCTGACCACACGGGCCAATGCCTCGATTTCCAAAAAACGATGGGTGCTGTCGCAAAAAAAATTGATCCATGGCACTCCCATCCGAATCACCTCTCGGACCAAATCCAGTTCCAGATCTCCGGCAAAACAGTAACTGATGACCGCATCCAAACCTTCCCGCGAATGCACCCTCCGAATCTGATCCCAAAGCTGCTGGCTGGCCTTGGCCCTCTGGTGGGAAACTTTCTCTCGATCCGCCAATGGATCCCGTTCAATCCAACTGAAATCAATCCCCTGTGGCATCGTCAGCTGCGGCACCGCTTCAGCCATTCCGTCGTAAAAATGCCTCTGCCACAGGGATTGATAATGTCCAATCCCCGCATGAACATCCGGCACCACCGTAAAAATGCTCCGCCAGGGTTTCATGGCTTCCGGAGAATCAAACAGAAAGGCTGTTTGATATCCAGGCTTTTGCGCTGGAACCTAAAGAAACCATTGCACAGTTCGCATAATCGGGCATTATAATACCTGCCGTGACACAACCACAACCAACAGCAAACCAGATGGATCTGACCGAACCCCCCTCGGATGCCCATCTGCTTGTCACGGCCTATCGATGGATGCTCCTGGCGCGAACGTTGGATGATAAACTGTCCAGCCTCTACCGGGCCGGTTTGATTTACGGCGGGGTTTATCTGGGGCGCGGACAAGAGGCTCTCAGCGCGGCCGTGGGCATGAGTCTGCAAAAGGGAGACGTATTTGCCCCGCTCATTCGGGATGCCGCCGGAAGACTCGCCTTTGGCGAACCGCTCCTGGATGCGGTTCGAACCTATCTGGGTTCGCCGCTGGGCCCCATGCGGGCAAGGGAAGGCAATGTGCATCGAGGCCGTCCCCATTCAGGGATTCTCCCGATGTTAAGTCATTTGGGGGCTATGGTTTCGGTGGTCAACGGGGTGTTGATCGCCCGTCGGTTTCAAGGCATGGGCGGGGTGGTCGGAGCCACTTGCCTCGGCGATGGCGCCACATCCACCGGCGCCTTCCACGAAGCCTTGAACCAGGCTGCCGTCGAGAAACTGCCCCTCATCTTGGTGGTGGCTAACAACCAATATGCCTACTCGACACCCGTCTCTCGTCAGTATGCCTGCCACCATCTTGTGGATCGCGCCATCGGCTACGGCGTGGCTGGCCACACGGTTGATGGCACGGACCTCGCCCAATGCCTCCAGATCCTCGGAACTGCCGTCGCGGCGGCTCGCCAAGGCGCAGGCCCCCAGTTGGTCGTCGCGGACCTCCTGCGGTTGTGCGGCCATGGCGAACACGATGACGCCGGCTATGTCGACCACGGCCTGAAACAATCTCCTCTGGGCCGGGATTGCCTGGCCGTGGCAGAATCCCATCTGCTGAATCAAGGGTGGGCGGACTCGCCGCAGTTGGCGTCCTGGAAACACCAGGCCGTTGCCGAAGTCGAAGCGGCCGTGGCCACCGTCCAAAGGGAATCGGGCCCCGATCCTTATCGGGAAGATTGGTGCGCCCTGGCCTCAGACCATTTGCGCGAATCCTACCATGGAAATGCTGACTGATTCATGAGCATCACCTACCTGGAAGCCATCCGCGAAGCCCAGGCCCGCGCCCTCGCCAGCGATCCGCGGGTGTTTATCTACGGGCAGGACGTCGGCCCCTTTGGCGGCGCCTTCAAGGCCACCAAAAACCTTGCCCGGGATTTTCCCGGCCGCGTCCTGGATGCCCCCATCAGCGAAGACGCGATCCTCGGTTCCGCCGTGGGAGCCGCGATCGGCGGCATGCGTCCCATTATCGAAATCCAGTTTTCAGATTTTTCCGCGGTGGGCTTCAGCCAGATCGTCAACCAAGCCGCCACCCTGTTCTGGCGCACCCAGGTTCCTTGCCCGCTCGTTGTTCGTCTGCCTTCGGGGGGCACCGCGGGCAGCGGGCCATTCCACAGCCAATGCATGGAAGCCATCTACGCCCATTACCCGGGACTGGTGATCATGACTCCGGCCACCGTTGAAGACGCCTATAGCATGCTCCTGGATGCTGTGGCGGTTGATGATCCCGTCCTGTTTTTCGAACACAAGTTCCTCTACTACCACTTGAAAGCCGAGGCCCTCCCCACCGAGACGCTCCCTATCGGCAAGGCCCGAATCTCCCGCATCGGCCGCCATATGACCCTGGTCACCTATAGCGCCATGGTCCATGAAGCCTTGGCCGCCGCCGAGGAATTGGCCGGCGAAGGCTATGAAATCGAAATCGTGGATCTCCGGACCATTAAACCCCTCGACACCGATACCGTGATGGCTTCCGTGGCTCGAACCGGCCGGCTGCTCTGCGTGGGCGAGTCCTGGCCGTGGGGAGGCACGACCGCGGAAGTCGTCGCCCGCGTTGCCGCTGAAGGCTTCAACCTCCTGGACGCCCCGCCCCAACGCCTCAATGCCAAAGACACCCCCATTCCATTTCATCCCAAACTCTGGACTATGCACCGCCCCACAGCCCGGAGTATCGCCATTGCCGCCCGCAACCTCATGCAACTCTGATCCCATGCAAATGCCGATCCTCATGCCCCAATTGGGAGAGTCCATCGCCGAAGCAACCATCATCCGAATCCTGGTCAAACCCGGCGACGGCGTGCAGGCAGGCCAGGAACTCCTCGAGGTCGAAACCAACAAAGCCGTCACCCACGTCATGGCCTCGTATCCGGGATACGTGAAACAACTCCTCGTCGAAGTCCAGCATAGCTATCCAGTCGGCGCCATCCTGGGTTATCTCGAGGTCAGTGACGCCGACGCGTCCCGATTGGGCCTCAGCACCAAGCCTTCCTCGGAACCAGGCGAACCCCACCCCTCCCCTTCGAATCTCCTCGAAGACGCGTCCTCCCCCCATCCGGCAGGCGTGTCCAAGGTCGAGCCTACCGTTCGCGGATTGCCCGTTCCCGCCAGCGCCGTCGGGGTCAGTTACATGTCGCCCCGCATGAAGGCGCGCATTAATGAACTGGGATTGCACGCCGCCGACCTCGCGGGAGTGGCGGGCAGCGGGGCCGGAGGACGATTGACCATCGCCGATTTTGAACAGTTCCTCGAAAACCTCGAAAAGAGAAAAACCCATCCGGCTTCCTCCATGCGAATCGCCGTGGCCGATGCCATGCGCCGGAGTTGGACGCGTCCTCTGGCCACGGTCTCCCTGCCGGTGATCCTCGATGCTTTGTTGGCTCATCGGAAAACCTGCGAGCCCAAGCCCGGCCCAACTCTATATGCCTTGCGCGCCCTCGCGATCGCCCTCTCTGAAAACAGCGCCCCCGCGGGCCGTCTGGTGGGCAATCGGATCGTGCATCCGGATTCGATTGATATCGCCTTCGCCGTCGAAGCCGAAGACGGTGTTCTCGTGCCCGTCATTCGCCAGGCCGATCAAAAAACGCTGCCGCAGATGGCCGAGAGGTATAACGAACTGGTTGAACTCGCCCGCAAACGCCAGCTCCCCGTCGATGCCACCGGCGGATCCATCGCGACGGTCACCAATTTCGGCACCTTCGGTCTCACCTGGGCCACCCCCATTCCGCTGCCCGAACAAACCCTGGTCCTCGGCATGGGCGCGGGCCGCACGGCTCCTCTCTGGGACTCCACCTCGAATCAGTTCATCCCTGTGACAGAAGCGAACCTAACCCTGAGCTTCGACCATCGCGTCCTGGATGGCGGCGCCGCGGGCCGTCTCCTCACCCGGATCGCCCGATTGATGGAAAATCCTCAACAACTCTAATTCGAATTGGGCGTCAAACCCCGCACTCCCACACCAGCCCCTGACAAAATCCGGCCATCTCGCAGTTTCTTTCAAGCCTGTCAGACACTGACAAGCACGCCAGCCAATGGAGAGACACCACACGAGCTCTAGCTTCTCGAAACAGACAAATCTTTTGCGTTTAGCGTTCCTGGCACTGTCATTCCTTTTACACATGGAGCGGTCATAAACGTCCGACAACTCTGACTTTCACCGTCACCTTCCAGCAATCGGTAACATTCTCACCTTCCCATCGGGGTCGGAATCGGTATCGTTTCGTCCGGCTCGATACTCATCCGGTTCCTCATGAATCCAGTTTCTCATGTCCAAACCCCCTGCTATCCCTTTCGATCGCGATCCCGATTCAAAGCCAACAGTATGTTTGCCTGAAGTCCTAATTTGTAAGGCAAGCTTGCTGCGAGTGGGCCATTTCACAGTCCGAAGCATTATGTGATCATGGTAAAGTTTTATTTTAAATCAAATTTGAAATCAAATTGCTGTTTTTGATAGCGGCCCAGGATATTGGGTATTATGGACACTGAGCGTTATTGTTTTTTTCGTCGTGATCAACATCATCTTCCCAACCGACAGTCGATCTCTCGAAGCGCATCTGCAAACGGACGTCCCTGCGCCAGCCCTGCGTCAATCTTATGGATGCGGCGCTTGATCTCCTCCTCCCAAGCAGCCTCGGCTCCAAGGTCTCCAGATGCCTCCGCCTTCTCCAGAAGCGCTCGGGCTTGATAGGGATTCGGCTGTCTGGATTGGCGGAGATAGCACGGGAACTACCCACTGACTACATTCGTGGGGTGCCCGCTCAAAAAGGCTTCGATGTTGTCGATGCACTGTTTGGTCAAAGCACGGAAGGCGGCATCCGTATGCATACCGCAGTGTGGAGATAACAGCACATTCTCGGCGGCCAACAGCCGCTTTATCCTCTCGCTGCTCCAGTCCGGCGGCTCATCCCAGAGCACGTCTAGGCCAATCCCGCGTACCTGTCCAGACTCAAGAGCCTCCAACAGCGCATCCATCTCTACGATTTCGCCGCGGGCAACGTTGACAAGGATCGGCCGCCGAGCCATCCCCTGAAACGAGGCACGGTTGAGCAGGCTGCGAGTGCCCGAGTCGAGGGCTGCGTTCTATGACCCGGCCCGTGAATGGCACAATGGTGGCCGAGATAACGATCTGCGCGTCGCCGATTCGCGCCAGCAGCTCTTCCTCTGACGACGGTAGGCCAGGACTGTAGCGCACGTTGCCCAGCGCCTTCAACCGGAGCCACTCGTCAGACGTCCACGTGACCTTGTGCACCACCGCAATTTTGGTCATCACCGTGACTCCTCCTGATAAATCCTGTGGACCCTATAAGTGAACATTTTCTTCCCCCCTCGCCGTCTCCATTTACCTATGTCAATTCATCGTTGTGGCTTGATCAACCGCCTAAGGGTCCGTCAAGAAATAAGCTATGCATTCGTTGCACTCAAATTGGCCTGGGGTAAGGCACGAGGGAAGGAGTGTATCCGCAGCGATACTCGACCGACCGAGTAACGAAGCCCCGGGCCAATTTCAGTGCAACCCTCGGGGCGGCGGTGCTTCTTCACTCCGACGTCGTTGCTCGCTCCTTTCAGACCCACTGGGGGTATGCGCGTCGCTCGCGCCTCGTCGGAGCGAACAATCCCTCGCCGCGAATGTATAGCTTATTTCTTGACGAACCCTAACGTTCAGCAGAAGTCAGGATTACTCTCAAATTGCGATTGGTATTCACGAAGCAACTTCATGAATCGGCTGGCATACTGTGCCATCGGCAAACCTTTACCCAATCTCATGTCCTCGACCGTGGCATAACCAAGGTTGAATCCCAGTCGGATGACCGCCTCTGGTTCGGATGGATACGCGCGAAGTCATTCCTCGAGAGCATCAATGGCGGCGGGATAATTTTCCCGCACCTCCAGTTCATGAATTTGAACCCAAGATGGTGACATCGTGTTATCGCCGAACGACAAAAGTGAGCGATGGCGGCGGCCCAAGGCGCCCGATACTGCAAACAGTGTCCGCCCGCCGCCATTCGCTCCACTGACTGTTCGATGCTTCATCGATCCTTCCAGATCCTGGGATTGCGCTTGGCGTGAAAAATGGCAATCACTGAAACGGCATCCTCCATCATCCGAAACAACACGAGGTAGGGAAAGCGGCGCACCACTGCCATTCGGATGGACCGGTGGACGAACGGGAAGGCGTCGGGATTCCGGACAATCCGCTGGAGACAAGCATCGACACAACGAAGAAGATCGGCCCCCAGCCCCCTGCCCCGCGCCTCGTACCAGTCGATGGCCTCCAGGAGTTCCGCCTCGGCTTCCGGCCGGAGGATTAGCTTCATTTCACACGGAGTTTTGGATCCGGGTTCGAAGCACCGACCATTCCACCCCTTCGGTCGGAGAACCTTCCCAGCGATCGAGCCGTCGCTCCAACTCATCCCGCTGGGCCGCGGAGAGCTCCACTCCCGAAGGGTCGCTCGCAATCGTGTCCCAGAGATCCTCGACGAGCTGGATGCGCTCGGAAACCGGAAGGGTACGTAAATGATCAATCTCGCTCATGGCAAAAGGATACCATAGGACTATTCTGATGCGAGCCTCTTCTTGAGCATCGAACGCAGAGGTCGGCGATCGGAGCCGGCCAACGCTGACGTTTGATTTGTGTCTGCGCGAATCGGCTGGCTCCCGTTTGCGGGACTGCTTGGTTCGCTTTTCCCCTTCATGATCTCAGTAACACCCCAGCACGAAAATGCCGCGTGCAACAACCCGTGGTTCTGATTCTGGTGAATCTCGGTGTGGCGCGAAAAAGACCACGATCCAGTCGGCGGTGCTCGGGAATCCCTGGTACTTCCAATGAACGAACCGTCCCTGTGCCGGCAGGTGCGGTTCGATCGCGCCAAGATCCTCTGGGCTTCTGTGGTAGGATCGGTATCCATTGTAAGTTGAACGAAGCCGCTGCGCGGCGATCAGGAAAAAGGCTCTGGGGCAAGGGGTTCATCCCGTCTTCTTGATTTGGCACTCCCGCGATTGTTTTCATTGCGTTATCGTGGAAAAGCCGGCCCGTCACCCGACGAAGCCGGCGGTGTTCCTTAACACTCCACAAAACAACCTTATGCATATAAAAAAAGTTCCGTCCACGCCAGCCTAAAAACCTTCACCGATGACCTGAAGCTCGTTCGCGTCAGCGACCGGACCCGGCAGGCCTACTGGGCCTGCGTCCGCCAATTGGCCGAGCACTTCGGCAAAGCCCCCGAGGCCGTCAGCCCCGAGGAACTCCGCCAATACTTCATCTTCCTCAAACACGACAAGAAGGTCGCCCGTCAAACCGCCACCCAGGCCATTTGCGCGATCAAGCTCTTTTGGGAAAAGTCGCTGCGCCGCCCCTGGCCCGCCGAGGTCGAACTGGTCCGCGCGGATCCCGAGTTCAAACTGCCCGTCGTGCTCTCCTCCCAGGAAGTCCGGCTCGTGCTCTCCAAGGTATCGGCCGCTGATCAGCGGGTGGCCTTGATCACGATCTATTCCTGCGGCCTGCGCTTGGGCGAAGCCCTCCAACTGGAGGTCAAAGACATCGATTCGCAGCGGATGTTCCTGCGGATCCGCGCAGGTAAAGGCAATCGCGACCGGTCATCACCGCGCGCTATGCCCACCTGACCAGCCTGTGCCAGACCCAGCATCAGAAACGGCTCAATGCCTTCATGGGCGATCTGTAGGCCCCGGCCATGTCGGCTCCCGTCTCCCTCCCGGAGACCAACGGGCGCTTCCATGAGGTGCTAATCCACGACGCTCCGGCTTACCTTGAGCGTTTTGGATCGGCCCTGCCGCTCCGGCAGCAGGAGGTCCTCCAACACCTCTTGCGCTGTCGGACCCCGACCCTGGGGGGCGCCTTGTTTGTCTGTCCGGAGTGTGGCCTCCATCATTTCCGGTATCATTCGTGCAACGACCGGCATTGTCCGCGTTGCGGTCAAGCCGACGCGGACCCGTGGTTAGCCCGGCAATCGGCTTTGCTGTTGCCGGTGGACTATTTCCTGGTGACCTTCACGGTGCCGGAGGGGTTGCGCGGCTGGATGCGCTCGCATCCGCAACTGGGTTACGACGCCCTATTCGCCGCCAGCGCCCAGGCCTTGCAGGATCTGGCGGCCAACCCAAAGCGCCTGGGGGCTCGCCTGGGGATGCTCGGCGTCTTGCACACCTGGAGCCGCACGTTGATTTATCATCCGCATATCCATTATCTGGTGCCGGGAGGCGGTCTGAGCTTGGATGGGCAAGAGTGGATCGCCTCCCGCCGAGGGTTTTTGCTTCGGGTCGAGCCCTTGAGCGATCATTGCCGCACCGGCTTCCGGCAATGGCTCGAACGAGAAGCCCCGGAGGCGCTGGCGCAGATCCCGGCCAAGGTGTGGAAACAACGGTGGGTCACCCACAGTCAGGCGGCAGGGTCGGGAGAACAAGTCCTGCGGTATTTGAGCCGGTATGTCTTCAAGACGGCCACGGGCAATCGGGCGGTGCCGCGGTTGCCCGACGGACGGGTGCGGTGGCCCTACCGGGAGAGCGCGCAAGGCCGATGGCGGTCGTTAGTGCTGAGCGCCGAGGAACTGATCCGGCGGTTCTTGCAGCATGTCCTGCCGGCGGGGTTTCACCGGGTGCGCCGTTTTGGCTGGTGGCATCCCTCGGCCAAGGCTAAACGCGAGCACCTTCAGGGATTGCTGGCGGGTCGATCGATGGAATCGACCGACTCACCGGCCTTGGCGCCCTCGGTCCCAGAGGAGGATGCCGATCCGTTTGACGAGTTGGAGAGGGCGGAAACCTTCGTCGAGGCGCACACCTTGCCCGCGGCCAAGGCAACGGTCCCGCCCCCGCGCTGTCCGCAGTGTGACCGGCCCATGGTCTGCGTCGCTCGGTGGCATGGTGGTCAGCCTCCGGTGGAGTCGGCCCGTGCACCGCCGACATCATGACTGTTACCTCATCCATTCCGGCGCCATGGCGTGCGAGGGGTTGCCTCGTGGTCCGCTGGGGTCTGTGCCACCTCCGGTTTTCCGCTCGGTGGAAGGCGCGGCGTAGGGGCAAAGGCAGGCGATTCCCACCCCCGGCCATCCTTCAGACCGGTTCGCGGAGATGGGAGGAACGTCGGGAATTTACCAAGACCTTTCCGGTACCCGAAAAAGCCGCACACTTTCTGCAAAGGTAGGACTGGCCAGTTTCCCCGCGGCGTCGTTCAACCCGGGAATGCAAAGAACGCGGGAGGCCGATAAACTCCACGGTTAATTCACCTCCCCACTCCGGCCTCCCGCGTTCTCTACATTCCTTTTTCTGTTATACTGCATCTTGCTCTTCATACGTCAACTGATCCAAAATGAATAATGGAACCAAGATGGAAATATAAGCCAAGAAGTCCAAAGGATCGAAAGTCGCTTCGTAAAGACCGAAGTGCTGCATACTTTCTATCCCAAAACACACAGCTACAAAGATCACAACGGTATGCCACGGGGTAAAAAACCGTGTCCAAAAGTTATCTGCCTTTGAAGTGAACCTTCCCCTAAACAATATGTAGTTCCATGCTGGCCCCGTCATGTCCAACACATATCCTTTCCAAAAAGGGCCTCCATCTATCCAAATCGTTGCCAGACCCATGCCGAAAAGTATAACAAGTACTAACGCCCAAAAAGGGGCATGCCTATCATGCCTGCTGCTTTCCAACTTTGGTACTCCATAATACGTTATTTCTATTTTGCATAGTGTATGGTTCTCAAGCTTACCCTTTTTGATTGCCCGCCGAACGTCCCGGCTCACCGACGCCGGGCCAACGATGTCCGATTGTCAACCGAGGCGCGATCCCGGCGATCGGTGAAGCCGGTTTGTTAGCCCACCTTCGTGCCTGCATACTCATCAAGCGCCTCTTCAACATCATCACCAGCGCCACCAAGAACCTCGTCCATCTCCTCAAAGGGACTCTGCGCTGACTTCATGCCGACCTTCTTGGCGACCCATTTCGGAACAAGCGAGAAACCCTCCGTCTGCTGCGCCTCTCCGCCGCCTCGCAAAGCTGCAAGCCGCGCCGCTCGCTCTTTGCGCTCTCGCGGATACGGCTTGCCGAGCAAAGCCATCGCTTTCTGAAGTGCCGCAGCCAACTCCGGCCTGCCGATGCGCTGAAAACCAAAGACGGCCTCGGGTGCGAGGATGCCCGTACTGTTGCTGAAATACTGCTCCAGCCCGCCGTTCACGGTCTCGCTCATCGTCCAATGCACCGCCAGAATATCAATCTTCCAGTCGGGATACTTGGCTGCTCCCTGCATGAACACGTCGTAGGTCTCGTAAATGTCAACGGCCTCGAACGCCTCTTCGATCTGATCCCAGTAGTTGGTCTTGCTCATAGTGATGTCGTGCGCGTGTGATGGTGGGCTAATGACAGAGTGCACCCACGCCGGGCCGGTGGCAACCGCATTCACGAAAGCGCGCAACCGGCGTTGGGTGGCACGGCTGGTTGGGCTCGTCTCTACCAGGTTTCTGGGTGCGGCTCATGATCGTTGTTCCAACGCCTCCGAACCGCTTCCGATGGTGCTAGCCAGTGGCTTTGTTGGTCGTGCTCTACGTGGCCGTCACAGAAGACAACGTTTGCCCCAGCGTTGTGAAGGCTTGCGATAGTCTCGGGCCGATTGCCATGCGGCCAGGAATAGGGATGAATGTGACCGAGATTGCGGCCCACCGAATCTGCTATCGCGATCATGCCGCTCGCCGATCGGATGTTGCTCCCTCTGACAGGAACGGCAATCTCTTCCACTAAAACCGGTCCTAACCCGAGCGAAGCGGCGGCCCCAGGGCGCTGCAGTGTGCCTAGCCCAATGTAACCGTAGCCATAGGGACGCACTCGACGATTCCAATGAGCTGGGACGCTCTGCGACCCGTCGCTGGCACCGTTTGCTGAGACTGCGACCGTCCCAACACCAGAAGGGAGCAGAGTCTCTGTGGGCTTGGCGGGACAATGAAAGACCGTTGTGCTCACATCGAACATCAGCCCCTCGATCTTGCCACCTGGACCTGTGGAGACGATGTCAGCCGAGACGAAGGGTGCCAAGTATAACAAGGCCCGTTCTGATGCTGCTCCAGGTCCATCGAGAGTAATGCCCCCGAAATAAGGCGGTCCTCCAGGATATGCCCGGTAGTCATCGACGTAGAGATTCAACGCCAGACCGAGCTGTCTCAAGTTGCTCTTGCAGACAGCAGACTGAGCCGTTGACCTGGCACGAGCTAGTGCTGGGAGCAACAACGCAGCAAGAAGCGCGATGATCGCTATCACTACCAGCAACTCAATCAACGTGAAACCGCAGGAACCTGGTTTCGAATCCGCCTCTCCGGGCGAGACCGAAGCCCTCGCGGCGACGTGTTGACGGGACGGAGTCACGGTGTTTGAGCCCAACGCAAAGGTCAGCGACGGGAGCCAGCCGCCGATGACGTTCGATTTGTCTCTGAGCGACTCGGCTGGCTCCGATTCGCTGCACCGTCTGGTTGTCTTGTCAATTTCATCAACTCGCACCTGATATCCGCGTACAGTTCCTCGGTCCAGGGCGGGACCTTCGGCATGGTTGCTGGCAAGCTTCGGATTCTGAAATCCACTGGGCTCAGGATCACCGTAATGTTTTCAATACCCGACTCGGCGGCCATCACAAACAGATCCTCGGCAGCCTGATCACCCATGGCAAGACAACCGATCGAGGCGGATTTCCCGTGAATCATGATATCGGAGCCCAGAGCAGCCCGGCCATCCAATGCGCCTTTCGCCCTGTCAAAGCGGTTTGGATAGTCCACGCGGAGAGCCAAGTGATACAGGCTGTTTGGATTGAGGGAGTCGATCTTGTAAACACCCTCAGGGACCTGGCCATCTCCTTCGACCAGTTTGGGCCCCAACGTGCCGCTTGCTCCAAGAATCGGGTATGTCGTCAAATACTCACACTGACCGCTTCCACCGGACACCCACACCTCAAGCACTTGCTCCCGCTTGAGGCCAACGAGGTTGATCCGCTTCGGCGGGTAGGCAACCCCGACTTCCTTAAACCGTGCTGCCACGCGCTTGTGAACGGCATCGCCGAATTCTGTGACACGTTCCGCAACACTCTTCTTGCCTTTCAGAACTTGAATCGCGCTCACCGCCGCAGACCTGACCTTCGTACGAAAGGGGATCAAGCAGGCCGCCAGCGCCAGAAACACGACGAGAACATGGATGCGTCGCACTCTCATTCAAGACAACGTCCCGGCTCACCGACGCCGGGCCGATGATGCTCGATTGTTGACCGGAGCGCGATCCCGGCGTTCGGTGCAGCCGATGGTTGGCCGTTTTTCACTTAGCGTGATCCTCCCGGATCGGAATGTGAAGGAGCACGGGGGCATTCGTGTCCGTCGCGGGCGGATACTCCTCAAAGGCAGGGGTCGCGTCGTCAGTCGTGTAACCGGATTTCGCCCGCCACTCGCCAAAGATGTACCGATACGTCTGTCCGATCGATTGGACAGGACAGGTGAACACGGCATAGGTCGCCGCCGGCACCGCGCGGACTTCCAGACCTTCGGGCGTCTCCACACCCGGCCCAACAGCCATGCCAGTCAGGTAGTCAAAGCTCCCATCCGCACCAGCCGCAAAGCTGACGCCATAGTACTTCGAATTCACGCTGTGGCGCTGGACACGCTGTCGGTGCGTCTCAAACTCGTTCCAGGCCGATACGAACGTCTCCGGACGCTCGGTCCCGGGTTGCCTACGGGTCACCGTGCCCATCACCAGAAAGCCTTCGCGACGCACTATGTCAGGTGGTTTCATAACTTCATTGCTCCTCGAATCGGTCCGCTCATTGATTGCGTTCCGTCCCCTTTCAGAAACGCATCCCGTCAAGAGGGCGCTGATCAAACCGACGAGGAGCCATTTATGACCGGTGCGCATCAGGACGTGATTCTCACTTGATACTGTCATCGAGTTCTTCACAGACGCTCGCACATTCTTCCGGCCAACGTAAAGGTCAGCGACGGGAGCCAGCCGCCAATGACGCTCGATTGTTGTCCTGGGCTGAACGGCTGGCTCCCGTTCGCTGGACCGTCTGGTTGGCCGATCTCTGCTTCCTGAAGAACTCCCGATTGCGTCCAAGCGTGATCCAGTAGTGCCGTCCCTCAAAGTGGAGATGCTGAATGCGCCGCTCCTTCAGGAGGCCATCCCAATGCACAATCGAGACCGAATCGGAATCGGAGGCCAGTACGGCGTACTCCTGGGTGTCACGAGTCCCCTTGAACTCTGAATGGAGACGCGACCGAGTGAATCGCAGTGTCAAATGCCCGAAGATGTCCGAGAGCTTCTTGCGCCGCCGTTCGGTCAAACGCCGTACGGAGACCCACTCCGCCATCGTCCGTCGCCGATCAGACCGCCATGTGCCGATCAATCGCTTGTCATGAATGCGGGGACGCTTGGGCATGAGTCATGCGTGCTGTTTCGGCCAACGACAGAACTGACCGACGCGGGCGGTCAGCGACGTCCGAATATTCAACTGACGCGGCCCGCCCGCCTTCGGTCCAGTGATCTGGTTAGCCCATGCTTGTTTGCTACTCATCTCTTTTGTCCACGACTTTCCAGCCGCCAGGTGTCTTCACCAGATCGAACACCGGACGAATCGCAGCATTTGTCTCCTTGGCGTCTGTGAACTGCACGTGGAGCCAACTGTCTCTCCCGCGGGTAAACCTCTCCACATAGTAAACGCTCAGGCCGTTCGTTCGTATGCCCGTTTGGTAAACAGCGGCAACCATTGCGTCCCTGTCGTCTGTACTCACATCTGCGGGCTCAATCTTGGTGCGTCTGCTGCACCCAGACAGGACCACGAGAGCCAAGAGAATAGCGATTCGTTTCATAGTGGAGTCTGCGGGTTAACGAAAAGGGTGAGCGACCGCCGCCGACAGGAGCGCTGGAGCGCACGGGGCACTCCCGAATTCCCGCCCAGCCTCGAACGGAAGCGCGGGGCGGTGGTTCGTCTCCACCCGCTTGTTGGGAGTTTCAACGTTCATTGGCCTCGCTCATA
Organism: Verrucomicrobiota bacterium; assembly: GCA_022709905.1. Taxonomy (GTDB): domain Bacteria; phylum Verrucomicrobiota; class Verrucomicrobiia; order Limisphaerales; family UBA1319; genus JAKLHY01. The sequence goes on along the minus strand of JAKLHY010000012.1, from coordinate 114,878 downwards.
TACTCCCACAGACCGTTTTGATGAAGCCAAATCGGATCGGCGTTCTCTCTGATGAACTCGTCAACATCCATACCATCCACTGTCGGCGGACGCCTCACGCGCTTCTGCTTGCCGTTGACGAAAATCATCATGAACTCCTCTCGACGCTTTCGTCGCGCTCTCTTTTCTGCGGGCGTAAGTTTGCGCTTTCGTTTGGCCATAGAACGCGTCTGCCGTTACTCCCAACGACAGAACTCACCGACTGCCGCCAGGGACGGGCGCTGCCAGCGAATGCAGCGTCTGAAGAATCCGGCGCATCCGAACTGCAACGCTTGGCGGCAGTTCGGTGAAGTGACCTGGTTCGGCGATAAAAGGTTCATAAATTCCAAACTCTCCGGTCAACTCACTCTCGGAACTCGCGGCGACGACCGGCCTGATCACCGCGCTCCCAACTCCGGCTCTCTGCGCTCTATGCGATCTCTTGCGGCAAAAATCTCTGGCCACAAAGAACGCAAAGAACGCAGAGAAAGAACAACACCGAAAACCTCGCCCGTCAACACCCGCGACAACTCACGCCGAACGCACCAGCTCATCGACCGCCGCCGGAACCGGGCGCTGGCAGCGAATCCAGCGTCCGAGCATCACGGCACCCCGAAACCGAAGCGCTGGGCGGCGGTTCGTGTGGAGCGACGGGTTAGGCGCGTGTCTCATGAACTCAATATCCAGGCGGCAGATGGCTCACGGGAACCGCTCCACGCTGGTCGATATACAGAAACCTCTCTTCGATCGTTATGGCAAGCAGATTGCTACGACCCTGGTAATCCCAAGAATCAACGGCCATCACGCACTGATAGACTTCCCCACCAATTACGTAACGATTGGTGTATGGGCGAACATGGAAACGCACGGTCCAATCGTTGGTGTAAACTCCGCCTTTCTGAACGGCAACATATGTTGAATGCAACGTCGCCTTCGCATTCACGGCAACTGCTCGCCAACCTGACCGAGCCAACGCCGGCACAAAAATGAAGTATGCTACTATCAACAGCAGGCCGATAATTATCGCAGTCCTCATGGTGTGAGTCTAACGATTTAGCTCACCGATGGCGGCCCCTCGGTGAGCCTCGAATTCTCAACTGGCGTGGCGGGGCCGCCATTCGGTGGAGCGCTTTGTTCGCCGTTGGTCTCTTTCTGATGTCGAGCCTCTGCAACAATCTCGCTGACGACTTGCTCGTAGCCCGATCGCGAGAACGTGAAAACCCGTGCCGCTCCATCAGCACCGACATCTCCAGCGAAGTCGCGCAACGCAACCGTGTCGGCGGTCTTGATCACGCGACAGCGAGTGTGTCCACATCCATACTCTCCGCAGGAACAGACCGTCACGATCCTGTATTCCGGATCGCGGGGAGTGCCGTGTGGTGGCCAATGCGGCAGATCATCTTCGACTATCCAATATGGGATGCCCTCGTTGCCGTCGCCCAGCACCTCTCCCAAAGCGACACCGTCCACGAGCAAGTCGAACGACAGGCCGTTGTCAGAGCTGGAACGATAGGCAAGCGCGCTCATGTCACGGCGAACGCTCCGGCTCACCGACGCCGGGCCAACGATGTCCGACTGTTAACCGAGACGCGATCCCGGCGTTCGGTGCAGCCGGGTTCGGCGATCTCATGGTCACCTCTGAAACACTTCCCGGACGATTGCGAGGTAGCTGCTCTCTTGCGGAGCGACACTCCTATCGCTGGAGGTCAGGTCATCCAGCACATCGAGAACGCGTCGCCGCTGGTCCCGCGTCGTGAAACTCTGCGCCAGCGTGGCGGTGTGCGTGCGCGCGGCGGCAGCGGTTTGCGAGTGCCGGCTGATGCGCCCAATGGAGGCGTCGTAGTGTTTGCTGCAGTCGTAGTCCGTGGCAAAACCCATCGCGGTGAGCAAACGGTGAATCCGCTCATCCTCGGCGGATGCAAGATGGCCGTCCGCATACATGGCAAGCATTGCCAAATCCAGCAGTGCCTGTGTTTGTTGTTCAGTGAGGTCTTTGATGTTTATGGTGTCAAAATCCTGCAATGTGCGATGCCGCCGAACGACGTGCATCACTGGCGGCGCGCCTGTGATGCCCGAAATGTAAACACTCGCGCTCCGCGCCGTCCAGTGAATGCGCCTGGTTCGGCTCCCAGTGTTGAGAACGAGGCAACAGGGTATCAATGCTCATTCGTCTCGTCTGTAAGTAGTTCGTGTCCCTTGAGCATCCAAGGCTACAATCTTCTGAGCAGATATGTGCCTGAGGGTATACACGAAGTTGGTTGGGCTCTGCGACCGGAGCTTACTCATTCCCTCACGCTCTATGAATTTCTGAGAGACTTCGTCCTTCGGGTTGATTTCTTCTGAGGTCCGGGATGTGCGGAGCATCTGGCCGTCGATCGACCAATTTCCGTGGACAACGGCATGGTATGCTACAGGCACCTCGCCTTCCGGCACCTTAATCCTCATGAGGGTATCGGTCTCGGATGTTATCGTCCCATCATTTCTAAAAGTCGTCCTCCCCTGTGACTGCATGATGATATGGGTGTCCGCCGCGTTTGTCTCAAACGAGCTCGAACTGTTCCAAGATCCAATGAAGAGCGAACTCAACTCCGCCTCCGAATACGGGCGATCGACGCAGGACGTGAGCGAGAGAAGCACTAGCAGAATAGCAAGTGAGCAGGCTTTCATAGCTTAGCCGAACGCTCCGGATCAGTGACCCCGCGCCAGTGACCACCGGAATGCAACCGCGACGCGATCGCGGGGTTCACTGCATCCGGCTTGTTAGCCCCTGTTTCGGTTGTCATTCCAATCGGTGTCCTTTGTTTGAAAGGCTGCACGTCGGACTCTGACCGACGGCTCCCATTGTGTAGATGCCGCCACCTGGGCAGGTAAGGCGGTGGCGGAGAATCCCAGCGATGCCGTTTGTGCCGCAAATGTCGGCGTCAGTAGGAATGTCTCCAGCCAGCTTGTTGTGCTCCCTCGCCCATTCGATCTTCGCGCTTTGAATCGTCCGCAGGTTGTAGATGCAGGCATTTCGTTGAGCGGTTAGTCTTGCAGGGATGGCGCTCGGAATCGCGATGGCCGCCAGAAGCAAGAAAGCCAATGCAACTGGAACTGCCACAGACAATCTCCTTCGCCCCAGCCAAATGCCAGCAGCCGTTAGGACGAGGGCAATAGTGGTCAGCGCGATCTGCCCCCGGCGTATATCATCGGCGAACCATTCCATACTCGGGCTAACGACCCAAGCTCAGCGACCCGGCGCACGGGAGGCAACGATGGCAACCGCGACGCTCCCGCCGGGTTCGCTGCAGCGCATGGTTAGGCCGCGTTGTCATGATGTAATCAAACGCTCTGCCGATTCAGTTTGGCCAGACAGACTTTCCCAGATGCAAAAATCCTGACTCCGGCTGGCTTCAAAGCGTCCACGAACTCTTCGGCGCGCGACGCAGGAAGTGAGGTGCGGATAGCAAGCGGCTTCCTTTCGAGACTCCCGAGAATAATAAGAACCGGGTCTGTCATCAGGATGCAAACCTCCTCGACCGTTTTTAGTTGGTTTGTCTGGGCAGCGCACACCTCCGGTGTGGAAAGCGTTGATTGCATACTATCTTCGTACGCACCCTGAAAGGCGAATTGACTACCACTAGTGACGATGCCGTATTTTTTGCTGACATCGGTAGTGAGGTCGGACGGTGGCGATTCTTCGCCACCTCCAAATTATTTTTTCCAGATGCTCATTGAATTCCTTCCGTTGATTTGTTGTTTGCCGCGACGCGCGCGTGAAGCGGCCTAACGACCCGGCTCACCCACCGCGACCTCGTGACGCTGGCCCCGAAGTGGGGCGCCAGGAGCGGTTGGGTGGAGCCGATTGTTCGACCAGAACTCGTTCACGAGTGAAATCATGCGATTAAATCGCTGCCTGCACACTATGGAAGGTCTCGCTCTGATGGGACAAATCGCTTGTACTCTCCAGGTATCTCATCAAGTAGCTTCGACAAGTCCGCTTTGATCGTGTAGTTGATATCTTTCACATACCATTTGGTTCCTGTCGGACGAGCAAAGCTGATTCGAACAAACATCACAGCCTCCTGAAACACCTCAATGTAGCCGAGCTCGACCCAGAAATCTCCGAGAGTGTTGGCGCCAATGAAATGCTCCGCCGTCCTCTTGCCTATCTTGGGTAGATAGGGACGCAGCTTGTCGTAATTGGTAATCATCTCCCGACGGATCTGGATGTCCTTGTCCCACACCACCTCGCATGCCTTCTCGATACCACCGTTAGTAAAATGCGTCAGAAACTTGCGCGTTCCCTCAATCGCATCACGGCGAGTATCAAATGGCACAAAGCCATCGAGCGAAAAGGCGAGGCCGGTGTGAATAGTGGCGATCAACGCCAGGATGCTAAGTATGGTAATGCGGGTCTTCATGGTCATCAATGTAAGGGAACGTGGTAGCCCCATTTAAGGACAGCGTCGAACGCAAAGGTCAGCGACGGGAGCCAGCCGCCGATGATGTTGACTTTGTCTCTGAGCGAATCGGCTGGCTCCCGTTCGCTGCACCGCTCTTGTTCGATGTCTTTTCTTTTAGATACTGCTGAGACAGTCGCGTTATGCCATCAGATTGGTAAGCCAGCGTGAGAGTTGTGTTTGACTGAATCGTCTCGTAGAGGATTCCGTAATCTGCGATGGACACCGTGTTTTCCGCAGTCACGTTCACTCTTACGGATCGTGGCTTGCCAGTGATGCGCTGCAATACTGAACATGTCTCAGCTAGTGTTGACGCATCACGCTCTTCGGTTTTGTTCAGTGAAATAAGGCGGACACCGTTTGACGCAAAGACCACGTCAACCACTCGCCACACTCTCCCGCTTTCTGTTAATCGACGGTAGATCGTATACGGAAGACAAATGGTGTCGGCACAAACGGAGAATGGAAGGTCAATCACCATTAAAGCGGTCAAAACGCCGGGAACTGGGCAATCACCAGGTTCTGTAATCATACGGCAATCAAATCTGACGCCGGAATAGATTATCTTGGAAGGACGAGCGTTGTAACCAGAATACTTTCGATCTTCGCGCAGAGTGCGAACGGTGTTGCTGAAAGGCATCCCGATAAGTATGACCAAGACAACGACTCCCATAAACTTATGCCGCGTCACTTTCATTGCATCGAACGATGGAACTCACACACGCCGGACCAAAAGACGCTGCCCGCGAAGCGGAACTGAAGGCGCCATCCGGCGTTGTGTGCAGTGATCTGGTTAGCCGCTTGTCTGTCCTGTCTTCTCATATCGCTCTATGTAATCCTCAATCTTTCCCAGCCCGGTCGAATGAAGCGTGCAATTGTGCCGGTCGACAAGGATGGGATAATTACCACACATCGCATGCTTGTCGTCTCCGGTCTGCACAAAGCGTTTGGAATTGTAGTAAAACACCCAACCGAAGGGGCGCTCAAGCACCTCCGTAATGCATATCGTGTCACGGTTCAGCGGCCCGGTCACTTGCTCCAAGACCAGCTTCTCTGCTGCCTCTCGCGTGAGCATGACCTTGGGCAAGTCATACCAGATGGTCACAACGCACTGCAACCGCCCAAACCATCCCGATGCTACCGACTGGCGAATCTCGTGAATCTCAATCGCCGGGTTCTGAGCCAGCCAATACTCAATCTCCTGCTCCAAACTCCGAATTGGAACCATCGTGATAAAATCCGGACTGCCGCGCTTTCCACGTTTAACACTCACATTTCCGTGGAAGCCGGTCAACGGCCCCTTGGAGGTGAAGAGTTTCACGTGCATATCGCGAAGCGGCTAACGACCCAAGCTCAGCGACCCGGCTCTCCAGACGGGTGGATTGCAACTGAAGCGCTCAAGCCGGGTTCGCTGCAGCGCATGGTTAGGCCACAATGTCATAACTCATCAACTCTCCATCGCAATGCCAGCAACGACGCCGTCCTCGTCGAACGCGACGCTGATGACATACTGCGTGGCCTCGTCGGGCAGAGTAAAATCAAAGGTGTCAATCTCATCGTCCCCGCCCCAATGAGAGCGAAGCACCAATCCATCAAGGATGCGCTGTGGGTCTGGCCTCTCGGTGGAGAAGTGCTGCTTCCAAAAGGCGGCATCCAACTCCTCCAAATGGTGCGACACAAAGAGTGTAGGACCGTCCTCACCGTCGGCAGTGCCGTATGCTTTCTTGATTGCGGCTCGCGCTGCAGCTTCGCGCTTTTTGATTTCGCTTGGGTTGGCTGGCATAGACGGGTGATGTGGCCTAACGACAGGCATCAGCCGCGCGGCTATGCCGCGTCGGCCTGCATGCCCTTGTTAGCCTTTCAATTCTTGCTTTAGAATCTCCCGGATTTTTTCTCCATGAACTTGAGCGAACCATGGATCTAAAAAAGGCAAGGAATTCAGGATCACTTTTGGAGGTAATAAGAAGAAATCCCATCTATGCAATCCGCGACAGTTACGTGCACCGCATTTGCACTCCCACGAGGAATCTCCACCCGTTGTATGTATCTCATAATCAACTGTTATTTCATCTCCACTTTTTATATCTGCCTTTGCTATGATATAGTACTCCTTATTAGCTGAATAGATGTACGCATTAGGCTCGCAAGAGTGGTTAAAATAAGTGTCAGGCTCATCAACAATAAACATTCTACCATCAGGCCAGTAATGGATATGATCCTGTAGGTGTTTTTCGCTTTCTAAAAGTGGAGTGTCGCGTGTCACCTCCCGGATGTATCTAATTTTCGAGATGACATCATAAGCAGAGATGCTCTCTTTTGCATAAATTCCCATGCCTTTTAGGTCAGTCTTTTTAATATTGAATCTCATTTTTGGGTGCTCCGTTCTTTTTGGCTAACGCAAAGGTCAGCGATCGGAGCCAGCCGCCACTGACGTTCGATTTGTCTCGGCGCGAGTCGGCTGGCTCCGATTCGCTGGACCGTCTGGTTCGGTGATGGTCCAAAAACCCAAAACATGAAATCTCTCCGGCTCCGCATCCTGCCGCAACCGCATGCCCAAACGCCCTCCGGTAGCATTGGACACAATGACTCGGCTACATGCAGTCCCGTCTCCAATCGGCGAGGGCTCATCACCCAACTCCACCTCCGCAACTCCAGCAGGAGAGACAAGGAACTCCGAGAGCCGCTTCCGGAAACCGCTACCAATCTGAACCAGCCGTGTTGAGTTCGTGGCCGTGATCAATTCCTGGCCGATCATCCGTGTCTGAGCATACACGTAGTAACAATGATGATTCCTCCCGCTGACCATCGCAAACACGACTGCCACGATCGCGATGGCGACAAGAGGACATATGATCTGCCACTTGTTCATGGTTTCACCGAACGCTGAGAGCAGGCGCCGCCGCCGTCAGCGCGCTCCCGACTTGAAACATGAATCTTCATATTACCGAGACCGATCCAATCCGAGACACATGGCGGCGGTTGCCTGGCGCGACTGGTTCGGCGATCCCGTGCTTTGCCAACTACTACTTCGTGTTCTGCCGGACGGCACGCAACTCGGCGACCTCTCCACGCAGGCGCAAACACTCGCGACACAGTGCCTCCAAGACCCCGAAGCACAGCTTCCACGGTGAATGAGCCACTTGCTCGATCTTCTCGAGGTCTTGCTGTTGCTGCTGGATCATTCGGAGTTGAGACGCGATCTCAGAGTCTGGGGTGTCAGGTGTCATCTTCATATTGCGTGAGATGGTGCTGAGTGTGTCGGATTGGCAGGTCGATGCCGTGCTACGCCGAACGACCGAACTGAGCGACGCGGGCGGCCCAGCGCGTCCGCATCGGCAACTGACGTGGCCCGCCCGCGTTCGCTCCAGTGATTTTGTTCGGCGAAAATCTCACTACTTCTTTCCTGTCAGCTCGATGAACTGAATCACTGGAAGCCAGACAGCAACCATCGTCGGCAGCATGACCAACACCAGACTGCCCATCGTAGCGGCGAAGAATGGCACCCAGGAACGTCGGATGTCTGTCTTCCGAATCCAAACATAAAGGCAGTAGGCAGCCGCCACGATTGGCAGCACAACAAACAGCGGACGCAGCCCGACACAAAGCTGGGTAAACGCCGGTGGATGGTCGGACACCCGAAGCATGACGTTCGAGATGAGCGTCAGCATACCCCACAAGCACCAGCAAGCGAAGGCGAAGAACGCCGCGATGAGGCCGTGAATGACTTTGTTCATAGTTTTCTAGTTTGAGGGTTCTGGATGAGAATCGTCACGAGCAATTGGTGCCGCCGAACAATTTAATTACTAGGAAAACTTTCCTGCTATTTTGATATTAGTCGACAAACGAGGAAAACTTTCCTAGTGTTACATATATAGGATAATCTAATGAAACAGGAGTATTTGAGTCAACCTAATTACGATCCGAGGCTGGGAAAAGAGAGCCGCATCGCCACTCGGGAGACCATCATTCCTAATCCCAAAGCCAAGATACTGGATCAAGTGCGTGAGGTGATGAGATACAAGCATTATTCCTTACGAACCGAACGTTCCTATTGTGATTGGATTCGGAGATACATTCATTTCCACCAGATGAAGACGCGGGTTGAACTGGACAATGGCTCGCCCAAAGTTGAATCATTTCTAAGCCATTTATCGGTAAAGGGTAATGTGGCTGTATCTACCCAAAACCAGGCTTTTAATGCCCTATTGTTTCTCTATCGGGAAGTGTTACATCAGTCGCTGGATAAGGTCCAGGCGGTCCGATCGAGTCGTTTACCGCGAATCCCGGTTGTGTTGGGCATTGAGGAAGTCAAACGGATCATTGGCGTGATGAATGACACGCCTCAAATAGCCGTTAAACTATTATATGGCAGTGGCTTAAGGCTAATGGAGTGTCTGCGAATGCGTGTTAAGGACTTGGATTTCGATATGAGGCAGATCACGGTTCGCGACGGGAAAGGATGCAAGGATCGGTATACGGTGATGGCAGCGAATCTGGTGTCTCCGCTTCGGGAGCATTTGAATAGTGTTAAAATATTGCACGAAAATGATTTAGCCAATGGTTATGGCTGTGTGTTTTTACCAGGAGCCCTGGAGAGGAAGTATCCTAATGCGGCAAAGGAATGGGGCTGGCAGTATGTATTTCCCGCTCGCAGCATCTCGGTCGATCCACGGAGTGGTGTTCAGCGACGACATCACTTGGATGAGGCGACCATCAATAAGGCGATCAAGATTGCCGCAACCAAAGCGGGGATCAACAAGCGTGTGAGTAGCCACACTTTTCGTCATAGTTTTGCCACGCATCTATTGCAGCGGGGGACCGATATTCGGACGATCCAGGCGTTGTTGGGGCACGAGGATGTTTCCACGACGATGATTTACACCCACGTGTTGAAGCTGGGCGGACAGGGTGTGCCGAGCCCGCTGGACGACCTGGCGATGTAAATGACCGCATCTCCGTGCCTCAGTAGGACGTTGGCCAACTGTCGCCGACACGAGGGCCATAGGGAGATGCATTGAATTCAGCTCCCTTTTGGCGATTTTCAGGCTTCCTTTTCCGATCGGAGTCGGGGTCGGTATCGGAATCGGGATCGTTTTGGTCCCCTCGGTACTCACCCGCTGACTTCTGAATCGCAAAGTTGACGGATTAATGGGCGGCGAATTTCAACAGGGTTAGGGAGTGCGGGGCCAAGCTGGCGACACCCTGGTTGAACGTAATCCGGGTTCGCTTCGGGGCCACGCGATTGGGATGCTCGACATCGTTGTAGGCCTCGGGCGAATCGCCGGATAGAACGATGGCTCCATGCGTGCCTTGAATCGGCACATTCTCCATTTTCACGGTGCAATCCACTTCTTTAGACGGATGCCGGTTGACCAGGGCGATCGCCCATGTTTTGCCGGTCTTGTCCACGGTGGCCACGGCGTCAACGACGGGAATGAATTCCTCGCCGTGGATCAGCATTCCGGCGTCCACGTCGATCCTGGAGACGCGGTTCTCGAGATGGTTGGCATAGAGCGCCAGGGTATGGAACGTCGTGCGCTTGACCAGGCCTTTCGGGTGAACGAACAGCGGCCCGCGGGTGTTTACGATCGGGGCAATGTTGGCCATGCCCACGTCTTCGGCATGCCGGAGACAGGCGTTGAGAAAGGACGCCGAGAACAGGGCGTCGGCCATGGAATACTGCGACGCGATGGTCCAGCGCGCGGCGGTTTCGCCGCTCCAGGCTCGGGATTTCCAGCCTTGGACGCCGACCTCGATTTTCTGCTCAAAGGAGGGATTCGGCAGCAAGTTGGTCGGGGCCGGGGCATTCTGCGCAACCGCTGGAACCGTTATTCCTGCCAAGAGCGCGGTGAGTGTAAGAATGAAAAGGCGGCAAGAAAGGGGTAGTGCATGAACAAAACCCGGTTTTGCTCGAGGCTGTTGGTGCGGAGCAGGGCGAGAAGGCAGAATCATGATTCGGGTGTTCGCCGGAGAAAAGGTGCTGGTGATGCGTGCGGGCAGAACCTGCTCAATGACATCTGCTCTGTCTTTGAGGTCGCTCAACTTCATGATAGGACGGGTGACTTCGGTTGGCGGGAGAGTGATTTCTATGGTGCGCATTGGAGGATGAAACTTGCCGGCGCGTATGCAGCCAGGTGGAGCGTCATTTGGTGGTCCATCATTGCGATCGGCTGTCCTGATTCTTCACCGCGCAGATTAACCGGTTGTGCCTCGATGGCTTTCAACTCCGACGGAAGGGTCACAGTCAAGGCTCCTCCCGTGCCGCTTTGCTCCCAGAGACGCAGCAAGGTGCCTGCGCCATCCGGATTCGGGCCGAAGGCGGTCACGGTAATGGCTCCCGGCGTACGGAGGTGGAATTGGGGGTCCGAGATGGCAAACGGCAGACAAAGCCAGCCTGCCTCCGGATTCTCGGTGGCGAGATGATGGACGATATTCATCTGAAGATCGATGACCGCCGATTGTGGATCTCCGGCCAGCGCGGTTTTCTTTGGCTCATCGCTGGTGACGATGTAGGTCTTGTACCCAAGGGGTGGAACGTTCTTTGCCACAAAACGCCCGTTGCGATGGCTGTGGGCGCCCCAGGTTTGCAGCGCCTGCACCGCCCCGTTGTCCACCGATTTCACGGCCGTTTTCCCGGCGATGCTACCCATGAACGGGAACGCGAAGTCCACCAGGCCGTCTCGAGGCCAGGGCAATGGATTGAAGACGACGATCCGGAGGCCGGGGACATTCACGTTTTCGGCCAGCGTGTGCAACTCGGCTCCAAGTTCCGGCACCACACGGTCTTCATGGCGTGGGGCGAACTGGCCAGGCCGTGAATCCAACTGTCCGACACGTTGCCGCGCACGACGGGCAAGTTCGGTTTCTCCGCGAGCAGCGCGTTGGCGAAGTCTTCCATCCGGTCGATGAATCACTTGATGACAAACCAGGTTACTCCGCGCGCAGGCACCCGGACCGGCAATTCGATGCTGTATTCGCGCTCCAGGGTGTAGGCGCGGGCCGAGCGGTCCCGCTCGATCACAACGGCCTTTTTCGTTAATCCCGTATAATAAAGCGGGATCGAAAGGGTCTTCTTTACTTCGCGCTCGAGCGGATTGGGGTGGCCAACTGTCGCCAAAGCAAGTGTCATGGGGAGAAATAGATCCGAAAAAAACAGGTGCCTATAGCGCTGTTACAGCCGGTTTTCTGGCCTGTTATTTGCCCGTAACAGACCGGACACGTCGGTAGGATTTGGGAAGGGCACGCGCAAACCAATCTCTGCTCTTGTCCTGCAAACAAACCGCGATCGTGGAGTCTGCCGGCCACCGTGTGTGGTCGTGATAGGAAGAGCCGGTGGCATGCGGGCAAAAAAGGGGCTTGAAAACCGGCGCTAAGGCAGAAAACTGAACTGCCTTATTACACATCCAACTGTCATCAAGTCAGTTGTCTTGGCGACAGTTGGCTCCCTTAAGGTTCGCCTTGCTTTGCGCGGCCGCTCATCCTTTCGGTTCTCTCCCCGATTCGTTCCCCAAGCTCCAGTTTTTGGGCTGGTCCGATCCGGTAACGAGAGGTTTCCTGTGTCGAGTAGCCTCCGCGATGCGTATAAGAGATTCGCATGGACTCCTGGCAGACACCTTCCTCCGGCTTCGGGTCCCAAACCGACTCCACCAGTGCCCAGGCCTCAGCCAACCCTTCTTTGACTTCTTTCCGACATGCCGCCCGGAGTTGATCGAGAGCCCCTTGATCATGCCGATGCACTTCACCAACACAGGCGCGAATGACGCGGACCTTTGGTGGTTGAAAACTATTCGGAGCGTTCACCAGGAGAACGCCAATGGGACAGACGGTGCGCTCAACGACGGGAGTGCCCTGCACCGCATTCGTCACCTCACCACGAAAGAGGATCAGATGCAGGCGCTGCACGAACGTTGACGCCTGAGGCTGTGTCGAGGCTGAGCACCTCAGAACCAGCGTTAAAGTGATGCAGAAGAGTCGCAGCCACATTTGAGGCAAACGCAAAGGTCGACGACGCGATCCAGCCACCGATGACGTTGAATTTGTCTCTGGGCCAATCGGCTGGCTGCCGTTCGCCAGACCGCCTGGTTTATTTGTTTGCACTCTGATAGTTTTGGAAGTCTTCATCCGTGTATTCGGGGAACGGTGATTTGGCAGGTGATGTCCCATCAAGCATCACGACCTTGAAAGGTTCTTTGGAATGGAGTGGCCAATTCATCGACGCTTGGCAGGCGTCAACACCCCAATGTCCCCCGCTCCAATCCTTCTGCCACCCAACATCAATTTGTTGAAGCCCATAATCTCGCTTCGGCGGCCGCACATGGGGAAATTTTACTTTAGTGAGGTAATATCCGTCTTTCTCAATTCTTATTTCGGCGTCTTCTCCTTTTGTTTTTGTGATGCTGAATTCACTCGTTTTAATATGAAATGCTTCCTCTCGGCGTGTCGTGCCGCCTCTGATCATGTCGAAGTCTGGTGAGGAATGAACCACCTTTACGGCGAGGTCGGAGAGAGGAGTGTTTCGTTCATCCAAAAACAACAGGTGGATTTCGTATGTGGCGGCACTTGCTCTCGGTGTGACATAATATCCAACGACTCCGGCTGCAGTCAGGACCGTCGTAGGAATCACATATTCAAGCTTCAGTGCCGCACGACGGGGACGAATCCACAACAAAATCGCAAACCCGACCATAATGGGTGCCATCGCCAACGAGGCAAACAGATATGGGATGCCGATAAGCGCCTCCATGCCCTGTGATGGAGTCCTGGGTACGTTCCACCACATCACAAGAAAATATCCCGAGACAATTCCACACAATGTGATTGCAGGCAGCCAAAATACGAAAGATGCGGGGTGCGAGCGCATTGCTTTTCGCTAACGCAAAGGTCTGGCACAGCCCTGGCAGCCGCACTCGCGACTGCAACCACAGTGTTGTGCCGTCTGATGCTCATGCTACTGCCCGGGCCAGGGTTACCTGGTAGACCGTCTCCAGCAAGCCGGATCCCAGATCCCGGCGCAACTCGACCGCACAATCGACGATGAGGGTCCCGATCGCGTTTTCGGTCATCTCCGTGCCTTTGTGGCTCCGTGAGAGTCACCTTCTTTCATCGAAAAGCATTTATTTTCTCGAACTCAGACATCGAAACAAACTGGATTTTCGGTGTCTTTCTATCGGGGCTTATATGGTGAATTTTTATTATTCAAGCATATTTTAGCTTTGGAGCACGGCGGGAGCGTGTTTTGGTATTTGGGGAGAGAAGCACTAACGAAGCTGCGCGGAACGGGAATACCAAAACACCGCACTTCAATCCGGTGGGCAGAGAGGTTAAGTTTTCGGGCGATCAAACCATGAAAACTCAACGACAACCTCGGCCCATCGTGAAAGCAATCCTCGATGAACATGTGACGCTGAGCGTCGAATGTCTCGATCGCCTTTACCTCGACGGTTAGATCGGTATGGGATAGACGGGATAGACAGTTCTAGAAGGCACCGCTATTCTGTCTTTATGATATTTGGGGCGCATTGTTCTACTGCCGGTGGGGTTCACATGGCGCTGAAGCGAGCCGAGGCGATCGGTGCGTCGTTGTGCCAGATCTTCGTCAAAAACAACATGCAGTGGTCTGCCCGTCTTTATTCAAACGAGGACCTCGATCTCTATCGCAGCGAGTTATCCCGGCACGATTTCCAAGTCGTTTTCGGGCATACGGGTTACTTGATCAATTTGGCGGCTCCAGCTTCGGTGAATCGGGAAAAATCGCTGGAATCCCTGATGCTCGAGATTGAATTGGCCGGACAGCTTGGGTTGCCCTTTCTCGTCCTGCACCCGGGCGCGCATCTTGGCAAGGGGGATTCAGCGGGCCTTGACGAGGTGGTGTCCGGGCTCAACCAGGTCTTGCGGGCGACGCGGGAATCATCGGTGCGCATCGCGCTGGAGAACACGGCGGGCCAAGGCACCTGTCTGGGGCATCAGATCGCTCACCTGGCCGAGATCTTCTCTCGGGTCGATGCTCCGCAACGACTCGGCGTTTGTCTGGACACCGCCCATTGTTTTGCGGCGGGATACGATCTCCGTCAACCCAGGATTTGGAATGGCTTGATCGACGAGGTGGATCGCTCGATTGGAATCGAACAAGTGCTGGCTTTTCATCTCAATGATTCGAAAGCCAGACTCGGGTCCCGGGTTGATCGTCATGCCAGCATTGGAGAGGGCGAAATCGGCAAAGACGCCTTCCGGCATATTGTCAACGATCCCCGGTTTCTCAAACATCCAGGCTGTTTGGAGACTCCGAAATCTCCCGATCTGCATGAGGACCGCAAGAACCTGGCGGTTCTCCAATGCCTGCTCGAACGAAAACGGCCTTACTTGCGCATCAGAAAGACCAGCGAGGGATCCAAGGGATACCGACCGAAGTCTTCGCCATAGATGGCCAATCCGCCCGGCAGGGCCGCGTCCACTTCCAGGCGGAGGATGATTTCACCCGCTTCGGCCGCCTCTCGCAAAACTTCCTGTGAAAGACTCGTTTGGACGAGGCAACCATAGGAGCCGGCTTCGTGAAGGAACCGGTCGGGTTTCTGGGCGTGCCACGACAGCATGCCTCGGTGGTCCGCAGGATCATCGAGGAGTTCGTGAACCGCGATCGCATGGCCATTGATTCGGACGCGGACGGCGCTGGGATGCGTGGTGGTATCCGTCATCGGATACGCATTGGGATTGAGGCTTGGATCGAGGGTTCCCAAACCGCGCATGTAGTCACCGTCTTGCTTGCCGGCATTGTCGCGGTCCTTGCCATGGAGAACTTTCGCGGAGAGTTCGGCTCGAAAATCGGCGGCGGCAATGTCGCCGGGCTTCAAGCCTTTGGGCCACGGCACGCGATACTCGAAGCAACCATGGCCGGCGCCGTTCATCTTCAGACCGTTCATCACGGGCCATTGTTTCAGAGACCACTGGCTTGAACGAAAGCTGGCCGGGGCAAATCTTAATACGCGCATGCGACGGCCTTGAACCTGCATCTGTTCGTCGCGCGGCAAGCTCTCCGTTCGCGCGCGCAACAGGGTGAAGTTGCGTTGCAGGACAGTTCCGCCTGGGTCGCGAAGCGTCATGGCCAAGACCACCAGCGCCGGATGATTCGGCGCGCGGACATGGACCGGCTTCAGGGATTCAAACAGCCAGGGGCTCAGCCGAACCGTCTGCTGGGGCGGGACGTTGGGATAAAGCTCCAACTCTCCAAGGCTGTTCCAGCCATAGAGGTGGAATTGAAGCTGGGCCTTCGAGGATGGCATCTGATCGGTCATGACCGACAGCCACAACGGGATTCGAACGCGTTCTCCGGGTTCGACGGTCCGGCACAGATCTTGTCCCGCGGAAACGTAGATGGGAGCATGGAGATCCCTTAGGGTCATGCCTGGCACAATCTCGCCCAGGCCGGTCTCCTTGTCGGTGCGATCGAATCGATAGTAGCCATTCCATTCGTTGATGACATCGTGATGCTCGGTGTAAAGCCACCCGCACACCTTGGGATGCCGCCGAAATTCGTTCATCATCCGATGATAATCCCAACTCCAATCGACGTCCCCGGCGCTGCCCTCGTAGCCCCAGACGTTGCCGCATTCGCTATTGAGCAGGGGCTGGGTGTCCTGAGTGCGGCCTCCGATGAAGTTCCACTTGGAGCCCGGATAGGTATTACTGACGACCATGGCGAGGTGATCGCGCCAGGAGTAACCGGGCAGATACACATGCCAGCTGTTGATGTCGGTCTGGACGTGATCGTAGTTACAGGGCGAGTTATCCTCGACGAGCCGGGTGGGATCGAGCGACTTGGCCAGCTGGAACATCGACGCCACCCATTGCTGGGTGTCGGGCGTGTAGCCTTTGCCTTCGGTTTTCAAACCCCAGGTTTCGTTGAAAACCACCCAGGAGAAGATCGAGGGATGATTAAAATCGCGGCGGATCATCTGTCGTAAGGCGTATTCGGTCTCGCGCTGCATTTCCGCATCGGGTTGTCCCCAGCTGTTCGGAACATCGGCCATCAGCAATACCCCGAGGCGATCGGCCCAATAGAGCTTGCGGGGGACGTCGATCTTGACATGCAGACGTTGGGAGTTCAGCCCCAGGCGGCGGGTGCGGAGGATTTCGTCGCGCATGAACGCATCGGTCGGGAAGGTGTAGAAGCCCTCGGGGTGATAGGACTGGTCCAGGGTCATTTGCAGATAAACGGGCCGGTTATTCAAGGCAATATAGGGATGATTCGATCCTGGCAGATTCACCACGCCGATTTTGCGCAGGCCGAAGTAAGTGGCCACCCGATCCAGTTCCTTGCCGGCCCGGTTCAGGATCACGTCCAGTTCGTATAGAAATGGATCCTCCAAAGTCCATAGCCGGGCGGGAGAGAGGGTCGTCTCGACCTGGAGATCCCTCTGGCCGGCGGAGATTTTCTGGCGGATCTCGGGAAAACCGGTTCCCTTATCCTTGAGCCACAGTTCGGTTTCGGTCGGGGCCGGATCGCTCAGCAGGATTTTCAGGGTTACGCGGCCGCGATCGGGATCAGGATAAAACTGGACCTGCTCGACAAACACCGATCCTCGCGCCTCGAGGTAGACTGTTTGCCAAATGCCACGGGCCGGGCCATAGCCCTGTTTGCCTTCCAACTTAAATGGATGACCGGTATCATCGGCTCGCAACACCAATCGCTGGTCCTGGTCGGATTTGACCTTCGAGGTCAACTCGAACTCGAACGGGGTGTAGCCGCCCCGGTGTTCTCCGAGGCGCTCTCCATCGAGCCAGGCCCGAGTGGTCCAATCGCAGGCGCCGATCACCAGAAACAGACGTTTCCCTGCCCAGGCAGCGGGAACTTTCAGGGCGCGCTGATACCAACCGATGTCGGCCCGGTTTGATACACCCGACAACTTGGATCCCCACGGAAACGGGACCTGGATTCGGTCATGGAATTCGCGCGAACCGGAAAACCATTGCTGTTGTTCGCCCACATTGTCGGCGTCGAATTCGAAGGCCCAGGAGCCATTAAGATTCACCCATTCGGAGCGCTGGAAATCAGGTCTTGGATGTTCCGGCAGGGGAATGGGAGCATCCCCGGAAGCGGCGATCAGGTTCAGACCCAGAAATCCGAGAAGGATGGGCGCGAGAAACAGACGTGGAAGTTGAATGGTGTGCATAGCTGGCTTGTTTTTTGTTTATCCTATCGGCGGCGGCGTTTGGCGGGTCCAAAGAAATAGCCGCCACTGAGGCGCACGCCGGTGACCCGTCCCGGGACAATGCCCCGGCGCTGTTTTTCCGCGTCCATCAGGATCGTATAGTGGTAATCAAACCCCGGCAGTTTGCAGCGCTCGATGGATCGGCCGATGAAACGCTCGATGGCCTCCATGTGGCGGGCGTCCTCAGTCACCATGATGGTGAAGGCGTCGCCCGTGGCCTGGGCGCGCCCCGTCCGGCCGATGCGGTGCACATAGTCCTCCGGGTGCTGGGGCACATCATAATTGACCACATGACTGACGTCGGCGATATCGAGCCCGCGGGCGGCAATGTCCGTCGCCACGAGAACCTCGAAGCGCCCGTCGCGGAATCCGCGGAGCGCCTGTTCCCGTTCGCGCTGCGTGCGGTTGGAGTGCAGAACGGCGACGGCGTGGTTCGCGCGTTTGAGCAGCTGGGCCACTCGATCGGCCCGGTGTTTGGTCCGGCAAAAAACAATGACCGAATCATACTGGACCTGATCCAGCAGCGTGAGCAGCAGGTCATTCTTTTGGTCCTCGGCGACCGGATAGACGGCATGTCGCACCGTTTCGGCGGGGGCTCGGCGCGCGCCGATTTCGATCGTCTCGGGTTTGCGCATGGCCCATTGGATGAGCGTTTCGATCTCGGGGGGAATGGTGGCGGAAAAAAGGGAGGTCTGGCGATGGCGCGGACACCGTTCCAGGATTCGCCGCACATCCGGCAAAAAACCCATGTCGAGCATGCGATCCGCTTCGTCCAGCACGACGAACTCAATCCGGTCGAGTTTACAGGTGCCGCGCTGCAGGTGATCGAGCAGCCGGCCGGGTGTGCCGACCACGATATCCGATCCGGTCTTCAACGCGTCGAGCTGGCGCCCGTAACCGACGCCACCATACAGCACGGCGATTTGGAACTGGGTAAACCGGGCGAAATCGCGAAAAGCGGTTTCCACCTGGGCGGCCAGCTCGCGAGTGGGTTCGAGAATCAGCGCCCGCGGAAAGCCCTTCGGCTGATCGAGCCGCGTCAAAATGGGCAGGGCAAACGCCGCGGTCTTGCCCGTGCCGGTCTGAGCGCTACCAATCACGTCACGACCTTCCATGAGCAGCGGGATCGCCCGGAGTTGGATTGGAGTCGGATCGACGTAGCCCATCGCTTTCACCCCCTTCAAGATCGAGGGAGACAAACCAAATTTCGAGAACGCCATATGGCCAAATTACCTCCAATTCAAATAATGAACAGCTTTTTTCCCGGCTCCGGAGGGAACGCTCCCGCCAGAGGGCGGGCCAGAAATTCAGTTTGTCGGATAAGGGTTCGCGCCGGCTGATTCCCGGGCGAGTTGTTCGCGGGCCGCAGCCAAGCGGGAGGAGACGAGGGAATCCTCGGGCCGCAGGTCCAGGAGTCGTTCGAGGTGAAAAACAGCCGCAAACCATTGGCGGTATTGTTCGCACTGGAGGGCCTCGCCATGATGCCACGAGGCGCGTTCTACGTTAATTCGGTCGGTCCAAAGCCGAATCTGGTCCGGGGAGACGGTGAAGAAACCGGCGGGCATTCGAGAGACCACGGATTTCCAGCCAGCCTCGAACTCATCCGGCTGGGAAGGCAGGGCGCTGCCATATTCGACGCTTTGATCTCCTGAGAGCAACCGCGTCAGAAGCAGGAGGTCGTCAATCGACGGATGATCGGGCGTGAGAGTCCACCACTGAGCGGATTTCGGATCTACAGTCAGAATGTTACGACCGCGTCCGACAAAGTGCGCGGATACGAGTAGCGGGTGCTCCAGCGGGGGGGTGATGGGATTCCCGGTGCGAACGTCCCAGACGCGAGCGGCGCGTTTGCGCGAGGAAGTGACCAGAAGTCGCCCATCAGGGCTGAACGCGGCGTGGATGACGTGATGGAGATGCTTCAACAAAGGGCCGCATCGCTCTCCAGATGGGATGGACCAGATCTGAGCCGTGCGGTCTTCGCTGGCTGTCACAACCTGGTCGCCGTTTTCATTAAACGACACCCAGAGCACATCGTCGTAGTGTTGAAGAGGCTTGCCCACGGGACGACCGGATTCCGGATCCCAAACCTGCGCCGCGCACGGATCGATGTTCCCTTGAGGGTAACCGCAGGAGACTGCAAGGTAGCGGCCATCGCGGCTGAATTCGGCATGGTTGGGAAACCCAGCCTGAGTCAGGCTGTGCTTGAGCCGACCGGACTGAATGTCCCAGAGGGTGACTTTATCTCTGGTCAGGCAGAACATCCAACGGTTCAATGGATCAAAGCCGGCACCCAGAATCGCTGCGGGTATGTCTTTGGAAAACGCGATTTTGCCGGTTTGAGAATCCCTGAGTTCCATCCGATTGGAACTGTAGAGCAGCAAGCGCTCTCCGCGAACTGCGAGCACGGATTGCGTCAGATTGGAACTGAATCGGAAGGCTTCACCCATGGCCGCGCCTGAGGCGACGTCCCATATCCTTCCGTTCAATTCTTCCGAGGCCTCGGCTGAATCAGTCCGGGTAGCCAAAAATAGGTAGTGTCCCCGGGGATCGAGAGTGATCTGGATCGGGACCTCCTGGGGACAGATGACGGGGCCAGTCGCCTGGCCGGACTCGGTGGAGCAGACACGAATTTCATTCTCGGATGAAACGGCGTACTGTTTGCCATCCTGGCTGAATTGGCCATCGATCCGTCGTGTGGGCCAGTTGGTGGCCGCCAAGTCCCAGATCCTCGCGCTGTGATCGAAACTTGCGGTCACCACGCGTCGCCCATCGGGCAGGAATTGCGCGTGCATGAGATTGCCGCTATGGCGCAACGCGGGGTGAATTTGCCAGCCGGTTTTGAAGTCCCAGATTTGGGCGGTATATTCCTCCCACCCTCCCGTGACGACATATCGGCCGTCCGGACTGAACTGGGCACTATGAATGGGGCCGTTATGTTCGCATCGTCGGATTTGGAGGCCGGTGCGGATATCCCAGGCGCGGGCGGATCGATCGTAACTGGTCGTGAGCACATAGCGTCCATCGGGACTGAAACAAGCTTGATAAACCCAGGATTCATGATGGAACGCCGGATCGCACCTGGTGCGGCGCCGCAAGTCCCAGAGCTGAGCCACGCCGTCCTCGCCCGCGGTGACAGCCGAGCAGCCGTCCGGGCTGAAATCAGCGTGCCGCAGCCCCCCCTTCTCATGAGCCATAAAATCCGTCAGCAGGGATCCTGTCCCGGCGTCCCAGATCCGGGCTCGGCCATCGGCGCAGGCCGTGATGATCCGGTCCCCCTGCGGATTGAAATGGGCGCTGAAAACGGCCTCGTCGGGTGGATGCTGCATCCGCAGGGCCACGAGTTCCTGTCCGGTGCGCGCATCCCACAACCGGGCGGTCCCATCCCCGCTGGCTGTAAGGATCTGTTGACCGTCAGGGCTATACTCGACCGTCTCTGGAGTGCGGATGTGTCCTTGAAATCGCAGGACTCGCTCGCCGCTAGAAACCCGGAACACATCCCCCCAATACCGCTCGTGGGGTAGAAGAATCCGTGAGGAATCAGGGGAGGATAGCAGGGCGGGCTCGACTTCGTTGCCAACAACAACCAAATGCTCGCCGTCCGGGCTGACGTCGGCGCAGTACACGTTGAACGGTTCAAAGACCGTACACACGGGCTTGGGACATAGCTTCAGGGCGGTGTTGACGCGAAGTCGATGCGGCTCCTCGAGGGTGGGCCGGCCCTGGTTGATTCTCAAGGCTTCGGTCAGCCAGGGCAAGGCGTTGAACATGTCGCCCTGATCCATGAACCGCGTGCCATTGGCCACATAGGTTTGCGTCAGCGATCGCACCGCGATCTGGCGTCCCCGATGGACCTGGAGACCTGCCATGGCCCCCACGAAGACCAGCAGGCCAACGGCTATTCCGAGGCGCTTGAGCAGGGTCAGGCGGCGTTCCAGGGTGCGCAACCGTCTGACAGACCGGCCCGCCTGGAGCAATAAAAGATCGCCCCGGAGTTCATCGGCTGTCCGATAACGGCGCCGGGGTTCGTTGTCACAGGCTTTGAGGATGACCGCATTGAGTTCCAGGTATTCTTTCTCTCCCAAATCGCCGAGGTTGGTCGGCAGCTCCGGGTAAGTCTGGCGGTCCTTGCCGGAGCTGAGCTCGTAAAGCACCTTGCCCAGACTGTAAACATCGGCCTGCGTGGTGCCGGGGCCTTCGGGAGGTATGAAACCCTCGGTTCCCACGAAAGACCGGGATGACCCCACCTCGGCCACCAGCCCAATGTCGGCAATTTTCGGCATGCCATTGACAAAAATGATATTCGAGGGCTTGAGATCTCGGTGAATGAGTCCATGGCTGTGAAGGCGTCCCAATCCGGCGGCCAGGGACACTCCGAGCTGCACACATTCCTCATAGGGAAGACGGCCATGGAGGTGGAGGACTTTCGCGAGTGTTTTGGCCTCGTAGCGATCGGGATCGATCTCCGGGCCGCTCACGAGATCATCCCCCAATTCCATGATGTAATAATAATAACCGGCGGTGTCATTCCGCCCGATCTGAAGAATATCCACCAAGGCGTCGTGCGACCGGGAAACAGGTTCGAATTTCTTCATCCCGTTGAACTCCCGCTCATAGGGGCGTTCGTTTTCGAAGGTCAACCGGTATACGACCTTGACCGCGCGATAAGTGCCCATCACGTTCCGAGCGAGCCAGACCTCGCCGTAGCTGCCGCTGCCGATGCAGCGCAGCAGTTCATGGTCGGGGATTTGGGGTTGGGGGAGGTTCTGCAGGCGATGGCCAGTGTCGCGGGGCAGAGGTTTTTCCTGGGTTTTGTTTTCCTGTTGATTCATGTCCTCATGGAGAGAAGGCATCCTGGAAGCTGGACCGATCGACAGGGATCCTCCAGCCTCCGACCGGCCGCCTGGGGATTGCTAATCGGGCCAACGGCCATCGACGATATCGCGGGAACCAAGCCGGGCCGGATCAAGGACCGTGTGTTTGATACGCTGGCGTTTCCAGGTGTAGCTGATGTGGACCAAACCATCGGCGGTCTGGATGACGGCTGGATAGGAGAATTCGCTGCCGGGTTCGTTTTCGAGCCTGAGGGCGGCTGCCCACTTTCGGCCGTCCCGGGAGAGGGCCACATTGAGGGGGCTGCGCCCTCGGGAGGTATGGTTATAGACCAGGAGGTGCCGTCCATCGCGGAGTGTTACGGCATCCGTCCCGGCGTTGGGATTGGGCAGGCTGGTCAGTTGGAGTGGGGTCCAATGGCGTCCGTCATCGTCGGACCAGGTCTCGAAAACCTTGCCATTGGCGGTGCGCCCCAGCGCCTGCCAGCGGCCGTTCCCGTGAAACAACAGCGAAGGCTGAATGGCCCGAATTTCGCGGCCATCGTTGAGTGGCCCAACGAGAGCCCACGTTTTCCCCAGATCCGGCGAACGTTCAAAGTGCACCCGCCAACCCGCGTGTTCGGAGCTGCTGGGACACAATAATTCGCCACTGGCCAATTGAACCGGTTTGTTTTTGACGGGACCCAGGACGTCTTCCGGGAGTCGTTGTGGATCCGACCAAGTGCGTCCCCCGTCAGAGGAGGTTCGCAACATGCCCCACCACCTGTCCGGATTGGGCCCCACTTTGTAAAACAACAGAAGGAGCCCCTGGCGCGCCTGAAACAACACCGGATTCCAGCAGGGATACCGCTTGGCATCGTGCTGCACCCCGTTCGCCACTTCCACGGGTTCCATCCAGCGCCCGTCCACCCACCGTGAAAACCATATGCCGACATCGGGGTGTTTTTCCCGGGTGCCACCGAACCAGGCGGCCACCAATCCCGTCGCAGTCTCCGCAAGAGTGGAAGCATGGCACTCGGGGTAACTGGCTTGCTCGTAAATGAACTGCGAACTTACCCATCCAGGCGGAGCACTCTCCTGGCCAGACAGCTTGTTTGGAAAAAAAACGTTCTCGCCAAAGGTTAAAGCCAGCAACAAACACCATGAGAACGCCGCTTTCAATCGAGAGTTCACGTTCATAATTCGGGGAATTGATCGCTATTATAACCCGATGGACTCCAAAGGGCAATAAGGAAAATGACCGGTTCTGCTTGCTCGCACCTCTCTGAGGTTCGATCGCCGTCGGCGGGCTCAGCATCCCAGGAGTTTTTGACCATGATTTTGAACGACAGGCCATGAGCGGGGTCAACTGTTTGGCGAGGGTGAGCCGCAGGTCCTGCGAATCTGCAGCCGATCCTCGTGTGATAGAGGGCCCATTCTGAAACCGGATATGTGTCATTTACTTGAATCTCTATGAAGACCTGCTCGACGATTAACGGCTGGCAGTCCTTTTGGCGCAACTGGTTGAAACCGCTCCTGACGATCCTCCTGGTCATGGGAGCCATCCGGTCCAGCCTGGCGGACTGGAATGACGTTCCCAGCGGCTCGATGAATCCAACCATCCTGGAAGGCGACCGGATTTTGGTCAACAAACTCGCCTACGACTTTAAAGTGCCCTTCACCACCCGGCACGTGGCGGAGTGGGGAAATCCCCAACGAGGCGACATTATCGTTTTCTTTTCGCCCCACGATGGCATGCGCTTGGTCAAGCGGGTTATCGGGCTGCCGGGGGACCGGCTGGCCGTCCGTCAAGGCCGGGTTTTTCTCAACGATCGACCGGTCGCCCTGGAACCTTCGGCGGCATCTCCTCACTCAGATCGCACCGTCGCATACCGAGAGGATCTGGGAGACAAAAGCCATATCCTGATCTTCAACCCCTCGCGATCGTCCGCGCGCAATTTGGCCGAGATGACGGTGCCCCGAGACAGTTACTTTGTCATGGGAGACAACC
Source organism: Verrucomicrobiota bacterium (assembly GCA_022709905.1). Lineage (GTDB taxonomy): Bacteria > Verrucomicrobiota > Verrucomicrobiia > Limisphaerales > UBA1319 > JAKLHY01. Next base: position 90,394 of record JAKLHY010000012.1, on the reverse strand, counting down.
GGGACGACAGTTTCGATTCCCGGTATTTCGGCTGTGTGGAGCGGAGCCGAATCCTTGGCAGGGCGACCGCAGTCGTCCTATCTCTGGATTGGGACCACCGGGGATGGCCGCGTTGGGAACGTTTTTTTCAGCCGCTGTGATTGCTTTCGGCAATACAAGAACAAGAATCCGCCCTTGTGCTCGATCCCCATTTGCGCGATATTGCGCCCTCCTAAACTGTCGATTTTTATATGAACTTACACCAAATCCTGCCAATCATGGTATTCCTGGGTTTACTGAGCGCCTTGTCCGCTTCTGCCGCCACCTTGGGTGATCCCGCTGCGCCGTTGGCGATCAGAGAGTGGGTGAAAGGAAAACCGGCAGACGTCAAGGATGGTAAAAACGTCTACGTGGTTGAGTTTTGGGCCACTTGGTGCCCGCCTTGCCGCGAAAGCATTCCTCATCTGACCGATCTTCAGAAAAAATTTAAAGACAAAGGGGTTGTGTTCATCGGGGTGAGTGATGAAACCCCCGATAAGGTGAAACCCTTCGTGGAAAAAATGGCGGATAAGATGGATTACCGGGTCGCGATCGACGATGAACGCAAAACGAGCAATGGCTACATGAAGGCCTTTGGCGAAGGAGGCATCCCTCATGCTTTTATTGTCGGGAAAGAGGGCACCGTGCTCTGGCATGGGCATCCTATGGACAGAATGGAGCAAGCTCTGGATCAAATCCTTTCCGGCCAATACGATCTGACCGCGATGAAGAAACGAGCCCAAACGCAGGGTTTGTTGAAGGATTATCAGAAACTGGCGGCGGCTGGAGACGCCAAGACGAAGGATCTGGGACGCCAATTGTTGACGGACAACGCCGGCAACATCGATGATCTCTGCCAGCTGGCCTTCATCATCGTGGCCAACACTCAGGCGACAAACCGCGACTTTGCCCTCGCGGATGAAGCCCTGGAGAAGGCGGAAAAATTGGCCGGGGGCAAGCAGCCTCAAATCCTGGGCGTCCGCGCGATTGGCCGATTCGAGTCCGGCAAAGAAGACGATGGCATTGCGTTGGTGAGCGAAGCGATCAATCTGAGCAAAACCCCGGAGGAAAAACAGCGATACGAATCCTACTTGAAGGTTATGCAAAGCCGGAAAGCCCAGAAATCAAAAGAATGAGCCGGCCGCCTGCACAATCCGCGGCCGAAATCCAGCCCGTTGGCAAATCTCACCAACCTGACGCGCGGCGCCAGGATAAGTTTTGCACGAAATCACGACAAAGAACACGTTTCGGTTGAACGATTCCTACTGCTCGCCTGGACTCATTGATCGGGGCATCCGACAATTAGGCGAAGCACTGCATTCTTGTCTGATCCGTGTGTGCGCCACGGCTGGCTGATCCTCCTCAACGGTTCGCCAGAACCACCACGATTCCAACCAGGGCCGATAGCGCGAGAAGGGCCAGGGTGATCTTGATCCAGCTCTTCGGGTAACGTCCGGCAATCGCCCCGGTGTATCCGTTAATGACGACCTGAAACCGCCGTCGGCCGTAGTCATAGGCCAGGAGCCAAACGGGCGCCAGGATGTGCTTGAAGGTTTGTCCGCTAAAATCCGCCTGGACGCGCAGGTTCCGATGGGTATCTCCAGGCACGCGGGCGGCGCACATCTGGTGGATCTGAGAGGTCATGCTCTCGCGGGCATGCTGGGCGGCCCCCACCAGGTCGATCTGGTACCGCTCCACCACCCAGCCGGCGAGAAAGCCGGGATTGTAGGCCGTGAGTTCCTTGGTGGGGAACGGCTCCACCCTCTTCAGCAAAGCCGGATCGACGCCTTTAGATGCCGCCACCAGTTCATCATCAAAGAAGTGATCCACCGATCCCGCACTCGGTTGCCATCGGATATGCCGCACCTGCCGGGTTTTCATCCGTCCCTGGGCGTCCCGGTAGGTCTCGGTCGTATAATAGTAATAACCGGATTCAGCGGTCCAGTCCGCATGCACCTGCGCGTCAAAAGTCCAGTACGGAATGTAGAGTCCGTGGGTGGTGTCGGTGAGCGCCTTGTTCCGGAGGCGGTTGGGAGCAAACCATCGCGTGCGGTACCATTGGCGAATCGAGTCCCGGACCTGGGCCTCGTTGAGCTTCATGGGCAGCAGGCTTTCCGGACGGATGGCTTCCTTGATTTCCTCGTAAGGAACCAGGGCGGTTGATCCGCAGAAATCGCAACGCTGGCCTATGCGTTCAGCATCGAACACGGAGATGGCCTGGCAGCTTTGGCATTTGACCGAGGTCTTTTTTGCCTGCCACCCCCGACGATCTTCACCCAAATTTCGCAAGGTCGATCCAAGATCGTGTTCCCGGATGACCTGATCGCCCGATGCGTTCAATTCAAGCTGGGCGGGGGAGTTGGTGCCGCAGAAAGGACAGATCAAAGCCTGTCGGCCCGGATCCCAATTGGCCTCGGCTCCACAAGCCGGACAGGCGAACTTCTTTTGGGCTGTGACGTCAGACATGGCGCTGGAATCCCGGTTGTCCACCTTGGACTACCCCCGGAGAAACTCATCCAGGGCCGCTCGCGTCACCCGCCAGGTCGTGCCGATTTTCCTGCCCTTCAAGTCGCCAGCCTCGAGGCTGGCCAGCACATCCGATTCGGCGACCTTCAGGATCTGGGCGACCTCGGCTGGATTAAGCAACTCAGGCAGGCCTGCGGGAGCGGATATGCCTGCCGAGGCTCCCGGGCCGGTGGGAGCCGCAGCCGGAGTGCTTTGAGACAGCACGCCGCCGGTTTGTTGCATCATTTGCTGAGCCATGGCCATACCCACGGCGAATTGCGCCGCCATCCCGCCGGGCCCGCCGCCCCCTTCGCCCTTGGCGAGACCTTCGGCCATTTGGAGCTTCACGTAATCGTTGAGATTGCCGATGGCCGCCATGCTCGACCGTTTGTCGATGGCTTGCTCGACCTCCGGGGGCACCGAAACGTTCTCCACCACAAAGCTGGGCAGTTCGATCCCATATTTGCTCGTTAAGGCCGGATTAATGAGAGGCATCAGGGCGTCGCCCAACTCGGAGTAACGGGCGGCCACGTCCAAAACGGGCACCTTGGCCGAAGCCAGGGCATCGCTAAACACGCTGACAATCCTTGATCGCATCGTGTCAGCGAATTCGTCCAGCCGAAAATGATGATCGGTGCCTGCGACTTCCTTCAGGAAGGTCGGCACATTCACCACACGAAAATCGTAAGTGCCGAAGGCGCGCGCCCGCACAATGCCAAAGTCCGGATCCCGAAGCATCACGGGATTGGATGTCCCCCACTTGTTGCCGGTAAACAACCGGGTGTTGACGAAATAGATATCCGCTTTAAACGGGGATTCAAAACCGTATTTCCAACCCTTGAGCGTCGAGAGAATCGGGATGTTATCCGTCACCAGCGTGTGTTTGCCGGGACCGAAGGCATCGCCAAACTGCCCAAGATAAACAAACTGGGCCATCTGCGATTCGCGGACGATCAATTGGGCTCCGCGCTTGATTTCCTTGTCTTCGTCGGGAAATCTCCAGGATAAAGTGTCACGCGAGTCGTCTTCCCACTGGATGATATCCAGCAACTGCGTTTTCAGATAATCCATCAAGCCCATAAATGTTCTCCGGTTGAGTGTCTGCGCATGATCCCCGTTTCGGCGCCCCAACGGCAAGTAGAAAAGCGCTGCCGACTTTGTAACCGCGCCTCGCTAAAGTTCGATCTGCATCCCCAATTCGACGACGCGGTTGGCCGGCAGCTGGAAGAAGATCGTCGCCCGCTGCGCATTCCGTGACAGGAACGCAAACAACTTGGCACGCCAGAACGAAATCTTCGCGGAGCCGCGGGGAATAATTGTCTCGCTGCTGAGAAAGTAGGTGACTTCCTGAAGCTTCAGAACGAGGCCCAATTTAGAACACTGCGCGAGCAACTCCGGGACGTTGGGATCCTCCATGAATCCATACTGGCCGCTCACGCGGTAAACGCCTTCCTTCAGTTTCTCGATTTCCACCCGGTGCTCGGGGTCGGCATGCGGGACTTCGCTGGTGGTGATATTGAGCAGGATGATCCGTTCGTGCAGCACTTTGTTGTGTTTCAAGTTATGGAGCAAGGCGATGGGCGTTCCCTTGCTGCGGCCGGACATATAGACCGCCGTTCCATGAACCCGATGGGGCGGATGATGCTTCATTTCCTCGAGGAACAGCTTCATGGGCAGCGCCGTTTCACTCAGTTTTTCACCCAAGATTTGCCGGCCTTTATGCCAGGTTGACATCAGGGAATAAAAGGCCAAAGCCACCAGCAAGGGAAACCATCCTCCCTGGCCAATCTTGACCAGATTTGCGCCGAGAAAGGACGCCTCGACCCACAAGGCCACCCCACAAAACAATCCCGCGCGGAAAGAGGACCAATGCCATACCCGCCGCGACATGAAGAAAAACAGAATCGTGGTCAGCATCATGGTCAGCGTCACCGCCACCCCATAAGCCGCCGCCAGGTTGTTCGAAGATTTGAAGCCCAGCACCAATCCAATGCAGAGCAGCATCAGAGTGAAATTCACCAGCGGCAGGTAGATCTGCCCCCGCTGGTGAGAAGACGTATGATCAATTTCGAGTCGCGGCAGGTAACCCAATTGAATCGCCTGCATGGTGAGCGAGAAGGATCCCGAAATCAGGGCCTGTGAGGCCACGATGGCCGCCACAGTGGCCAGGATCACCATCGGATAAAGCGCCCAGGGCGGAGCCATGCGGTAAAAGGGATGATCAGCGGCCGCCGGATTTCGAAGCAGGAGAGCTCCCTGCCCAAAGTAATTCAACAGGAGCGCGGGCAAAGCCACGATAAACCAGGCTCGTCGAATCGGCCGGCGACCGAAATGCCCCAGATCGGCATAAAGGGCCTCGCTGCCTGTAATGACCAGCACAACGGCTCCCAGCACGATGAAACCCTGGAATCCATGGCGCGCAAAAAACCGGATAGCATGCCACGGATTCGCGGCTGCCAGGGCCATCGGTTCACGCCAAAGAGCGTTGGCTCCCAACAATCCCAGCGCGATGAACCAAAGCAGCATCAGGGGACCGAACGCATAACCCAATCCCCCCGTTCCGGCCCGTTGCACCGCAAACAACGCCACAAGCAATCCAACCGTGATGGGCAAAATAAACGGCTCAAACACCGGTGTCACATACCGAATGCCCTCGACAGCACCCAGCACCGTAATGGCTGGCGTGATGATGCCGTCACCATACAAAAGCGCCGCCCCAAACACCCCTACGGCCATCAGCCAACCGTATCCCGAGATTCCTCCCCTTCTGCTGCGCTCTGGCAAGACCAGCGAGAGCAAGGCCAGTATGCCGCCCTCTCCCCGGTTATCCGCGCGCAGAATGAAACCCAAATACTTGACCGAAACAATCAAGACCAAAGACCAGAAGACCAGCGATAACACTCCCAGAATATTCTCGGGCGTTGGAGCGGCGGCATGGGGTCCATGAAAACACTCGCGAAGAGCATACAAGGGGCTGGTGCCGATATCTCCATAGACCACCCCCAGAGCGCCCAAAGCCAGCCCCCATTCCCGTCGATTCCCCACCCGCTGTCCTTCACTCATGGATTTCTTTTCGTCGTTTTCTATCGAACACAAGGATGCTGTTTCCTGACGGTTTTTTGGAATAAGCGGGACACCGTCTTGTTGCCGAGGTCTCCATCGCAAGCCGGCGTTGAGCCTAACAACCAGGCATCTCCCGGTCAATGGAATGCGAAAACCCAATATTTTCCGTCGGAAGCATCATCGCAAGTTGCGGGACAAGTGGTATAGTAGGGCGATTGAATGACCGAGACATGAAAACGATGATGAAATACTCGATGGCGGTTCTGGCATTGGCGGGGATGCTATGGGCCGGTGGCAACATTGCGGCCGCCACAAAGGCCAATCCGCCGAAGCCATATCCATTGGAAACGTGCGCGGTGACGGGTGAGAAACTGGGGGGCATGGGCAAGCCCTACGTGTTCACCCACGAAGGGCGGGAGATTAAGTTGTGTTGCAAGGGTTGCCTCAAAGAGTTTAACAAGAACACCGCCAAGTACATTAAGAAACTCGAAGAGGCGGAAAAGAAATCGCCCCAAAAAACACGGTAATTTCGCTGGTTCGGATTTCCGCTCCGCTATGGAGGCCAGCCTGATCCACGATCGGACCGGCAAGCGCTGACTCCGGTCCGATGTACATAAAATGAGGCTGGCATAAGCCAGCCTCGGGTGAATCAGTAAAGTTCAGTTAGAGGGATTTAGTAGTCCATGCCCCCGCCCATGCCGCCGCCGTGTGGCGGAGGTGTTTCTTTCTTCTCCGGGATCTCGGTGATGAGACACTCGGTAGTCAGGAGCAAACCGGCGATGGAAGCCGCGTTCTGCAGGGCGGCGCGGGTGACCTTCTTCGGGTCCACAACACCGGCCTTGACGAGGTCTTCGTATTCACCTGTGGCGACGTTGTAACCTTCGTTGGCCTTCCGTTTCTTGACTTCCTCGACAACAACCGAGCCTTCGACTCCGGCGTTGTTGGCCAGGGCGCGGGTCGGGAACTCGATGGCGCGCTTGACAATGTCGACACCGATTTTCTCGTCGTCATTGGCGGCCTTGACTCCATCAATGGCGTTCAGGCAGCGAATCAGGGCAACCCCGCCTCCGGGGACAATACCTTCTTCGACGGCTGCGCGGGTCGCGTGCAGGGCGTCTTCAACACGGGCTTTCTTCTCCTTCATCTCGGTTTCAGTGGCGGCGCCCACATTGATTACGGCAACACCCCCGGCCAGTTTGGCCAGGCGTTCCTGGAGCTTCTCGCGATCGTAGTCGGAGGTGGTTTCCTCGATCTGACGGCGGATTTGATTGACCCGGCCCTGGATGTCGCTCGACTTTCCGTAACCTTCGACAATCGTGGTGTTCTCCTTGTCAACCACGATGCTCTTGGCGCGGCCGAGATCGCTCAATTCGATGCTCTCGAGCTTGATGCCGAGATCTTCGCTGATAAACCGACCGCCGGTCAGGATGGCGATGTCTTCGCACATCGCCTTGCGGCGATCGCCGAAGCCAGGGGCCTTGACGGCGCAGATGTTCAGTGTGCCGCGCAGCTTGTTCACCACCAAAGTGGCCAGGGCTTCGCCCTCGACTTCCTCGGCAATGATCAGCAGCGGCTTGCCAATCTTGGCAATTTTTTCCAGCAACGGAAGCAGATCTTTCAGATTGCTGATCTTCTTTTCAAAAACCAGGATGTACGGCTCTTCGAGCTTGGCTTCCATGGTTTCCGCGTTGGTCACGAAGTAGGGCGAGAGATAACCCTTGTCAAACTGCATGCCCTCGACGACTTCCAGCGTGGTCTCGATCGACTTGGCTTCTTCGACGGTGATCGTGCCATCCTTGCCAACCTTGTCCATGGCGTCGGCAATAATCTCGCCGATGGTGTTGTCCCAGTTGGCGGAAACCGTGGCCACCTGCTTGATCTCTTCCTTGTCTTTGACCTTCTTGGCGATCTTGTCCAGCTGAGTCACCGCGGCTTCCACGGACTTCATGATGCCACGTTGAATCCCGATCGGATTGGCGCCGGAGGTGACAAATTTCAGGCCTTCGCGGTAAATGGCTTCGGCCAGAACGGTTGCGGTCGTGGTGCCGTCGCCCGCGGCGTCGCTCGTCTTGCTGGCGACTTCGCGCACCATCTGGGCGCCCATGTTTTCATAGGGATCTTTGAGCTCGATTTCCTTGGCCACGGTCACGCCGTCTTTGGTGACGGTGGGCGAGCCAAATTTCTTGTCGATCACCACGTTGCGACCCTTGGGCCCCAGAGTGGCGGTGACCGCTTTGCTCAATTGGTTGACACCGCGCAGAAGCGCCTGCCGTGCGGCTTCGTCGAAAATTAATTGTTTCGCTGCCATAGTATGTAATTCAGGTATAAAAGTTATTCAATAATTGCCAGAATATCGTCCGAATTCAGGAGTTTATATTCCTTGCCTTCGAGCTTGACCTCGGTGCCGCCGTATTTGCTGGTCAGCACGCGATCGCCCTTCTTGACTTCAAAGGGGATCTTCTTGCCTTGATCGTCCAATTTGCCGGTCCCGAGAGCGATCACAATCGCTTCGGTCGGTTTTTCTTTGGCGGTATCGGGAATAATGATGCCGCCCTTTTTGGTTTCCTTCTCTTCAACCGGCTCAACCAACACCCGGTCTCCGAGCGGTTTCAGGTTAATAGCCATAGGTTCGATTTTTTCCTTTGTTTTGTTTTCGGTTCTCTCGGTTCTGTCGGTTCCAGGCAACTCCGCGACACCCGTCGCAGATCCACGATTTCTCCGTTGGCCGTAAAGCAAGCCTCTGGGGCTCGCCCGCCAGCCTGCGGCGATACTACCGACCCTTAATCTTTTTTCTCATCCACCACTTCGGCGTCAATGATGGGACCCTCGCCTTTGGGACCGCTCTCCTTGGCCGAGGATCCGCCCTCTTCGGAAGGCGGCGGCGATTGAGCCTTGCCGGCCTGCGCTTTTTCGGCCGCCGCACGGTAAAGCTGCTCCGAAACAGACTGCCACGATTGGTTCAGACGCTCGGATGCCGATTTGATCGCGGAAGTGTCGGAGCCCTTCAGGGCTTCTTTGACCTCCGCGGCGGCCTTCTCGATTTTCGCCTTGTCGTCGGCAGGAATCTTGTCGGCATTGTCGCGAATCATCTTCTCGGTCCGGTAAACGGCGTTGTCCGCCTCGTTCCGAATCTCGATTTCCTCGCGCTGCTTCTTGTCTTCGTCAGCATGCAGGTCCGCCTCCTTACGCATCCGCTCAATCTCATCCTTGGATAGACCGCTGCTGGCGGTGATGGTAATCTTCTGCTCCTTGCCGGTGCCCAGATCCTTGGCGCTCACGTGCAGGATCCCGTTGGCGTCGATGTCAAAAGTGACTTCAATCTGCGGCACACCCCGGGGAGCCGGAGGAATGTCCGTCAGATGGAATTTGCCAATGGTCTTGTTGTCGCGCGCCATGGGACGTTCGCCCTGCAACACGTGAATCTCAACCGCAGGCTGACTGTCGGAAGCCGTGGAGAATATCTCGGATTTCCGGGTCGGAATTGTTGTGTTGCGCTCGATCAGGCGGGTAAAAACGCCTCCCAGGGTTTCAATGCCCAGAGAAAGCGGCGTCACATCCAGAAGCAAGACGTCCTTGACGTCGCCCTTCAACACGCCTCCCTGAATGCCGGCGCCCACAGCAACCACTTCGTCAGGATTCACTCCCTGATGCGGCGGCTTGTCGACCAGGCTGTGGGCGATCTCAACCACCCGAGGCATCCGGGTCATCCCGCCCACCAGGACTAATTCGTCAATCTTCTCCGCCGCGACACCGGCATCGTTCAAACAGTTGCGAACCGGTCCCATGGTTCGGGAGAACAGATCGTCGCATAACTGTTCCATCTTCGCCCGGGTCAGTTTCAACGAAATGTGCTTGGGACCGCTGGCATCCGCCGTAATAAACGGCAAATTGATCTCGTATTGTTGGGCACTCGACAGGGCGATCTTGGCTTTCTCGGCTTCTTCCTTGATTCGCTGCAAAGCGTCCGGCTGCTTGCGCAGATCCATGCCCGTGTCCTTCTTGAATTCATCCAGAATCCAATCCATGAGACGATTGTCCCAATCATCCCCCCCCAGGTGCGTGTCACCATTGGTGGCTTTGACCTCAAACACACCGTCCCCAATCTCCAAAACCGAAATGTCAAACGTGCCGCCGCCTAAATCGTAAACCGCGATCTTTTCATCCTTCTTCTTATCCAGGCCATAGGCCAGGGAAGCAGCTGTGGGCTCGTTGATGATGCGCAGTACTTCCAGGCCGGCAATGCGGCCGGCGTCCTTCGTGGCTTGCCTTTGTGAATCGTTGAAATAGGCGGGAACTGTGATCACCGCCTGGGTGATCTTTTCTCCCAGTCGCATCTCCGCGTCCGCCTTGAGTTTTGCCAGAATCATCGCCGAAATCTCAGGAGGACTGAACACTCGAGGCTTGCCGTCAATCTCGACTTCCACCGCCGCATCTCCGTTATTCGCCCGCACCACTTTATACGGAATCCGCTTAGTTTCTTCCTGAACCTCGTCAAATTTGCGGCCCATGAAGCGTTTGATCGAGTAAACCGTGTTCCGCGGATTCGTCACGGCTTGGCGTTTAGCGGCATCCCCAACCAGGCGTTCACCCGACTTCGTGAATGCCACCACGGATGGTGTCGTGCGCTTGCCTTCGGAATTTTCCAACACCAAAGGCTCTCCACCTTCCATTACGGCCATGCAAGAGTTCGTTGTGCCTAAATCAATGCCCAGTACTTTAGCCATAAAATTCCTTTAAACACATACCTGTTCATCCCTAGCAAGGTCGATGCCAAGCACAGTTGTTATTCATAAATACCTAATTATAAATATTATATGACAAAAAATCCCCGGGCGAGCGTCCCTCAAAAATCCGATAAAGCGTCAGAATGTCACTAGGTTCGACGCTGGTGTCTCACCTGGAGTGTCTCAGGAAGGCTTACTTGATGCCCGCCAGGCGTTCTTTCCAGATCTGGAAAAGAAGCACGGTGGCCTGGACATCCCGCAAGCAGTATTCGGCGATATCGCGAAAGCGTTCCTGGCGGACGAGTTCGGTGACATCCATTCCGGTGATGCCTTGGCTTTTTGGAGATTGGAGGCCGAAGGCCTTGCAGTAGAAATCGAGGTTGAATTTGCGGGCGGCTCCTTCGCGGCCGCTGACGCTGTAGAAGGTCAGTTGTTCAGCGAGATCGCAGTGGGGTTCGGTTTGGAATCGATAGCCGAGCCAGTCTCTGCGGGTGATATTAACTTTGAGCAGTGCGGAGCGGAGGTAAATGAAGGGAACATCGAAACTGCGGCCGTTGAATGTCACGATCTGGTCGTAGTGTCTGGCCACATCCCAGAAGGCGGTCAACAACTCGGCCTCATCGACACACGGCACGAATTCGACGGGACCGGCGTCATCGGCTTCATCTTCGAAATCATTGGCCGTGAAGAGGACTTGGCCTCGGGAGGTATCGGCATTGAGCATGGCGAGGCAGACCACTTGGGCGGTGAGAGGCCAGAGACTGAACTGGCGATGGATCTCCTCGCGTTTAAGTTGGCGTTGGGTTTCGTCGGTGAGTTTGCCGGCCTCGCGGAAGAGGTATTCCTGTTGGACATCATCGAATGCCTCGAGGGGAAGTGCCGAGGTTTCTATATCGAACACGAGGGTTGCCATGGCTTGGAGTATGGGGCATGAAGTGCGGTTTTGTTCAAGCCCATATTCATCGGTCAACCGGGATTTGGCCAGGGGATGCCTGCCTGGCAAATGGATTGCCTTAACCAACTCGCTTGGCTAAATGGAAGTTCATCGGTTATTATGCTTCTGTGAAATCCGGAAAGCAGTCGTTTTCAGTCAGATGCATCGGAATCGGGGATGGCTGGCCTTGCGCGGCACGGCACCATGCGGCTTTTCTCTATACTTTTCCTGGGCAATCCCTTTTGATGGACTGCGGGGATTCAGTCTGTGATGCTCTGAAGGCCGCGGAGGTTGGATTTGACGATATTGACGGTATTTTTCTATCCCACATGCATTGTGACCACGTGGGAGGGTTTTTCATGCTGATGCAGGGATTTTGGCTGGAGCAGCGGACGAGGGATCTGAGAGTTTTTTTGCCGGGCAGGGGGATTGAACCGGTGCGCGACATGCTGGATACCAGCTGTATTTTTAGGGAGCTCCTGGGTTTCAAGACTTCGTTTTTTTCTTTGCGGACCGGCCGGACCACGGTGCTTTCCAACACTCGTGTGACGCCGCATCGCGGCAGTCATTTGATCTCCTTACGACGGCAGTTTCAGAAGCGGTATCCGAAGACTCCTTTTGAAGCTTATAGTTTTGTGATTGAACACGGGCCGTGGAGGATCGGGCATAGCGGCGACATCGGCGCGGTAGAAGACCTGAAGCCGCTCCTGGAAAAGCCCCTTGATCTTCTGGTTTGCGAGATGGCGCATGTCCGGCCGGAAGATCTTTTTGAGAGATTGCGGGGCCGTAAGATTGGACGCATCGTATTCGTCCATCTGGCGCGGGCGCTTTGGGAAGACCGGGCGCAGCTGGGCAAACTTGCGGCTCGTCTCTTGGGTCCGATCCCTTTCCAAATCGCCAGGAGCGGCGAACTGATCGAGCTTCCCTGATCAACCGGTCAGGAAATGCGCGGCATCGCCCCCCTTCGCGGCAGGCAACGGTGACTGGCTCAGCCTAAAGGAACTTCCTGTTTGGTGAGGATGGATTTTTCCTCCGCCTCACAAATCTCAACAGCGCTTAACCCGTCGGCCGGTGTCACGATCGACGGCGGTTTTCCGCCCAGGACCGAATCCACCATGTGCTGCAGTTCGCCGACATAACCGTCGGCGCCCGGGCACTTGATGGTTTGCGGCGGCTTGCCTTCCTCGAACAAGCGCAGGGCTTCAGCTCCCCGGGAAAGGTCATAGTCCAAAGTGGCTTTTTCAAAAGCAACGGTGTAGGCCATGTTAAATCCATGCCCTGAACTCATCAACCAGCTTCCCTCGGCATAAACAACGGCGCCGGACTTCACGCGGTATTGAGTAACGACGTGGTCCATGGCGCCGCTGAAGCGACTGCAGCCATGCGAGCAGACCGAGAGCGGCCGCCCAAAGCAGAATTGCACAAAGTCCGTATCGTGAATATGAAGATCCAGAAGCGCGCCGCCGGACTGTTGGCCCTGGAAATAACTCTCCCGTCCCCATGCGGGAGGCTCGGACACGCGCCGGAAGCGCGCGGCCAGGACTTTCCCAAAAACCGAATCATCGATGAGTTTCTTTGCATAAGCCCATTCCGGCCAGAAGCGGATGCACATGGCGGGCAGGAGATAGGTCTGCGCTTGGGAGGCAGCTTGCACAATATCATGTGCGATTCCGCTGTTGCGGGCGAGGGGTTTTTCGCAAATCACATGTTTCCCGGCCTTCAAGGCGGCGGTCGCCAGAGGGGCGTGCGACGAGGTCGGAGTGCAGATATCGACCAGTTGGATATCCGGATTCTGGAGCATTTCGTTAAAATCGCGGTAAGCCTTGATCTGGGTCATATCTAAGCGGAGCGTTTCGCCACCGCCGAGGTTCCCGCTGATCTTGGAGAAATCACCATCCAGGGGCAGGCGCACGGAATCACAAATCGCGGCCAAACGGACACCGTTCACCTGCCGGTAAGCCTTGATGTGAGTGACTCCCATGAATCCCATGCCAACGACGCCAACTTGAATCATAACAACGTTTCCTTGTGAGAGGGGTTAATGTGCGGCATACGATCAGCCTGTTCGTAATCGCAGGCTTAAACACCTTGGGCTCCTACCGCCCGTAAATGAGTCACAGCCGTCCGGATGTCCTGAACACGCTGCGTGCCGGCTTCGCGCTCAATCACGAGATGGCCCGTAAAACTCTGTTTGGAAAGGGTGCGCATAAAGGCAAGCCAATCCACTTGCCCGGTTCCCACCGGCACTTCCTCGCCCCAGGTGCCGGGAGTCCGAGTCCGCACCGCATCCTTGATATGACACTGCCTTATCCATGGGCTCAGGATGCGCAGGGCATCAATCGGCTGGCCTTGATTGTAAAGGATCATGTTGGCAGGATCAAAATTCACACCGACATTCCGCCGGTCCAAATGCTGCAGGAAAGCGCTCAGGGTTTCGGCTGTCTCCTGACCGGTTTCCATGGCCAACTGCAGGTCGTTATCGGCAAACACATCAGCGACCTGGCGAGCGCGCTTCAGCAGTTTGTCGAAATCGGGATGGGCGGGTTCATGCGGCAAAAATCCGGCGTGGAAGGTCACCAGCTGAACTCCCATCTGTCGAGCCAGAACCGCGGTGGCCTGTATGTTTCGCCAGTTTTCATCCCAGGTCGCATCGGGCACCAAGCCCCCTGTCAACCGAATGGATTCCAAGGTGGAATAGTCTTCGCCCTTGGTGCCAAACATCCCGGAAACGATTTGAATCCCGCGATCGGCGCACATCGATGGCATCGCGCCCCATACCTTGGGATCGTCACGCAGCGGATCGAGCGCGCACTGCATCTGACGGATGCCTGTCGCCTCCAATCGTTCCAGCAACTGTTGGGGATTCTCCGGTTGCAGCGACCAACTGCAAACCGCCAGCCGTTTGTTTAGATCATCAAGTGTCATGACAGAATGAACTTCCAAAGCAACCTATAACCAGACACCGAATCCTTTCCCCGGGGAGAGGAATCGTCAACTGTCTGAAGCGAATTTCGCGCGATCTTAGGCCAACTCGCCAATCGGCGCAAGGCTTGCGATCATAAAAAAAGGGCCTGTCGAATGACAGGCCCTCGGAACACTAAAGGGATTAGTTCTTCGGCTCGCTGGTATGCTGCTTCAACCAAATATAATCCGGGCTCGTCGCTGCCACGGTAATCGCGCTGAACGATGAGTATCTCACCGGGATCTTGCTGAACTTGACATCGTTCCATTTCTTGATCTCGGAATGGCCGTCAGCAAAGCAATAGCCACAGGCCCCGTTGTGGTAACTGGCCGGCGCGTCCACAATCTGCGGCGTCTGGACATTCACGAAGTTGCAGCCGTCATTGATGCTATCCGGCTGTTCATCGACAAACACCCAGGCATTCACGGGCGGCAGCTTCTTCATATCCGTCATCTTGAGGTAGATGGTGTGAAGATTGCCGTACCAGTTCTTGTCATTCCCATCCCCCATGCAGGAATTCATGGAAATGCTGCGAGCGCGCTCGCTCCAGCCTCGGCCTTTTTGGGTTGGAGCCAAATACTTGTCGGCAGGGCATTTGTAAAGGTTCTTGGCCTTGTTGGAGTAACGAGCCAGCTTGGCATAGTTCTCGTCGATCAGGAACAAAAGATTGGTGTTGTCCCGGCTCGTCGTCCAATCCATCCATCCGGTCACCCATCCCAGTTTGTTGGCGCCACCTTGAGCGTCTCCGCCGTGGTGGTTCCGGACAAGGGTCCCATTGTAGTCATCCGAGTAGAGAATCCACGCCAAGCCGAGCTGCTTGGTGTTGTTCATGCAGAGGATGCCTTGAGCTTTGCTCTTGGCTTTGGCAAGAGCGGGCAGGAGCATGCCAGCCAGGATCGCGATGATCGCAATTACGACCAGGAGTTCGATCAGCGTGAAACCCTTCGAAAGCTTCTGTCGATGACAGATTTGGTTATTCATAAACGTGCGCGTTGGTTTTTTGATTGTTTGGGCAAATTAAGAAGTTCCCAAGGGCGCGTCAACTCTTAAGAACATCTATTACCGCCACTGGATTCCGGCTCGCCAGTCTTCCATTCCACAGGCCCACGAACCTGGTTCCCCAGTCTCTGGAGCAAGTTTAACGCCGTTCGGACGGAGTTGCCTAGTGTGCGTCTTGCGGCACACCCCTGACTGGTGGTTACGCTTTGGCCCCATCTGGATAACGAGGTCAGGACTTTTTTGAGATATATCAAAAAATCAATCCTGGGGTTCACTGGTATGCTGCACCAACCAGATCCAATCGGGATTCGTCTTCTGGATCGTGATTCGCGCCATATCCTGGTAGCGAATAGGCGCCTTGGCGACAACGGGATCCACCCACTTCTTGATCTCCGAGTGCCCATCCGCAAAGGCAAAACCGCACGCGCCATTGTGATAACTCGCCGGCATGTCGACGATTTCAGGGCTTTGAACGTTCACAAAGAAACACCCATCGTTGATGCTATCGGGCTGTTCATCCACAAAAACCCAGGCCTTGACCGGCGGAGTTTTTTTCATGTCACTGATCTTCTTGTAAACCGTGTGGAGTCTGCCATACCAATTCTTGTCGTTTCCGTCGCCCATACAGGAGTTCATGGAAATACTGCGAACACGCTCCGACCATCCCCTGGCCTTTTGTGTTTGATGCAAATATTTGTCGGCAGGACATTTATAAATATTTTTGGCCTTGTTCGAGTAACGAGCCAGTTTCGCATAATTCTCGTCGGTCAAAAACAACGTGTTGGTGTTGTCGCTGCTCGTGGTCCAGGAAAGCCACCCCGTTACCCACCCGAGGCGGTTGGCACCTCCTTGAGCGTCGCCCCCATGATGGTTGCGGACCAGGTTGCCTTCATAATCATCCGCATAGAGGATCCAAGCCAGACCCAACTGCTTGGTGTTATTCATACAAAGAATGCCCTGAGCCTTACTCTTGGCTTTGGCCAAGGCCGGCAACAACATGCCCGCCAGAATGGCGATGATGGCAATCACCACCAGGAGTTCGATCAGAGTAAAACCTCGATTGGAGCGTCGGTTTATCAATGTTTTCATGAGATAATGAAGTTTTCCTCATCATTCTCATAAGATCAATCATCCTGCCAAGTGTGCGTCTGACAGCCCAGGCAGACAATCCATGGAAAATGAATGCAGTAAAACCTTTATAACCGCGAAAATTCCCCCGCCACCACGCCTCAAATGGAAGGACTGCCGGGATGTTCCTCCCGAATGGATATGCCTCAAACGCTAACCCGCCGCGCATCGTCGAGGACGGCGGCGCACGCACATGGGATGAACCTGGATGCAGTTTTCGAGGTGATAACGGCCGTTGGCCACGTATTTATCCGCGCTGGCCCGCACGGTCTGGATTTGATCGGACCGCAGGGGACGCACCACCTTGGCCGGAGAACCAAGCACCAGGGAACCTTCAGGAAACCTGGATCCGCCTGTGACCAGGGCGTTGGCGCCAATGAGACATCGGGGCCCGATGACCGCCCCCTCCAGAATGACCGCCCCCATGCCAACCAGGGTTTCGTCGCCCACCTCGCAGGCATGCACAATTGCCCCGTGACCAATCGTGACCCGACTGCCAATTAGGCATGGAAAATCATCAGCGACATGCAACACGGCATTGTCCTGGATGTTGGATTGGTTGCCGATCACAATCCGATGAATATCCGCGCGAATCACGGCGTTATACCAGACGCTGCTCTCATCACCCAGGGTGACATCCCCCACCACCACAGCGCCGGAAGCCACATAAACCTGCCGTCCCAAAACAGGTTTCTTGCCTAGAAATACCTTTAGCTGCTGTTCGATCAGTTTTTTTGATTCGTGCGTTTCCATCATCGTGGTTTCAATAAAGAACTTCAGCAACAGACTGTAAAAAAAAGGACGCCTGATGGCGTCCTGTGTCGAGGTCAAAACGGGAGATTACCAACGATGATGGGGCCGGCCGTGATGCCCATACGAGAAATGGACACCCACCAAAGGCGGCCGATAAACCACATAGGGGGGCGGACACACAACCGGAGCCGAGTAAACAACGACAGGGGCGGGCCGCACGACGACTGGGACGGGCGCCGGTTGGACAAGGACTGTCTGCGGTCTGGATTCAACAACCACTTGCTGCACAGGCTGTTGAACCACAACTTGCTGCACAGGAACCGCCGGAACCACAGTCGTAGTTGTGGCAACAACAGGCGTTGTATACACCGTCGTGCAATGGTGATGGGGAGCCAGGATGCTGGTCAAGGCCGAGCCCGCCACAACTCCAGTTAGAATCTTGCCGGCCGTGGCCCATTCCGAGTTGCCAGCCTGCACGCAAGGTGTTATCGAAGTGAGAGATAACGCTGTTGCTGCGATTACAGAAATCTTCATCATTTTTTTCATAGCAAGTCTTTCTCTAATTTGCCTGCCGCTGATATGGACGCGGTGTATTGTGTTTTATTCATTCACGCGGTATTGATGGGGGGGCATTAAACATACCGCGAGGCAATTTGGGGCTTCCTCGGGCGGCAACGGTTGCTGTCTCGGCGATACTCGAAAGAGGCTTCGCTAATATGAATTCGGAATTGGATAAGCAGTCGCGTCCTCCGCAATACCGGCGAAGGTTGCCGCGATCTTTCAAGGACCTGACCCCGAGCCAATCGTTCAGTCCTCATACGTTTTTCTACGAGATGATTTGGAAGGCGTGGAGAACCCGGCGGACCGGAGTTCCGAATCGTCCCATCTTTCCCTCTCTGAATTCGGGTCAGGTGGCCATCACATGGATTGGCCATGCCTCGTTTTTATTGCAGTTCAAGGACCTGAACGTTCTGATTGATCCGATCTTTGCCAATTGGCTGTTTCTCATGAAACGGATCCGGAACACAGGTTTAAAGGCGAAGGATTTGCCTCAAATCGATCTGGTTTTGCTGACTCATGCGCATTTTGATCATTTTCATAAGCGAAGCATCCGTCGGCTGCGGGCGCCGAAGCTGGGCCTCATGCCTTGGGGAATGGGAAAACTGACGCGTCGCCTGGGTTTTGAGCGAGTCCTGGAGCTTGAATGGTGGGAGACTTTCACGCACGGAGACTGGAAGGTCACCTTGACCCCATGCAAACACTGGGGGGCGCGAGTGCTGCACGATAGCCATCGAGGCTATGGCGGGTTCATTCTCGAGTATCAAGGGCGCAGCATATACCACGCGGGCGACAGCGCTTATTTCGAAGGTTTCAAGGAGATCGGGAAGCGACACTCTCCTGAAATTGCCCTTTTGCCCATTGGCGCCTATCACCCGGAAGGCCTGCGCCGGGTCCACATGGGGCCGGATGAAGCGATCAAAGCCTTTCATGATTTGAATGCCCGGTGGCTGGTGCCGATGCACTTCGGCACCTTTCGGTTATCCTTCGAGGGACTCAATGAGCCTCCGCGCTGGTTGCGGGAACTGGCCCGCAAACAGGGAATTATGCAGCGCATCCGGCTGCTGGAGGAGGGCTTGCCCGAGATCTTTTAAACGGATATGAACACGTATCGTGCAATTATTTTCGATATGGATGGTGTGCTTGTGGACAGCGAACCGCGGCACATCCAGGCATTTCTTGAGGTATTCCGGGAGATGGGCTTCGGGGAGAATCATGGCATGGACTTCACCGCCTATTATGGCCGTTCAGACCGGGCGCTATGGAGCGACTTTGTCGAACGCCACCACCCGCCCTATCCAATCGAACACTTGATCGCGTGGAAACAGCGGCGGTTTATCGAAATTATCCGTCGAGAAAAACCGATCTTTCCCGCCATACCTGGCCTGCTCGATCGGTTGAGTCCGCGGTATGTCCTGGGGTTGGCCTCAGGCTCGGTGCATCCGGTTATTGAAGAGGTATTAGCCCTCCGGAACCTGCGATGGTATTTTCAGGCGGTCGCCAGCATTCAGGATGTCGAACACCCAAAACCTGCCCCGGATGTGTTTCTGCGAGCGGCCGATTTGCTGAACGTTCGGCCTGCCGAATGTTGCGTGCTAGAGGATGCGGCGGTGGGTGTGGAAGCCGCGCGAAAGGCGGGAATGGACGTCATTGCCATCACGAACACCCTGCCTCGAGAACAACTTACCCATGCCACCCATGTCGTGCAAAACTACGAGGAGATCGAAAAGCTTCTGCTATCGCCCCACCCATCCGATCCCAGGCCGTCCTCTCCTCAAGGCCGCCGCGCGTAACATGGTTCATCCAAGCCAGCAAACAAATCCTATGCCCCCTGTCGGCGAACGACCTTTTGTTCTTCTCAACATGGCGATGACAGCCGACGGAAAAATCGCCGCAGCCAATCGCGACCTTGGGTCCTTCGGAAGCGACCTTGATCAGCAGCACCTCCTGGAACTTCGGTCTACCGCCGATGCCATCATGGCGGGGGCAAGAACCGTTGACTTGAATCCGGTCCAACTCGGGCCGGGTCCACTCCGGTTTCGACGGTTGCGCCTGCGGCAGGGCTTGAGGGAATACCCGCTGCGTATTGTCGTAAGCGGATCCGGTTCCCTCAATCCCCAGGCGGAGATTTTTCGTCACCGGTATTCCCCCATTCTGGTGTTGACCACGGCTCGAATCCGCCCGGCCGATGCGGCGCGTTTGCGAGAGGTGGCCGATGAGGTCCGGATTTGCGGCCGCGAACGGATCGATTTCCTGGAAACCCTTCGATGGTTGCGTCAAGCCCGGGGGGTTCGGCGTTTACTCGTGGAAGGGGGGGGCGAACTCAATGCAACCCTTTTCCGGGCGAACTTGATTGATGAATTGCACTTGACCGTCTGCCCCGTTATCTTCGGAGGCACCCAGGCTCCAACTCTCGCCGATGGACGGGGTTTTGCGCGGCTCAACCAGGCCGTTTCGCTAAAGCGCATGTCCATGCGCCGGCGAGGCGCCGAGGTTTTCCTGATTTTTCGCAGAAGTCAATGACCAAAATCCAGACCGAATCCGTCACCATCAAGATGCTTATGAAATCACACCCAGTGATAACACAGGAGGCCGGCGAGGACCGTGCCGTATCCCTGGACCAAGTGAGAAGCCTCATCGCCGATTTCTGTCCTGCGGCGGAGTTTCGCGACAAACGACTCTTGCTCATCATCCCCGACGGAACTCGAACCGCGCCCATCGGGCTGATCTTTCAAGTGTTGCAGGAACAATTGGGGGCTGTGACGCGGGCCCTTGACGTTCTGGTGGCTCTCGGCACCCACCAGCCCATGAGCGAAGCCGCCATCTGTCGCCGATTGGATCTGACGCCCGAGACACGCCGGTCCTGCTATGGACGAGTGCGGTTCTTCAACCATGCCTGGAACGATCCCGGCGCCTTGCGTCGGGTAGGAGTGATCAGCGCCGACGAGATTCGCGAGCTCAGTGGCGGATTGTTTTCCCTTGAGGTGCCGGTGGATGTCAACCGCCTGGTCTTCGATTATGACGCGGTCATGATTGCCGGCCCGGTTTTTCCACACGAAGTTGTCGGTTTTTCCGGAGGCAACAAGTATCTGTTTCCCGGGGTGGCAGGACCGGACATCGTGAACTTTTTCCACTGGCTGGGCGCGATCATCACCAACCACCGCATTATAGGCTGCCAGGACACTCCCGTCAGACGTGTGGTGGACCGCGCTGGCTCCATGGTGTCCGTGAGCAAGCTCTGCATCTGCATGGTCGTGCGACCGGACTGCTCTCTGGCCGGTCTGTATGCAGGATCGCCCGAGGCCGCATGGGCGGCCGCCAGCCGGCTTTCCAGCCAGATCCATGTCACTTACCACGATCGGCCGTTCCACACGATCCTCTCTTGCGCCCCCAAAATGTATGACGAGCTGTGGACCGGTGGAAAGTGCATGTATAAACTCGAACCGGTCCTGGCGGATCGCGGGGAGTTAATCATCTATGCGCCGCATATCAGCGAGGTCTCCTTTAGCCATGGTCGCCTGATTGAGGCGGTGGGCTATCATTGCCGCGATTTCTTCCTGAAACAATGGGACCAATACCGCCACCACCCGTGGGGCGTTCTGGCACACTGCACCCACGTCTATGGTCAAGGCACCTATGATCACGGCATCGAAACACCTCGAGCCCGGGTTACCCTGGCCACCCGCATCCCGGAAATCCAATGCCGCCGCATCAATCTGGGCTACCGGGATCCTGACAGCATCCGCCCGGAAGATTATGCCGGACGCGAACAGGAAGGCATTCTGTGCGTGCCTCACGCGGGCGAGATTCTGTTCCGCTTGAGGGATCGCTCCTGAATCCCGCGTCCCCGGACCCGGCAGGATCACCGCTTTTCCAGGACCTGTTTTCATCCGATCACTTAAGAAACTTTTGCCTCTGCGCAATCGGAGGCGACGTTTGGCACAGAAAAAAGTCGGTGCGAAAAAAATCGGCTGATTCATTTGACGCATCCGGAAAAAGACGGCATAAACGAATTGTTGTCAGAGTGATAATACGAGTGCCACAAGGGAAGGTACTAGGTCGAGCATCAGCAGCAATTGGATCATGCCTATGCATCCAGGGATTATACTGGAACGCGACGGGATCCTGACCCGGATCCCCGCATCGCAAATGACACCGCGAGGTCCGTCCACCATGGAGGAACTGGTGATCAACGAGGATGCGATCGCACCTCTTCAACGCCTCAAGAAAGCCGGCTTCATCCTGGTGGCCACCACCAACCAGCCCGGTGTGTCCGCCGGCACCGTTTTGCGCCGCGAACTGGATCGGATTCATGAGGAACTCATCCGCGTGTTCCGACTGGACGATATCCTGGTTTGCCCCCATGCCGATGAGGATGGCTGTCCCTGCCGCAAACCCAGCCCCGGACTGCTGCGGGAAGCCGCCTTCAAATGGCACCTGGATTTGGATCGCACCTATGTAATCAGCGACAAGTGGCAGGACGCCGCAGCCGCCCATAACGCCGGCTGCAAGTCCCTCCTCCTCGCCTCGCCTTGGACCGGTTGCGGCCACCATGATATCATCCTGCCGGACCTCAATGCCATTGCCGACAAGATCATGGCTTTGACCGGCCCCAATGGCCAACCCGCCTCCGCAGCCGAAGCTCGAAAGCGGCTCAAATCCGATCCGGGAACGTGGGCAAAAGCAGCGACGTTTTGACAAAGACAGAGCTCCTACTTCCGGGAACGCACTTGCACCAGGAGAGAAACACGGCACGGACTAGCCTCCCGCTCCGTTCCCAAAACTCCAGAACGGTCAGTCCGGCTAAACCATGCTGTTGCCCCCCAGGTCGCTTGCTGTAATGAGCGAAGGAGCTAACCCCGGTTTCCCGCCCGGCTCTTGCCCGGGGTGGGAATCGGATAGAATCCGTTTTCGTCGGGCATGACGGGTGGATTGCTCTCCCATGAAAGCTCCGCCGGGAATGTGTCCGGCCCGGAGGCCACCAGTTCATCCCACTTCACCACCTGGCCCGAGTAGGTGGCTGTCCGCCCCAACACCGCTGTCATGCTGCTGATGGCGCCGTGCCAGCCTTCGTGGTGCTTCCGATTCTGGGTGATGGCTTGCTGCAAAACATAATGCTCCTGAACATAGGGATTGTTGTGTTGCAGTTTCGGTCCCTGGCCGCCGGCAACATTGGCGCCTCGAGGCTTTGCGCTGGAATGATAAAACTCATTGACAATGTTCCATGTATTGGGCTGATGCCGGCACTGGCTGAACATCCGGGTGCCATTCTCGTATGAATACTCGATAAAATGGGCGTCAAAAATCTGGCCCTGGACATCCTTGCCGTTGTAACCGCGGGTCAGGCACGCCCCCATGCCGTTGGCTTCGACCGGGTGCGCCCATTCGGCGCCCTGCTTGTTGAGCACGACCGACATGACCCAGTTTCCAATGTCCAGGTTGTGCACATGCTGCTCGCAGATGTTGTCGCCGCTCAGCCAAACGAAGTGATACCAGTTCTGCACCTGGTACTGCATCTCGGTCTGGCCGGGGCGACGCGGACGATTCCAGATGCCGCCGCCATTCCAATAAACGCGCAACAGGGAGAGATCGCCGCTCTTGCCAGATTGAATAGCATCAATGCCGCTCAGATAACTGGATTGATGATGACGCTGGAGGCCGACAACGACCTTCAGGTTTTTCTCCTCAGCCACTTTGTTGGCTGCCATGACCTTCCGGTAGCCGCCCGGGCAGATGCACACCGGCTTTTCCATGAAAACATGCTTGCCCGCCTTGACCGCGGCTTCGTAATGCTGCGGACGGAATCCCGGCGGACCCGCCAGAATCACGAGATCCGCCCCTGTGTCCACCGCTTTCAGATAAGCGTCCAATCCCCAAAAAACCCGGTCCGGCGGCAAATCGGCTTTATCCTTGCACTTCGTCGAGATCTCGCGGGCAGCATTCTTGGCCTGCTGCTCAAAGGCATCGGCGACCGCAATAATCTTGATATTGCCCCCGGCGGCAACGCAATCGAGAGCAGCGCCCGTGCCACGTCCGCCGGCACCGATCACAGCCACTTTCAGCAGATCGGAATCCGCTGCATGCACCATGAGCGGCACAGGCATCTGGGATGCCACCACGGCGCCCGCAGTCATAAGGCTGGAGGTTTTCAAGAAATCCCGTCGTGAACTCGGATGGCTTTGAGTCATAAATGTCCTTTGTGGTAAATGTCTGTTTTGAGTTGAAACTGGGCTCAACTCATCCTTGCCCCTCGCCGACCCAAAGGCAATCTCAAACAGACTGGACCATCACCTACCGTCGGTCCCTGATCCTAAAAGCTGGCGGAGCACATAAGGCAGAATCCCTCCGTGCTGGTAGTATTCGATCTCGATGGGCGTATCAATACGGCACCGCACAGGGATGTCGTCGGTTCGTCCATCCTGCCGCATGACTTTGAGACAGAGCTGCTGTTGCGGTTTCAATCCGGTGTTGAGTCCCAAAACGCTGAAGACTTCGGATCCATCCAAACCCAGGCTTTGGGCTGACATCCCTTCGAGAAATTGAAGCGGCAAGATCCCCATCCCGACCAAATTGGATCGGTGAATGCGTTCGTAGCTCTGAGCCAATACCGTCCGGACCCCCAGGAGTTGCGTCCCCTTGGCCGCCCAGTCCCGCGAACTGCCCGTCCCATACTCCTGTCCCGCCACCACGATCAGCGGTGTCCGGGCTGCCGCGTATCTCATGGCCGCGTCGTAAATCGACATTACTTCACCCCCGGGCTGAAACCGGGTCACACCGCCTTCCGTCCCGGGAACCATCCGGTTCTTGAGTCGGACATTGGCAAATGTGCCACGGGTCATGACCCGATCGTTGCCGCGACGGGAACCGTAACTGTTGAAATCCGCAGGCGCCACGCCACTTTCCAAAAGGTATTGGCCGGCGGGAGACGTCTTCTTGATAGAGCCGGCGGGGGAAATATGGTCCGTGGTGACACTGTCTCCCAGGATGGCGAGCGGCCGGGCATCCAGGATCTCGCGGATCAGCTCCGGCTGTCTCCGGAAATCGACGAAGAAAGGCGGCTCCTGGATGTAAGTGCTTTGCGGATTCCATCTGAAAACGCGTCCCGTGACCGCAGGGACCTTGTTCCACTGGGGATTCTGCGCGGCAAAGTCAGTATACAGGCGGCGATAGACGGCGGGCTTGAGTGCTGTTTGAAGCAGAGCCCTAATTTCGTTCAGCGTCGGCCAGATCTCCCGGAGAAAGACAGGCCTGCCTTGAGGATCTTGAGCGACGGGTTCGTGGTCCAGGTCGATATCCACCCGGCCCGCCAGGGCGAAAGCAATAACGAGCGGCGGTGACATCAGAAAGTTGGCCTTGATGTGTTGGTGAATCCGCGCCTCGAAATTTCGATTGCCGCTGAGCACTGAAGCCACCACCAGGTCATGGTCAATAATGGCCTTCTCGATCGCCGGATTCAGAGGTCCCGAATTCCCGATGCACGTGGCGCATCCATAGCCCACCACATGGAATCCCAGCCGGTCCAGGTAAGGTTGCAGCCCCGTCTCATGCAAGTAATCGGTCACCACCCGCGACCCGGGCGCCAGGGATGTCTTCACAGCCGGATTGACTGTCAAACCTCGTTCCACGGCTTTTTTAGCCAACAAACCGGCGGCCAGCATGACGGTGGGATTGGAGGTATTCGTGCAGCTGGTGATGGAGGCGATCACAACGCTGCCATGGCACAAGCACACCGAGAGAGGAGTCCCGATCGATCCTTTCGCCTCCAACAAATCCTCCGGCCTTTTTCCAAAACCGTTCTCAGTCGTCGGTCGGCAGATCGCGGCCGAGAATTCCTCCTTGAGCCGAGATAGTTCGATGCGGTCCTGCGGACGCCTCGGCCCCGCCACGCTCGGCACCACGCTGCCCAAGTCCAGGGAAAGATCCGTCGAGTAGTCGATGTCGCCCTTCTCCGGCATGCCGAAAAGCCCTTGGGCACGGTAATAACTCTCGTAAACCTGACAATGCTCTTCACCGCGGCCGGTCATCCTCAGGAACTCCACACTCTCCCTGTCCATTGGGAAAAGGCCCAAGGTGGCTCCGTATTCGGGCGCCATGTTGGCAATCGTCGCGCGATCCACCACGGGAAGGGCGGCTGCGCCCGAACCGTAGAACTCGACAAATGTCCCCACCACCTTGGCTTTCCGCAGCACCTGGGTCAGGGTCAAGGCCGCATCGGTTGCGGTCACACCCTCCCGCAGACTGCCCGTGAGATGCACGCCAACCACATCAGGCGTCAAAAAGTAGACCGGCTGTCCCAACATCCCGGCCTCAGCCTCGATCCCGCCCACTCCCCAGCCCACGATTCCGAGCCCGTTGATCATGGTCGTATGAGAGTCAGTGCCCACGAGTGTGTCGGGATAATACAGCCCGCCGGGCCCCGCTATTACTCCCTGCGCCAAATACTCGAGATTTACCTGGTGAATGATGCCGATCCCCGGCGGAACCACCCGGAACGTCTTAAAGGCCTGCATCCCCCACTTCAGAAATTGATAACGCTCATGGTTCCGCTGAAACTCCAGCTCCAGGTTGCGCGATAAAGCATCCGGTGTGCCGGCATAATCCACCTGCACCGAATGATCCACCACCAGATCGACCGGGACCCAAGGCTCGATCATCGCCGGATCCTTTCCCAGGCGTTGAACCGCAGAACGCATGGCGGCCAGATCCACCAGCAAGGGCACCCCCGTAAAATCCTGCAAAACAATTCGCGCCACAATAAACGGAATCTCCTCCAACCGCGCCGCCCGAGGCTGCCAGTTGGCCAACTGATGCACGTTGGCCTCCGTCACCCGCCGGCCGTCGCAATGCCGCAACACCGATTCCAACACCAACCGGATCGAGACCGGCAGCCGGGAGACGGGTCCGACCCCTGCTTGTTCCAGGGCGGGCAACGAAAAAAAATGTCCGGTCTGGCCTGGACGAATTTCGAAAGTATGCCGCGCGCCGTCAAATGGATGCAATGCGCTCATATGTGCTTGGAATCATTCTCGTTTTTTTTCTGATAACCGGATTCCTGCCGTTGAAAGTTCACTGCGTTCTTCTTGAGGTAAGCCTCGAACACGTCATCGGCTGTCATCCCGAGAACCTGGGCCGCGCTGATCAGGAAATGAAAGAGGTCCACCACTTCCACACGGGCGTTCTGAAGATCGAACTTCTGGTATTTGGCCCACCATTTCCAAGGGACACTGTCGGTCAGTTCGGCAATCTCCTGATTCATGGCCCGGCAATAATTCAAGAGCCAAACGGCGCGATCCGCTTCCTTCATTTCGGTTGTCCTGACGCCAATGCGTTCGTTCAGGGCTTGCTGCATGCGAAACATCTCACGCAAAGTATCGGTTTTTTCCATGGCCATAAAATTCGCCGGAATCAACCGCCGTGCAAGGCAATTGTGGGCGAAAGCGCACTCTGCCGCGACCGCCCTGGTCTCCATGTCTGGTCTCCATGCCTTTCTGTATTCATCACCCCCCCCCCACTTGGGAATCACAGGCGGCCTGCGACATATTTTATCGCAGCTACGATTTACATTGTCGCGACAAAATTCATCGTAGCTACGATAAATTTTGTCGCAGCAGATTAATGGGCTGAACTCAGTTCCAAGAAGCTGGGAGTTATAAAGAAGTGAGCAGCACAGGCAGGATAGACCTTCCGGCGCATTCATGAGCATGCGACACTGCCTTTGGGCAGGGGGCGGTCGCCCGTGCTCTCAAGCTGGACAGGTCACCTGACGCCCCCGGGGCTGCTGGCAAAGTGACTCGCAGTCCGCGCAAGGCGGAGTATCTTTTCCGCGCACACGGCGGAAGGGGGGATTTATTTCGGCTTGATCGTTTTGAGGGCGAGCCGGGATTTCTTACGATCTCCCTTGCCCTTATGGATAATTCGGGCTTTGGACGCTTTGTCCAGGGCGGAACTGACCGCGCGAAGCGCCGTCGCCGCTTCCTCGGATTTGCCTTCCTTGACCAGCCCCAGGTATTTGGATTCGAGGGTTTTCAACCGCGATTTCACCTGGCGGTTGTGCTGGTGCCTTCTCTCACTTTGACGTGCGCGCTTCTGAGCTGACTTTGTATTCGGCATAAATCACATTAATTGTCGATTGGCCCGTCAAACTAGCGGAATGAAATGGTTTGTCAACGGCTTTGCTTCGAATCAGAAAATCAGGCTTGCGCCCAAGTCCGGCCTGCGACCATAGTTTAGGGCCTGAATGCCATGTCCTGGACGAGCCCAAAAAAGGATCGCCAGGGGAAAATTTCCACCGTTGACATCGGTCCTGGTAATCGGAGTGAAACATGCTCTACACGTGGTTGCGGATTTACATTCTGCTTTGGAATAACAGCCCGGCCTGGATCCAGCGCACTTGCCGTGCCACCGGTCTGCACCCCTGGCTTGTTCGCCTCCTGACCTCGTATCGTCGGGCCCCGCATCATCCGTCGGAGGACGGAGTGGTTCAGACCTTATCCAGGCGGGTCAAATCGGGATCGTTGGTT
The DNA here is from genome assembly GCA_022709905.1 of Verrucomicrobiota bacterium. GTDB lineage: Bacteria > Verrucomicrobiota > Verrucomicrobiia > Limisphaerales > UBA1319 > JAKLHY01. Next base: position 62,230 of record JAKLHY010000012.1, on the reverse strand, counting down.
ATCGATGTGGGTGCGAATTTTGGTGTCATGACCGAAGTTATGGCGCGCACGGCCGGTCCCACCGGTCTTGTGATTGCCTTTGAAGCCAATCCGGACAACGCCGAAGTCCTGTCCGCTCGCTGCCAATGGCTTCAGAAGCAATCTTCCTGCGCCCCCATCGAAGTTCGAAATCAGGCGGTCAACGACGGCCAGAAATCCGAAGTCGCTCTTCATGCGGGACGCCGTCATTCGGCCAACGAATGGACCATTACCGGCAAAGATGTCACGGGCCGGGCGACGGAAGCCGCGTTCCGGATTCCAGCCACCAGCCTCGATGCCGCACTACTGGCTCAGCCGAGGCCGGTCCAGCTGGTTAAAATCGATGTGGAAGGCGCTGAGGACCAGGTTTTCGCGGGAATGCTCGAGCTGGCGCGGAAACATCGGCCGACGCTGCTCATCGAGTTTCATAACGACCAGACCTGGGAGAAACGGCGGCACTTAATGTCCCTTGGTTACCGGTTTTACAGGTTGGATGGAACATCGGTGGGAGACCGGGACGTCTGCGAACCGCACGTCATGGCTGTCTGGCAGGATGAGCGTTGTGCATGAACCGGGCCCTGCGCAGAGCCTTTTACTTCTGGGGACGACGGGTGGGGATCCCCCTGCTGAAAAAGCTGCGCCGACCTGGATTCAGGAGGTGGATTCGAGGCCTCCAAAGACTCCTGTGCCCGCGACTGGCGCCGGACAGGGTTCCACCCGCGCAGGTGATATCGCTGAGAGAATATGTGGGGCAGCATCCCAAGTGCCGACTCGGTATTCCGCGGGAAAAGAACGATCCAGGCGAAGTGGCCGCCAGCCTTTCGCACGTTCGCATCGTGGGAGAAATCGGTCAGATCTGCCTGCCGGACCTGCTGCTGAGCGATGTCAGCTTCGAATGGTTCATGGAACCTCAGGAATTAAGCCCTCGGTATCGGTTCCGGCTGCCGCCCGTCCAGCCGTTGGCCGGCACAGGCACCAGTGTGGCGGTGATCTCCGGCCATTGTTACTATCATTGGCTGTTCAATTCACTGCCGCGATTGGGCCTACTCGAGGCGGCTGGCTGGACGTTGTCCAGCCTGGACTTTATTATCACCAATCCCCTGCGGCATCCGTTCCAGCGTGAATCGCTCGAAATGCTCGGCATCCAGCCCCGCCAGATTCGGGAAACCCATCCGGCAACCACTTACCTGGCCGAGCGTCTGCTGCTGACTACCATTCCCAACTGGATCCGCAATTTTCATCATCAATTCCTCAGAAACCGCCTGGCTCCACCCCCTCGGTCCGACAATCGGCGCCGCCGGATCTACCTGGGACGCCGCGGAAGCCGTCATCGCCAGGTCACCAACGAAGACGAAGTCGTCCGAGCCTTGGCTGGCATCGGGATTGAAACCTGTCATCCTGAAAACCTTTCTTTTCTCGATCAGATCCGGCTTTTTCAAAGCGCTGATGTCGTGATTGCTCCCCATGGGGCTGCCCTGGCCAATATTGTGTTCTGCCCACCTAATACCCAGGTGGCAGAGATCTTCAGCGCTCACTATTTCAACGATTGTTACCAAACCCTGGCCCGCGAAACCGGATTGATCCACCATAGCCTGTCCGAAAAACCGGGCGTTGCTCTCATCAGTGACCATCGCTACGTCGAAGAACCGATTACCGTTCATGTTCCCCATCTTCTCCGGCAGCTCAACCAACTGGGAATTTCCTGAATGCCCACACCACTCTCCCCCCCCCCCCCCCCCCCCAAAGTTTCCGTGATCGTGCCTGTCTATGGACGACTCGGAGACGTGTCCCGGCTCGTCGAGATCCTGCGACGGCAAACCGTCGTGCCGCACGAGATCCTCCTGGTCGACAGCAGCGCGACGTCCTTTCCCTCAGTTCCCGAGGGAGTGATCTACCTGAAGAATCCCCGGGACTTGGCCCTAAGCGGAGACTACAATCATGGGGCCCAATTCGCCACGGGCGATTACCTGCTTTTGATGCAACAGGATTGTCTGCCTGCCCGCGAAACCGACCTGGAAGACAATTTGAAATTGATGACGCCCGGACGGGTGGCCGTCACCTCCTCCGTCACCCTGCCGCGGGACAACTGGATGCAATACAACTTTTGGGGGCAAGCCCTGATGGCGCGTTGGGTGGGCACCTATCGCCAGGGCATCAGCGGCAAGTTCGACCTGATTCGCGCGGAGGTGTTTCGCCGGATCGGCGGGTACGACACCGAGAACTTCAGCTTTGCCGGGGAAGACATGGATCTCTTCATGCGGTTAAGCGAGCAGGGAGAAGTCTGGGTGGCTTCCACCCAAGTCCTGCACCTGCACGCGCAATCTCAGCAAACCCGATGCCGCGATCTTTTCAAAAAGCACTTCCAGCTCGCCGAGTCCTTTGGGGCGCTGTTGCGAAAATGGGGATTCAAGCTGACCCGCATCCCCTACGCCTCTCATCTTTCGCATCACATCGGCAAGTTTCTCTATCTTTTTCTTCCGGTGTTTCTGCTCTATCCGCGCTATCTGATTATCTACTTGGTGATCGTGTCCAACCTCAGCAATCTCAACTTTCTCCGCCTGCCGTCGGCCCGAAAATGGCTGTTTCTGGCACTCAATCCCGCCCTCTTCATCACGGGCGCCATCGCGACCACAAAAGGTTTCATCACCGGCCGGCAGCGCTATTCCGTCAATAAATAGTCCGAAGGCAGTCGCTCCCGAATTCGTCTTGCCCCCGGACCTGTGGACATAGAAAATGGGGTCCGTGAAATTCCGATCCGGTTTCTGGCCAATCCTGCTGTTGATCGGATGGATACCCATCCTTCGCTTGACAGCCGCCTCATCCAGTCCCACCGCTTGGCCGACGCTCCACGGCAACCTGCAACGTCTCGGATACTATCCTGAGTTTCCCGCAGGCAACCTCCGGATCGCCTGGCGCCAGGAACTGCATCACGAACTGACCGGCCCCCGCGCCGAAATCATCGTCGCCCATCATCTGGCCTTCCTCGGCACTTATGCCGGCCGTATGCTGGCGTGGGACGCCCGGACCGGCGAGCTCCGGTGGGCCTTGGCGACGGGAGGACCTATTGGCCACTCGCCCATGTTAGCGGATGGATTGCTCTATTTTGGATCCATGGATGGATGTCTCTACGCCGTCGAAGCCGCCTCCGGCAATCTCCGATGGAAACGGTCGGTAAATGCCGGGATCTGGACGTCGCCGGTCGTCACCGATTCCGCTGTCTTGTTTGGCGCCCGGGATGGGATCTTTCATGCTGTGAGCCTCCGCGACGGAACACCCCTTTGGCAGTTCGCCACCCGGGATCGCATCCTGAACAGCCCTGCGGTCAGCGAGGACGGGGCGCGCGTCGTTTTTGCTTCGGAGGACATGCATGTCTACTGCCTGTCGCCGGCAACGGGCGCTTTGAAATGGCGCTCCCGCAAACTGCAGGGCCTGAGCGTGCGCGATTACTTTCCGGTGATCAGTCATGGGTTGGTGTTTATTACTACAAATCCCGTCAAGGATTTTCACACAATCCTGGATGAGCACCAGCGCGGGCTTATCCAACGCACCGGCTTCTCGGGATCCGACTCGCGCTACATCCCCGGCACTGCGGCCGATGTCGAGCGCGAACAGGACTTCATCGTCGAACATCTCCGGGCGCATCCCGAGGAACAAACCTTCTACGCATTCCGGTTGGAGGACGGCACGGAACCGTGGATTGCGCCGGTCCTTTACACGGGAGGTCTGCATAATCCGCCCACTCCGCCGTGCGTGAATCCCAATAGCGGCCAGATCTTCGTCCAACTGCGATCGGCTTACGGCACCTGGGATGGCGGTGGCGAGGTGCGACCTTTGACCTGTTTTGGCGAGCTGAATCCCCGGAACGGCCGGATCACCCTGCTGGGGCATGGCTATCGTTCCCGGGAGCCGGAACGTCCGCCGGGAGCCAAAGACATGCCTTGGATGAGCTTCAATTATATTGGCGATGAAACCCAGGCGTTGTCCTGCTCGCCGGGCTGGTTGTTCAGCACGCATCAGGGGTATTTGGGCAGTCTGAGCCTCGAGTCGGGTTTGACCGCCAACCGTTATGGCAAGCGGGATACCTACGGCGGTTTTTATGGACCCGGCGTATTTGGATGGGAGAACCAGGGCGGCTACGAGAAAGCCCGGGCCGCCCAGCAACCTTACGGGATCGTGAATGAATGGCACGGACCGGCTCGTGCCATTGTTTCGGTGGCCGAAGGTCGCGTCTACTTTCACACGGGTTCCCAAGTCCTTTGCCTGGAGGCGCAGCCATGAACCCTCTTTTTCAGGCCGCTTTGAAGCCGCTTGTTGCCGCCGCACTCCTGGCGCTGAGCCTGGGGGAACAGATCCGGGCCCAAAACCTGGTTGAGGACCCAGGAAACGGTGAGGTTTTGCCGCCCATACAAATCACCGCTGCATATGCCTCCAACTGGACTTTTTCGGCGTGGGTTTCGACCACGCCTGCCGCGCATCCCGCAACCCGGATGATCCAACAAAAGCTCGAGTCCCACGTCCGGATCTTCCTTGAGGGTTATCCCTGGCGGCCGTTGCACCTCACGTTGGGCATCAGCGGTCATGAGGTTTGTTTCGGCCATCCCGATGAACTGTTTTATGCGCTCGCCCTCGCCCACCGGTTTCTCTCCCCGTCCACGCAAGCATCGGCAGCCCGCCTTTTGGACAACTGTGTGAACCGGCTGCCCCCCTACGCGGTCGAGGGTTTTTCACCTCAAACAAGCCGTCCGCGCGAGTCGTACGACGTGCCCGAAAACCTGAGATCCACCCGTCCGGTGCGCGCGAACAGTCTGTTCGGCGTCTACGCGTTCTGGCTCTATTGCCACGAGTTCAATCTTCCGGACACCGCCAGGGCCCACTGGCCCAAAATTCAGGAACGCATCCGCGGGGTCCCGATTTCCCAGGCGGCGTTTGATCCGAGAAAGGATTCTGATGCGAAAGATGAAGCCGAAGCGCTCAACGGGAATCTGGCGGGCTGGCTGGGTTACGCGCGGCTGGCCCGCATGGTCGGCGATTCCCAGGCCGAGACGACCGCCCTGGGGCGTCTCCAGACCCTGCTGGAAACTCGGATCAATTACGAGCGAGTGCGTCCCAGGATCCTGACGCCCACGTCCTCCACATCGAAACATCTTCATATCACAAAACTGGCCCGGTATTGCTACTTAACCCCCGAGATTGCCCGGGCACTCCGGCAGAGAACGGAAGGGTGCAGCGCGCGAAGACTGCAGGTTTTTCGTGAGGCAAGGCCCGGTTGGTTCATGGCCTTTGGGGATCGTTACATTGGAGGCGAAAATTATACCAGCCCTCCCCACTTGGCCCAGGCCCTGTTTCTGGGCGCCGCCTGGATTGAACTGCTGCCTCCCCGGGACCTGTCTGATTGTCTGGATGTTCCCTGGTGCCAGGGCGATTTCTATTTCCTGGAAAAATGCGCCGCCATTTTAGCGGGGCCGGCATACAGTTCCTGACACCAGTCAATGGACGCTGGACAGGCTTTCCTCCGGCTTGCCTTCGAACCCGAGCGTCGGATAGGGTATCCGGCCATAGCCAATTTTTCGGTGTATGAAGATGAAAAGAGTTTTTTATTCAGGCAGGAATTTTCCACAGCGCAGGTCCTTGCCCTGCTTCACGTCCCTGGGGTTGGGTCTTCTCTTGAGCTTGCTGTTGGTCGCGCCGTGCCCCGGGGCGTCCACAAGCGATCCGATGGCAGTCTCCACCTCAAGGGCGTCCCGCCCGGCCTCCCTGCCGGACGTCGTCGACCTTCGGCCCCAGTTCGAGCAGTACAACCTGGCTCGAAGCCGGCAGGGATCTCGTCCCACCTGCTCGGCCTTCACGATGACGGGGGCGATCGAGTTTGCCCTGGCGAAACGCCAGGGGCATTGTCCGCGTCTCAGCGTTGAATTCCTGAACTGGGCAGCCAACAAGGCGTGCGGGGATCAGGAGGACGGCGGATTCTTCTCGGACCTGTGGAAAGGCTACACCAATGCCGGAATCTGCACCGCCCAGGAATGGTCATACCAGACCCAGTTCGATCCCTCGCTTCCTCCCGCATCCGAGGCCCTGGCTGACGCCCAGACACGGTTGACCCCGGCGCTCCATCTCCATTGGATCAAGGAGTGGAATGTCAATACCGGCCTGAGCGATACCGAGCTGCAAGCGATCAAACGCGCGCTCAATGACGGCTGGCCGGTTTGTGGGGGATTTCGCTGGCCCAAGAAGGAAGAGTGGACGGATAACGTCCTTCAAATGTGCCCCGCCGATGCCGTGCGTGATGGACACAGTGTCCTGCTGGTGGGTTATCGCGATGATTCCGCTCAACCGGGCGGCGGCGTCTTCATCTTCCGTAACACGGCGAATACCGGGCGCGATGGACTGATGCCCTATGCTTATGCCTGGGATTACATGAACGACGCCGTGTGGGTTGATTGAGGCTTTCGAATCCAGGAATTCATTCGCTTCCGATCCGATTTTGAAGGGGCCGGAAGGGTCTTCGGGCAGGGGGAGTTATTCCACCAATGCGTCCTGAACCGACTCCCGGATGGCCAGGATCTTGTCAAAACCACTCAGCTTGAGAATCTGCAGGACGGGTGGCGCCGGGCTGCAAAGGAACAGACGCCCGTTCTTGGCCTGGGCCAGCTTCGCCAGAGTGAGCAACGCACACAAGCCGGCCGAGCTCAGGTATTGCACGGCGCTCATGTTGATGAGCAGTTTTTGAAAAGGGGTTTCCAGAATCTTGCGCCCGGCAGCTTCCACTTCCGGGGCCCGCTCGGCATCCACACGGCCATACACAGTCATCACGTCAACCTCCCATTCTTTGTGCATGAGAAGTTTGAAGTTGCCGGTGGTGTGCTTGCCCGCTTCATCCAAATTGGCGCAGAGCGGAAACAACTTGTGGAATCCCGAGGCCTCAATGATTTGGCGAGTTTGACCCGGCGGAACACAAAGAACCAGTTTGCCATCCTTGGCCTGCAGAGCCTTGCCAACGCTCAGGAATGTCCGCAGCCCGGCTGAGCTGAGGTATTCGAGTCCAGACATGTCCAAAATCAAGATTCGGATCTCGCCATGGAGATCCCGGAGGCACCGCATCTCAAACTCCGGCGCAGCCTCCGAGTCCAAACGACCCGCCAAGGCATACACCCGGGCACTCCCCATCTGCGAAACGGCGATTTTCATGGGAACCATTATCGTCGGGCATTCGAGAGAGTCAATACCATTGGCCCCGCCCACGAAATTTTCAGACAGCACTCCAAGATCATATTCCATCTTTTTTTCCTTTGCGGTTTCCGTTAGGATGAGCCCCGCATGAAATCCGTTCGTCCAACGTCCCCTAATTCTCGCAGGCTTATGACCCCCCAAATCTCTCGACGCAGTTTTCTTCGCCGCGCCGCAATGGCCACGACGATCCTCAGCCTATCACCGCGTTCCTGGGCGCAGGTCGCGGGCGCCAACAGCGATATCCGAGTCGCCGTGGTCGGTTTTGGCGGCCGCGGCAGCTCGCATATCAGCGCCTTCACCAAGATGCCGGGCGTCCGCCTGGTGGCCCTGTGCGATTGCGACCGCAAGATTCTCGAAAATGCCGCCAAACGCTTTACCGACCAAGGCACGCCGGTCCAGTCCTTCACCGATTACCGCCAACTGTTGGAAGCTAAAAATGTGGATGTCATTTCCAGCGCCACCCCGAACCACTGGCACGCCTTGAACGTGGTCTGGGCCTGCCAGGCCGGCAAGGATGTCTATGTGGAAAAACCGGTATCCCATAACGTCTGGGAAGGTCGACAGGCCGTTCTCGCCGCCCGCAAATATCGTCGTATGGTCCAGGCCGGCACCCAAAGCCGCTCCTCGCGCGACGGCATTGCCGCCGCCGTGGCCTGGGTGAAGGCCGGAAACCTGGGCAAAATCAAGGTCGCTCGAGGCCTCTGCTACAAACGTCGCGACACCATCGGAAAGGTGGACGGTCCCCAGCCCGTTCCTCCGGAAATCGACTATGATCTCTGGTGCGGACCCGCCCGGAAACTGCCCCTCATGCGCAAGCGTCTGCACTATGATTGGCATTGGGTGTGGAACACCGGCAACGGCGACCTCGGCAACCAGGGAATCCATGAAATGGATGTCGCCCGCTGGTTCCTCGGTGTGCAGGAGCTTTCCCCGCGCATTTTGTCGCTCGGCGGCCGTCTGAGTTACGTCGACGACGGAGAAACCCCCAACACCATGGTGATCCTGCACGATTACCCAGAGGCGCCGCTGATCTTCGAGGTTCGAGGACTGCCAGCCTCCAAAGGCGACAAAAACATGGATAAATACAAAGGGGCGGGCGTGGGAATCGTCATCGAGTGCGAGGGCGGTCACGTCACCGTCCCCAGCTACACTGCCGCCACGGCCTATGATCGTGACAACAAGGAAATCAAGAGCTGGCGCGGCGCCGAGGACCATTACGCCAACTTCATCAAGGCCGTTCGCAGCCGAAAATCCGAAGACCTGCACGCCGATATCCTCGAGGGCCACCTCTCCAGCGCTCTCTGCCATACCGGCAACATCTCCTACCGTCTTGGCTCTCGGAAGTCCCCCGCCGAAATGATCGAGGCGCTGAAAAATGACCGTGATCTGGCCGAGGCATTCGATCGGATGGCTCAACATCTTGCCCGCAACGAAGTGGATCTAAGCCGGGAAATGGCCACCCTCGGAGTGGCCCTGCGCATGAATCCCACAACCGAGCAATTCATTCAAAATGAGGCCGCCGAGGCCTTGCTCACCCGCGAATACCGCAATCCTTTTGTGGTTCCGAAAGTCTGAAGAAACCGGGCCTATTTCTCGACGGCTCGGTAATAAGCTTCGCCCACAGGAGGGTGAAGTTCCAGATATTCGACCACTCCATGGGGAGGGATCGGGGTCTGTTGAAGGATCGACCAGTGAACCAGGTCGGTCGACCGCTGCAATTCCAGAATCCGTGCCGGTGTTCCGGTGTATCGCAGTCGATAGATGCCCGCGACCGGATCCAGTCGCAACTGATGGAGAACTGGCAATAGACCGTCGTAAACCAGGACATCGACCCGGCCTGTTGCCGAGAGGTTCTTCGTATCATGGACGATGTAATTGAAACTGTCCTGTCCCTGAAAACCTGGTGGCGGAGTATACGTCACCCATCCGGAAGCCAAAACCAGGCTCGCGCCCTGGCTGCTGGTTGGATCGACTCGAGTGAGGGATAGGCCATCCCCGTCTGGATCGGCATCGTTTTCGAGCAGACTGTCCACGGCCACGGTGACAGCGGTCGATTGAGGAACCAGCAGGCCATCCGGGCCGGGCACAGGCGGCTGCGTTCCGCTGGAGACTCGAAAGGGCTGGCTCGAAAGGGAGCCGGCTTCGTTGGACACCACCACGGTGTAAACACCCCACTGGTCGCTTGTCACGGAGGCAATCGTGAAGGTTGAATTGGTCGCTCCTGCGATGGATACGCCCTCGAATTGCCATTGATATCGCAACGGACCTGTCCCACCGGCCCAGACAGCCAAAGCCAGGGATGAGCCCTCGGGAATCACCTGATTGCCGGGCTGGCGAAGAATGACCGGCAACATCACGGGCCGCCTGCCTCTCAGGGACAGGTCAAAACTGAGATCCGAACTGCTCCGGGAACTCTGATGGACTTCGACCGCGATCACATTCTCTCCTTTCCTGAGTTGGGAGGAAGAAAGCGATTGTGTGAAAAACCGTGTCTCATCGGCGCCTGACACGGCGCTGGAGGCGAGGCTGAGGTCATTGATCGCGCCATCAGGCATATTGCTGCGGAAGACTTCAGCGCCGTTCAAATAAACCACCGCGCCATCATCCCTCAGGAGATTCAGCTCCAATTCCTGTGGGTCCAGCATCGCTTCTAAAACAAACCCATGCCGAAAATGGCAGGTGGCGTATTTCTCGCTCGGATTCGGCCCATAATCAATCCTTGTCGTCTCAGGCCGTCCGTCCGCGTCATCTCCGTAACCCAGCTCGGCAATCCCCGATTTCCAGGAGGCATCCTCAAAATCGATCGCTGTCCAGGAGGCGGACGGGCCGGAGCCATTGTCCTGGTATTTCCATGGGGCGCCGGCTGGCACCAGATCAAAGAGGATGTTGGTGACTGTTGCCAGAGCCACGGTCACGACCGCGGAGGTGCTGAGCAGGCCGGACCGGTGATTCCCTACAGCCATCAAGGTATGGAGACCCGCCGGCGCACCAGACCAGGTCATCGCAAACGGCGCCGCAGGCAATTCGGCAAGCGGGCGATCGTCCGCAAACAGCCGGACGCGATCGATGGGATCGACAGGGGACTCCGTTTGAACGGCGATTTCCAGGCTCGAGCCGGCCGGCAACACGGCGCCATCGGTGGGCTGGCTTAAACGCAAAAGGGAAGGTGCCGCATCTCCCCTGCCCGGTGTGCCATTGGCTATGGTGCTGGGCCGCCAACGAGCGGGATCCCCCCAGGCCGACCATGATCCTGTCTCATCGATGATCTCGAGGCTGAATCCCTGGCCGTCGGTAGCCGGGTGCCATTCATCGCCGTATTCGAAGTCCAAAATTTTTTCCCCGAATTCGTCTTCGAGACGGAGCCGTTCCCCACCGTTATCGAGGCTGCCGTTAAATTGCCCCGCAATGGGCAGTCCCGATCCGTAGGCCGCTGCAAAGAGATGGGTGTTTGCCACCACTAAAATGCGCGCGCCCGCCGCAAGTTGCGCGAGGGTTCCGGAGGTAAAATCGAAAGCAATCCCCTCGGTCAATCGGATCCCTCGAAGATCAAGGGCTATGGGGCCAATGTTGCGGAGTTCAATAAACTCGAATTCCTCGGGATCCGCCAAGGGATCCTCCGGCCATGCGCGCGGGTGGTAGTGAATCTCGGTAATTCGGAGATATTGCTGGGCCGGGCTGGGACTGCCCGTGTAATGATGGGAACTCACCAAACGACCGTCCGAATCGACCAGGTTCAGGCTTTCTCCCCACGCGGACAGGTTCCCCTCGTAGGGTCCAACCACCAGGAGCCGCTCGCCGCCCTTTGGGCTTGCCGCGCGGGCGCGAAATGCCTTCACATCGGGGGAAACGTAGATCGCCGAACGTGAGGGGATGATCGTGCCCGGCTTGAATCGAAATCGAACTCCTCCCTCCAATCGCCAGCCGGAAATGTCCACCGCCTCAGGATTGGCGTTGCTGATCGACAGCCATTCCTCGCGAGGATTGCCGCTTGCAGGCCGGTATTCCAGGGCGGAAAACTGGACGAGGACATTCGTGCGTTGGGCCGATGGAATATCGCCGCGATTGGTCTCGGACAGGGTTCGAAACAGGTAGGCGCGTCTTCCGGGAAAGAACTCGTTGAACATCCGATCGGTGGCCAGGTAGATGGTTTCCTGCCGACCCCAAGTGCCCCATTTGGCCAGGTCAAGAGCCGCATCGGGAGCGAACTGTTCGCGCAGGGCCAGGATCTTTTGCCGATAGGCATCCGCGGACGCCGGCGTTCCGGGGGGTTGCAGCATCGTATCCATCAAAGTACGCAGTCGTCGCAGGAACATCTGGCGGGTAGCGGGAGTATCGTAGAGGGGAGAAAACACGCGATTGCCGCGGCCCACGTAAATCGATTGGTTCGTGTAGAGCGTTTCGTCAAAATAGTTCAGACAGGGAGATCCACAGGTCCAGTTGCGTCCAAAACTCAGGTCCACGTCCCAAGGCATGGCCTGCCATTCTTCGGTGCCTTCCGTGTCCCGATAGAGGTAGTAATTCTTGTGGCAACAGTCCGTATCGGCGGTAATCATTTTGGCGGCCAGAAAATTGATCATCTCGGGCAGATCAAGGTGGTCGTACATATAGGCCTGCCGGGCGGGGATGTTGGCCTGGCTCATGCCATCGATCAGGGCCTTCAGATCCGCGAACCCCTCGTGCTTCCGGGTTTTTTTCTCAGCGCTCGAGGGGCTTTCGGCTGAGTTGTACATTTTATAAAAGGCGCCATTCGGATCGAGCCCGAGCCGATCGAGGTAATGCTTGTCCCCGTTCTCGACCAGATTGGCCACACTGAAGAACGAGCCATTTTGCTGCACGCGAACCCCGAACGCGAAATGACTGGGCCCGCCGGCATCACGGTAGGTGTCATAAGCCAGTGGAGTCCGCAAGTGGGTCTTGTCCGCCCAAGTGGTCAACAGATTCAGGTTGTCCACTCGAGGAGCCGAGTCGGACCACCGAAACCGGTGGCCCGGATGAAAATCGATATCGTAGCTTTTCTTGGGGAAACCGCGCGTGGACTGGCCGTGGAGGGTCAGAAGCAGGTTGTCATAGAATTCACCTTGATAAAACAAGGAGCAACGGGTTGTCCCTCCTGAGTCAACGGCCCTGGGATTTTCGACAAACCACTGCAGGACGGGCAACGAAGAGGAAGCCAGGGCGGGATCGTCCACAACCGTGCCGTAGTATTGCGGGCCTTGGTTCGAAACAGGATTTGCGGGCGCCCGGGTTTGCCGCCCCTGCGAATCGGTCGCGACCACGGAATAACGGATCATCTTGCCCGCGGACAAGGCGCTCGCAGGGAGCCGTGCCCCGTAAATCGAGTCGTCGGGACCCTCATCCCCATGAAGTCCGTCATCGTAAAGATCGACAGCCAATTCGGGTCCGAACATCACGCGGTATCTTAATTGCACGCGATCCACCGGCAGAAAGCTGGGGGTCACCCGCGCGCGGACCCCGAGATCCCCTCCGGGCGAGGGGAGGGAAGGCAGGTGTCGAACCTGGCTGATGATGGGGCCAACCGTGAGGGAACCGGGATCGTTGGGGGCGCCCGGGGTGGGCCGGGCGAAATAAGCGGGCTGGTTCGTATCCAGTTCAGGCCTGGCGCTCAGAAGCTCGGGCAACAAAAGAAAATCCGAATCGTCAGCGCTTACGTTCAGACCCTGGATGGCGAGCAGGTTGGTGCCAACCTCGAGCAGGTCCCGGTATCGGGTCAGGTCGATGTCTTCCGGCAGGGCGGATTGTTCCCTCGAACGCGATGCCAAAGCGGCCGAATTCCACGAGGCGCCTTCCGAGGGGCTTTGTTCAATAACCACCGAAAAGGTGGAGCCATCGCATCCGTCCTGGGTCTGGCCGTCGGCGCCGCGCGGATCGAGGACGAAATCCAGGAAATCGCCCTCCTGAATTCCGGCAAGAATTAGGTGGGTGGAAATGCCAGCCGAGTCATTGAAAGCCACTGTGTGCTGAAAGCGTTGCTGACCGTTAAGGAGCACCCGCAAGGTCGTTCCATTGCCGCACCCGAGGTTTTCCTTCGCAAAATCCAAACGGCAGGTCACCGATCCTGACGTTTCACTCACCCATCGGCGAATCACCCAATGCGCTCCGCCGCTGTTGCTGCCGTTCGGATGCCAACTCGTGGCGCCGATCGTATCCCAGGGCGGATTCGAAGGCCCCAATACCCACGCCCCGCCGTTCCAGGTCCAGCGGGAATCCAAGTTGTTGAAATCCACCAAAGGATCGTAGATTCCATCGGAGTCCGCGGACTGGTCATAAAAACCGTAATACCAGTTTTGAAAACCTTGTTGTCCGATGGCGGACCAGTCCGCCAGGCTGTCGGCCTGCACTCCGCCTTCGGCGGCCATGGGGGCGTTGCGGGCGACCACCGGGGTGCCATTCAGACAGGCCACAAATCCATCGTTATACCGGATCCGCAACAAAAGTTGGTCCAGGATCGCCCCGTTCTCGATCACAAAAGGCAGTCGCAAGTAAAGCGAAGCGTTAATCCCGCGCATCCGGTCCCCGATTGGACTCCGAATCAGGTTCGTCCAGGTCGGTATGCCAGCCTCGATACGCTCATCAAAACCGACACCCGTCGAGACGGTTTGCCAGGTCGAATCGTCGAATTCAGAGAGTGTCCAGGGATTCGAGGCTGATGAAACATCCGGAATCCAGGCCTTCGCCTGAGCGCCGGCACCGAGCAACGCCAGCGTGCGCGCTTTCATCGGCAGGCCGTAGCTAAGGTCGTTGGCTTGTGGAGGATAAGCCGGCGCGTAGTCCGTGGCGATCGTCCTGGCCCCGGGCCGGTACAAGGCCAGGTATTCGCCTTCCACGTTCAGTTTGAAGTTGGTGTGGAGAGGACGGCCTGGCACTCTCCGGTCTTTACTGGATGCAAACACCACCAGGTATTGTCCCGACGTCAGGTTTGTCGATGGAAACTTCCACTTATCCGGACGCTGCGGGTCATCGGTCAGACTCCATCCTTCCAGATTGACAGTCGCTTCGCTGAGGTTGGCAATCTCGATCCAGTCCTCCGAATCCCCGTCTTCATCGCGCAAGGTCGTGGTATTGGCCGTCTGGAATTCCGTGAGCGCAACCTGGCCTGAAACCAGCCAGGCATTCGCCGCCAGCCACCATCCCCAGATGATCCACCACTCGAGTCGCATTCCGATTCATCACGCTAGCCCATTCTCAACCCGCCAGCCCAGAAAAAACCTCCCGAAGCTTGAAGAATTGCCGGCCCGTCCCTTCAGGTTATTCGGCCGAGCCGTCGGCCGTGATTCCTCAATCTCGCAACAGATCCCGATGCCGCCTTAACCAGAGCTCCGCTTCACGAAACCCGGGGCAAATCTCCGCCACATGACGCCAGAATCGCATGGAGTGATTCATATGGGTCAGATGGGCCAGTTCGTGGAGGATCAAATAGTCGCTGACCGAGGGCGGCAGCTGAATCAATCGCCAATTCAAGCTGATCGTGCCCCGAACCGAGCAGGAGCCCCACCGGCTCCTTTGGTTGCGGACAACGACTTTCCTCACTTGAGCTCCGTGCTGTTGGGCCAATTCCAATACACGCGTGGGGACTTCACGCCTGGCCAACTGCCAAAGATGCTGTTCGATCCAGGCACGCAAATCCCCCGGCTTCGCCTCCAGGGCGACTACCTGATCGGCGAAGCACGCGACGCCGGGTGGTGGTTGTCCTTGGACGTGGATTGCCGCGCGCAGGCCACGAAACAGAATCTCGGTCCCCTCTCCCCAGGCTCGAGTCAAGCAGACCCGAGCGGCCATCCGCTGCCGCTGGCGTCTGATCCAGGTCATCTGGCGCTCGACAAACGCCATAGCCTCCCGCTTGGACCCCCATCGGGGCAGGGTGATGCGCACCCGGCCATCGGGAAGCACGCGCAATCGATAATGCCGCGCGCGAGGGTGTCTCACCCAGACCAGGGAGATTTCACCGCAAAGATCCAACTCCAATTGACGCATCGCCGAAGTCCCCCCTCCAATCCGGGCTTCGCTACGGTCTGTCTGTCTTGGGTTGTTTCTCATCCGGGCTCCCCGCCGCCTTCAGGGCGGCTTCGCGCCGGCGTTCCCAAACCGTTCGCAAGGCGGGCAGCACCTCTTCCAGGCGGGTGTAGATCCGAACCGCATCGGAGGGCTGCTCGGGCTTTTCCACCAGCCGGGCGGCCTCCAACCCGGCCTTCTCCAGCCAGAAGGCGCTGCGCGGTTCGTTGGTTCGCCTTGTTTTCTCGTAGAGCACACTCAGATAATGATCGAGCGCCGCTTGCATCAACGCACTCTTTTCGGGATCGGGACGCGAGGCGGCCAGTTTTTCGCAAACGATCGCAAGTCCCACCTGCGCCTGGCAGCGGGTGGCCCAGTCGGCCAGAGGGGACTTCAGGACCAAGGAATACGATTGGCTCGCGTTCGCATACTGGTTGGTGTCGGTCGCTGCCAGTTGGAGATAGCAATCGCCTATTCTTCCCAAGGCCAGCGGCGCCAACCGGTTGGTAGCGTAGTTCTGCGGAATCCGGGCAAAAGCGACAATGGCGGATTCATAGCGGGCCGCCAGATTGGTGGAGGGCCGGTTCATGTAGGCCTCGCCCATGTTGAAGAAGGCCTCCGCCACCAACGGCGCCGGACAGCGAACATCGTTGATCATGTTGGTGAGGTAGCCGATGGCATTGTCAAAACCCTGCCGCAAAAATGCCGCCCGTCCCGCCATCAAACGCGCCTGAAAAGCCAGATCGGATTCCGGCCACTTTTGAAACAGCAGCTGATAGTTCTCCTCGGCCCGCGGATATTGTCCCAGGTTGTAATAGTAATCCCCAATCCAATTCTGGGCCTGCGGCGCGAGCAGCGGATGGCTGGCGAACCGCACGACATAATTTGTGAATATCGACAGGGCGTTGGTGCTCAGGCCGGCCTGATCGCAGATCCAACCCCGGCGGAACTCCGCCACCGGCAAGGCCGCGTGGTTGGTGTAGGTCTGAATCCATTGCTCGATCTGAGCCAGGGCGTCGGACCATTTCTGTTCTTGCGATAATGTCGATGTCAACGCCAACCGTGCTTCCGGCACCAGGGCCGAGGCGGGGAATCGTTTCGTCAGTTCTTCCAGGTAGCGCCGGGCCTCCACCGATTGGCCTTCGCGATTATGCAATTGTCCAACCAGCAAGAGCACCCGATCGACATACTCGTTGGTCGGATATCGACTCAACATGTCCTGCATGACGGCCGTCGTTCGTGTCACATCCTTGCGATCAACCTCCACCCGGATCAGTTGATACATCGCCTGTTGGGCCAAAGAGTGGTTGGGAGGATGGGCCGAAACCACCTCGGACACGAGCTGCTGGTAATTGGTGGCCGCCCCGTTCAGATCGCCAAGGCGATACTGGGTATCCGCCCACTTGAACCATGCCTGGGCACGGTCTTCCCCAGCCGGCAAATAACGGACCGCCGCCTGGAAGGCCGCCTGACATTCGCGCCATCGCTCGGATTCCCAGTAACACCAACCCCTTCCCAGGTGAGCCTGCCCGAGCCAGGGGCTGTTCGTATACTGGGCGATGACCCCCTCGTATTGAACCAGGGCTTGCTGAAGCAGATTGCTTTTGGCGATCCAATTGGTGGAGGCGCCGCTGGACACCTTGATCGCGCGGCTTTGCTGCAACAGATGGCTGCCATAGTCCAGTCTCCAGCGATCCTGGTCCGGATCCGCCGGAAATTGCCGGATGAGCATCGTCAAAGCGTTCCCCGCCGCCTCGAATTGCCCGGCCTGGAGATGCATGGCCACGGTTTTCAACAGGGCCTGCCGCCGATGCTCGCTTGGGACGGTGTCCGCCAGGTTCTGTTTCAACACCTGAATGGCCCCTGCCAGGTTTCCCGTCTTCTCAAGAATATCCGCATGCCGGAAGATGGCGTCCGGTCGCAACCGCTGAAGCTCGGGGCGCTCCGCCAATCGCAGCAGGTTAGTCACGTGATTCAACGCCACTTCGGGCTGGTTCTGCATCAGGCGCAAGGTCAGCAGCAAGGATTGACGCTCCCATTCCACCTCGGAAGCCAAGCCTTCGGCCGGCATGGAACTCAAGACCTGTTCCGCCCCCTTCAGATCTTTCAACTGCGACAGGCTCTCGCCTAACAAAACCAGACCGCGCCTGACATAGTCGTTAGTCGGCTGGGTTCGGGCCAGTTGTTGAAAGCCGCCCTCGGGTTGTTGAAGCAAACGGACCACATTCGTCAGGCTGCCCACCTTGTGCCAGGCCAAGGCCTCGCCAAACGCGGCCTGTGGCCGGAACGGCGAGCTGGGATAATCCTTCAACAACTGCGCATACATCGCCGCAGCCGAGGCGTAGTTGGTTCGATGATAAAAGGCTTCCGCCATCCAGAAACGATAGGCGTCCGCCCATTTGCCCGCTTGCGACCATTGCGAATTCAGCAGTTCCAGGACCCCCTCAAGACGGTTCAGCTTGAAACGCGCCTGCGCCTGATAAAGCACCGCCTCCGGACTCAGCTCGGATTGAGGATGAAGACGAATGAACTCGCCCAGCTCCCGCTCCGCCCGCTCGTAAAACCCGTCGTTAAATGCCTTGGCCGCGGCGTTGAAAAGCCGCTGTTCCTCCTCGGAAACCGCCCCCAGCAAAATCACCGTCGCAACCAGCCATGCGCCCAAACCGGCCAGCCGGACGCAGACATCCCGCCCCCACCCTCCCCAGGATGGTCGCACGATTGTGCTGATCTTGAATCGCTTCATTGCCCTTCTCGGGATAATGCACGCCGCAAAAACCTGCCGGTATGGCTCTCTTCACAACAGGCCACTTTTTCAGGGGAACCCGCCGCCACGACGCGCCCCCCTCCGGAACCCCCTTCCGGGCCTAAATCAATCACCCAATCGGCATTCTTAATGACATCCAGATTATGTTCAATGATCAAAAGCGTGTTCCCCGCCGCGCGCAGTTTGAAAAGTACTTCCAGAAGCTTCGCTACATCATGAAAATGCAGTCCCGTCGTCGGCTCGTCCATGATATACAGGGTCCGGCCTGTCGATCGCCGGCTCAACTCCGCAGCCAGTTTGACCCGCTGAGCCTCGCCTCCACTCAAAGTCGTTGCCGCCTGACCCAGCCGCAAGTATCCCAAACCCACCTCCGCCAGCGTCAGACAGACTTCGTAAATCGCCGGCACCGCCCGAAATAAATCCACCGCCTCGTCCACAGTCAGATCCAAGACATCTGCTATCGTCAATCCCTTGTAAGTAATCTCGAGCGTCTCGCGGTTGTATCGCCTTCCATTGCACGCTTCGCAAGTGACATACACCGGGGGCAGAAAATGCATCTCAATCCGGATCAATCCATCGCCCTGACACTTCTCGCACCGCCCCCCTTTGACGTTAAAACTAAAACGCCCGGCGTCAAAACCCCGAATCTTTGCCGCCGGCAATCGGGAAAACAAATCCCGAATATGATGAAACATGCCTGTGTAGGTCGCCGGATTGCTTCGCGGTGTCCGCCCCAAGGGCGTCTGGTCGATAACGATCACCTTGTCCAGCTGATCCGCCCCATGGATCGCCGAGTGCTGGCCGGGGCGTTCCTTAGCTCCATAAAACTGACGAAATAAGGCCCGACAAAGGATGTCATTCACCAACGTACTCTTGCCGGAGCCACTGACCCCTGTCACGCAGGTGAGGATGCCCAGCGGGATCTGAACGTTCAGATTGCGCAGGTTGTTTTCGCGAGCTCCCAGGATTTCCAGCCAGCCTTTCTCCCTCGAGGGCGGATGGCGGCGCCGCGGCACAGGAATGCTGAGCTCCCCTTTGAGATACCGCCCCGTCAAGGATCGGGGATTGTTCGTGACTTCCCGGGGCGTTCCCTCAGCGACGAGTTCGCCCCCGTGAATGCCGGCGCCCGGTCCCAAATCGATCAGATAGTCGGCCCGCCGAATCGTGTCTTCGTCGTGCTCGACAACCAACACCGAGTTACCTAAATCTCTGAGGTCTTCCAGGGTTTTCAACAGCCGTTCGTTGTCTCTCTGGTGCAGCCCAATGCTGGGTTCATCCAGAATATAAAGGACCCCCACCAAACCGGCGCCAATCTGCGTGGCCAGGCGAATCCGCTGCGCCTCTCCTCCGCTCAAAGTCCCGCTCTCCCGATCCAACGTTAGATAGCCCAAACCCACATTCTTCAAAAAACGCAAACGCGATAGGATTTCCCGGACGACTTCGCCCGCCACTTTCTGCTGAAACTCTGACAGAACCAACGCACCGAAAAACCGTTCAGCCTCGTCGACGGACTGAGCGCATAAATCCATGATCGACAGGCCCGGAATCAACGGTGTTTCCGGCTGTCGACGCGTGTTTTCAAGGTCAGCCTCGCCGCTCATCTCGCCCAGGGTTACCGCCAGGATCTCAGGCTTCAGACGGCGGCCATGGCAGACGTCGCAGGGCTGGGGATTCATGAAGCCCTTCAACCGGTTCTTAGTAAACTCACTTTCGGTCTCCGTGTAGAGCCGCTCCAGGTGAGGAATCACCCCCTCAAACGGTCGGCGCATCGAAGACACCTTGCCCGCCCGCCAAAAATGGAATTCCACCTCGGTCGTTCCCGAACCGCGCATCAAAACCTGTTTGAAATCGTCGGGCAGAGAACGATACGGGACCTCCAGGCTCTGTTCGTAATGCTTGGCCACGCCGCGCAACAGGGCTTTGTAATAAACAATCATTCGCTTGCCTCCCCGGCGCCAGGGCAGCACCGCTCCCTGCTCCAAGGACTTGCCCGGATCCGGCACAATCAAGGCCTCGTCAAAGACCAGTTTCTGCCCCAACCCGTGACACGTCGGACAGGCGCCTTGCGGTGAATTGAAGGAAAAATGCCGCGGAGTCGGCGCTTCATAACTCAGCCCCGTCGCCGGACTGAACAACCGATTGTTGAAGGCGTTCTCCTCCCACCCGCTCCCCGGTGCGATCCCAGGCTGCTGATGCAGCAACAACAGGCGTCCTTCACCCCATTTCAGCGTGGTCTCGACTGAATCTCCCAAACGAACCCGGACTTTGTCATCAATCACCAGCCGGTCCACCACCACATCGATCGAGTGTTCGCGGCGGGCATCCAAGCGCGGCAAGCCGGCCCCGGCCAGTTCCACGACCTGTCCGTCGACACGCGCCCGCACAAAACCCTCCCGCGCCAGTTCCGCCAAGCGCTCCTGATGATCCCCTTTTCGATTCGTCACCACCGGCGCCAGCAGCATCACCCGCGTCTTCTCGGGAAGCGACAGGATGCGATCGATGATTTCTGTTGTCGTCTGTCGGGTGATCGTCCGTCCGCTGACTGGACAGTGAGGCTGGCCGACGTGCGCATAAAGCAGACGCAGGTAGTCGTAGATCTCCGTCGTCGTCGCAATGATCGAGCGAGGATTGCTCCCGGCCGTCCGCTGCTCGATCGCAATGCTCGGGGACAATCCCTCAATGTAGTCCACATCGGGCTTCTGCAATTGATCCAGAAACTGCCGCGCATAGGCGGAAAGGGATTCCACATATTTCCGCTGTCCCTCGGCAAACAGGGTGTCAAAGGCCAATGACGACTTGCCGGATCCGCTGAGGCCGGTAATCACCACCAGACGTTCGCGGGGAATCGCCAACGTCAGATTCTTTAAATTGTGCTGCCGAGCTCCAACAATCCGGATACAGTCAACGGCCATAATCCGCCTGTCTGTCTTCCCGGGCGCCTCGTCGGGAGCTGAATTAGTCCCGACGGCCACGGATTCAAAGACACGATAAAGCCAAGGGGCCTAGACGCTGAAAGGGGGCTGGCCCAAGAGAACATCCAAACGATCAGGCAGGCGCGCCAACTCCGCGTCCAAGGCCTCGCTCCATTCCAGCCAACTACGTTCCAGATGACGTCCTGATGCCCAGGCTCGAACGCTCAGCGTAATCCAGCCGTAGTGCAGCAGCCCCTGGCGCAACGGCAGACTGTACACGGCCAGGATCAAACCGTAAACCAGAGGATGAAACGCCTCAGCCTCACCCTCCTCCACTGCAGACCAGTACCGTTGCACCACTCGCTGGTCCTTCAACGGCCGCAAAGCATGCAAATGCACCCGCCCCACAGCCGCGCTTGACCCCTTCCATACCCCCCATCCCGCGTCGGCCGAAAGCTCCCGGTCCAGGGCAATCAACTCCCGCGCTTCACCCCTTCGCGCCCTGTGATACGCCTTCAAGATCGACGGCCACTCCATGCCAAAAAGGACTTGCTCCCGATATGACTTCAAGCACTCCCGCAAATCCCCGGCCGTCTTTACCGGCGTCAGACAAAGCTCCCCCACGGATTGGGCCAGCTTCACCCCCCCTTCCGCCGTCCCAAGACGTCTCGCCAAATGCTTGGGCTCCGCCAGCGCGCTGGCGGTCTCCTCCCGTATCACTGAACTCAGTGTCTGCATGTGTCTGCCCTGCACAGTAAAAAACCCCGTGCCAATACAAATACAATGGGCGGCATCCTATACCGATGAGCGACAAACGGTGCAATGAAAAAGGCTCCTTTTTTTCCCGGCTCGCGCGGAAGTATCAACCTCCCAATCGATTAGTCCAAAGAAGATTCTGAGGCCCGTCACGCCCACCCGCTCCCTCCCTGACATTCACAATAGAAATCCCCCGCTCCCCTCGAGTCTCCTCCTCACTCCAAATTGGCAAACCTCGCCAAGCTGCGCCACGCCGAGGGCAATGGATAACTGATCACCGATCGCAACAGGATTAGCCTCACCTCACCCCGCGAGATCTTCACCGATGGCCCGCCGACCAGAATATTACGACGCCCCAATTCATGAAGAGTCCGCAAACCGATAAGAACCGGCCAGGAACAGGCCAAACGGACTCGCAAACAACGCCACGGTATCCGATTCGTGTAAAACCATCCCGCCCGAAGATGTTCTTCCGCCAAAACAAGAAAATGGCGATACACCGGCCGGAAACGTGAATAGCTCGCTGGATTCCGCAAGTCCTCCGGTGATAATCCCAGTGTCGCCAGACGCTTCTTCGGCAGGTAACAACGCCCACGCTGAAGGTCCTGCGGCAGATCTCGTAAAATATTGATCAGCTGCAATCCCTTGCCATACCGAATGCCTTCCGCCAGAAGAACGGCATCATCCAGAACTACCCGAGGAAACACATGGGCCCGGCACATCTTGGTCCAAAACTCTCCCACGCATCCCGCAACCCGATACGTGTAATCATCGAGTTCTTCGTCGTCCGCCAGACTGGAAAGCTGAACCCCATCGCCATGGCCAAATCGCTGCAAATCAATACACTGCCCGCTGGCGATCATATCAAGGACTTGCCGGACCCGTTTCTGGTCGTCGTGCGGCAACCGATCCAGCCAACACAAAATATCCTCCAACGATGTCAACAGCCGCCTCTCCGGAGATTGCCCCGAGGACGTTAGAAATTCGGACAAATTGGGCATCGGCTCGCTGCAATGACGAATCCGATTGCGCAGGGCTTGCAGCACCTCCAACCGCCGTTCCACCGGCACCAGGTCCGTATCCGCCACCGTGTCCGCAGCCCGCGCTGCCAGATAAGCCAGACTGATCTGCGGTCGGACCGCCGCCGGCAGCGCCCGCAACGTCAGATAAAACGATCGCGAAACGCTCTGAAGCACGTCCCCCATCAACGAGGACTCCACCGCCCGCCTGTTCAACTCACCAGTCACTCACCGATATATAATCATCAAACAAGAACTTTTCGCAAGTTTTTCTTCCAAAAATCCAGTTGACGACCCATCTCCCGGGTCCCTGGAGCCCCGAGCAGCCGGCGGCGTCCCATCGCCTTCTTCAGGTCAAAAACCTCCCTGACATCCCGGGCAAACAACGGATGAACGGACCGGTAGTCCTCCAGGGAAAGCTGGCTCAAGGATACGCCGGCCGCCTCCGCTCGCGCCACCAGTTCACCCACCACATGGTGCGCCCGGCGAAACGGCAAACCCCGCAGAACCAGGTAATCTGCCAGATCGGTGGCCAGCAGCTGCGGATCCTTCGCCGCAAGGCCGCACGCCTCGCCCCGAAAGGCGGCATGCCGCAACATTTCCGCCAAAACCGTCACCGTCTCCCGAACCGTGTCCGCCGTGTCAAAAAGCCGTTCTTTGTCCTCCTGGAGATCCCGGTTATAAGTCATCGGCAGCCCCTTCAACAGGCAGAGCAGCGCTGTCAAATTCCCCACCACCCGCCCGCACTTTCCCCGGGCGAGCTCGGCAACATCCGGATTCTTTTTTTGCGGCATTAACGACGAGCCCGTCGTATAGGCATCTTCCAGCCTTAAAAAACCGAATTCCGCGCTCGACCACAGAACAATGTCCTCCGCTAACCGCGAGAGATGAACCGCCAGGAGCGCCGCCGCCGAGCAAAATTCTATCACAAAATCCCGGTCACTCACCGCGTCCATCGAGTTGCGCGTCATCGCAGGCCGGCCCCCCTCGTCCCGAAAGCCCAAAGATCGCGCCACAAACGCGCGGTCCAAGGGCAGCGTTGTCCCCGCCAGCGCCCCACTCCCCAACGGACACACATTCACACGTCTCCCGGCGTCGGCCAGCCGGCTCTGATCCCGCTCCAGCATCTCCACATACGCCAGCAAATGATGCGCTACATACACAGGCTGGGCGCGCTGCAAATGCGTGTATCCCGGTAAAATCACCTCCCGATGCCGTTCCCCCAGCTCCACCAGTGACTTTTGCAGGCCTCGAACCACCCCCCGCAGACTTCCAATCTCGTCCCGCAACCACAATCTCAGGTCCACCGCCACCTGATCGTTGCGCGAACGCCCCGTGTGCAGCTTCGCCCCCGCCGGCACCCGACGCGTCAAGGCCGCCTCGATGTTCATGTGCACATCCTCCAAAACCTCGTCCCAACGGAATTTCCCCGCCGCAATCTCCGCCGCAATCTCATCCAGTCCCCTGAGGATCTCCCTCAATTCACCCCGCCCCAGCATCCCCTGCCGAGCCAGCATCCGGGCATGCGCGCGCGACCCCTCGATGTCCTGCCGCCATAACCGCCAATCAAAGGACACCGACTCGGTATACCGCGCGACCACATCCGATGGGCCCTGCGTAAACCGCCCGCTTCTGGCAACCACTTTTTTCGTTTTCATTCGACTTGTCTTCGCATCCGCTTCTTTTCCACGCCGCCTTTTCCCCCCAAACCCGCCGGGAATCGAGTTCGGTTCGCCGGGTTCACACGCCTGAAATCGGTCCGAGGCGCGGCTTGCGGCCGTTCAATCCGCAACGAACATGTCACCCCAACCCCCAAATGTCCAGCCTGCAAACCACGCTCCGGAGGACGCCCGCCCTCCGACAGGCCTTTCGGCTGAAAGCCCCCGGTCCATCCCCGCGATTCGCCCTTCCCCCCTCTCCTGGATAGGATACAAATAGAATTTTAATACATTTTATTTAAAATACATATTGACTTATATAATAATATAGTATGTAATACTCAAGTTGTTCATGAAACCATAATCCTTAACCCAGGAGTCTTATGCTTAAAAAAACCTGTGTGTTGCTTGTTGCGCTTCTCAGCCTGCAATCGGGAATGGGCTGGGCGGCAGCCCCCAAAGAATCGGACGCTCCAACCGCAATCGCCGCCACCCCCGCCAAGGCTCGGGCCTTCCCGTTCCGCGGCAAAATTGCGGCTGTGGATCAGGAGGCCAAAACCATCACCCTTCGCGGCAAGGAAAAAAACCGGGTGTTTCAGATCACCGACAAAACCAAGATCATGAAAGGGGGCAAACCCTCTTCCCTGGCCGAAGCACGGGTGGGAGACGAGGTCGGCGGGCAAGCCCAAGTGGCCGCCGAGGGTAAAAATGAGGCGTTGTCCCTGCGCCTAGGCGCCAAACCCGATCCCAACGCCAAAGAGGAACCCTCCTCTCCCCAATCCTCGAGCGAATTGACCAACTAGCTCGATCCTCATTCAAGAGCCGGCGGTTGTTTGAATTGTGCTCTCCGGCTGCCAACCCTGAGGGATGCGTTTCACCGCATCCCTCTTTCCATTTGGACGAGGACTTGAAGTCCTGCCTCCTCAGAATGGATCACGGCTCGGATTCCAAAGCCGTGATCCTCCAGCCAGACTCATCAGGCGCGTCACCAGGAGACACGATCCAGGTTCGCATGCCGGGGCGGAGCATGCCAAGCCGGCGTTGGCCCGGAGAGCCGTCCACCAACAGGGCGGTGGAAAAGGCATCGCTTTCGGTGGCGGACGGCAGCACGACGGCGGCCAGGCAGGCTCCTCGAATCGGGCGACCGACTCGCGGATCCAACACATGCCCTCGAACCTGTCCTGCTTCAATGAAACTCCGTCCCCAGACCGCCGAGACTGAAAGCGTGGCGTCCCGCAGAGCAATCACAGCGAGGGGATTCTCCTGAGCCTGAGCGGCCACGATTGACTTCGCAGAGCCGGCCTTGAGGTCGGTGACTTCAACGGCTGGCGGGCTCGCGAGGGCTTGTCGATGCAAGGCCTGACCGTGATCGGGTCGCGGCAGGAACACCTCCCAGGCCGGCCGGCCCGGAGGCGCGCCGATCACACCTATCGTGCTGTTGCCGCCATCAACCACTCCGCTGGTCACCCCCGCTTCACGGAGAAGTTCGAGAGCGCGGTCAATCGCGTACCCTTTGCCAATCGCCCCCAAATCCAGCTCCACCCCCGGATGATCGAACTGGACCGTGCCTTGCTCTTCATCCAACCGGATGTGCTGCCAACCTACGCAGTCTCGCGCCACCTTCAAGGCTTGCGGCTCGGCCGGGTGGCCGTTCCCTCCCCAAAAACCCCAACAACGCAACAGCGGACCGACCGTAATGTCAAACGCACCCCCAGTTTCCAGACTGAGCCGCCGGGCGTGCTGCAGCAATCCAAACAAGGATCGATCCACCTTGACCGGGCGTTTCGCAGCCCAGGCATTCAAGCGGCTCATTTCGCTTCCCAAGCTGTGGACCGACAGCTGGCCGTCCAATCGTTCGATCTCGTCCAAGGCCTCCTCGGCTGCGGCTCGCAAATGCGCCAAGTTCTTTCCGGGGAGATACACCTCGAAACGAGTGGCCATCGCATTGCGGCCCACGGCAATACTGGCACTCTCAGAGTTCATCGAGTCTCGATGAACATCTCATCCTGAGCATCCGATGTCCAGCGATCCTCCAAGGACCACGCAGGTCGCCGGCTTGGGCTGGTCTGAGAATGCCATGGAACTCCTGTTTTTAGGGAGGAGATAGAAAATTAAATCATATTGTTGACATATAAACATACGATATATAGATTGTAGCCTATGAAACAAATGAACCCGTCGGGGCCTGGCAGGCGCTGCCTGACCGCGCAGCAGGTCGCCTCGGGTCAATGGGAAGGAGGTTTGTATGGATGACGATGCTCGCGATATGATGCGTCGAAGAATCGATCGGATCGGTCTGTTTCGAGAGGAACTGGCGGAGCTTGAGCGGGAAAGAGCCTTGATCCTGGCTCCAGAGCAACGATCCCATTTGGATCGGCACCTGGATCGGCTGCTCTCGGATTTTCGCAAGACATACGGCGTGGATTCGGCTGAGAAGGCGAGGCGAGCGTCCTGGGGGATGAAGATCACCGCCTTGCTGGGGGGATCTGCATTGATTGCCGCCGCTGTCCTTTTTCTGCATCGGATTTGGGGCCATTTACCCATGGCGATCCAAGTCGGGATGCTGACGATCATTCCGCTTGGCGTGTTGGCCACTGCTGCGTTGGCATTTGCGCGACAGGCAGATCGTTATTATGTCGGTTTGCTGTCTCTGGCCGCTGGAGCGGTTTTTGTGATCGAGATCAACGCGCTGGGATCGGTTTTGAACCTGGGCGATTCGCCCGGGGCCTTATTGGGCTGGGGATTGTTTGGAGTCCTGGTCGCGTATGCCCATGGCCTGCGTTTATTGCTGGGCGCAGGATTGGGGCTTCTCTGCATCTATACTGCGGCTCTCACCATGAGTCTTCAAGGTTACAATTGGTCGGAGTTCCCCATGAAGTCGCAAATGCTGATCCCCGGAGCGGTGGTTCTCTATGTTATCCCCTGGTGGACTCGGAGGAAGGGGAACCGGGACTTCGATTCGGTTTACCGTCTCTGTGGCGCGGCGATCGGTCTGTGGGCGCTTCTGATGGTTTCCACGCTGGGAGATCTGTGTTGTGGCAAGATCAGACCGAACGTCATCGCGGCGGTTTACCAAGTCCTGGGAATAGGGCTCAGCGCGGGGGTGGTCTGCCATGGTCTTCAGCTGTCTCAGCGAGGGCTGGTGAATCTCGGGGCCGGTGGATTTATCATTTTTCTATTTGTCCGGCTTCATGCCTGGTGGTGGCAATGGATGCCGAAGTATCTGTTCTTTTTAATGATTGCGCTTATCGCCATAGGTTTGCTGCTGGTATTGCGGCGTTTGCAGACCGGGCCTGAGAAGGGAGCAAGACGATGAACCGTTTACTCATAATGGCGGCGGCTGCCGTGATCCTCGTTTCAAATGGTTGGGGCCTGTGGCAGGCTCGGCGCAACCGGCAGGAACCTGCCGGGGGCCGGCTCGAAATGACCGAACGCGAACTGCGACTCGCGCCTGTCGTCATGGAAAGCACCGTCACCCTGCTGCGCCTCAATTGGAGGGTTCTGACATCTGGAAAAGAGGAGTGGGATCCACCCGTTTGGATCGATGCCGCCAAACTCGCGGATCTTGGGTTTGATTGCGCCGTGCCTGTGGACAGCCCAGGCGCGAGACGCCATTACTCCTCAATGCCCGCCAGGCGGGTGTTTCTCGCATTGGAATACAATGGGGAGAGCGCGCAAAAGGCCTCTCATCAGACCGCGGGAAAAACGCGGCTGTTCGTGGTCGACGCCGACCAGGATGCGAACCGGCTCAGGGCGCGATACCCGGACCGGGAGCACTATGCCATCTGTCCAGGGGCGGTACGGATCGTCTTCAGGCATCG
This sequence comes from Verrucomicrobiota bacterium, assembly GCA_022709905.1. Lineage (GTDB taxonomy): Bacteria > Verrucomicrobiota > Verrucomicrobiia > Limisphaerales > UBA1319 > JAKLHY01. The sequence goes on along the minus strand of JAKLHY010000012.1, from coordinate 34,045 downwards.
CGATTCCTCAAACGATTCCGCTCATGACACGCCCAGGATCGAGGGAAGAATCGATTCCTTGCGTCCATCGGAAATCTTTGTCCCTCTTCCGTATAGTAAAATCCTGAGGGAATTGCCCCGAAGCGACTCGGAAAACCACGACGAGCCTCCTGCCGCGCAACCGCGATATGCAGTCCGGATCTGTTGGGGCGCAAACTACCAGCCTTGGGTTGAAGGCGTTCGGTTATTAGGTGCGGCAAAGGCAAACCAGGACAAACCCGATCTCGAGTCTGAACCTTTGAAACCATAAACAGGGGAAGTCTTGTCATCCCTTTTGGACGGCAAGTTTACCGCCTTGGAGCCCAGCCGTGCCCGACGCAGGACAGTTTTGTGTTGCACCTGCCACATGAAATTGGCTAGACCGGTTACCCACAGTAACTTCCGAAATGAAGTTTCATCGCCAAGCGACGATTTAGGGCTCGCATGACGAGTTGACGGTCGCCAAAGTCGGAGCAAAACTATGCCATAATGAAATCCAGAAATCCAAACTTGGCACCGGGGCTGTTGTTGAGCGGCCTGTGTTTTGGGCCGATTTGGATGACACCGCAGCCATCGAGGGGTCATTTTTTGCGGCGATCAAAATGGAAGGAACGAGCATGAAAAATCCATTCGGATTGTTTTTGGGTGTTCTGGCGTTGATTGAACTGGGATCCTCGTGGATTGCTGTCCGTGCGGCGGAGGTGGGTTCGCCGCATAGCCCGGTTTCTCTTTGGTATCTGCAGCCGGCGAAGGTTTGGGAAGAAGCGTTGCCTCTGGGCAACGGCCACCTGGGCGCGATGGTGTTTGGAGGGATGCCTCTGGAGCGCATCCAGTTTAACGAACACACCGTGTGGACTGGGCAGCCGCATTCCTACGCTCACCAAGGGGCTGTGAATGCGCTGCCGGAGATTCGCCGCCTTTTGCAGGAGATGCGCCAGGCGGAACAGGAAGCCTACAAGCTTGATCCCACCGGCCGGTCGAATGCGGCGCGGGATATTTTGAAACGCGCCCGCTCCAAACAGCGGCAGGCTGAAGAACTGGCCACCCAGGACTTCATGAGTGTTCCGTTGCGGCAAAAGGCCTACCAGCCCTGCGGGGATCTCTGGATCGAGTTCGCATCCCAGCCGGTAACCGGTTATCGCCGATGGCTTGATCTTGACGCCGCGCTAAATCTCACGGAGTACCAAATGGGCGAGGTGCGTTTTCGTCGCGAAGCCTTCGCTTCCCATCCGGACGGCGCCCTATTTCTGCGCCTGACAGCCGACCGCCCCGGACAGATTGCCTGCAAGGTTCGCCTCAGTTCCCCGCATAAAGATTCCCGGGTGATCGTGGAAAACCAAAACCTGGTGCTTCGGGGCCAGGTGGAACCTAACGGCATCCGTTTTGAGAGCCATGCGGTTCTCATGGCCGACGGCGGCACGATTACCGCTGAGAACGATGGGCTGCGGGTGACGGGTGCCACGGCTCTCCTCGTTCGGCTGGTCGCCGCAACGAACTTCAAGGATTTCGGCGATCTGACCGCTGATCCAGGCCGGCGTTGCATGGAGTTGCTCAATCGTTCCGGAGACAAATCCTGGGATGATGCCTTGAAGGTGCACAGCGCCGATCACCAGGCGTTGTTCCGCCGAGTCGACCTCGATCTGGGACGCACACCTGCCGCGCGCCGGCCCACGGATCAACGGCTCCGGGAATTCGGCGCCGGCGATGATCCGCATCTGGCCACGCTCACATTCCAATACGGGCGTTACCTCCTGATCGCTTCCAGCCGGGCGGGCGGGCAGCCCGCCAATTTGCAGGGCATTTGGAACGAACATTTGAATCCACCGTGGGACAGCAAATACACCTGCAACATTAATACGGAGATGAACTATTGGCCCGCTGAACCGACGAACCTTGGCGAGTGCGCCGAGCCGTTGTTCCGCGCGCTGGAGGATCTTGCGATCACCGGCGCCGAAGTTGCCAAGGCCCATTACGGAGCCCGCGGCTGGGTGGTCCATCACAACTTCGATCTCTGGCGCGGAACGGCGCCCATCAACGCCGCAAACCACGGCATCTGGCTTACAGGCGGCGCGTGGATGGCCACGCACTTATGGGAACATTACGAGTTTACCCGGGACCGGCGGTTCCTCTCTCAACGAGGCTATCCGCTCATGAAAGGCGCCGCCCTGTTTTTCGTCGATACGCTCGTCGAAGATCCCCTGACCGGATGGCTCATCAGCGGTCCCTCCAATTCCCCCGAGCAAGGCGGTCTGGTCATGGGCCCCACGATGGATCACGCCATCATCCGCTCACTCTTCAAGGCCTGTATCGAGGCCGCCCGAATCCTGGAAACGGATGCCGAACTCGCGGCCGAGCTGGGGCGAAAACTGCCGCGCATCGCCCCCAATCAGATCGGGCAACACGGTCAGCTTCAGGAATGGCTCGAGGACAAAGATGATCCTCAAAACACGCACCGTCATGTCTCCCATCTGTGGACGGTTTACCCTGGAAAGGACATCACCTGGCGCGACGAGAAATTGTTCGAGGCGGCCAAGCAGTCTCTTCGCCATCGGGGAGACGCCGCGACAGGCTGGAGCATGGGCTGGAAACTCAATCTCTGGGCCCGGTTCCTCGATGGCGATCATGCGTTCCGGATTCTGGAAAACCTCCTGAAACCAATCGGCACCGTGAAAGACCAGGGGGGCATGTATCCGAATCTATTCGACGCCCATCCGCCGTTCCAGATTGACGGCAATTTCGGCGCCACTGCCGGAATCGCTGAAATGTTGCTTCAGAGCCATGCGGGTGAGGTGCATTTGCTCCCGGCCTTGCCCCGGGCCTGGCCCGCAGGAAAAGTGCGAGGGCTGAAGGCCCGCGGCGGATTCGAGGTCAATATCCAATGGCAGGAAGGAAAACTCGTGCAGGGCGTCATCAAAAGCCTTGCGGGCACGAACGGCAAACTGCGTTACGGCAATTATGTCCGGGATTTTAGTCTCGAGCCCGGTCAAATCCTGACCGTGAATGGCTCGCTTGAGACCCTATGAAATCAGCTTTGATTCTCGGCCTCATCGCGTGGTTAGCGGGAGTCGTTTTATTGGCGGAGACCACGTCTCAGGATGCAAATCCAATCCGTGCTTCAGCGTCGGCGGCAATCCGAGAACCGGTCTTGGGCAGGATGCAATTCACAGGAGGGCCGCGTGAGGAAGGGCTGGCCGGGCGGTCTGGCTCTGCCCCGATCATGGACCGCAAGCTGCCGGATGCTGTCCATCAGACACCCGGTCTGGAGTTTATCGACACTTCTTTTGAAAATGCATCGCCGCTTTGGTACGAAAGCGCGACCGATGGCACGGTCCGGCTGTTCTTGCTTTACGATCATGAGCGTTCGTCTCCCAATCGCGCCGCTGGACACATCCATTTTTTAATTCATGCCGCCCCCGGCTCCAAACTCACGCTCGAATTCCTCAATCTGAATAATGTCTGGAATGGAAAACCCGGTTCCGTAGCCCGGGAACTCAAAACGCTGGTGATTTCTGAGGATGGCCGCAATTGGAAACCGATGCCCACGCAGGCTCTTCTAGGAAACCGCGTGCAACTTCAGGTCGAAATGCCGGGGCCACGCCTCTTCGTGGCGCGAATCGAACCCTATCGACTGTCGGATCTCGATCGGTTGCTCGCCAAACTCCGCCCGCATCGGCTGGTGCGCATCACTCCAATCGGCCACACAGTCCAGGGTCGTCCGCTCGAAATTATACGACTCGGCCACTCTCGGGCCCCCTATCGCGTGTTTGTCCGTGCCCGGGCGCATCCATGGGAATCCGGGGGCAATTGGGTTGCCGAAGGCTTAATCCAAAGGCTACTAAAAGGGGATGCCGACGCCAGGCGTTTCCTCGACTGCTACTGCGTTTACATCCTGCCCATGGCAAACAAAGATGGCGTCGTCCGCGGCCTGACGAGGTTCAACCTTCAGGGCAAGGATTTGAATCGGGATTGGGACCAGCCGGCTGATCCTCTGCTTGCACCGGAAAACGCAGCTCTCGAGTCGTGGCTTGAACAGATGATTCGTATGGGAAAAGCCCCCCATCTGGCGATCGAGTTGCATAACGACGGGGGAGGACAGTTGCATCTCAGCCGACCGCCCATCCCTAAACTCAACCGGCATATCGAGCGCATAGCGGTTCTTGAGAAGCTTCTGCGCCGGCACACCTGGTTCACCGAAGGCACGACCCCGCCTTCCTTTCATAACTCCGGCACCCTTGGGGACGGCTGGCTGGAACGTTACGGCATTGATGCGGTCGTGCACGAGCTCAACTGCAACTGGATCGCCGGCCTTAATGATTATCCGTCCGCCCGCCACTGGATGTCGTATGGCGAAAAAATGGCAACAGTAATCTTCGAATACTTCAACACCGTTCAGCCATGAAAATCCTAAAGACCTTCATTCTTCTCTTGATGCTGACCTCGGTCTCCATTCCAGGCGTCTCGGATCCTGGGCCTGAGGGCTGGCAAACGCGGGCGCCCCGCGAGGAAATCCGGCCGCTGTTTTTGTTTAAACCGCACGGCGGTCCTGATCGACGCGGCAGCTGGATCATCCAGACCGATCGACGGAATGGACTTTTGGGCTGGTGGTCGAAAGCATACCCGGTCCAAGGCGGGTTGTCCTACCGATTCTCCGCCGTGCGGCGATGCGAGAATGTCTCCAATCCGCGGCGCAGCGTTTTGGCGTGTATTCGGTGGCTTGATGCAAAGGGCCGGCCGGCGATGCGCGATCAGGCCGAATCCGCCACATTGCTGCCAGGGAAACCCGCTCCCTGCGAGCCGGAATACCCGGGAGATCATCCTTTAGATTCAGAGGGATGGGTGGAAGTCTGCGACACCTACCGTGCCCCGTCCAACGCGGTGAATGCCGTGGTTGAGCTCTATCTGCGTTGGGCGCCGCCGCGGAGCAAGGTCGAGTGGAGTCGGGTATCATTTGTCGAAACGATGTCCTTACCTCCCCGGCGCGCGCGTCTGGCCACGGTCCATTTCTTCCCCCGGAATGGCCAGTCGCCCGAGGGCAATCGTCGGCTATTCACTCCTTTGATCGAGGAAGCCGCTCGCCAACGAGCCGATCTGGTCGTGCTCGGGGAGACCATCACTCGAGCCGGGACCGGACTTTCGTTTGAGGAAAGCGCCGAGTTCGTGCCGGGGCCATCCACGGAATTTTTCGGACAACTGGCGAAAAGGCATGACCTCTACATTGTGGTGCCGGTGGTGGAACGGGCAGGGCATCTGCTCTACAACACGGCCGCGCTCGTCGGACCGGACGGCCGGATGGTTGGCAAGTATCGCAAGGTTGTCTTGCCGGGCAGTGAATGGGATGGGGGCATCCAACCCGGCGCCGACTATCCGGTGTTTCAGACCCGCTTTGGCAAGGTCGGCATGATGATCTGTTTCGACGGATTCTTCCCGGAAGTGGCGAGGAAGCTGGCATTGAACGGGGCTGAGGTCATTGCCTTTCCTGTCTGGGGATGCAATCCGAAACTTGCCGCAGCCCGCGCAATCGAGAACCATGTCTATCTCATCAGCAGCACATACTCCGAACCCTCCATGAACTGGATGATCTCCGGCATCTTTGATCATGAAGGGAACGTCCTCGCTCAGGCCGAAAAATTCGGGACCGTGGCGGTCGCCGAGGTTGACCTCAACCAGCGATTGCACTGGCCTTGGTTGGGGGATTTCAAGGCCGAGTGGCCCCGTCACTGCCCAACCGAGTAATCCGCGCCTGCGTCGCATTGGGAATACCTCCAGGTTGGGGGATGCTCGACATCGGGCGGGTCCAACTGATAGGTTCGAGGGGTATGTTCAAGCCTGCGGATTTATTCGATCTTGGCCAGACGGAGCATGCGGCCTTGTTTGCCGGTTGCGAGTTCGCCTGGGACGCCTTGAAGCGGCTCAACGACTACCTCAAAGACCATTGTCAGCCGGGATCAAAAGGCGCCGTTCTCGGGCAGGCGCACATGGGCGAGCTGGTGTTTCTCGGGGAAGGCACCGTGGTCGAGGACGGCGCAATGATCAAGGGACCCGCCATCATCGGACGGAACTGCCAAATCCGGCACAACGCCTATATCCGGGAGAATGTCATTATCGGCGATCAATGTGTGGTGGGCAACTCCTGCGAGTTTAAGAACGCGATTTTATTGAATCGCTGCCAGGTTCCCCACTTCAGCTATGTGGGGGATTCCATTTTGGGATATCGCGCGCACCTGGGGGCAGGCGTCAAGATTTCCAACGTCAAACTACTGCCCGGCAACGTGATGGTCGAGCATAACAACAAGATTTATGATACCGGCCTGCGCAAATTTGGAGCGTTGGTGGGGGATGAAACCGATGTGGGATGCAACGCGGTCCTGAATCCGGGCAGCATCATTGGACGGGGATCCGTTGTGTATCCCAATACCGCCTGGCGGGGCGTGCTTCCGCCCCGGATGATTGCGAAAAACAAGGCCCAACAGGAAATTGTGGTCCGGCTCCCTCCCAAAACATGATCAGCACGGTGGAAATCCTGCCTGCGGGCGCCGAGGCGGACCTCGTCTCAACCGTGGAACGTATGTTTTCACCGGAAGGTCTCCTCGCACGGGCTAGCAACTTTGAGTATCGAGTCCAACAACAGCAGATGGCGGTGGCGATTGCCGAGGCTTTGTTGCGGGGCGAGCATCTTGCTGTGGAAGCGGGCACTGGGGTGGGCAAAAGCCTGGCTTACTTGATCCCAGCCATTTACCACGCCGTCCGGCAATGCAAGAGGGCGGTCATCTCCACGCATACCATCAACCTGCAGGAGCAATTGATGGGCAAGGACCTTCCCATGCTGGCCAACATCCTGCCGGTCAAGTTCAAATACGCCATGCTCAAAGGCCGCCAGAACTATCTCTGTTCCCGCCGGCTGGTCTATGCCATGAAACAGGCCGATGGCCTGTTCACTTCCCCCGAAATCGAAGAGCTCAAACGAATATATGAATGGTCTAAAACGACCGAGGACGGCAGTCTGTCGGATTTTACGGTCGAGCCGGATCCCAAGGTTTGGCAGCAGGTGTGTTCGGAACGCGGCCTATGTTCGCCCAAACAATGCGGGCCCCAATCGGATTTCGCGAAGGAACATGGCGCCTGTTTCTTCCAGCGGGCGCGCAGCCGTCTGTTATCGGCGGATGTGCTGGTCCTGAACCACACGCTGTTTTTCACGCTGTTGGGGCATACCGAGGAATCCGTCAAGGACGGCATCCTGTTGCGCAACGATTTCGTTGTTTTCGACGAGGCGCACACCCTGGAATCAGTCGCATCCCGGCTGGTGGGTTTGGGCGTGTCCCACGGTCAGATCCGGTATGCTTTGCGGCGTTTGTGGAATCCACGCACCGAGAAAGGCCTTTTATCCCAGTTGCGCCAGGGCAACGCCGTCAAATGGGTGGCGGAACTGCTGGAGAAAAGCGACGAGTTCTTCACGGCGATCGAGGCCGCCTGCGATCATCTGGATGAGGCCTCGGCAAAAACCATCGAGACCAGTACCCGGCGCGGACGATCCCGGCGGGAATGGACCGAAATGCGGATTCGCCGTTCTGATCTGGTGCCCGACACGCTTACTTTGCCGCTCGTGCGGATGCGAGAAGCCGTCGGCGATCTGATCAAGGCGACCGAAGACAAAGAAACCGGCGAGGAACTGATGGAGTGCAATCGGCGGCTGATTGAACTGCGGGAGGAAATCGCGGCTTTCCTGAGCCAAAGCCTCGAGGAACATGTCTACTGGGTGGAACGCGCTGGCAAGGGCAAAACCCAGATCGAACTCCATGCCGCCCCGGTTCAGATTGCCGAATTCCTGCGCCAGCGTTTGTTCTCGCGCCCCACCTCCGTCATCCTGACCAGCGCCACCCTGGCCACCTCCCTGCCCGCGCCGAGTCGGCGTTTGCGCCGAAATTCGTCCAACCCGGCGGACGCGGGGGAGGCTCCATCCCAATCACGAGCCGGAGGAAGCGAGAATTCCATTGGGCTGGCCTATTTCACTCAACGCGTGGGAGCCGATTCCGCGCGCGCCCTCCAGCTGGGATCTCCCTTCGATTACCAGCGCCAAATGAAGCTTTACGTCGTGGACAAGATGCCAGATCCCCGCTCCGCGGAATATGCGGAAGCCCTGGAACACTGGATCAAGCATTTTGTGCGGTTAACGCATGGAAAGGCCTTTGTGCTCTTCACCAACTTCAAGTTGATGCAGGAGATGGGGGACCGATTGAAAGGGTTTTTTGAGGACCTGGGCTTGGACTGTCTGGTCCAGGGCACCGGAATCCCAAGGACCTTGATGCTGGAAAAATTCAAGACCGACGTCGACTCGGTCCTGTTCGGCACGGATAGTTTCTGGCAGGGGGTGGATGTGCCGGGCGAAGCGTTGTCCAATGTGATCATCACCCGGCTGCCGTTCGCTGTTCCGGATCATCCGTTGATTGAGGCGCGGCTGGAATCCATCGAGGCCCGGGGAGGGAATGCCTTCCGGGAATTTTCGCTGCCTGAGGCGATCCTGAAGTTCCGGCAGGGGGTGGGCCGACTGATCCGGACCCGCAACGATCAAGGTATTGTGGTGGTTTTGGACAATCGGGTCCTCAACAAGCAATATGGCCAGGCATTCCTGAATTCGCTGCCGGAATGTCCCCTGGAAATTGTCTAACGCACCCTGCGAACAATGGCTTGCGATTCAATGTCATTAACCTAAAGTGCGTCTGATGAAAACCGTGTCGTCAAATCCCGTTTCAAACCTGCTGGACCGCGCGGCCTGGCTGGCGGTTGTCGGCTGGCTCATCCTGGCCGGTTGCTCGACCCCCCCAGCAACCGACAAGGCCCAGGAGCCTGTGACCGCGCCGCTGGAACTCGCCATCGCGGCCGAACAGGGCGAAGCCGAGGCCCAGTATGATCTGGGACGAAAACTCCTGGCCGGGGACGGCGTGGCAGCGGATCCTGCCAAAGGCGCCGATTGGATCCAGAAAGCGGCCAAACAAGGATTACCCAAAGCACAGATCACCCTCAGCGGCCTTTATCTCAAGGGCGAGGGGGTGGAAATGGACGAGGTCAAGGCATTCGATTGGATGCGCCGGGCTGCCGCCCAGAACGATCCCGAAGCCCAGCTGCACCTGGGCGCCATGTTGCGCGTGGGACGGGGCACCCCCCGAGATTTCACCGCGGCAAGCCAATGGGTTCGCAAGTCGGCCGAACAGGGGCTAGCCCAGGCCCAGACCTTCCTTGGAACCCTTTATTCCACCGGCCAGGGCGTTCCACAGAACGATCGCGAGGCTGTCCGCTGGTTCCGGTATGCCGCAGAACAGGGCAACGGAGAAGCGCAATACAACCTCGGGGTCAAATACGACACCGGCCGAGGCGTTCGCACTGACTACGTCGAAGCCTATAAATGGCTGAATCTCTCCGCTGCCCAAGGTAATCCCACCGCCATGAGCGCCCGGGATAAAATCGTCCGCAAAATGACCCGCGAACAAATCACCGAGGCCCAGAGACGTTCTTCGGCCTTTGTCCCTAATCCCGGCCTGAAACCCATCCTTGATGTGACAGGAGCCGTTGAATCCGACCAACCGATTGAGGCAAACGGCACTGGCGTGTTTCTCACCGAAGACGGTTTTCTTCTGACGACCTATCATTTGGTGGTCGACGCTCAAAAGGTGGCGATTAAAAAGGGCAAGGACCTCCTCCCGGCGGTCATCATCCGCAGCGATCCCGTCAATGACTTGGTCCTGCTCAAAGTGGAAGGACAATATAAATCCGTGCCGATCGGCCCCAGCCGGACTGTGAAGGTGGGCGATGCGATCTTTACCGTGGGTTTCCCCACGCTCCTCACGCCCCCGGATCAGCCGCACCTTGCCGAAGGCAACATCAAGCAGTTGGCTGGCTTGAAGGATGACCCCCGGTTTTTCCAGGTGAGCCTCCCGCTACGCGCCGGCAACACGGGCGGCCCTGTGATCGATGCCTTGGGGAACCTGATTGGCATGGCCCATGTCCCGCCCGGATCCACCGTTCCATTGTCGGACGACACGCCCCTCTATTTCCATGCCCTCAAGAGCTCCTATGTCACGGTCTTCCTAGAATCGATTCCCGAAGTCGTTGGAAAACTCAAGCCGGCATCCACAGCTCAGGGGCGGAAGTTCGAGGAACTGGTGAAGGAAACGCGCGAAGCGGTTGTCTTGGTCTTAGCCCTTTAATTCCATGAAACCGCGTGGCGCGTGGGCCTGTATCGCAATTTGGATTTTGGGCGGGATCGCCGCGATGGCGGCCGTCAAGACCGGCGGGGACATGCTGGCTGAGGGTGGCTTTCAGTTGCTCAAAGGGAAACGGGTTGGGCTGATCACGAATCCCTCGGGCGTCAACAGCCGGCGGCAATCGACCATCGACCTGTTGCGGCGAGCTCCGAACGTCAAGCTGGTGGCCCTGTTTGCCGCCGAGCACGGGTTACGGGGCACTCTGCCCGCGGGCACGGAGTTTCCCAATGCCCAGGACCCGAGGACAAGTCTGCCGGTTTACTCCCTCTATGGGCCCGGGCCCACACGAAAACCCACGCCGGCGATGCTCCGTAATATCGACACCCTGGTCTATGACGTGCAGGATACCGGCTGCCGTTCCTATACGTTTATCAGCACCATGGGCCTGGCCATGGAAGCCTGTGGCGAAAATGGCAAGGAGTTCATGGTGCTCGACCGGCCCAATCCCCTCGGCGGGCTCCGAGTGGAAGGTCCCCTGCTGGACCCGCGGTTTCGCTCGTTTGTGGGACAATGGGAGATTCCATACGTCTACGGGATGACTTGCGGTGAACTGGCCCACATGATCAAAGGTGAACGCTGGATTTCAAAGCCGTGCCGGCTCACCATTGTGCGGATGGCGGGCTGGAAACGCTCCATGGCCTGGCGTGACACCGACCTCGCCTGGGTGCCCACCTCGCCCAACATCCCCCGCGGGGATAGCCCCTTGTATTACACCTCTGTCGGTGTTCTCGGATCGGTTGGAGGCGTGAACATTGGAATCGGTCAGAACCGCCCCTTTGAATTCGTTGCCGCCACCTGGTTGGATGACCAGAAGCTTAGCCGTCACTTGAATGGCCGGGTCAATCTGGATCAAGTGCGCTTTTCGCCGTTCACGATCTCCTATCGGAATGAACTCAACAAGGGCGTGCGGCTCGTCTTCAAGGACCCGGCACGGGCGCCCTTGCTTGCCCTTAACTTCCACCTCATGGAGGCCATCCGGGCCACCAGCGGGCGGGATCTGTACCAGGAAGCCAGACGCGCGGGCAAAGACTTCGGGATTTTGGACAAGGTCGCCGGCACGGAAACCGTTCAGCGGGCGTTGAAGGAGAAATGGCCCGCCAACCAGTTAGTCAAATCGTGGCAGGCAGGCGAGGAGGCTTTCCGTCAACGCCGTCAGAAATACCTCCTCTATTGATCTCCCTCCATGTATTTTGCACGGCGCATCGCGTTCCTTGTCCCCCTGCTGCTCATCATCAGTCTGCTGGCCTTTCTTCTGGTCCGGCTGGCGCCCGGCGGCCCCTTCGATCGGGAACGAAAGCCGGCCTCACCGGAAATTGAACGGAACCTCCGGGAGAAATACCATCTGGACGAACCCCTATGGAAACAATATGCGCGGTTCCTGGGTGGATTGGCAAAAGGCGATTTTGGGCCCTCCCTGAAATACCGCAACCACGGCGTCACCGATATCATCAAGCAAGGTTTGCCGGTCTCGATGACGCTCGGATTGCTGGCCTTTGGATGGGCGGTCGGCACGGGGATTCCGCTGGGATTTGCCGCCGCGCTCGGCCGATCCGGCTGGCGGGACTACACAGCGAGCTTTTGCGCTGTGCTCGCAGTCTGCATTCCCGGTTTTGTGATCGGACCTCTGCTGGTGATGGGATTGGCCATCCATTGGCGGTGGTTCCCCGCCGCCCTGTGGGAATCCCCGCTTCATGCCGTCCTTCCCACGATCGCTCTCGGTCTCTATTTTGGCGGCAAGGTCGCGCGATTGATGCGGGAAGGCGTGCTGGCCACACTGGATGCGGACTTCGTCACAACGGCGCGCGCCAAGGGTTTGAGTGAAAACCAGGTCATGATTCGGCACGTGTTGCGGATTGCCATCTTGCCGGTGGTCTCCTACCTCGGTCCCATGCTGGCGGATCTGCTGACCGGATCATTTGTCGTGGAAAACCTCTTCCAGATTCCCGGCATGGGCGTGTTTCTCGTTAATAGTTCGCTCAACCGTGATTATCCCATGGTCGTGGGAGTGGTCATGCTTTACGCCGTTCTCTTGCTGTGGCTGAACCTGATCGTGGATTTTGCCTACGGCCTGTTGGATCGGAGAATCCGCTATGAGTAAACGGCCAAACCGCTTTCCACTGCCCAAAGCCCCCGCCGCAACAGCTCTCCCGGGAACCCAGCCGGCGCCCGCACCGCCGCCGGCCAGCTCGAAAGGCTCGTCGCCAGGACGCCGCGCATGGCAACGTTTCCGGCGTCACCGACTCGCCTGCGCAAGCCTTCTGTTCCTGGCCATGATGCTGTTGATCGTGATTGTCCTTCCCGAAATCCTCCCGTTCGATCCCAACCAGCTGGGCGAAGACCAATACGCCTCTCCCAACAGCCGGCATTGGTTCGGAACAGATGTCCACGGCCGGGATTTGCTGGCCCGCGTCCTGTACGGAGCCCGAATCTCGCTGGTGGTCGGAGCCCTCGGCGCCTCTGTCAGCCTCATTATCGGCACCCTCTGGGGTGCTGTGGCGGGATATCTGGGAGGCCGATGGGATGGGGTCATGATGCGCACGGTGGATGTCCTTTACTCGCTGCCTTCGATCATTTTTGTAATTGTGCTAATGACTGCGGCGGAGGGTTGGATCCGGCTTTGGATGGGGAATGCCATGGCTTCGGAGCAAGGGGCAGTCTGGCGATCGGTTTTGCTCTTTCTGGGATTGGGATCCGTCTCGTGGCTCACGATGGCGCGCATCGTTCGCGGCCAGATCCTGTCCCTCCGGAGCCGCAGTTTTGTGGAAGCCAGCCGCGCCCTTGGCGCCAGTCATCTCCGGATTCTGTTCCGTCATCTGCTGCCCAACATCAGCGGGGTCATCATCGTTTACCTGGCTCTGACGGTGCCCGCTGTCGTTCTGAGCGAATCGTTCCTGAGCTTTCTGGGCTTGGGAATTCAGCCGCCTCAAGCCAGCCTTGGATCGTTGATTGCCGAAGGGGCATCGCAGATCAATCCGATTCGGATCTACTGGTGGATGGTCCTCTTTCCTGTGGGCATCCTGACTTCAACCCTTTTGGCATTGAATTTTGTTGGCGATGGCCTGAGAGAGGCCCTCGATCCCCGAGCCAGATAACGGCCGCTGCGTTAGAAGCTCAGGAGCAGCTGCCAGATGTACATGTTGCCGAAGGCCTCGATGTCTTCCCACACTTTTCGCACCAAATCCTGACTGCCCGTGATTGACGGCAGTTCTTTGGCTTTCTCCTCCCAGGGGAAGCAAATGCCCGGTTGAACTCCGGGCCGGGGTTGGCCGTCCATGCCCTTGAGTTTTTCCCGGGCTTGGCACGAGGCCGGAACCTTGGCGGGGGGAGTGGCCGCAAGGGGCGGATAGTCACTGTAGACTCCGCGTTCCCGGACGACTTCCGTCATGACGCGCAGGTTTTCGATGCTCGTGTCATTTTGCATGATGGCGCCGGCGTCCATGATGTAGCCTCCGTCCTTGGCGACCTCGTCCAGGACTCGCGCGCAGAAATCACGCACCTCGGCAGGCTGGCCGTAGCTTAGGAGATAGTTCGGAATCCCGCCGCTCAGGGCGAACTTTTGGTGGAGTCTGCGGTGAGCCTCAAAGACATCGTCCTGGTCCACGTGAAAAACAATGCTCCGTTCGGGCAATTCGAGAAAGGCATCGAAGTGATGTCGCCATTTGCCTTCGGCATAGAACAGGGTTTGATGGCCGTTTTTCCAGAACTCTTCGATAATCGGTTTGAGCGTGGGCCAGTAGTGCGATTCGAACTGGCGCGGATTGATGAAAGGCACGCAGCCCCGGTGCATCCAGAAACCGATGGGGACCAAACCCGCCGGGTCGGCGGTGGTCAAGCCCACATGACAGAGATGAGGCATCAATGCCTCGCAGGCTTGCAGGACCTTTTGCGGCTGGCGATGCATATCCATCGTCAACCCGATATAGCCCCGCAGCTTATCCGCGAGGATGTCAAAGGGCGCCTTGAAGATGCCGGCGATGGCCGATGCTGTCCCGCACTCGGTGCGGAGCCGTTGAAGTTGGGGGCCGAAGGCATAAAAATAAGACAGCATGGCCATGGCGCTTTTCACCAGGGCGAGATGGTTGCGGCGGGTTGAAGCCGCCCCTGGACGGCAGACCTCGGTGGACACCCGGGGCAACCAGACGTCGTAAAGAAAACCGGTTGGATCCGCAATCAAAGCGTCGTATTCATCGGCCTTCATGAAAGCCTGGTCCTCGGCGGGCTCAATGTAGTTGAAACCGACATCATGAGGGATGCCGATGCCGGGGATGCCATAGTAGCGGAGCCCGGCCGCCTGGGCCAGTCCAGTCCAGACATAGACCATGTTGGGAACCACCGCGTCCCAATCAAAGTCCTTGGCGCATTTGACCGCGGCTTCGAACGCCTTGGGATAGTCATGCACCACCTCCTGACAGGTAAATCCGGCGTATTTGGCCGTGAACTCCGCCACAAAGGGGCGGAGCGGCACGCGATCGGGCTTCTCGTTGCGCAGGGCGGTCACATATCGATTCAGGCGCTGCTGATAGAGTTGTTCCATGTCGGTCATAGGCGTGTAAAATGTTCAGGCACTCTAGTGTGGTGACCGCGAAATGACGATAGAAATCATCATCCCATTTCCGGATTGGGCTAATCGGGCAAGACCGGGGAAGAGCGTGTGTGAAAAACGTTTAGATCCGTTCTTTGCGCTGGGGGGGGGGCATGATATTCTGCGCCAGGAAATGATTTGCGGACGAAACATCCAAGCGGTGGCGCAAGCCTTTATGCGATGAATTCACCATTCCCAAACGCTCTGTGTTGCCGGACGACAATCCAGACCGCATGCCGGCGGGCCTGGAGTGTGTTTCTGGTTTGCCTTCTGGGTGGCCCCCTGATCCTGTCGGCTCAAGTGTCCCTGGATCGACTTCGCGCGGCACGGCTCAACGGGCTGGACTACATCGAACTTTCGGCCTGGGCAACGGCATGCCAGATGAAGGCCGTGGGCCGTGCGGGGAACGATGAACTCCTGCTGACCAATCAATGGGCTCGGTTGCGGCTGGCGTTCAATTCCCGTAAAACCGAGGTTAACGGCGTTCTCGTCTGGCTTTCGTATCCCGTGTTGAGTCTCAACAAGACCGCGTACATCTCGAAAACTGATCTGGCCACCACCCTCCAACCCATCCTGTTTCCGGCACGCGCCAATCCGCCCCCGAAAGTCCGCGTGATCGCCCTGGATCCGGGCCACGGCGGAAAGGACCCAGGAAACCTCGAGGGCACAAAATATGAAAAATACTACAATCTCATGCTGGCCGAGGAAGTCCGCCGCTTGCTCATTGCGCGGGGGCTCCGTGTGGTCATGACGCGGGACCGGGATAAATTTGTTTCCCTCGAGGACCGCCCGGCCCTGGCCCGTCAGAAACGCGCCAACGTATTCGTCAGCCTCCATTTTAACGCCTCGAGTCGTCCGAACAGCGGAGTGCGCGGAGTGGAGATTTACTGTGTGACGCCCGCCGGCGCCCTTTCCACCGCCGATCATGGAGAGGGTATTCCGGAGGGACGATGCACCGGCAATCGGCATGACGCGCGGAATATTCTGCTGGCTTACCAGGTCCAGAAATCCATGGTTCGCAGCCTAGGCATGGAAGACCTCGGCATTCGGCGCGCGCGATGGATGGTGCTGCGACGCGCGGATATGCCCGCGATCCTGGTGGAAGCGGGTTATATGGACGATCCTCAGGACGCCCGACGCATCTACTCCGCCGCCCACCGAAAACAAATGGCCCAGGCCATCGTCGATGGCCTCCTGGCCTATAAACGATTGATCGAACGATGACATCGACTTCCCGGCTTCCGATTGGGATTTTCGATTCGGGCGTGGGCGGATTAACGGTGGTGCGCCAAATCCATCGCTTGATGCCCCATGAGGATGTGCTTTACCTCGGCGATACCGCCCGGGTGCCCTACGGGACCAAATCTCCCACCACGGTCATCCGATTTGCATGCGAAGACACCCGTTTTCTCGAGCGCCAGAAAATCAAAGCGGTCGTGGTTGCCTGCAATACGGCGTCGGCCTGGTCTTTGCCCACCCTCGAACACCACTTTTCGCTTCCGATCTATGGGGTGGTGGTGCCCGGCGCCGAGGAAGCCGTCCGAAAAACCCGGCAGGGACGCATCGGAATCATCGGAACCGCGGCGACCATTCGCAGCCAGGCCTACGTCAAAGCCATTCATGCGCTCAAACCCGATGCCCAAGTCTTCGTCCAATCCTGCCCCCTCCTCGTGCCGCTGGTTGAGGAAGGCTGGCTCCACCACGCCATTACGGTCGCCGCACTCAAAGAATACCTGGCGCCCTTGTTGAGAAAAAAGATCGATGTCCTCATTCTCGGCTGCACCCACTATCCCCTTCTCAAACCCGCGATCCGCCGCTTGATTGGCCCGGGCATCCGCCTCGTTGACTCCGCCGAGACTTGCGCGCGTTATGTCCAGCGCCAGCTCGTGCTTCAAGCACTGGCCGCCCCGGGAAACCAGCGCGGCAGAATCCAACCCTTCGTCACGGACGAAGCCGAGCACTTTGACAAGTTGGCCCGGCGGTTTCTCCGATCCCCAACCGAGCGAGCCTGGCAGGTCGATCTCGCCTCGTTCTAGGGCGATTGCGTCGGCGTTTCAGGCCGACGGTCGGTTCGCTCCTCCTGGTCTTTAACCAGCTTCCCTCAATCCATCGGCTTCAGCAAAAGATAATCGAGCCCGAACATATAGGCCTTCTCGGCCTTGGCGTTGGCCCCCACAACGGTGACAGTCAAAATGTTGTCTTCGGCTTTCAGCTCCCGTGCGCCCAGATCCATTTCATCGGTTGGCTTGACGTCCGGATTGTAGAAATCCATCGGCTCACCCAGCTTTATTCCATTGATCGCAAGCTGGTGGATGCCGTAATCGCGAGCTCGAAGGAAATGGCCAAACACCTGGTAACGGCCTGCTTTGGGCGCGGAGAACGACAAAGTCAGCGTGTCGCCTGTTTTCATGCCGGCATGCCACCAGAGATGCTTGCCGCCGCTGACGCCATCCCAGTCCTGCGGTTCGGCGGTTCCGATCACCCGGACGATCTTCATGGTTTCGCCTTCCAACGCCCCCGCAACCCTCGGCACAACATACTCTGGCATGGGCAAAACCACGGCTTCCGAAGACCGAATGGGCTTGAACCCATCCGAGGCGCCCGGTCGCGCATACCAGTAAGCCACGACCGCCATGTTGACTTTGCATCTCTCGTTCCAATGCCAGAGTTCCATGTCAAATTTGAAATCCCGGCCAAACGGAATCCGATCCAGGATGTGGAATCGGTTGACGCTGGTGCGGCCATAGTTTCCCGGGCCATCACAGCGCGGCTGGGAATGGTAGGCATGGGTGAACAACCCCGGCCAACACCAGGCGTAGCCGTAATAGTCCTCCGTGCCAGTCCCAAAATGGCTCGGGAATGTCTCGCCATCGACGTAGATCTTCTCGTCGCCTTCCCCCCACCAGTCCTTGACCGGATTATCAATCGCAAAAGCCACCCCCGTAAAAACACCCTTGCCTTGGGCCGTGAGATAGTTCCAATCGATCATCGGACGCGACGGCACCCCGGTCTGTGATCGCCAGCGCGCGTGAAAATGCATCGACGCATCGGTCCACCGATAGGAATCCAGGGCAATCAAACCGGATAGCGTGACAGGTACCTGCGTGAAATTCACCAGTTCGACGAGGGCCGATTCCTTGAATGGCATGCACCAGTGACAGTACATTTCGCCCTCGGGCGTCATGCCTGTCGGGAGAGTGGAAAACGCATTGATCCCGGGAGCGCTGCCAAACAGATCTCCCAGGGGGCCCTCAACGGCCAGCTCGCCATCGAAGGTCATCCGGACAATAACCCCCCGCAAGGCGGCCTCCGGATCGGTCGCGGCCATCCGAACCACCGTGCGTCGAATGGCCATCGGTCCCGCAAACGACTGCTGCAGGCTAGCGCCCGGCTGGAGTTCGATGTCGAAGGGTTGAATTTCTCCCGGAAACTCCTGAGGATTCCCCCGGGGCTGGGACAACCGGGCGACCAGTTTTTCCAGGCGCCCGCTCAGCGATTGAAGCTGGGCCTTGTTAAAAGTCTCGACCTTCGTGCCGGCTTCGTAGGTCCGATAGTTCACGTGATAATAAAACTTTCCCTTGTCGCTGGTCACTTTGCAGTGGCGCGCATACGGGATGGGGAAATACAGGTTCCAGCCCTTGCTATACTCGCCCGCCAGAGGCTTGGGCAAGCCGGGATACTTGCCGCCCAGGAGATCCGACATGGTCGCCTCCAAAGCCGGTTGTTCCGCCTGGTCCAGGTAAATCCGCAGCGTGCCCTCGGGATTGGCCGACCAAATCCGAACGATCGCCCCCGGACCGGCCGTATCCATCATCACATACTCCTGGCGGCCGTTGCGTTCCTCCACCCGCAGGTATTGGCCGCTGTCGCCATTGGCAAACCAGTCTTCGCTGGGAGACTTGGACTTGCGGTCATAGGAGGAAAACTGACGGCACGTGTAAGCCGGACTGGGGAATTCTGCCAAAGCCGACAAATTCGTCATATCATCCAGAAGATCGGCGGTGGTGATCATCCGATCGGAAGCAGCTATTCCCAGGGTTTGTCCCAAAAACAGCCCGATCAGAAGACCCGGCAGGATCTCTTTACCGCGGGAGACAAAAGAAAAAGATCGGTGGCCCATACGGTTCAAGCAGCGGATAGGAGAGTTCATAGGTTGTTATCATCGTGAAGCGGCATTCATGGACGCGTCACCCGGGCAAAGCCTACTGTCCTCATCGGCAGATGCAAGCCCTGGATCGGCGGATCCTGGACTTCAGGATTGCCAACGGCCGCGGTTTGGGGTAGCGCGAGTACCGTGAATACTGCAGACGACGCAAATCCGCCGCCGGACAACGCAGCCGCCGAGCCCCGGCCGCGCCAAGCCAAGCTCATCGATCGCAGCTCCTGGCACACGCCCTGGGTGCAACTTCGTTATTTCAGCTATCATCCGTGCATCTATCCTTCCTTGATCGGCGCGGTCTCTCCCGGGATCCAGGCCGGCCAATGGGTCGCGGTCTACGATCGGGAGGGCCAGTTCTTCGGCCAGGGACTGTTTCATCCCAAGGCCCGCGTTCCCCTCCGCATGTTCCATCACCATCCCGAAAAACGGGATGAGGATTGGTTTCAAATTCTGATCGATCGAGCCATCGACCTGCGACTTCATCAGCTCAGACTGCCGGAGAAAACCGACGCCTTTCGCGTCATTCATTCCGACGGGGACGGTCTGAGCGGTCTGGTGGTCGATCGGCTCGGGGAGATCCTGAGCATCGAAGTGCATAGCCTCGGCATTTTCCAGCGCTTGGCTGCCTGGCTTCCGCATCTGCATAACCGCCTCCAAACCCGCCTGGCAATCGTGGACGTCGATCCCACCGTCGCCCGCATCGAAGGCATCCGCGGCGCCGAACGCCTCTCCGACAAAGTCAAGACCGTCCGCATTCGGGAGCACGGCATCCGCTATGAGGTCAACCTCGTGGAAGGCCATAAAACCGGCTTCTTCTGTGACCAGCGGGACAATCGCCTCCGCCTGTCCCAATGGGTGAAGGATCTTCGCGTCCTGGATCTGTGCTGCTACACGGGGGGCTTTTCTCTCGCCGCCAAAATCCTGGGAGGCGCGGCCGATGTCACCGGCGTTGATCTCGACGAGAAAGCCATCGCCCAGGCCAAACGCAACGCCAATATCAACCAGGCCCGCATCCATTGGATTCATGTCGATGCCTTTTCATTCGCCCGGCAAATGCAGAAAAACCACGAATGCTGGGATGCCGTCGTCCTCGATCCCCCCAAACTCATGCTGAGCCGCGACGAGGCCGCCCTCGGCCTCCGCAAATATGAAGATCTGAACCAGCTCGCCATGTCCCTCGTCAAACCGGGCGGCCTCCTCGTGACCTGTTCCTGCTCCGGTCTTCTGTCGCCGGACGACTTCGAAAAGGTCGCCATTCGGGCCGCCCATCGCCAGCTGCGGCGCCTGCAGTTCCTGGATCGCACCGGTGCCGGCCCCGATCACCCCGTCATGTCCAACTGCCCGGAAAGCCGATACCTCAAGGTTCTCTGGACCAGGGTATTCTAGCGACCGCCAGCGCACGCCAAGCCAAGCGCAGGCATTCTGTTCGAGGAATCGCAGACGTTCCATCCATCTACCAAACACTTCAGCGCTTATTTGGCCTGTCTTTATTCGCGTTGATTGGTGTCCATTCGCGGTTAAGTCGTTTGATTTGCGGTTCAGAGGGTCACCAGGCGGCGATTGACTCGGCCGGCCGGTTCAGGTCATGATCTCGGCCGAATTCACAACACCATGAAAAGCCGCATATTCTTTTGGTCGATTACATCCGCTCTGGCCGGTTTTCTATTCGGATTTGACACGGTCGTCATCTCCGGCGCCGAGCAGAAGATCCAGTCGTTGTGGGGGCTGAGCGCGGGGATGCACGGTCTGGCGATGGGATCGGCACTCTACGGGACAGTGCTGGGTTCGCTACTGGGAGGCTGGCCGACCGACCGTTTTGGCCGGCGCGCCACCCTGCTTTGGATTGGGGTTCTCTACATCATTTCGGCGGTGGGCTGCGGTTACGCGTGGGATGTCTCCTCGTTCATCGCGGCACGATTCATCGGGGGATTGGGAATTGGCATCTCGACGGTTGCGGCGCCGCTTTACATTTCCGAAATCGCGCCGCCGGCTTATCGCGGCCGATTGGCCGGCATGTTCCAATTCAACATTGTCTTCGGCATTGTGATTGCCTTTCTTTCGAATTACCTCCTGAAGGGCGTGGGCGAAAATGCCTGGCGCTGGATGCTTGGCGTGGCGGCATTTCCATCGCTCCTCTACACCGTATTGTGCTTTGGCATCCCGGAGAGCCCGCGCTGGTTATTGGGTCGAAAAGGCGACCGCGCCAAGGGCCTCGAGGTCCTGCGCCTCATCGAGCCCGAGGCTTCGCCCGCCCAAATCGAGGCGGAAGCAAACGCGATCGTTGCCGCATCCACCGAGCGCGCCACCGCCGCGCGATTCTGGACCTGGCGCCTGCGCCGTCCCATAGCGCTGGCCTTCTTCATCGCTTTCTTCAACCAGCTCTCGGGCATCAACGCGATTCTTTATTTCGCGCCCCGCATTTTCGAGCTGACCGGCCTGGGCGCGAGCGCGGCCCTGCTCCAATCGGTTGGCATCGGCGTGACCAATCTGATCTTCACATTTGTGGGCTTGTGGCTGATCGATCGGCTCGGCCGCCGCACGCTGTTGTTCATCGGATCGTTCGGTTATATTCTATCGCTGGGCCTGGTGGCCTGGGCCTTTTTCACCGAGCACTTCGGCATTGTGCCGGCGTGCATCTTCTCGTTCATTGCGGCGCACGCCGTCGGGCAAGGCGCCGTGATCTGGGTGTTCATCTCCGAGATCTTCCCGAACCGCCACCGCGCCGAAGGCCAGGCCTTTGGCAGTTTCACGCATTGGATTTTTGCCGCGCTGCTGACGACATTTTTCCCCAAGATGGTGACGGCGTTTCCCCCCGGATATGTGTTCCTGTTCTTCTGTTTCATGATGGTGCTGCAATTGGTCTGGGTGCAGTTCATGGTGCCGGAGACCAAAGGCGTGTCGCTTGAACAGATGCAGAAACGCCTCGGAATCGAAGAGGAACCGGCATGAACACGCGCCTATTCGGCATCGGCGAGGTGCTCTAGGACCTGTTGCCCGCCGGGGCCCAACTGGAATGGCTGGCTGTGCAATTCAATCTCCGGCTCGTAGCCCTGACACGAGGCGCCCACGGCAGCCTGCTCTTTGAAGCGGGCGCCTGATCGGACCACGACGGCCTGCCCGTCGAGGTGCAGGATAGCGTCGGAGTCGGCGACGCGTTCACCGCTGCCATAGCCTTGGGCATGCTCCAAGACATGTCTCTCGATCGAATGAACGATCTCGCAAACCAAGTCGCGCAATTCGTCTGTTCCCAGGCTGGCGCCACCCCGCCCCTGCCCGAATCGCTCAAGGCCGCTTTTGCGACATCCCCCGACCGTTCCATCGCATCGTAAGGCGCGAGTGATGCGCGTCCCTGACTTGCATGCCCTTGCCGCAAGGGATATGTTCAAACTCATGAAAGCCGCGTGGCTCCGAACTTTCGTCTGCGCATTTACATCATTCGCAACTGAAGGGCATCGAATATGAGCAAAGCGATTTTAATCATCCTGGCGATCCTGCTGCCGCCGCTCGCAGTTTTCCTGAAGACCAACTCGGGCAAACAGACGATTCTCAATCTTGTGCTCTGCTTCTTCTTCTGGATTCCAGGAATCCTCCACGCCCTTTACTTGATCTTCAAGTAGGCCAACAGGGAGATCGCTTTCGGATCTTGCATACACGACATCCTCAACATTGACGTTGAACGCCCGCTGGCACCCGAGTTTCGCTCACTTGAATTGATCCAGGAATTCATAGCGGGCCCGGACGTTTTGACGTTCAGCGCGGGTGTGGACATCCAGAATGAGGCGTTGGCCGCGGCTGAATTTTGACCAGCGAGGGAGGGCCGGGCCGTTTGGATTGCCCGTCTTGATGAAGTTGGCGAAGTATTCCTGCATGACACGGGAGACGGCGTAATCGTCGGGTGTCCAGGCGTAGACTTTGTTGGAATCGAGGTTGCCCAGGGCATACTCAATTTCAGCCGAGTGAACCGCGCCGCGCGGCTGGGGCTGCTGGCTGGCCACCGATTCGGGGTCCCGTTTCACGCCGCCCGCCAGTCCGGGCACGGCATTACCCATTTCTGGCCGCATGGGAGGACGGGGGCGGGCGTAGAGGTAGTAATAAGTGGGGCGCCTCCCGGTTTTTGTTGAGAGATCGATCCATTTCCAGGTGCTATGGCTGATGAAACGGTCGCCTGCCAAATCCCGTGCGGCATCCATGACCTCGGTTTCGTTGGCGGCTGGATACAGTGTGAAGACTTCATTCGCTTTGCCCGGATACAGCCTTTGCAGGGCCTGCCGGTAGTTCTCGACCGTTGGTTTTTCACGTCCCAAGATCGCGGCATAGCCCATTTCCTCGCTGTTGGATCCCGCGAGCAACGGCACACGGGCCTGTTCACCCGCCGCGTAGATGTCGGCGGGATCTTTCGGGAAGAAATAACCATCGACCGTTGGCCTGAACCAGGGGATGCCCGGTTGGGCGGTTGCCTCGAGCAGTTTGTCGGCGGACAACGCGCGCAGGGCGGCGAGCGATGGGGCATCATCCCTGCCTAACGTGGCTGCGAATCTGATCCCGCTCTGCTCCCCTTCCGCCAGGGGGACAGCCGAGAGCGCTCCCAGGATGGAGCCGCTTTCGCCAATGGCGCCGGCGATCAATCCTTTCGAAAGCGGCGAGGCCATCTGAGCGCTGACTGAAATCGAACCGGCGGATTCACCGGCGATGGTCACGCGTTTGGGATTGCCGCCGAAGGCCGCGATGTTCTGTCGCACCCACTCGAGCGCGGCATGCTGATCGAGCAGACCGTAATTGCCCGAGGCGCGCTGCGGCGATTCCTGGGTCAATTCGGGGTGCGCAAAGAATCCAAAGACACCCAGCCGGTAATTGACGGTGACAGCCACGATGCCTTTTCGAGCCATGCTCTCCCCGTCATAACGCGGTTCCGAGCCGTCCCCCGCCACAAAGCCGCCCCCATAGAAATAGACAAGCACCGGGAGTTTTTCCCGGCCCGAAGTGGCGGGCGTCCAGACGTTCAAGTAGAGGCAATCCTCGCTCATGCCGTCCGATCGAAAGTTCATGTCGCCGAAAATGGGCCGTTGCATGGCCCGGGGGCCGAACTTATCGGCCTTGCGAACGCCGCTCCAATTCCCCGGGGGCTGCGGAGGTCTCCATCGCAGATCCCCCACAGGCGGCGCGGCAAACGGAATGCCCTTGAAGACGCGTATGCCGGTGTTTGAGGTTCCTTCGAGGATCCCGTTGGCTATGGTCACGCGTTCCTGGGCTGATCCCATCGCCGCGGGGAGGGTTGTGGTGAGTATCGTCATAATCCCAATGCGGATACGATCGGTTGTTTTCATGCGAATCAATCGTCTTTCAGGCATTGTTCGAGATTTCAGGTCCACACACAACATCAGAAGTGCGGCTGTCTGACGGCGTGCCGCCAAAAGATATCCCGGCCCGGATTGTCTGAGATCGATCCTTCGAAGCGGCAGAGGACAAACACGGTTTAAAACCTTGTCGCGCAGCCCTCATGCCAGTTCATCAACGTTCGTCAGGCCCGAAACACACAGGAAGCTTCCCATCTAAAACGTCAAAGCTTGACCTGGAAGATCGACTCAATAGGATCTGGGCGCAACCACTCTGAAGGGGAAAAATGATAAACTTATTACAGTCAAAAGGATTAGTGTATTCGGCAACGCCCTTCGTTTTATTTTTCACCTCAAGCAATGGTTTCGAAAGAACAACGGCCTTATGGGTTTTGAAGGGATGATATTTGACATGAAACGGATTATTGGAAGGATCTTGGCTGGCTTTTTGGTGATTCTCATTCGGTTTGCACTGGCTGGGCAAGCCGCGGCTGTTCCCATGGAACTGGAGTCGCTGGGTTCATGGCCGGGTTATCCTCGCGGGTACAGTGTCCAGGATGCGGCAATTGCAGGCCATTATGTTTACCTGGCATCGGAGCATGGTTTGACCATGCTCGATATCAGTCGGCCTTCAGCCCTCACTTACGCGGGAAGCTATAATCCGCGTGGATCGAAAAGCCGATATTATCGGATTGCGTTAAAGGACTCCCTGGCCTTTGTTGGAGGAGATGACGGACTGACGATTCTTGATCTTTCGGATCCCACTCGACCGGTGAAGATAGGCGCATTGAGTGGCATGGGAAGCGATCAATATGGATACACGTCAAGCAGCACCTCCGTGACGGCACTTCAAGTGGCGGGAAATCGTTGTTACTTGATTCACGATGGATGCTTTGCAGTTGTGGATATCACCGATCCACAGCTGCCCAGTGTGCTGTACAATTACCGTCCGCCAGCATCTTGTAACGATGTGCAAGTCCATCAGGACACCTGTTACTTGTCGGCGGGACAAACCAGCATCGACATTTATGACGTTCGCGATCCCAAGAAAATGTTGCGCCTGGGAGGATTGACGACTGAAGGAGGTGTCAAATGCATTCGGGTCCAGGAAAATCGGCTTTATGTTGCCGAGGGTTCCTCGGGATTAAGTATCTACGACCTCAAAACGCCCGCTCAACCCGCCTTGTCTGGAAGATGCCGGGCGGGAGGTTCCATCGACAACGTCGAGGTGGCTGGAAACCTGGCATATGTCTGCGGGAGCACCCTGGGGCTCCATATCTTCGACGTCACCGATGCGGCTCAACCGAAACAACAAGGACTATGGAACAGGAACTATCTTTGGGGGTTGGCGGTCAATCAGAACTCGGTGTTAACCACCGATATGAACGGCGTGTTTTTGATCGATGTCCAGCATCCCATCGCGCCCGAGAAGGTCGGCGAATATGAGACTCGAGGAGGAACCATCAAGGAGGTATTCTGGGAAAACGACCACCTCTATATCAATGACTCCCAATACGGTTTTGGAGAGATTGATCTGCGCAATTTAAGCCGGCCGAAATGGAATCGAACCCTCGGTTCCAACGTCGAATGTTGTGCGGTCAAGAACCATACTGCCTACATGTACAGTGAGGACTTCCTGAGCATTATCGATCTGGATAAACCGGAGGGATCCGATCCGATTGGAAGGATCTATTTGAAAAACGAAAGGCCGGTTTTTCTGACGGTGTCCGAAGGCGTGATCTATGCCGCCTGCGGGTTCGATGGGGTGCTGATTGTTGATGCGCGCGATCCCTCGAAGCCCAGCGTGGTGAGCCGCATCGACACGGCAGATTACACGGCCGAAGTGGCGGTGAGTGATCATTTCCTCTACACAGCGGACCTCGATGTGTTCGATGTGAGCCATCCGGCTGAGCCGAGAAAGATTGGCGAGTGTCCGGCGGGCGGCTTGAGAATCAAACTCAGGGGTGGATATGCCCTCGTGGTCGACGGCAACGAAATCCAAGTAATCGACATGGCCAACCCGAGCCAGCCACGGGCATTGAATACGCTCAGCACCACGTGGCTTGAAACCCCCGGACGGTGTCCAAAGATCGCGGATTTTGATCTGTTCGGACAAGCGCTATTTTTGTCCGAGCATTGGGCTCCCGGGGAGATTCTGGAGATCAGTGATTTGAGCGATCCATTTAAAGTGGGATCTTTTCTTGCGGTGAATCCGCCCCGGGATGCCTCCATACTTCTCGCGACGGAGGATTGGGTATTCACGGTCGATGGAAAGAATGAATTGGTGATCTGCGCAAATCCAATCCAGGCAGAACCCACAATCCACCAGGCGCCGATGGATGCCATAATCCGGAAGGAGGATTCGGTTACGTTCGATGTGCGGGCGTTCTGTTCTGAAACCATGTCTTTTCAATGGTACAAAGACGGTCAACCGCTGGCGGATACCCTCGGTCTATCCGGAAGCCACACTTCAAGATTGTTGATCTCGAACGCCACTGAAATGGATGCCGGAGAGTACGTCGTCGAAGTCAAAAGCGCCACGGGGAGCATTCGAAGCCCGCGGGCCGTTCTGGCGGTGAACCGAGGGGATCCCCTTCCAACACCCGCTTACACTTGGCCTGGATACAAACGCGGAGATCTCAATGCGGCCGAGGTGTCAGGGCGATACGCCTATCTGGCAACCGGGCAGGGTGGGATGGAAATTCTGGATATCCAGGATCCGGAAAAACCGGTGCGCATCGGAGGCTTCTGTAATTGGTCCACCCATGAACCGACTCGAGATCTGAGAGTGGTGGGCAACATGGCTTATCTGGCATGGGGATGGGATGGGCTGGTGCTCGTCGATATCAGCAGTCCATGGAATCCAAGCTATGTGAGCAGCGTGCCGACGGACGGCATCGCGCGGGCGGTGGAGCTGGCGGGAGCCTATGCTTATGTGGCCGCGAATGACGCGGGGCTTAAGATCCTCGATGTCAGTAATCCGGCCTTTCCCAGGAATGTGGGAACTTACGCCATTGCCAATTCGGTTACCGATGTGGCGATCCATAATCATTATGCCCTGGTGGCGCATCACAGTTACACCGCACACCCGGAGCTGGGATATGGCGGATTTGATGTTGTGGATATCAGTCAGCCTGGTCAGCCCCGCCGTGTGTCCGGATATCATTACCACGAGTATAACGGCAATGGCACTGGGACAAGGATCCGTGTGTATGGGAGTAAAGCATACGTATCAGCCGGTGATGCGGGCTTGCTGGTCGTCGAAATCAGCGATCCAGCTTCACCCAGGCAAATCGGGAACTACAATCCAGGCAACAGTGCTTTTGATTTTTACGCGCAGAATAACCGGGGTTACCTGGCCGCTCATTGGGGCGGATTGTTCGTTCTGGACATGAACAATCCTGGAATGCCGGAGTATTTGGGATCGTGTAGGCCGACGACCTATGACATGAACGTGACCGTCGCGGGTCACTACGCCTATCTGGGTGACTTGTATGAGGGACTGCGGATCGTCGATGTCAGCAATCCTCGGTATCCTCGGCAGGTGGGAGGTTACATTACGGGGGGAATGGCGCATGAGGTCCGAGTCACGGGCTCCACGGCTTTCATAGCGGATGGCTGGAATGGCTTCCAGATACTTGATGTGGGACATCCCGAAAAGCCCGTTCGGCTCGCGTGTATTCCTGTGCAGGACGCCGTGGCCATGGAAGTTTCAGGGCGAAATGCCTTTGTGGTGGGAGGACGTCATGGTGGGTTTTACGTCTTCGATATTAGCCAGCCCCGCACGCCCGTGAAAATTTCGCAAGTGACTACGCTAGGCTCATGCAATGACATCTACGTCAACGGCCCCTACGCCTATGTGGGCGAAGGGTATTGCCGTTACGGATCCGGAATCGAGATCTTCGATATCCGCAACTTGACACAGCCTCAATCTGCCGGTTTTTTCAATGCGAGCAAACACGTTTATGGACTGATGGTGAGTGGAACCACGCTCTACGCATCGGCGGGAGACGGTGGAATGCTCGTCCTGGACATCAGCAATCCCACCAATCTTGTTCAACTCAGTCAAATCTCGCCGCTGGGCTTTGCCAACGGAATTGATGTGTTTGATGATAAAGCATATGTGACCTGTCTGTACTCAGGATCCGGCTTCAATGTGATTGATGTCATGAATCCAACGCAACCCAAGCTGATGGGAAAACGGAGTGGATCTGCCTCCAATCTACGGGTGATCGGCGATCGCGCGTATGTAGCCAATGGCACGGGCGTTCTGGTGTTGGACCTCACCCAGAGTGATCAGCCAGGAGAGGTGAACAACGAGTGGACCCTCGCGAGGCTGACGGAAAATGTGGAGGTGAGGAATGACTACATCTATGTCGCGGAAGGTTACGGCGGCCTGTCCCTGATGAAAAATCGCTGGCAACCCACGAAACCTCAGATAATGGACCAGCCACAATCCTCTAAAGCACCGGCCGGAGGGACCGCATGCATAACGATTCATGGCCTGGGTGAGGCGCCCCTGAGGTATGAATGGCAGAAGGACGGTCAAACCCTGCAGGAAGGCGCCCATTTTCATGGAGTCCAGACGGCATCACTGAGGATTACCGACATCACCCGCGCGGACGAGGGCCTGTATACGGTGCTCCTGGCCAACGAGCAGGGGAGCGTCATAAGCCTGCCCGCCCGTCTCATCCTCATCTCGTCGCCTAACAACGTGGCAATCAAGGGGACGCTGTCGGGCGGCACACTGGAGATTTGGGTTGATCAGACAGTCTCCGATCGAGAATATCGGCTTCAGGTGAGTGGCAACCTCGAAGTCTGGAACGATCTGATGACCTTCAGAGGCAATGGACAGGCGATGACCTTGAGCGACGCGAATGCCTATGCCCACTCGATGAGGTTCTATCGCATCATCAGTCCCTAACCCATATGGAATAGGAATCCCATGAAAACTCGAATGGCCTGGTTTGTTTGGATCGCGATCCCATGGCTGGCAATGCCGCTCCTGGCGCGCGCCGATGCATTGGCGCCGGATCTCATAATGCTCAAGGCGCCGAATAAAATTCCCTTGGCGGCCACGGCCTTCAGCCTGGGCGACGTGCGGCTGCTCGACGGGGTGTTCCGGGACGCGATGCTGCGCAACGGCGATTACCTGCTGGCATTGGAACCGGACCGGTTGTTGCACACGTTTCGGCTAACGGCTGGTCTTCCGACGACGGCCAAGCCTTATGGCGGATGGGAAGATCCCAAGGGCGAACTGCGCGGCCACAGTCTGGGACATTACCTGACCGCCTGCGCGCTCACGCATGCCAGCACCGGCGACAAACGCTTCAAGCAACGCGTGGATTCCATCGTCACCGAACTCGCCAGGTGCCAGGCCGCGCTCCCGGCAAAAGGCTATCGCCCGGGTTTTCTGTCGGCGTATCCCGAGGAGTTCTTTGACCGGGTCTATGCGCGCCAACCGGTGTGGGCGCCCTTTTACACGCTGCACAAGATCATGGCCGGCCTCCTGGATGCCCATTTATACTGCGCAAACGCCCAGGCACTCGAGGTGTTGGTGAAGCTGGCGGACTGGGTGAAAGCCCGGGTCGATCTGGCGGGCGAAGCCCGTCAACAGGCCATGCTGGATACCGAATTCGGAGGGATGAACGAAGTGCTGGCCAACCTCCATGGGGTAACGGGAAACCCGGAACATCTGCGTCTGGCCCGGGCGTTTGATCATCGGGCGGTGTTTGATCCGCTGTCCCGTCTGGAAGATCGCCTGGACGGCCTGCACGCGAACACCCAGATTCCGAAGTTCACAGGAGCGGCGCGCGAGTTCGAGCTGACCGGCGAGCGATACTATGGCGACATCGCTCAGTTCGGATGGGACCGCGTGGCGATGCATCGTTCCTACGTTATTGGCGGGCACAGCGACCGGGAGCATTTCTTCCCCACGAACGCATTTGCCCGGCATCTGGGGACGGATACTTGCGAAACCTGCAACACCTACAACATGCTCAAGCTCACGCGGCACCTTTTCGCCTGGGCGCCCGAGGCCCCCACCCTGGATTTCTACGAGCGCGCCTTGTTCAATCACATCTTGGCGTCGCAGGATCCCAAGACCGGGATGTTCGTCTATTTTCCGCCGCTCAAACCGGGGCACTTCAAGAGTTATTCAACCCCGGACAACTCGTTTTGGTGCTGTGTCGGCACCGGCATGGAAAACCACGCGAAATATGCCGACACGATTTATTTCCGGGGTCCCGATACGCTTTATGTGAATCTCTTCATCGCCTCCGAGCTGACCTGGAAGGAAAAGGGGCTCGTGGTGCGGCAGGAAACGGATTTTCCCGAGTCAGGCCTCTCGCGATTATCGCTGAAATGCCGGGAACCGTTGAAGCTCGCGTTGAAGATTCGACGGCCGGCCTGGGCGGCGGCCGGATGGGCGCTCCTGGTAAACGGTGAGCGGCAGCTGCCGGACGGCGAGCCGGGGTCGTATGTCACCGTGAATCGCGAGTGGCGGGAGGGCGATCGGATCGAACTGCGGCTGCCCATGGACCTTCGGATCGAACCATTGCCGGGCGCGCCGGAATGGGTTGCGTTTCTGCAGGGGCCCATCGTATTGGCGGGCGAGCTGGGTGTTGCGGGCCTGCCCAGGCTTTACATTCGGAACCAAACAGAACTCGGCCGAGTCCCAACGCCGGAGGTCCCGGTCCTGGTCGGCGATCGCGCGTCGTTGTTGTCACACGTTCGGCCCGCGCGCTCTCCGCTCACGTGGCGAACCGAAAACCTGGGGCGCCCCCGCGAGGTCACGCTGTCACCCTTCTACCGGCTGCATCACCAGCGTTACAGCGTTTATTGGCAGATCTTGAGCCCGAGCGAATGGCAGCAGCGCGAAGCGGATCGCGCTGCCGCTGAACAGATACGCAAGGCTTACGAGGCGCGGCTCGTCGATGAGTTTCATCCTGGCGAACAGCAATCCGAGACCGATCACCAGCTCAAGGGCGAAAGCACGCGCAGCGGGGATTTCGGCGAACGCAAATGGCGCGATGCGCACCAGGGCGGCTGGTTCAGTTTTTCAATGAAGGTCACCCCCGGGCAACCCTTGAGCCTCGGTTGCACTTACTGGGGCAGCGATGCCGGCGGACGCGACTTCGACATCCTCGTCGACGGCCAAAAGCTGGCCACGCAAACGCTGGATAGAAACCGCCCGGACGAATTCTTCGATGTCGAACATCCGATTCCCGCCAAGTGGACCGAGGGCAAACACCACGTCACGATCCGGTTTCAGGCGCACCCGGGCAAAATGGCCGGCGGCCTCTTTGGCGCCCGCATCCTCCGGCCAGCCCGCTGAAGGCAGGGCCATAACACCCTCGGGATTCCGGGCGAGAATCCCGCGCCCTGAGCAGGATAATAACTCTGAATCCGAATCCCGGTTGCCTTCGATCGACGGATGGGTTCTGATGTCGGTCATGCAGGATCACACATCTGTTTTTCACACCCGTCACATCTTCCGTGTCATCCCGGATAAGCTTCGGCGTTCGATTGACCTGGCCCTGTCGCGATTCCTGATCCTTGGGATCATTTTCGTCGGCTGCATTTCATTCCGGATTGCCGCAGCCTCGATTCCCGATCCGCGCCACATCCAGAATGGATGGATCATTCCCAGTGAAGGCTATGCGGACCAACCTTACCTGGTGAAGACTGACGATGGCGCCTGGCTCTGTGTCATGACCACTGGCAAAGGCGCCGAGGGCGCCGTCGGCCAGCATGTGATCTCCATGCGCAGCTCCAACCGGGGGCGCAGCTGGGAAAAGCCCGTGTCGATCGAGCCGGCAGACGGTCCGGAGGCCAGCTATGCCGTTCTGCTGAAGGTGCCCTATGGCCGCATTTACGCCTTCTACAACCACAACACCGACCGGGTCCGGGAAGTCAAACGGGAGGACGGCGACACTTACGCGCGCGTCGATTCGCTCGGCCACTATGTTTTCAAGTTCAGCGACGATCACGGGCGCACCTGGTCCGCAGAACGCCATGAGGTGCCCGTCCGAGAATTTGCCTGCGACCGCCACAACGTCTATGGCGGTGAACTGCGTTTTTTCTGGAACGTCGGCCGCCCGCTGATTCTGGGCGATGACGCCATCCTGGTCATGCACAAGGTCGGCGCAATGGGCGCGGGTTTCTTCGCGCAATCGGAAGGCGCCTTTCTCAGGAGCGCGAACATCCTCACGGAGCGCGTCCCGGAAAAGATCACGTTTGAAACGCTGCCCCGCGGCGACATTGGCCTTCGCACCCCAGCCGGCGGGGGGCGAGTGGCGGAAGAACAGAGCATCGTGAAACTAACCTGACTTCCTCCTTCATAGCACAGAAAGCCCAATAAAACCGAGGTTGTCTCGATTTCGTCGGGCTACAGCTGCGGACGGGGTGGCGTTGCGAACAACGAGGCCAATCCCAGGTTCCTTAGCTGGTCGTTCATGTTTTTAGGGACTTCGGTCATCAGGGTCCGGTGGAGGGTCGGTCCACATTGCAGGTAGCCTAATCGGATCGTCTGCAAGTGGCGCAACACGCGGGGAACCTCCTCTCTCTCGCCGCGAGCCCGCCATTCACTCCCCAAGCGCGCACTCAACCAATAGGCCAGGAAGCAGAGCCGAACGTGGTTAATCACCCGATCGGGCCTGCGGTGATGAATGGGACGAACTTCCAAATAGCTTTTGAGCTCGCAGAAGGCTTCTTCCACGTCCAGTAACCCTTTATAGTGACCCAACACCTGCTCCCCAGGGCACTCTTGAACCGTTTGATTGGTGTGCAGCAAATACCAGCCGTCTTGCTGGGCTTCTTGGGCAATCAATGCCTCTTTGCGCTCCCACTGCAACTTGCCTTGGGCGTCGACACGGTAGCTGAAGTACTTGTGCGCCTTGAGCCGTTGCAGGCTTCGTCCCACTTGGCTGGCCAGCTTCTGAGCGTTGACTTTCTTGCGCTGAACTGCCGCCAGGCGCTTCAGCTCCGCTTCGGCTTTGTCGATCCGACACTGGCGGCGCTCTCGATCCCGTTGCTGACGCCATGGCCCCCCAGCCACCACGTAGCGCTTGCCCTCATGAGTGATTTCCATCAGCTCGTGGCGGTCGCCCAGTTCCAGCTGCTTTTCCAAACCCAACTCCTGGACCAAGCTGTGCAGGGTAGCCGCCGAGAGACGCGTGACATAGCCCAGGTGAGACGCATCCATCGCTTCCAGGTTGATCTGGCTGCTCATGCCCCCATCAAAGACAAAGGTGGCCTGCGTGATCCCAAACCGCCGACGCAGCATGTGCAAGAGACCTTGGAGGGTTTGGGTATCGTTCCGGTTGCCTCGCAAAACCGACACGTGCAAGGGCAGGCCGTCGGTGTCCGTCGCCACCGCCAACAGGATCTGCGGCCGGTCGCTGCGGTGATCCCTGGTCAATGACATTTATTCTTCACTTCAGTGACAATTAAAAATCACTTCGTTTGCCGGCATATTTTGTTGTTGTTGATGGTCCAAACCCTCTGGGCCACCTCCTTCGGCGGAACGAAGTCCCTGGAGCCGTAGGCGACAGGGACGCAGTGGAGCCGAAGGAGGTGGCGGGCGCACCGGGTCAACTGCCGCCCTTGGTTCGTGTGACTCGCATACTATCTCCGTCGAACTCCAAAATGATCGCGTGGTGCACCAACCGATCCACCGCCGCCATCGTCGTCATCG
>JAKLHY010000119.1 GCA_022709905.1 Verrucomicrobiota bacterium | reverse complement strand
AATCTGGCCATGGCCGTGGCCTTTGTCACCCGCCAGCGGCCTAAACTGTGAAAAACCCTTCATGAATACGCGCTGAAGAGAGATTTGGTCATCAACAAAAACCTTGTTGCTCAACCCTTCCCTGGGGTAAGAGGTGAAGGCTTGTTTCGATTATGTTGGATTTTTTGATCAATGGCGGCCCCTTCATGGTGCCGATGGTCATCACCTCTGTGGTGGCCTTGGCTTTCATTATCGAGCGGGGATTGGCCTTGCGATGGAAAAAGGTCATTCCCGTCCAGATCGAGAAGGCCGTTGAAAAGACGGGAGACCCAGAAGGCCTCGAGACCCTCAAGCGGGCCTGCGCCGGGCATCCCTCCGCCATCAGCCGCTTGTTAGTTGTGGCGGTCGAACATCTAAACTGGACCAAGAACGAAAATGTGGATGCGCTCCAGATCCACGCCCGTCACGAAATTGCCAAACTGGAGCGCGGCCTCCTGGTGCTCGAAGTCGTGATTGGCATCGCGCCACTCCTGGGATTGGTGGGCACGATCCATGGGTTGATCCGTCTTTTTGGCGCGTTTGGGGACCCGGGAGTCGCCGACAGCGCCCGGCTGGCGTCCGGCATTGCCATCGCCCTGAATATGACTCTGATGGGCCTCCTGATTGCCATCCCGGCCCTGGTGGCCTGGAGTTATTACAGCAAAAAAGTCGAAACCCTCTCCATCGAAATGGAAACGATCTGCGATTCCTTTCTTCGCCGGCAATACCGTCAGAAACGACGCGGCCAGCCCAAGGCCGAGGCTACTGTGGACTAAAGGCTCGATCCCCTCCCCTCCTGCCGACCTGTTTACACACTGAGTTTATGCGGTTCTTTCAGAAAAAACGGCGCCAGCCTCCCGCCATCATCATCATTAATCTCATCGATATCTTGCTGGTCCTTCTGATTTTCCTGATGGTGACCACCACCTTTAAACAAATGCCCGCCGTTCGTCTGGCCTTGCCCGAATCCAAGCTTGCTGTCCAGGGGGCCACCGCCACCAACGTCATCATCACCGTCACGAAACAAGCCCCATTCCTTTACCTCGGTATCCAGGAGGTCACTCCCGAACTGCTCGAGACCGAATTGCTCCGCCGGGCGGCCCTCAATCCCCAGGTCGGTTTGACCATCCAGGCCGATGCCGACGCTCCCTTCAGCCAGATCATCAAAGTGATGGATGCCGCCAAGGCCGCCAATATCAAAACGGTGAGCGCCTTGACCCGTACTCCGGCTCGTTGAACAGGCCCAGGATCGGCCGGGTTGTGACCTGGGCCACCCCACCTCGTTGAGCATGGCTTGAGTTTCCCGACTCGTCGGAATTCACAGCCACGTCATCCGTGGCGCCGCGGATAAACCACCCCCTTGAGCGTGATCGCCCGAGCTGAAATCGTGTGACTGGGGCGCCGGATCAATGCCCCGGGGATAATACCTCAGTCCCCTTTGACTGGCGTGGCCGCCGAAGTCTCCACCATCGCATCCAGGATTTTGCGAAAATCCTCCAAGCCCGTCGCGGGAACTATGATGGTATCTCGTCGGCCATTGACGTCCTCCGTGATCCGAAGGAACCGTCCTCGGGGATTTTCCTTAAGGGTGAAAACAAAGGCTTTACGTTCGATTTGGACGCGATCGGTCTTGATGGTTTCTTCGTTTACAGAATGCTTGCGAGCCTTCTCCACATAAGGCCGAGCCCCAAACGTCGGTCGTTCGTTCGAAATCATACAACTTCTTCCACTCCGCGCGTTGCGCGCTTCCTAAGTCTCCAACTTCTTCGGCAGACGCGGAAGTTTGTCAACCACGTAATGATTCCAAAGTGAATTTTGTTGGGCTGATGAATCTGGGGGAGTCTTGCGGGTGGGTGATGTACCAAAAGTTTGCCAGCAATCCCGCCAGCGTCAGGAGATTGAAGAACTGCGAGGTGCCGTGCCACCATCCAAATGATCGGCGGGCCTTTTCCACCTGGGCGGGCGCCGGCGCCGCCCGGATCCCGTGGACCTCCCGATGCAAACGCTCCAGCTTCGGCTCAAGCCACATGCCGCTCAGCAACACCAGAAACAATAACACCACCAGCATCCCCAATCGCACTTTCTGCAACGGCCGGCCCGTATAGAGCCATTCCACCAGCAGATGCAGCACCGCAATCGCCGCACAGCAATACTGAAAAAGATAATAGCGCTCCAACACCACCTGCACGGCCGCTCCCGCATGCGGGCGTCCCAGCAACTGAAGCATTTTGTCCGAAAAAAACGCCGGGCCCGCGCTCAAGGTGAAAAAGACAACCGCTCCCAGCCAGACCGAGGCGTTCAGAATCCCAATGAAGCGAATTGAACCGATCACTGCGCGACATTAATTCAAATGAGGAATGCTTGCCAAGCTCCGATTGCTGCACTCCTTCCGTTATTGGCCCGTCCGCCGAGGGGAATAACCCAGCGCTTCCCGGCAGCGCCAGAGATCTGTCGCCGAAAAGATCCCCGCGGGCGTGATCAGGCCGGTGATCAGATCCGGAGGCGTGACATCGAATCCAGGATTTCGGGCATGACTGCCCGGATCCGCGATGCGCACGTATCGACGCCTGCCCCGCGCATCAACTCCCCAAGCCCCCAAAACCTCCTCTTCCGCCCGTTCCTCAATCGGAATGGACCTTCCCGAATCCAGCCGCCAATCGATCGTTGACAAAGGAATGGCCACATAAAATGGAATCCGATGACGATGAGCTAATACAGCCTTTGTATAGGTGCCGATTTTATTGGCCATCTCCCCCGTGCGCCCAACCACGCGGTCGCTGCCAACAATCACCAGATCGATTTCCCCCCGCTGCATGAGGTGCCCCGCGGCGTTGTCGGCAACGACCTCATGCGCGATCCCCTGTTGACGCAACTCCCAGGCGGTCAGGCTGGCGCCCTGACAGCGGGGACGGGTTTCATCGCAGAAAACATGGAATTTTCGGCCCTGCTGTTGCGCCGCGTAAAGCGGCGCCGTGGCCGAGCCCATGTCCACAAAAGCCAGCCAACCCGCGTTGCAGTGGGTCAGAATTCGCATCCCTTCGCGGATCAAGGGAGCTCCGTGACACCCGATCGCCTCGCAGTGAGCCACATCCTCCTCCGCAAACGCCGTGGCCGCCGCCATCGCGAGGGCCTGACGTTCCAAGACTGAACGGCCCGCTCGCATCCGAACTCGCACCTGCTCCATGGCGTGAATCGGGTCGATGGCCGTGGGCCGTGCCGAGGCCAATTCCCGATAAACCAAGTCGACATGTCTGCGGAACCGCACGGGATCGTTCCCCCGAAATCCCCGGGCGCCCTGGGCTAATCCAAACGCTGCCGTTGCGCCAATGGCCCCAGCCCCCCGCACGACCATGTCCCGAATAGCCCGAGCTGTCTGCCGGTAATCCCCCATGGACACCACCCGGAAACGATGGGGCAGCAACCGTTGGTCGATCAATCGAACCGCATTGACCCGCGGATCGAATGTCACCGTTCGAAAATGTTTGGACCGGCCCCGGATTGTGACTTTCACCCGTCCTCCCGCTTCATCGTTCAGCAGCCGGTCTTGGCCAGCGAACGAAGTTTGATGCGGATATTTTTAAACAGGGGGTGTTTGCGAAGATTGCGCAGGTCCGGATCGCGAGCCAGCCATCGGAAATCCCTGTAGCCCAAATTGATGGCATGGTCGAGCTCGGCAATCGCGCGGTCAAACTGCTCGGTCAGAGAATAGCTGCAAGCCAAATTGTAATGCACGCAGGGATCCGCGGGACACAATCGGGCCAGCTGCACGTCGATGTTCAACCCATCCGCATATCGCCCCCGCCGGGTGTAGTCGTCTCCCAGGATTCTCAAGGCATCCAGGTAGGTCGCATCCCGCCGTACCAGTCCCTCGAGAAAGCCGATCTCGATATCGAGATTGCGCTGATCCTCACGACTCAGTTTTCGGATGGTCACAGATTTCTTTGGCATAGCCGTACAACCCGGCCATGATGGCACTTCAGGAAACCAAGTCAAGAAACCTGAAAGACGCGAAAACCGCGACGCGCGTCAGGGCTCGTATCCCAGCACGGGACCCAGCCAGCGTTCGAGTTCCCCGATGTCCAAGGACTTCCTCCGAGCGTAATCTTCCACCTGATCCCGGCCGATCTTGCCGACGGCAAAATACTTGGCTTGCGGGTGGGAAAAATAAAGGCCGCTCACCGAA
The DNA here is from genome assembly GCA_022709905.1 of Verrucomicrobiota bacterium. Taxonomy (GTDB): domain Bacteria; phylum Verrucomicrobiota; class Verrucomicrobiia; order Limisphaerales; family UBA1319; genus JAKLHY01. The sequence continues at coordinate 7,966 of JAKLHY010000119.1, read as the reverse complement.
CTGGCCGGATGCATGGCATAGTTTTCGGTCAACGCAATCCCGCTGTTTTCTTCCGCCTGCAACAGGTCAAACAACAACCGTTTCTCCGTGTGGTCAGGACAGGCGGGATATCCGGCCGCTGGTCGAATGCCCCGGTATTTCTCTCGAATGAGTTCCTCCTGGGTCAGGTTTTCATCCTGGCCGAACCCCCAATCCAGACGGGCCTGCTTGTGCAGGTACTCGGCCAGGGCCTCGGCGAGCCGATCGGCCAGGGCTTTGACCAGGATCGAGCTGTAGTCGTCGTGGTCCGCCTCGAACTTGCCGCAAAGCTCAACCACGCCATGGCCGGCGGTCACCGCAAAGGCCCCCAGGTAATCGGTTCTTCCCTCCCGGCCGTCCGAAAGAAGTCGCGGAGCGATAAAGTCCGACAAGGCATGATTGAATTGGCCGGCCGGCTTGTCCATCTGTTGGCGTAACATGTGAAATACCGCCATCTCATGCCGCCGTGACTCGTCCGTGTAGAGCACAATGTCATCCCCGACCCGGTTGGCAGGGAAAAAACCGTAGACGGCCCGGGCATGAACTAGGTTTTCCCGCATGATCCGGTCCAGGAGTTTTTGGGCATCCTCAAACAGCTCCCGCGCCCTCGCCCCTAATTCGGGATCCTCCAGGAGCCTCGGGTATCGCCCGCGAATTTCCCAGGCGTGGAAGAACGGCGACCAATCGATATACGGCCTCAAAACGTCCAACGGAACCCGATCCAAAACTTGGATCCCCAAAAATGAAGGCCGCGGAGGAACATAATCCTCCCATTCCATCGGCGTCGCCCGCTGGCGCGCGACCGCGAGCGGCAAGAGCGGCTTCGGCCCAGGCCCGGCCGAATACTCCTTGCGCAACTGCGCCTGCTGCCGCGCGTTGGCGGAAACAAAGTCGGGCTTTTGATCGGCATTGAGCAGGCTCGAAGCCACAAGGGCCGCGCGGGAGGCATCCAGCACGTGAACCACCGCCTCCCGATAATGTGGCGCGATCTTGACGGCGGTGTGGGCCTTGCTGGTCGTCGCCCCGCCAATGAGCAACGGCACCCGGAATCCCGCGCGCTCCATCTCCTTGGCCACATGACACATCTCGTCCAGGGATGGCGTGATCAAACCGCTGAGGCCAATCAAATCCACCTGACGTTCCCGCGCCGCTTGGAGTATCTTTTCGCACGGCGTCATGACGCCCAGGTCAATGACCTCGAAATTGTTGCATCCCAATACCACCCCGACAATGTTCTTCCCAATGTCGTGCACGTCGCCCTTGACCGTGGCCAGCAGGATCCGGCCCTTGGTCTTCAAGACGCCATCTGACGCTTTTCCCGCCTCGAGATACGGCAGGAGATAAGCCACCGCTTTCTTCATCACCCGCGCGCTCTTCACGACTTGCGGCAAAAACATTCGGCCGCTGCCAAAGAGATCCCCCACCACGCTCATCCCCGCCATCAAAGGCCCTTCAATCACCGACAGCGGCGCCCCGTACTTCAACCGCGCTTCCTCCACATCGGCCTCCACGTAATCCACGATGCCCTTGACCAGCGCATGGCTCAGCCGTTCCTCGACCGTGCCCGATCGCCAGGCCTGAACCTCCACTTCGGCCTTCTCAACCTCCGATTTCATCGACTCGGCATGCTTGATCAGCCGTTCTGTCGCGTCAGGACGCCGGTTCAGCAGCACATCCTCGACCCGTTCGAGCAGGTCCTTCGGCACTTCCTCGTAAATCCCCAGTTGGCCGGCATTCACTATCCCCATATCCAGCCCCGCCCGGATGGCGTGATACAGAAAAGCCGCGTGCATGGCTTCCCGGACCGGATTGTTGCCGCGGAATGAAAAAGAAACGTTGCTGATTCCGCCGCTCACCTTGCAGCCCGGCAACGCGGCCTTGATCTGCCGGGTCGCTTCGATGAAGTTCAACCCATACGCATTGTGCTCCTCCATGCCGGTCGCCACTGTCAGCACGTTGGGATCAAAGATGATGTCTTCCGGCTTTACCCCCACTTCCTGCGTCAGGATCCGATACGCCCGCGCACAGACCTCCACCTTGCGCTCGACAGTGTCCGCCTGCCCCTGTTCGTCAAACGCCATCACCACCATCGCCGCGCCATAAAGACGAATCAGCCGCGCCCGTTCCCTGAAGACTTCCTCGCCCTCCTTCAGGCTGATGGAATTCACAATCCCCTTGCCCTGCAAACATTTGAGCCCCGCCTCCAACACCGACCACTTCGAGCTGTCAATCATCACCGGCACTCGCGCAATGTCCGGCTCCGATGCCACCAGGTGGAGAAACCTCACCATGGCCTGCTCCGAGTCCAGCAAACCCGCGTCCATGCAGACATCGATGATCTGAGCCCCCCCCTCCACCTGCTGACGCGCGATGCTCAAGGCCTCATCCATCTGCCCCGCCAACACCAGCTTCGCAAACTTCGGCGAGCCCGTGACATTCGTTCGTTCGCCGATATTGATAAAATTGGACTCGGCCCGAATGGTCAATGCCTCCAAACCACTCAATCGCGTCGCCGCCGCCACCGAGGATGGAACCCTCGGCGATAGCCCTTCCATCGCCCGCGCAATCGCCCGAATATGCGCCGGCGTCGTGCCACAACAGCCCCCCACCAGATTCAACCAGCCTTCCCGCGCAAAATCCGCCAGCAGCGATGCCATATGCTCGGGCGTGTCGTCATACTCCCCAAACGCGTTCGGCAAACCCGCGTTGGGATAACAACTGACGTAGCAATCCGCCAGACGAGACAGTTCCTCCACATAAGGTCGCATCTCTCCCGCGCCCAGCGCGCAATTGATCCCGACCGACAACGGACTGACATGATTCACGGAATTCCAAAAGGCCTCGATCGTCTGCCCCGATAGCGTCCGGCCCGACGCGTCCGTAATCGTCACCGAGATCATCACCGGCCAACGGCGTCCCTCCGCCTTGAACACCTTCTCCAGCGCAAATAAACAGGCCTTGGCATTGAGCGTGTCAAAGATGGTTTCCGGCAGCAAAAGATCGACGCCGCCTCTTACCAGAGCGCTCGCCTGTTCGTAATACGTCTCCACCAACTGATCAAAGGTCACCGCCCGGTAGCCGGGATTGTTCACATCCGGCGAAAGCGAGGCCGTCCGATTCGTGGGCCCCAAAGCCCCCGCCACAAAAATCGTCCGCCCCGGATGATCCCGCTCAAACGCGTCCGCCGCCTCGCGGGCCAACCACGCCGAGGCTTCGTTCATCCGCGCCACCCACGATTCCAAACCGTAATCCGATTGCGAAATCCGGTTCGCATTAAAGGTGTTGGTGCCAATAATGTCCGAACCCGCCTCCAAAAATTGCCGATGGATCGTGGAGACGATCTCCGGCCGCGTCAGGCTCAGAAGATCGTTGTTGCCGCGCAAATCCCGCCGATGATCAGAAAACATCGCCCCCCGATAGTCCTTTTCTACCAGCTTGAGGGCCTGAATCATCGTCCCCCGAGGGCCGTCCAAAATCACAATCCGCCGGGCCAGCAATTGCCGAAGCAACGCCTCCCGAGGCTCTCTCTGCGTCGATCGTTCCATCTGCTCCATCCGGTCAGTCAATATTGAATCCGTGATCGTTACCCCATACTGCCCGCCAACCTAAATCGCCACCGCCATGAATGCAAATTAAAAATCAACATATCAAGATACGTAGATATGATGCTGATTCCAGCCCGGAATCGTTGCCCGGTGTTCACCGGCGGGTCACACAACTGTAACCTTCCAGGTTTACCTTGGCCCAGGGTTGATCCACAACCCCGCATGATTATGTTGAAGTTCAATGAAGTGACAAAGCTCGCGCCGAATATGCCTGGGGATCTCGCCTCTCAGGCAGGTCGCTGGAATCTGGTCAGCATGGCCCTCGAAGCCGTCCAGGCGGTCGCCGAACAGGCATCCGACAGGGACTCGACTGCGGGACAGGTTCTAAAGCCCCGTCATCGCCTCATGCTGACTCTGCTGGCTTATTGCTACGCGACCGGCCTTTACGGTTCGGAGGATGTGGAAATGGCGGCCCGCCAGGATCGCGTGGTCCGGTACCTGTGCGCAAACGAACGGATGACCTCGAATGAACTGCGTGGATTCCGTCGTCAGCATCGATCCCTGTTGCGTCAGACTCTGGCCTTCCTGCTTCAATTGGCCTTGCGATATGGTCAGCTGGCCAATCCACCGACATCGTTCCATCTATCCGGCATGGCGCTTTCGCTGGCGCAAGACACAGTTCCTCAGATTGAATGGGAACATTGCCTGCGAGAAGCGGACCGACGCATGCTTCAAGCGATTGAGATCGATAGCATGACCCTGGATGAGTGATTTCAGCCTCCCGGTCGAGCGCAGAGACCCGATGGGGTGCAGCCATTCCATCAAATTACCAAATCCTTCAGCGCGTCCATTGGCCTGCCTCTATTCGCGTTGATAAGCGTCCATTCACGGTCTAAGAGCCTGTTTGAAAATTGCATGGGGTGCTGCGGCGAGGGATTTTGGCTGGGGCCAAGGCGGCTTGGGCCGAGCATCCCCGATGGGGGCTGTAAGGTCCAAGCCAACGCTGGCCCCGGGCAAAAGAGCCGCCGCCCGAAGACTTATTTGCGGTTACAGAGAGTCCGCAAGGGACTTGAGATTTCAGGATTTCTTTGAGAAACTCAGTCCACTCTTGTTCCCTATGAACGCCCTCCGCTTTTCCCGGTTTGGCTGGAGCATCACTCTGTTGTTGTTTTGCGCTTTGACGGCGCATGCCGCCGAAGATCTTTCCTTAAAGCTGCGCCGGCAAGTGCCATCCGGCGAGGACGCGTCAAAATGGCGCCAGCAAAGCACCCGGGATCGCTGGAATCCTCGCGCGACGGCGGTCATCATCTGTGACATGTGGGATCGTCACTGGTGCCAGGGCGCCACGGCCCGTGTGGCCGCAATGGCCCCGCGAATGAACGATTTGTTGAAGGAACTTCGCCATCGCGGTGTGCTGATCATTCATTGCCCCAGTGATACCATGAGTTTCTATCAGGAGCACCCCGGCAGGAAGCTGGCCCGAAGCGCGCCCAAAGTTGAATTGCCGGCCAAACCCGGCGGTTGGTGTGCGTTGAACAAGGACAAGGAACCCGACCTGCCCATCGAAGTCATTCATGACGGTTGCGATGACCTGCCCCCCTGCCAGCCTCCAAAGAACGGCCATTATCCGTGGACCCGGCAGATTGCCACCCTCGAAATCGAGCCGGGAGACGTGATCACCGATAACGTCGAAGCCATCTATCTCCTCAAGCAGCGGGGGATTACGAACGTCTTAATCCTGGGGGTGCATGTCAACATGTGCGTCTTGGGGCGCCCTTTTGGCATTCGCCAGCTGGTCTACCAGGGGTTCAAGGTCGCCCTGGTGAGGGATTTGACCGATGCCATGTACTGTTCGCGCGGACGCCCCTATGTCAACCATTTTACAGGCAACGATCTCGTCATCGGTCACATCGAACAATACTGGTGCTCCACCGTGACCAGCGACCAGATTATCGGAGGCAAGCCCTATCGGTTCCCCGAGGATGTGCGTTAATCCCGCCGATCCTTGGATTCGCTAATGGTCTGTTATTATGGAATGGCGTCTAATATGATAAAGGGACAAATATGATAAAGGGACAGACCCTTTGTCATTCATCCATGGCTATCTCGTTTGAACGTCTTTGCCAAGTTGAGCCGCCCCCGGAAGCGCGGCGGTTGCTGTGGCACGTGTTGTCGGTGGGCGTCGTCACGCGCTGGCCACGCCCGTGCTGCTCCACACCTATGACCGGATCGTGCGCGCAACCTGTTTCGGCGTGCTGCTCAACGGACGGCGCCACCCGCGGGGATTGCCAGTTGAGTTGCGGTGGTCAGCGGTTGACTGGCCGGCAATCTCCAGGCCGCGGCGTTGGACCCGACGGTCGTGCCGCTGCCCACACAGACTGAAGAGCGCGACGAAAATGACAAACAGGTCTTCGAGACGAAGGCGGGGAGGAAGTAGGTCCAGCGTGTCGCGCCTGTCTGAATCCTACAGATACGGCCTTTCTCCGCCACTGCGCCCTTCCCATCAGGTGGCCCTCCAGGCTACGCTCCGTCCCGTGAAAACAAATAACCAGAACCTCCTGGAGGAAGTCGCCAACCGGCTGGCGAAAGAACTCCACCCGGAGGGCATCTGGCTGTTCGGCTCGCACGCGTGGGGTACGCCGGATGAAGGCAGCGATCTTGACCTGTTCGTGGTTGTGCCAGAGAGCAACGAAGCGCCGGTCGAGCGCATGAGGCGGGCGCACCGATGTCTGCGTGGTCTCGGCATCGCGAAGGACGTTCTCGTGAAGACCCGCCAGGAGTTTGACCGCTTGCGCGCCTTGCCTTCCACGCTCGACCACCTCGTCTTCCACCGCGGCCGGAAGCTCTATGGATGACACCAAGCGCGAGTGGGTGCGGTCGTGGCTGGTCAAAGCGCATAGCAATTTGCGTTCCGCCCGCGCGCTGGCAGCCCTCTCTGAACCGGCCACAGACACCGCCATCGGGCACGCCCAAGCCATCTACGAGTACTCGATGAAACGGCCGCCAACACTCCCGCCTCCGAACCGCTCCCGACCGATCAAGTCATCAGCCGGGAAGAAGCGGCCTTGCTCTGGCGATCGATCGAGCATATCCCGGCCTTGTATCGCGAACCGTTGGTCCTGTTCTATCGCGAGCATCAGTCCATCGAGCAGGTTGCGGCCGGATTAGACCTCACCAAAGACGCCGTCAAACAGCGATTATCGCGCGGGCGAACGATGCTGCAGGACCAAATGGCGGCATTTGTCGAAGGCGCTTTGACGAGCACCGGGCCAGGCCGCGCGTTCACGCTCGGGGTGCTCGCCGCTTTGCCCATCCTGACTACGGGGGCCACCGCGGCCACTCTGGGAATGGCCACCGCCAAGACGGTCGCGACCGTGAAGGGGGCTGCTGTCATTTCCATCATTACAGCGATCATCGGTCCGATCCTCGGCATCCTTGGCGCGTGGCACGGTACAAAAGCGAGCCTCGAGCGCGTGCAATCCGAACGCGAACGCCGCTACGTGATCCGTCAGATCTGGATCGTGACTGCGTTTGTCTTGTGTTTTGGTCTCGCTCTCGGCGCTGTGATCATGCTCGGCTATGGTTCCTGGACGGAGCATCCGGTGTTCCTGACGTGGTGTATCGTGGGTTTGTGCCTGGCCTATTTGGTCTGGATGAGCGTGATGATCTTCCACGGGCAACGCACCATTGCCCGGATCCGCGCCGAAGAAGCCGAACGCTCCGGTTTCGCACCCAGGCCAGTCGCGCCAACAACCAGTCCGGAGCCGATCGAGTTTCGGTCGGCCGCAACGTTGCTGGGTCTCCCTTTGATTCATGTGCGACTTGGCAATCGGGGAGGGCAACTGCCGCGGCCCGCGCTGGGCTGGATTGCGATCGGCGATGTCGCAGTCGGCGTGCTGTTCGGTGCGGGCGGCGTGTCCGTCGGCGCGATCAGCCTCGGCGGTGGTGCGATCGGGTTGCTGGCCTTGGGCGGCGCCGGCATCGGCCTGTTTGCCATGGCAGGAATGGCCATCGGCGTCTGGGCCATTGGCGGCTTGGCGGTCGGATACCTCGCGTGCGGTGGCGCCGCGCTGGGATGGTTGGCGGCCGCTGGAGGCAGCGCGGTCGCGCGCGCCTACGCCATCGGCGGCGTGGCTGTAGCCCAACATGCGAATGACTCGATCGCGCGCGAATTCATACGCACCGATGCCTTTCTGGGCGGGGCTCAGGCCATGCTGCAGAGCGGCTGGTTTCAAGTCGCCTGCTGGCTCCCGATGCTCCTGGTGGCCTGGCAGCTCTGGCGCATGCGCAATGCCCGCCAAACAACAAGTTAAACCGCCGCTCGATCCTTACAGCCCCCATCGGGGATGCTCGACCCAAGCCGCCTTGGCCCCAGCCAAAATCCCTCGCCGCAGCACCCCTTG
>JAKLHY010000118.1 GCA_022709905.1 Verrucomicrobiota bacterium | reverse complement strand
AGAAATTGGATGGGCGCTGGTGGCTCGTGACTCCCGAAGGCAAGCTGTTCTTCTCGGTGGGCGTGGACTGCGTGGGGCCGGGCGAGCACACGTTCATTGACGGGCGTGATAGGTGGTTCGAGTGGCTGCCGGAAGAGACCGGACCTTTCGCCCAATTCATCCACCGGCAGCAGGGCGCCCACAGCATGGCTGAGCCTATCGCCGGCAAGGGGCGCACCTTTAGCTTCTATTGTGCCAATCTCGTGCGCAAGTTCGGTGATCCATGGCGCGAGCGATGGGAACAGACGAGCGCCGCCCGCCTGCGAAACTGGGGTTTTAACACGATCGGGAACTGGTCCGACTGGGGTTTTATGGCCAAGGCGAGGATCCCCTTCGTGGCCAGCGGAGGTGTCACAGGGACCCCACGCAGGATCGAGGGCGGCGGCGGCTACTGGGGCAAGATGGTGGATGTCTATGATCCGGCGTTCGCCAAAGCCGCCGAGGATGGATTGTCCGGGGTTGCCAGGCACTTCGCCAAAAATCCGTATTGCATCGGTTACTTCGGCGATAACGAGATCGCCTGGGAAGCGGTCGAGCGGGGTCCGCTGGCCAGTCCGCCGGATCAGCCCTGCAGGATCGCCCAGGTGGAGATGCTCAAGGCCAGGCACGGATCGCTCGACCAGCTCAACGCCGTTTGGGAGACCCAGGCGCCCTCGTGGGATGCGCTGCGGGTGCCGGACAAAGCCAACGCGGCGTGCAGGGAAGATCTGAACGCCTTCCAGTATGCCTTTGCGCGGCGGTACTTCGAGATCTGCAAGGCCGTCTTCAAGAAACACGCGCCTCATCAGCTCTATCTCGGCTGCCGGTTCTCATCCGCGCCCAAACCGGCTGTTCGCGCCTGTGCCGATGTCGCTGACGTGGTGAGCTTCAACTTGTACAACCGGGAGATCAATCCGGCCGATTGGACCGGCGCGAATGCGCTGTCAAAACCGATCCTTATTGGCGAGTTCCACTTCGGCGCGCTGGACCGGGGCATGTTCCACGAGGGGCTTGTGCCGTGTATCGATCAGCAGGAGCGGGCCAAGGCCTATGCCGACTACGTTCGCAGCGTGGTTACTTGCCCGGCGTTCGTGGGCTGCCACTGGTTCCAGTATGTGGACGAACCCATCACGGGCCGGTGGTTCGATGGCGAGAACTACAACATCGGCCTCGTGGATGTGACTGACACGCCATATCCCGAGCTGACCGACTCGGCCCGCGCGATCCAGAAGGAAATATACCGGCTCCGCTCGAGCGCGCCCAAACTGAACTGAGCGTGTCCTGGAGCCGCGCGGACAACGCCGGATGGATCGTCTTGTGGACCTTGGCCGTTGCGCCAGTTTGCCCCTGGAGGCCTGGGTTGCGGAAGCGAAGCAGGCGGATTGGCAGACACTGGTGGAGATCAAGGCCCAGTACGGCAACGTGAGCATATTGAAGAGCAGCCGGGTGCTCTTCAACATTTGCGGGAACAATTACCGGCTAGTGGTGGCCGTGCACTACGCAACCGGAATTATATTTATCCGGTTCATCGGCACGCATGACAACTGAATCCGGAATTGGCGGGAAGTAGAGAAAGGAATCCGGATAAGGGTCCGTCAAGAAATAAGCTATACATTCGTTGCACTCAAATTGGCCTGGGGCAAGGCACGAGGGAAGGAGTGTATCCGCAGCGATACTCGACTGACCGAGTAACGAAGCCCCGGGCCAATTTGAGTGCAACCCTCCGGGCGGCGGTGCTTCTTCACTCCGACGTCGTTGCTCGCTCCTTTCAGACCCACTGGGGGTATGCGCGTCGCTCGCGCCTCGTCGGAGCGAACAATCCCTCGCCGCGAATGTATAGCTTATTTTTTGACGGACCCTAAGCTAATTTTAAGGTTTAGTTTCGGCGAAAATTCTTGATGGAAATTCGCATATCTGGTTTCATAGGTCAATGATAACAGACAGGATTACAAAAGTCACCTGTGCACGATGACGTGCGCGGATTGGAGGATAATCATACTTCGGCGCTCGCACCATGCAAATTCCCAAAGATGAGATTCCCGACATGGAGCAGATTCGCGAGCTTGCGCTGGTTGGCTTGCCAACAAAATCGGTCGAGCGAACCGCCGCCCCGCTGGGCAGTCAGACAGTTCGGATAATTTGAAGAGATTGTTGCAGCCGACCAGGCGTTTCTGGCGGCGATCGCTGGGGTGTTAGGTTGGTGGCCTCATGCGAAACTCATGAGCGATACAACGCAGAAAACGTCGGATCCTGGACCTATGCGATTCGAACTCGACATTGACCGCCGCAATCTGACTGACCAGATACTCCTGGAGGAATGTGGCGTGCATTGGGTCGGCAGCCAAAGTATGGCGAGGTTGAGAAACCCTTCTCCAAATTCGCCGCAGGAACCTATGAAGGTCGATTCGGAAGCTGGCGCAAGGCGCTGGAGGCATTCGTGGCATTCGCGAATGCAAGCGATACCGAAGGATTACGCAGCGAGGAGAGAAGCACCAAACCAATTCCGGATTCAAACGCAAAAAACAGTCCTTGCCGTCGTTCGACACCGCGCAAACCAAATTGGAGACTACGATTCCTGGTGATGCAGCGCGATGGATTTCGTTGCCAGGCTTGCGGAGCGTCACCCGCTACTACTCCGGGAGTGAAATTGCAGGTTGATCACAGAATTCCTTGGAGTGACGAAGGTCCGACAATCCTGGAGAATCTTCAAACATTGTGTGAAACGTGTAATATTGGGAAGAGCAATGTCTGCAATGATGTGGCGAGCGACGAACAACATCCTGGAACCAACAGCCGCTATGCGATTCAGTTTTAACATGAATGATAAGTCACGGCGCTGTAGTTACAGGCGCGAACACGCTGCCAGCCATTGTGGTTTAAAGCCCAGCGCCATCAGCTTGCGAGCCGCCGCCGGACGTTACGGCGGCGCGCACGCCTGCAAGGACCTCGCTTTCGAGTCGGCCTCTTCAACAACCGTCGTTTCCGAAATGCAGGAGGCCCACGTGTGAGCGCCCCCGGCCAATTCCTCCTCTATACCGCTCCGGACGGCGCGGTGAAGGTGGACGTGTTTTTCCGCGATGAGAACGTCTGGCTCACCCAGAAAGCGCTGGCGGAGTTGTTCGGAGTAAAAGTACCCGCCATCAACAAGCACCTGAAGAACATCTATGAATCGGGCGAGTTAACGCGGGAGGCAACTATTTCCAAAATGGAAATATCTCGATTGGAAGGCAGCCGCACCGTTGCGCGAGAAGTGGAATTCTACAATCTCGACGCCATCATCGCCGTCGGCTACCGGGTGAACAGCTACCAGGCCACGCAATTCCGCATCTGGGCCACCCGAACGCTGCGGGAGTTCATCACCAAGGGTTTTGGGCTGGATGATGAACGCCTGAAGCAGGGCAAACAGGTGTTCGGCAAGGACTACTTCGACGAACTGCTGGAGCGCATCCGGGAAATCCGCGCCAGCGAGCGGCGGTTTTACCAGAAGATCACCGACCTCTACGCGCTGGAGGCCAAGCTGAAGGCCGAGGGCGAATACGAGGTTTACCGTCAGCGGCAGGACGCGGAATACATCTCCGACTTCGACCGGGAGATCAAACGCCTTGAAGGGAACAAGGCATGAACACCACCGCGCGTCGCATGACGAATCCGCTTCCAGCCCCGACGGCGCGCATGAACGCCATCGGTCATCGGCCATTGGCGATCTGGCGAAGCTGCCCGCCGCCCTGGGTTGCGTTCCCCAAATCATTTCAAGCCCTGAAGGGGCGGCAGAGATCAGTGTGTCCCGTCTTCATCATTCTGCATTCATCCTTCAGCCATTCACGTGATGCCTGACCAACTTCCAAATGGATGGGTGAGGACGACGCTCGGCGAAGTCTGCGCACGCGTCGCGACCATCCAGCCCGAAGATTCGCCAGACACCGAGTTCACCCATTTCGACATCGGCGGCATAGACAACCAGAGCAACCGCATCGTCGAAACAAAGACCTTCGCCGGGCGCGAAGCGCCGAGCCGAGCACGCCAATCCGTTTGCCAGGACGACATCCTCTTTTCGACAGTCCGCACTTACCTCAAGAAGATTGCGCGAATTGAGCAAGATTACCCGAATCCCGTGGCTTCGACGGGCTTCACTGTCATCCGCGCCGCCGAAGGTGTCTCGCCGTAGTTCCTGTTCTCGCAGGTCTTGTCCGAGGATTCCTTGCAGCCGCTTCACGCGCTGCAAACGGGTTCAAGCTATCCGGCCGTTCGAGACAAGGACGTGTTCGCTCAACCAATTCGACTCGCCCCCACCCACGAGCAAGAACGGATTGTGGCGAAGCTGGACGCGTTGCTGTCGCGGGTGAGAGACTAAAAAATGATGCATCGGGATTTCCTATGATTTTGGCAATCGTTATCACCCCAGCGCTTTGGGCGTTTTTGCCTTCAGCTTTTTTGGCGGCCTTGTGGTCTTGGCGGCAGTCTTCTCTCGTTTAAAACCATGAAAACCATGCATGCCAATTATCCAGCCGCGATGCCGATGACGCTGCTTGCCTTCACTTTGCTGGTTTCTCCTGCCTCCGAATCGAACCTCGTACGGATTTAGTTCCGTGAAAACGATGCCCGATGGAACGAGGGGGCTAGGAACATCTCCCGATCCTGAAGAAGCGAAAATCCAGGCGCCGCTGCGGGCTCAGGGTCGTGGTATGGAGGCGGAGGGTGGGGGAACGGTCACGCCCCAGTTCGTGGCGGGTTGATGGCCAACCCGAAGTTCAAGACTTCCGCCCCGGACGATTTGGTCCCACGGGATCCAGCATCGGTCAAGGGGTTTGCCGTTCCAGGCGGCGTTTTGGATGAAGCGGTTGGTGGAGGGATTGCCAACCACGCGAATGTTAACATTGTCTCCGGCGTAATACCGCCGATCGAGTTGGATGCGGATCCGTTCAAACAACGGCGTGGCGAGTTGGAGCGTGGGCTGCAATGCGGCGCCGCCCTGGACATCGAACAAGCCCAAGCCGGCCATCACGAACCAGGCGCCGAGCTGGCCCTGATCTTCATCCTGGCCGTAGCCGTATCCATGAATCGGATCGGTCCCGTAGAAGATGTCGCAGATCTGTCGAACCCAATGCTGCGTGAGCCAGGGCCGGCCACTGTAGTTGAACAGCCAGGCCATGTGCAGGCCGGGTTGGTTGCCGTGGTTATAGAGACTCTCCACGCCGGCAAAGGCGTCGACGGTTTCGCCGCCGCCGAACTTGGCTTTCTCGGCTTTCTGGAAGATGTCCTCAAGGCGAGCGTTGAACGTGTCGCCGCCGAGTTTGGCGATTAACCGGGCCGGATCGTGCGGCACGTAGAAGGTGTATTGGTAGGCGTTCCCTTCCTGGAAGCCCTGCCAAGCCTTGCGCGGATTGAAGTCGGCCACGAAGCGGCCGGCGGCATCCTTTGGCCGTATGAAGCCGGTTTCGGCGTCGTAGAGTTGCTCCCAAGCCCCGGCCAGCTGGCGAAAGCGATCGCGCTCGGAGGTCTTGCCCAGGGCTTCGGCGAACTGTCCGGCGGCAAAGGCCGAGAAACTGTATTCGAGCGTGTGGGACGCCGAGAACTGGGAACCTTCGGCGGTGCTGCCCGAGTAGCCCTCGGAACTGATGATTTGCGGGACGTATCCGTGCTCGAGGAAGGCTCGCGTGTCGGCTTTGCCGACGCCTTCGGGTCGGTTTTGCCAACCGGTTTCGTTCTTCACCACAGCGACGAAAGCCTGAGCGATGTCATAGTCGCGAATGCCCCGGGCGTATGCGCTCGCCACCACGAGACCCATGAAGTCCGTGCCCACCCCGGATACAAACTTGCCCGTGGCGATCCCGTCCGGCAGCCATCCGCAATCCCGGTAACAATCCAATTGGCAGCGGACAAACTCGCTGAAGTAATCGGGGTAAGCCAGGGCCCAGAGTTGAGTGAGATTCCAGAAAGCACCCCAAACGGCATCGGTGTTGTAATGGGCGTAACGCGGAGTCCCCGTGGCATTGAGGGGAATCTGGCCGACGCTGCCATCGTTCTTCGGATAACCCCCATTCGCGTCGCTGGCCAAGCCCCGGCCGAGCAAGGCGTGGTAGAGGCCGGTATAGAATTTGACCCGATCGCTCTCGCGACCGCCCTCCACCTGGATTCGACCAAGCCACTCCGCCCAACGGTTCTGAGCCCGCTGCCGGGCCTCATCGAAGGACAGGTTGGCGGCTTCGGTTTCGAGATTGAGCCGTGCGTTTGCGATGCTGGTGTAAGAAAGCCCCAGCTTCACCTCGACCACCGGGTCGGTCGCAGTGTCGAAGTCGAGGTAGAGGCCAATGCCGGGTCCCTGCAAAGCTCCTTCTCCGGGAAACACGTCTTGATCGCGAAAAGCGCCAAAGCCACACGCCGGGCGGTTGAGCCGGCCAACGAAGTACATCTTCACGACCGCCCCGGGTTGATAGCGTTTGACGTATTCGGGGTGCGTGATCACGAAGCCTTCCACCTCCCTCGGGCTAACCCGTTTCACGTAGGCATCTAAAACGGCGCCGCTTTCGCCCTGGCGATGACCCACATCCATGAGCAAGTGGGCATGGGTCGAGCGCCGGTAAGTGTAGCGATGGAAGGCGACGCGCGGGGTTGCGGTAAGCTCGGCGCGGACTCGATAGTCTTGGAGGTCGACCCGGTAATAGCCCGGTTCGGCGATCTCGGTGGCAGGATCGAAACGGGACCGATAACCGGCATCAGGGTTGTCCAGGGGACCCGGAACGGTTTGGAGCGGGCCGGTCGTGGCCATGAGGACGATGCCGCCGATCTGGAATTCGTGGAAATTGGCGAAGCCCTCGATGGAGGTGTGGCGTCCATCGTAGCCGACAGCCTCCCAGCCGGATTTGTTTCCCAGGTGAGCGTCCGTCGCGGCGGCCGGTTTGGCCATGCCGAAAGGGGTAGCAGCCGGCGTGTGAAAAAACCACCGCGAGTGAGCCGTGCCGATCTTCGCATCCACCCACTGCAGCGGCGATGGCGGATCCGCTTGGGATGCGAAGGAGATGGTCGTGGCGATCACGGCAAACAAACGCCACAATCCCGGTCCAAGGTGTTGGCGGCGCGATGGCAAAACCCGAGAGAACTGAAGAGGCCAATGGATACGAACTTGATTTTTCACAGCAGGATCCGAGCGTGACCATTCCGAGGCATGGCCACAAGAAAAAAGCCTTTCAGATGCCGTGAAAAATCAAGATTTGCCGAACGTCCAGATGCGTCCTGCGGCGTTCAATCCTTGGAAAGGCCGTTTTTCGACAATGGACGGTAGAGCCGGTCTCGGAACTTGGCTTCCCGAAGCAGCACGGCTTGCACGAACCGGAAACTGTCAGCCAGGTAGCCCTCGTATCCGGAAGGCTGGCCGTCCCAGGTGGTCCAGTCGATGCCTTGACCGCCTGCGTCGCGCACGCCGTTCTGAAACTCGCCGCGCCCCTGTCGCTCCAGCATGGCGCGCAGGATTTTGTCGGCTGGCTCAGGGTCGCCGACGACATAGTGCGCAGCCAGGAAATGCAGGACTTGACCGGCGGTGATGCCGCGGTTCATGTAATGCCCGAACGTGTCCGTGCCATCCTCTTTCTTGGGAATCCCGAATCCGTCCGGTTGCAGGTAGTCGGTGGGCGGCACGGGCATCAGCATGGGCGGCACGCCGAGGTCGAACCGCGTGAAACCAACGGCTGTCATTTTCTTGCGCAGTTTGGCGAGAATCTCGCGCCCCAGGGCCGGATCCACCAGTCCGTATTCGACGGCCAGACCGTTCACAGTCGGCGCGGCGTAGTCATGCAGTTCCCCGTCGGCACTTTTCCACCAGGCCAGCCAGCCGGTGGCCGGATTGATGAGCGTCGGCGCATAGGCCGCTTTCAGTCTGTCGGCGGACCGTGTGTAGCGGGTCTGTTGTTCGCTGCGGCCTAGTTTATTTTCCAGATCGGCCAAACATCTCCAGGCGCGGTAGATCAGCGCGTTGCAGTAGGCATCCTTGTGTCCGCAGTTCAAGGCGTCCCACCAGGCGCAAGAACGGGCCGGTTGCTTCAGAGCGCCGCGGTTGCCGCTCTGCGTGGCCTCGACCAGGCCGTCGTTGTCCACGTCCCGTTTGACCAGGAAATCGGCGATCAGTTCCAATTTCGGCAGGTGCCTGCCGAGCCACTCCATGTCGCCAGTGGCTTCCACATAATCCCACGAGGCAATCAACGGGCCGGCATTGGCATCGAGAAAATTCAGGTGATCCCAATAGCAGACCACTTCGCCGGTCGGGCGCAGGCGCTTTTCGTTTAACCAGAACTCGATGGTCCTGCGAACCAGCGGCATCAGGGACACCCCGGGCGCCACCTCGGGCGTCCACAAGGCCTGATCGGCATAGAACCACAGCGAGCAGCTTGCGGGATCGCTGATGACGTTGTTGCCGAGCATGCCGGCCGGGGCGCTGAAGGGATTGCCCTGGTCGCCCCACTGCGCGCTGGGCTGCCAGATGTTGAACCAGCCGATCGAATCCGCCAAAGGATTTCGGTCTCCGGCCCAACCGTGATCCAATAGGACTTGCCGCTCCCGACGTCGGTTTCCACGCGAGTCGGCAGGTCAATGCCGTTATGCCATTGCCCGGCGCTCCGGATACGCAGACCCACCATTGTTTGGGGGCGCAGCAGATTTGTCGTCTCACGGCCGGTGCCCTCGGTATCCCAGCCCAGTGCGGTGACTTCGGCGCGCTTGGCACCAGTTTCGATTCGCACGGCAGGTTCACCCGCCAGCGCCAGTCCACAAACCAGGGCTGTCGCCCCGGCAACACAGGTTTTGATGTTCTGTTTCATCAAAAGACAAAGTTGGCCATTATGGGCGCATGACGTTTTTACAGGCGGATCTTAGCTGCCCCCCCTTCGTCATCGCATCCGATCGAGCCGCATCCGATCGTCTGTTGCCTGAAGGCCAATCTGGTGGAAAGGGATCGGCTGGAAGCCCAGCTTCCAGGCGGGTGACTGCTCGGGCAAGCGGAACCCCGAATTAGCCCCTCCCACTTGGTTGCGGTCGTTCGTCACGAAGTTATCGCGGATCTCGAAGTGCTTCTCCTCCGCGCGCCAGGTGATTTCTTTCCATTTTCCGACACAGACATTTCGCGCGATCAGATTGCCTTCCGGCGGAATGCCTTTGAAGGCATCTCCAACAACCTCCGGACCACCGGGTGGCCCATAGTATGCGTCCAAGCTTTTTATTGCAGGATATCGCTCGCGGTAAAGGTCGGGAGGGACAGACTTCAATCTTTCGCGCATGAACTGATTGACCATATTACGCCAGACCGGGCTTGGGTCGAGACTGCGCCCATCGGCCCGCACCGCGGGATCGCAGTCCACGAAGAGGTTGTTCTCGACGCGGTGATCGCGTCCGCCGCCGATGAACATCGCCCAATGCACCTTGTGGAACACGTTGCCGAACACCTCGGTGCCGCTCACACAATCGTCCATGTAGACCCCCATGGAGCCCATGCCGACACCGCCGGTTTCGTGAATGTAGTTATACCGGATACGGTTGCCGCGAACGGTGTAGTCACGCCCGGTGTAGATGGCGCCGACGTCGCCGGTTTCGAGCGCAATATGGTGGATGTCGTTAAACTCGATGATGTGCTCGTTGCCACCGAAGAGAATGGCGGCGTGGGGATGGTCGTGGATGAGATTGTGCGCGGCCCGGTGGCCAACCCCGCTCATGAGAATCGCGGGCACATAGCATTTTGACCAGCGGCCCTGACGCTGGAAGTGGCAGTTCTCCACAAAATGATGCGCGGGGGCAAGCGTCTGCCGGTCACCGCCGGACAGGGTGACGCCACCGTCGCCGGTGTCGAAGATGTCGCAGTCCAGCACCTCGTGATTCGTCCCGCCGGCAATCGTGACCGCCGTGTTGCCGATATTGCGCAGCAGGCAGCCGACCACACGGTTCCCTTCGCCGCCTGTGATTTCGATGGCGTTGCCCCGGGTGGCTTCGAACCCGAGGCCCCGCAGCGTGACGCATCTCGCGTCCTTCAGTTTGACCAGGGGTTGTTCCAACAGAGAGAACATCACCTCGCCCGAAGCGATCGAGCTTGGCGGCCAGAAGTATAGCAGGCCCGTGCGGGCATCCACGAACCACTCGCCCGGTTCGTCGATTTCCTCCAGGATGTTGAGGAAATAGAAACGCTGCTGCTTATTGAAGCCGTAGTTCCCGTACGGTTCCGCCGTTCGGATGAACCGGCGCGCAAGGTCCAGTTCGGCCACCCGTTCGTAGCTGTTGGCCCAATCGTAGGCCCAATACCCGTGCACCCAGATGTTCTCGCGGCTTTTCCATCGCGCCGGCCGATCCGTGTCATGGAAAAATCCGGCGGTTAGCGCCCCCATCGTCGTGCCATGGCCATCGTCGTTCCCAGCCTCTTTCGGAAAGTCCTTGATATGCTCCCAGGTGCCAGGATTCGGCCACCGGGCCAGCGTCATCGGTAGTCCGCCGAAGAAGAGCTCGCCGTGCGCGGGCACGGGCGGCCGGCTGAACCCCCGAGACCGAATTGTCCCATAGTCCTCAATGCCCTGGGTGCGCAGGTCCGTCACGAGGACGTTGTCTCGCGCCGTTGCATCCAGCCGTGCGCGTGCCGCTCCATCCGTCACGGGCCGGAATCCCGTGATAACCCGCCCCCCGAGCAGGCGCGCCCGCTCGTTCCGGTAGCCGCGCCATACCACGGGGGCCTCCGGCGTTCCTGAGTCCTCCCCGGAGAGCTCGAATGCCTTGCGAAGGGGATAGTCACCGCCGCGGAGCCAGATCGTGACTTCGCCGGCTGGCAGGTTCCCGGCCTGCCTCGCTTGCCGCAGGGCGTCCCGTGCGCGCTCGAGCGTGGCAAAGGGTTTCTGCTCGGTCCCCGGGTAGTCATCCGATCCGCCGGGTGACACGAAAAATTCCGCGCGGGCCGACTCCTTTGGCTCCCACAAAAACGTTGCCAAAGACTCGGCGGGTAATTCGGCTTCAAACATCCGCGCGCCGCACACCACCGCGAACCGCTGCGGGCCGCGCCCCGCATTGGCGGCGACCAGCACAACGCGTCCCGCCGGGTCCAGAAAGGCCACGTTGGCCAAGTCCGGCGCCTCGGGGCGTGACGATTCTATGCGGACGGCGCCGCGGCGGATGTACTTCGTGAACTGCCCATACATCGAGTAGTCGAAGTTGTACCGCACCGTGCCGTCGTCGAGACGTTCCACGCAGGTGGCGCTGGCGGAATGCGGGCCGCGGTTGGGTTTGCGGTGTTCATCGAGCATCAACACCCAGGCGTTATACGATCGCGCGCCATGCCGCAAGATGTCGATCAGGCCGACTGCCCCCCGAATGCGGAACACCGAGCCCTCGGTGAAGTAGACGTGCTTTTCGGGGAATTCGGCCAATAGCGCGGACTGCGCCTCGACACGTCCCTCGTAATGGTGGAAGGCCGTGCCGTCGACGAAACGCGCGGCCTTGGGATCAGCCAGGACCGTGCGAGGGAAGTCGACGAGATTCCAATTGTGGTCCCAGCACCAGATCAAGGGCTTCACTTGGTGCTCGGCGAAGAGCGGGCCCAAATGATCCCGGATGAAATCACGCTGTTCCTCGGCGCTCCAGAGTGTCGTCGGATAGCGCCGGTCTTGATGCTGCGGTTCGTTTTGAACGGTGATCGCATGGATCGGCACACCCTCGGCCTCGTATGCGCGCACGAATTTGAGCAGATAGCGGGCATAGGCAGGATAGAACTCCGGCTTCACCCGACCCGTCCCGAGTTTGCCCGAGGTCTTCATCCATGCCGGCGGACTCCAGGGCGAGGCAAACAGCAGCAACTGGGGATTTTTCTTGAGCGCAAGCTGGATCGCGGGAAGCACGTAAGCTCGATCCTTGTCGATGGAAAACCTCACCAAGTCCGGATCCGTCTGGCCCTCCGGGAGATCGTTGTAGGTGTAGTAAGGCTCGTCCACGAAGTCCGATGTGCCGATGCACACCCGCATCAGGTTCATGCCGATGCCCGCTGCCGGGTCCATGAGCCGTGTCATGACCTCGTCCCGCCGCTCGGGCGAGAGCTTGGAAAGATTCTCGCAGGTCGCGTGATCCAGGGACCCGCCGAATCCGAGGATGGACTGTCGTTTTCGGGAGAGGTCCAGAGTAATAATGGGCACCTGGGTCTCATGTCGCGGTCCAAGGCGGAGCGGACTCGCCGAGGCCAGGGCTTGGGACCCGTCCTGGGTGCTGAGGATGACTTGGACGCTGTCTCGTCCCAGGTCCTCCGCGCCGAGGGCGGGAAGGACCTGAGGGCCGAGGATCGTGAGGTTGAGCGCAAGAAACCATCTCATAGGGATTGATGTGTTTGGACGGTCGGAGCATGTCCAATCCGAAAGGGCCTGTCGAGCCCCCAATTCCTCCAACCTAACAAAGCTGCGCCTCAAACCGACCAGTCACGTGAAGTTCTTTCATATGGCCTCGATCCCTATGGTTGATTTGAGGCGCAGCTTCGTTAGATGATGTTCCGCTGCGCG
>JAKLHY010000117.1 GCA_022709905.1 Verrucomicrobiota bacterium | reverse complement strand
TCCCGTACAAAATGAAAATATTTTCCGGCCCCTCATCCGCTCATACGGCCGCCGTTTTGACCTGAGTAGTTACGGGTAAAACGGAAATACGGCGCGCCGACAATCCCGCCGACAATGTTGGGTGTCGCGAATGTTGGATCGACGCTGCCGTCGGCATTGAGACGCAGGAACTCCAGGATGTCCTGTGAGCCTGAACTGCCGATACCGCCGACGATGATTTTCCCGTCGGGTTGCGCGGCCAGCGACGCGTATCGGGGTGTCCGGATCGGCTTGAACGATAAGTCCACTGCGCCTGGTTCACCGGTGTTTAAGGCCAGGGGCACCGATTGGCTGGTTGCAGTCCCTCGGGGATTGGTGACAACCACGTGGTAATTGCCAACATGCGCTGGCAGTGTGTTAGAGATAATCAGCAGGTTGTTAGTCGCTGCCGCCACCGGAAGCCCGTCCCGATACCATTGATAGCCTAGTGGGGCGGGGCCATAGGCATTGAGATAGAAGTTTGCCGTGCCACCCGTAGTAACTAACTGAGGCACAGGTGGAGTGGTGATCACCGGTGGCCCGACGATCAGCACCAGGTTAGCACTAGCCCCGGCATCAATAGAAATGACATCCTTCAGCCCAGGAGGCACTTCGGCCGGAGATTCACCATAATCGCTTCCGAAGCGGAGTGGGAGGACGCCCCAGGCCACGACGGTCCCGTCGGCTTTTAGGGCGAGGCCATGCATGTCACCCACAGAGATAGCCACCACTCCGGTCAGGCCTGGAGGTATATCGAGCGCAGGCCTGTCGGAACCCCAGCCCAGGACGTTTCCATTGGCCTTAAGGGCCAGATTCACGCTCCCGTGAGTCGCAATACTCACGACATTCGATAAACCAGCAGGTGCTGTGGCCTGTCCATACTGGTTGTTACCCCAGCCCACCACCGTCCCATCGGCCTTGAGAGCCAGACCGTGATCCTCACCGGCGGTGATGGCCACGACGCCAGTCAACCCTGGCGGCGGACTGACTTGGCCCACAGTATTATCGCCCCAACCCACCACTTTCCCGTCACTCTTCAGCGCAAGGCTAAAGAATTGACTTCCAGCGATGGCCACGACATCGTTTAAACCGGCCGGAGGCTGGCTTTGCCCATAGGAATTGTCTCCCCAGCCTTGCACGGTGCCATCCTGTTTAAGGGCCAATCCATGCAGCCAGCCCGCAACGATCGCAACCACGTTGGACAAGCCCCCGGGGATAGGAGGATTAACCCCTGGATAGCCTTCTCCAACCAAGGTGCCGTCATTCCTGAGGCCGAGTCTGTATCCGGAGTAGTGAGCGATCGCCACCAAGTTCGACCAATCCGGGGGCACCATAGGATAATCAAAAACCCTTGCACCAAACCAAGCGGCGGTGGCGCCAGTCGTCGCCGGCTGGACTGTCAGGGTAGCGGACGCGCTGGCGACGGCGCCAGCGGGCGTGGTGACGAGCACGGTGTAGTTGCCGCTCATATCGGGCGTCGCTCCGCGCAAGAACAGGAACGAGTTGGTGGCGCCGGGGATGTTGATGCCCCCGCGCTGCCATT
Organism: Verrucomicrobiota bacterium; assembly: GCA_022709905.1. Taxonomy (GTDB): domain Bacteria; phylum Verrucomicrobiota; class Verrucomicrobiia; order Limisphaerales; family UBA1319; genus JAKLHY01. The sequence continues at coordinate 11,153 of JAKLHY010000117.1, read as the reverse complement.
GGTAACTGAGTGGTTGTTGGCCGGTGGCGCCTACGCTTAGCACAGGGACGGTGCCGGCGAAAACCGTCTGAGTCCGCGGCGCGACGGTGATAGTAGGCAGATCGCCGCCGATCAGCCGTGCGACCGAATCGCGTGGGTAACCGTTCGCATACTCGAAACCGCCAGCGATGAGGATGCGGCCATCGGGCTGCAGGGCAAGGTCGCGCACCATGGCCGAGCGCGCTAGATACGATCCGGGATCGAAACCAGTATCCACGCTGCCGTCCGTATTCAACCGGAGGATCCCGGCTCGTTCGTAGTAATGAAATCCGCTGCCGCCATCGAAGCCCACCAGGATCTTCCCGTCCGATTGCAGGAGGAGCGCATTCACACTCGTCCAAAGGTTGGTGGTGTTGAAGGTCGGATCGACCGAGCCGTTGGCATTCAGGCGCGTGAGGTAGAGATGGTTGTTGGGCCATTCCGGATGTGTGCCGCCTAACACGATTTTCCCATCCAATTGGAGGACAGCGGCCTGCGGATACATTCCCACGGTCGGCACAAAGGTGGTATCCAGCGATCCATTGGCGTTCAATCGCGCACCCCGACCGACACCCTGGCCGTTGAAATTCCAGCCATCGCCAAAGACGAGTAATTTCCCATTAGGCTGCCGGGTCAGCACGCGCACAGTCCCGTCTGCGCCCGTCATGCTGTTGAGGAATTGCGTATCGAGGCTCCCGTCCGCCTTCAGGCGGGCTAGCCGGCCGCGGTTGATTCCATTGACACGAGTGAATTCGCCGCCGATCAACAACGTGCCCTCGGGCTCGACCAGGAGGCACTCCACAGGCGCGTTCGGACCCGCCAGCCCGTTGAGGAAAGTCGAATCCAAGGTCCCGTTCGCATTCAGTCGTGCCAGGTAAGGGCGGGCGGTTCCGTTGAATTGAGTGAATCGTCCCGCGATAAGGATCTTCCCATCACCCTGCACGGCCAAGGCCGACACGGTGTCGTCGGCCCCAGTGCCGATATCGAATCCGTCATCGAGGCTGCCGTCTTGGTTGAGCCGAGCCAGGCGATTGCGTGCCGCGCCGGCCATTTGGGTGAAGAAGCCGCCGACGATAGCCTTGCCATCGGATTGAAGGACAAGGGATTCCACGAAACCGTTAATCGATCCACTGCCTGTGGTGACATAGGATGGATCCAAGGCGCCGGGTTTGCCCGAGTAAAACTCGAGGGTGGCAATCTGGCTCCGGGTGGTTCCGAGCGCATTGCTGGCGATGGCGGTGTAGGCGCCCAGGTCGGAAGCACGGGCATTGGTGACGGTCAGCACCCACCCGTCCTTTCCGGGGATATTGGCGCCATTAAATTGCCATTGATAAGTCATGCCGTTCAACGGAACGGCCCAGGCACGAAACTCGGCCAGACCCCCTGGGGCAATCCGTTGCGGATCCGGGTGGAGGGTTATGGCCGGCAGCCCGCTCATGATGGCGAAGCTGCAGTTCGCAGCGGCATCGATCACGCTGACTCCCGTCATACCATCCGGCACATGCGCTTGCCCATAATCGCTATCCCGTGAACCGGTCATGCCCGATCCCCAGCCGACCACAGTGCCGTCGCTCCGCAAAGCCAGACTTTGATCCGACCCCGCTGCGACCAAGGTCACATTGTTCAGGCCGGGCGGAACATTCGTTTGACCCAGGTAGTTTGCGCCCCAGGCAATGACCGCCCCGTTCGATTGAAGCGCCAAAACATGGTCGAATTTAGCGGAGACCTGGACGAGGTTCGTGAAACCCGCAGTGATCCGACCGATATCCTGGGACGACTGATCCCGTATGGGGCCCCAGGAAACCACGCGACCGTCCCGCTTGAGTGCTACACTGAATGTGGCGCCCCCGGCGATGGCCACCACATTTGATAAGCCCGTCGGCACCCGGCATTGGCCCGTGTCGTTTAAGCCCCAGGCCACCACCGTGCCGTCGCCGCGAAGCGCGATGCTATGTTGTCCGCCGGCGGCAATGGCCACCACGCCATTCAGGCCGGTGGGGGGGATCGCCTGGCCCATATCGTTCTTACCCCAACCAATCACGGTGCCGTCGTTTTTCAACGCCAGGCTGTGATAGATGCCAACGGCCACCGCGACGATGTTGGTCGCACTTGCCGGAATGTCGCCCTGACCGTTGTAGCCCAAGCCCCAAGTGGCCACCGTGCCATCGGCGCGGAGCGCCAACACCTGTTCCACACCACCGCTGACCGCGACGGCATTAGTGAGGTCCCACGGCACCCCAGTTTTACCATAGCCATCGAACCGCCAACCGGCCACCTGTGCCGATGGCGGCGACGTCCGGCTGACCGTCAGGATGGCCGGCAGGCTCAAGGCCATGCCGCTGGCGCTGGTCACCAGGAGCGAGTAGGTGCCGGCGTCGCCGATCTGGACGTTGTTCAGCGTCAGCGTCGGGTTGTTCGCTCCGGCGACCGGGAAACCATTGCGGCGCCATTGGTAACTGATCGGTTCGGTGCCGGTGGCGGTCGCCGTGAAGGTCACGCTCGCGCCGGCTTGGATCAATTTGCCGGTGGGCTGCAGCGTGATCGTCGGTGGCGCTGCCAGAACCGAACCGGCATGGGCAAAGAGAACCAGGAATGAGGTGATGGCAAACGCCAACAGGAAAACCAGGCCAGAGGACTTTTGTTTCATGGTGAATTGACTTCCTTTCTTGCAGTTTTTCAGTGGGCCGGGAACGGATTGCCGACGGTGTAAATGATCCGGTACTGGCTCCTAAAATTCGAGGTGCCGAGCAGGGCATGGAAGATCTTCACAGGGGTGACCCAGCCCTCCTTGACCTCCAGTTCGAGAATCTTATCGGGGGGATCCTTCTTCAGGTTGACGTTGTCGGTGGTGAAGCGGTGGCGACCGGGAGCCAGGGCCACGCGGAGCCGTTCGGAACCAGGGCCGGCCACATAAATGGCCGGCTCACCGACTTCAGTGGGGCCGCTCACGATGCCGAGACGCTGGCGCTTGCCTCGGGAATCGATCTCGTAGACGATAAGGCGGTGGTCGGCGCGGTCCCCAGAGAACTCCACGTAACCGCGCCTGGCTTCGGGTGGCAGGGTATCCCGGCTGGTTTGAGGCGCCGGGGTGGAACATCCGGAGAACCACAGCCCAACGCATAGGAGGGCTAGGTTAGAGGTCGTTAAACAGCGCACCGACTTCCTCCGCGAACGCCTTGATGGCTTGATTTTTAGCGGCGCTGACCGACATGCCGCTTTTCTTGGTGATGGCGATATCTTTTTTGGACAGCACCTTGCCGGTGGCGTCCTCGACACGGCCTTGTCCTCTGATGGTGCAAACCATGTTCCAGGTGGTCTTGTTCATGCCGGATTCGGAGAACTCGAGGTAGAGCCGCAAGCCGGATGGGGCCTCCTTGGCGTTGGCCAGGTCGCGAACCTCGGCGAAGTGCTTGCCGGCGCGAAAGGATTCGACGATGGACTGGCGCAGGTTTTGGTAGTCTTTGGCGTCAAAGCGATAGGTGTAAATGCCGGTGCCTTCATCTGCAATTACTCCGGCCAAACCCCGGCGCCCGGCATCGCTGGTGGCATATTGTTTATCGGCTGCGGCAAAGGGCATCACGTTGAGGACGGCGCCCGCATGGGCAACCGATGGCCCGGCAACCTTGGCAACCGTGGCATGGCTTCCGGTGCATCCGGTCAGCAGGGGAAGCCAGATCAGGCTGGCCGCAAACAGGAAGGTAAGGGTTAGGCGGCATGCCAAATCAGTGGGCGCATGCTTCGCAAAGGTATGATGTGGATTCGTCATAGTTTAATAGATATATCGCCAGATGCCGTTTTCCTTATGCAGGCTCTTGAAGGAGCCATGCCGTCTGAAGATCAGAATGGCGGGATGGCACAAAGCCTCGAATTCATGGTTAATCCCGGCTGGGCTTGGTATATCCTGTCCGTCATTCCTCGATCCCGACGTGGTAGAATGCCGGGCCAACCACAGGCCGGTTGGTATCCGTCCACATCGTCAACCCGGCCTGGCCAGGTAGATTGCTTTGGATGCGGATGAAGGCCGAAGCATTGGCCAGGTTTGTACCCCGCTCCAGGAAATAGGAGATGCTGCTGACACTCTGCCAACTCAGCGTAACACCGGTGGGGGTTAACAAAGGATCGAGCATCCGCAATGTCGAGAGGGTGTTGGTTGGGTTAGTCCCAGCGATCCACTCAGCCACCAGGTGAAAGTGGTTGGGCATCAGACAGAACGCGTGGACCTGCCCGCCGATCCGGGCACAGCACTGGCCCGGAATTTTGAGAAAGGTTTCGCGATCCAGATCATCCTTGCCCAACGAATTCACCGTACATGCGTCTCGATGATCCCGCAAAACGGTGGATTAGGGCGAGCGCGTCCAGGCCTGTTCTCGGGCGGTGATCTCCTCGAAGGATGGCGCCCGCCACAACTGGACGGTTCCCTTGTTGCGTCGGTGGTCTGGGTGAAGCGGGTGGTTTGGTTGGCGGTGTCGGCGGTGGCAATCAACTCGCCCCGCTCGTTTTGTTGGTAGAGGCGCAGACGGACGGCTCCTGCACCACGCAATACATGCACGGCATCGAGGAAACTCCCTTATGCTGTCAATAGTAAGAACTGATCCCTCTGATGTTCCCCCAAGCCCAAAGCGTCCCGTTGCCCTTCATCGCCACGGTGTGGGACCATCCTGCCACTACTAACTGCCAGTTGGCCGCCGATCCCACTTGCACGGGGCTGTTCCTGTTTACCGTCGTTCCATCCCCCAGCTGGCCATGATGGTTCCGACCCCAGGCCCAAAGCGTCCCATTACGCTTGATGGCCATAGTGTGCCGGCTACCAGCTGCGACCTGACGGAAGGACAAATCGCTTGGCGACAAAGCGGTCGTCACGATCATTCTGGCTACATTGCTGGTCACGCTCGCGCCAGTTTGCACCAATTTTCCTTGCGGTTGGAGGGTGATAATCGGTTGCGCTGCCGGAATTGCACTGGCATGGGCGAACAGAAACAGGAATGAAATGAAACACCGGCCAATGGCGGCGCACCAAACTGGCTTGTTTGACCGGCGTTGGCCTTGAAAGAGTGATTTTTCTGCATCCAAACCCAGAAAAGCTGGCAATCGTCCGCCTTGGTCACGCATAGCCGGGTTGCTTCCGCCTTCACGATGGCCTGCCAGTCGCCAGCGGCATCCCGCAATTGGAGCTTGGCGCGGGTGCTGCTTTTGGTTAAGTTTGGCCTGTGAGTGCCGAGTGGATTGAGATCCATCCCGATGTATGCAACGGGCGGCCTGTCTTGCGCGGAACCCGCATCGCTGTCCAATCGGTGCTGGAAATGCTGGCAGCGGGCGATTCCGTGGAGGATGTGCTCGCAGCGTTCCCGTCGCTCCGACGGGAGCAGGTGTTGGCATGCGCGGGGCACGCGGCCCGGTTGATGGGCAACCAGTATTCCTTCGAGCCGGTCGCATGACCCGTCCAACACCCAACCTACGCCTGTGCTGGATGAGAAGGCATCGATTTGGCTACGGTTTGGACACCGTGGCCTTCAACTGGGCGATGGTCTCGTGGAATTCGTCGGCCAGTCCTAGGCTGCCGAACGCCAGCAATTTGAGTCGAAGGGCCAGCTCGGTCCGGCCGTAATCCGGAGGCAGGCTCAGGAGCAGGCTTAGGGCGTCGCCGGTGCAGACCGGTTCGCGGGTGAGGAATCGAAAGGCTTGAGTCAGTTTCTCCTCCGGTGAATTTGTTGGATCAACCGGATCGCCCGCGGGGAGGACAGTGAAGGTGTGTTCCACTGCGGAAAGGGGCTGGCCTGTCTCCCGAATGATCAATCGATACAGTCCCCCCGGCGCGAGAATTTGGTCTTTCCATTCGGGGACTTGGTTGAAGTCCACGGGCGAGATCGCCAGGGTCAAGCGTAACGGGGCACGGCCCGGTTCCAATTCATCGGCTAGGAACAAGTCGTAGGTTTTGCCGAGCTCACACTTCCATAGGAAGGTGGGTGCGCGGCTGGCGGTGGCTTGGCGCGGGGCGTAGACGGGGATAGTCCCGCCGCCGCGGGTAGTGCTGAGCTGCGCGGCGTTCAAGGCCTCGTTTTTTGCGAGGAACAAGGTTTGAATGACTGGCGGAGGTGGGTTGGTCGAGGTGTCGGGAATCGCTGGAGCGAGGGTCGGCGATGGGATGAGATCAGCGACGAGGAAAGCGCCGGGCGATGTCAGCGGCCTGAGTCCATGGGGACTCATGAGTGCCAGCGCGGCTCCTGGCGCAACGCGTAGTGTATCGGTTGGCAAGAGGGCAAGGCCGGATCGTCCGGCGAAAGAGCGTGAGTGACGGACGATTTCGACCTGGCCGGTTTTGAGGAGCAAGTAAGCGGCGGAGGGAATAGAGGAATCCGGTCGAGGATTTGGGTTTGAGGTGCGGTCGAGGAATACCCATAGACCGCCCAAGATCAGCAGGATGGCCGCGGCCCAAGCTGGCCTCGCCGGTTCGAACCACCTTTGGAAATCGAATGGGGGTTTTGCGGTCTCGGCTGGTTCCTGAATAGGGAGTTTGAATTCACGACGAACGGTTTGCATCAGGGCTTGGAGGCGGTCGGGGGGGATGCGTTGGGAGGGGGCATGGGGCGCTTCGGCCAGAGGGCCGGCCTCGCGCACGAGCCACCAGGCAGCCTGGATTTCCTGGAACTGCGCTTGCCGCCCGGCATCCTGCTGCAACAGAACGTCGAACCGCGCTCGTTCCTCAAGGGTGGCTTCTCCGGCCAGCACTTGGATGGCGAGTTCTTCGAAATCTTCTGTATCCATACATTGAACCTATCGCAAAAAGGCCAGCAATTGTTGCATCAATCCGGGGGTTTCACGCAAGGTGATGCGGACTTTGGCCAAGCCGCGCATGACTCGAGCCGCCAAGGTGGGCAGCGGTTTCTGGTAAAGCCGGCTCAGCTCCAGATACGACTTGCCTTGACCGATTTTCTCGTGGAGCAACCGGCGGGTTTCGTTGTCCAAGCCGGCCAGAGCCTTGGCCAGGAGGCCAGTGAGGTCGCTCATTTCGGTGTCACTGAGGTTGTCGATCGGCATAGTTGGGGCTTGTCGCGGATCGGATGCATGAAACGGATCGAGGTAGACGGCGCCGGCTTCGGGCGAGCGTTTGCGGGCCATTTTCCGCCGAGCCAGCGAGGCGGCGCGACGGTAGGCGATGGTGGCGGTTAATGCCGCTAGTTCCTGGGAAGCGTTCTCTTCGACTTTGGTTTGTGCAGGGGCCATGAACTGATTTGCGGCAGGGCGCGACTGTGGCGGCGCAGAAAAGGCGCGGTGGAGCGGCAGTTCCATCCGGCCTTCGGCCGGTTGATAGAGAGCCGGGGCGGATCGCACTCGGGCAACGATTTGAGCCAGGGCCTCGCTGGCGGCGTCTTCGACATCCTCCCTGGACAGCGTCAGCGATGGATGCTGGGCGGCGTGGCAGGCGATCGGCCAGAGGCGTCGAAAGGCCTCGGCCCAGGCGACCTCGTCGCCCGCCTGCAGCTGGTTGTATGCGGGAAAATCAGCCAGCATAGCGAGGCGGGAACTCAGAATCCCCAAAAACCCGGGGCGAAGAGACACGACAGGAACCATGACGGCCCAGGAAAGGCCCCCCGCTTTGCTGGAGTGCTCCGTGGGCGGGTGGAGAGAATTTGTCTGGTTTGGATCATGTTTGAAACCTCATCAGCTCTCGGTGTTGTTACGCCTGCGTCACGAAAACAACAGAATGGCAATGGCGGCCCCCAGATACCCGTTTCGCCGAGAAATCACAAGGAGGAACTGCGTCAAATTTCCGCGCTGCCCGCGTCGCGCCGGGCGGCGGTTTATCCAAGGTCTGGGCGAAGCGGCTTGCCGGGCGAGAATCCTTGGCCTATCCTGATTGGGCTATCCCAAAATGTTGCATGAGCTTCCCGGCGAGAAGTTGGTACATCTTGGCCCTGGTTGCGGGATTGATTGGCCCGGGGACACTGGTTTTTGCCGCGGAATCGGAAAGCGACATCGAGTGGGCGAGGCTTCAAGAGGAACTGGAGCGTCACGAGAAATCCGGGCAGTGGGCCAATGTTATTCGGATTGCCCGGCAGATGCTTGAAGAGGCGGAGCGCCGGTGGGGACCAGACCATCCTCGAACGGCGGATGCCCTGGATGCATTGGGCAAACGCGTCACGATGGCCGGTGCGCTGTCAGAGGTGCAATCCCTGTATTTGCGGGCGCTCGCCATTCGGGAGCGGATCTTTGGACCCGGTCACCTGGAAACCTCCAAAAGCTGGCTGCGACTGGGCGTTTTTGCCCGGGATTGTCAAAGAGATCCACTGCGCGCTGGCGAATGGTTATCGCGGTGCCTGGCGATACGGGAGGCGCATGCAGAGGAGAACCCGGGAGCGCTCTGTGAAGCGCTCAATGCCTTGGGATGGTTTTACCTTTGGACCGCCGAATACTCCCGGGCGGCGACGGCGCTTGAGCGGGCTCGGCAATTAGGCCTGGCGGCCTTGGAACCAGACTCCCTGACGTTGGCGGAGACGGCATCGGCGTTAACTTGGGTGAACTTCTGGATCCGGGATTGGGCCAAGGCCGAGGAACACGGCCGCGAAGCCTGGGCCATTAAACAGAGGCGGCTGGGGGATGAACACTGGGAAACTCTCGAAAGCGCCAATGCCCTGGCGGTGGTCTATCGGACCAGCGGCAAGCTGGTCTTGGCTCAGAGACTCCATGAGGAGAATCGCGCGGCTTTCGAGCGGGTTTTTGGGAGGAATCATCTCAAGGTGGCCGAATGCCTTTCCGGGCTGGGCATCGTGCACGAATTCATGCAACAACCGGCTCAGGCCCGGCCGTTGCTGGACGAGGCGGTGCGGATCCTGGAACGACACAGCACGGGGACTGCCAAGGCCCTGTTGAGCGACGCGTTGCACCATTTGTCGGTCGTTTTAGCGGAGTTGGGAGATTTGCCCGCGGCCGAGGCAACCCAGGAACGGGCCCTGCAAATACGCGCCGCTCAGCCATCGGCTTTCAATAGGCAAACCCTGAATGATTGGGGAAACCTGGCCCGATTGAAACTGGCCCTTGGCAAAAAGGATGAAGCCGTCGCATGCGCGAATCGGCAGCGGCAAATCTGGGAAGCGCTGGTCGACAACCTCTCGGTGTTTACATCCGAATCCCAGAGATTTCAATTGTTTTCATGGGAATCCCGGCCCCATGTTCTGGCCACTCTGGGAGCAGCGGAGCCGTTGGCGGAACATATTCTGCGAACGAAGGCGCTGGTCCTGGATTCGCTCATGGAAGACCGAGCGCGGGTTCGAGCGAGCGCCGATCCGAGCATGGAGGAACTTCTGACCCGCATCCACCGCCAGAAATGCAGGATCGCGGGATTGGCCCTGAGCGACCTGGGACAGGACGGAAAAACCACTGCAGCAGCCGAGCGAAAGCGACTCCAGGATCAAGTGGAGGGGTGGGAAAGCCAAATGGCGCGGGCCGTAACCGGCTTGGGCAAAACGCGTCGGGCCTTGGCGGTGACCGTCGATGAGGTGCGCCGTTCGCTGCCCGCGGACACGGCTTTGGTCGATTTTCTGCGGTATGAACATATATTGAATCATAACCAATCGGAACCGCACTACGGGGCGATGGTGGTCACCCGAGCCTATCCTCCGCGCTGGGTGACTCTGGGCTTGGCGGCCGACGTGGATCGCGAGGTCCGTCTTTGCCGGCACTTGTTACGCAACCGAACCGACGCCAAGGCCCTTCAACGTTCGCTGGAGGAATTGCACGCGCGAATATGGGATCCGGTGAGGCGGGTTTTGGCCACCGAACACACCGGCATCATCAGTTGTCCAGATGCCGCTTTGGCATTCGTGCCATTTGCCGCCCTGGTCGGGCCCGAGGAGCGATTTGCCGGTGAACAATACGTTTTCAGTCATGTCTCCAGCGGACGGGATTTGCTGGTTCAACGTTCCAGCTCGGCTGTCAAGCTGCGCCTGGCGGTTTGGGCTAATCCTGACTTCAGCCAGCCCTCTTCCGCGGAATCCCACGGTGGCAATATTCTTGAAGCCGTTGGCGTGCCTGGCACCCCTCTGGTGAGGGAATTCAGTTTTCGTCCCTTGCCCGGGGCCGAGCGGGAAGCCCGCTGGCTGGCCCAAAACGCGACGGCGCTCGGATTACAGTCGGTGATCGTTCGCACAGGCCGGGAGGCTTCCGAGGAGGCCCTGGTTGGGAATGACGCCCGGGACGTCAACATTCTGCACCTGGCCACCCACGGTTTTTTCTTCTCGGCCGCCGAGGATATCGACAGTTGGCGAGGGGCGGAAAAAAATCATGGAGGATTCATCGCGAACCCTCCCGGGCCCAGGGCGAATCCCATGCTGCGCAGCGGCTTGTTGCTGGCGGGAGCCCGGCGAACCGTGGAGTTATGGAAGGAACGTCTCCCCGTGCTGTCTTCTAATGACGGGGTGGTGACTGCCGAGGAAATTTCGCAGTTGGACCTGAGGGAAACGGACCTCGTGGTGCTGTCCATGTGCGACAGTGGCTTGGGCGATATCCTGGATGGGGAAGGCGTGATGGGCCTGCGACGGGCCTTTATTCAGGCGGGAGTCAGAGCGATGGTGTTGGCTTTGTGGCCCATCGACGACGCATTGACCTCGGAGATGATCCTCGATTTTTACGAACGCATGCGTCACACGAGCAATGCGTGCCGCGCGTTGGCCCAAATGCAGCAAGACTGGCTGGTGAAACTTCGCCGGGATAAGGGACTCGCTGAAGCCGCGCGCCTTGCCGGTCCGTTCATCCACTGTTTCCAAGGCCAGGTAGGAGCGCCGTTTTCTGGAGAACCAGCGCACAAATCCAGCTTTGGCAAGGGATCATCTTCAACCAAGCCCTGATAGCCTTCGAATGACTGTGGGCAGGGATGAGGGAGTTTTCCCAAACCCAATCCGTCTTGGGCGGACTCAGCGGATTGCCGGGCCAGGTCCAGGTCGTTTTGGCCTGCCATTGCTTCACCACATCCGCTCCCGCGTTGCCCGATCCGTTTCCGCTTCATGGACTGGCCTGCCGATTCACCGATGCTTCCGGCCCATTCCACCCCACCTTGCGAAATCGACAGCGGCTATGCATGAAAGTGCCCTGAAGCAGGAACAACAGGGCTAACGCAGATTTGTCGGGACATTTGCCGGTGA
>JAKLHY010000116.1 GCA_022709905.1 Verrucomicrobiota bacterium | reverse complement strand
CTACATTATTGACCCAAAAAATACTCATATATCTGAACATCAACAATTAACGCTTCAGAGCTATAGGAACATCTGTTAAGAGATAACTTCTCACTTGTCTCGCCATACTTACGTTTCTCTCTTGTGCTGAGTTCCAATGGAGCAGGCTCGCCCTTCTTCTCGGATTTTGACCTTAACGTTCTGAGGCGTGGATGTACGTCCCAAAGTCTTGGGTCAGCAATTGCCCGCAGTCCAAGATTGATCGCTGCGTTGATGTCAGCCTGGACCACGCCGGGGGCGACTGCGGAACCGCTTATTTCACCCACGATAGGCACAAACACGTTTCCGCTCCCCAGCGGCGCAAGTAAGGTGCGAGGCTTGCCTGAAAGCGTTCCGTCCTTCCGAGGAATTTTCTGTGCCTCGGCGACTTGCTTGACAAGTTTGCTCACCGCTTTGCAGTGTGCCTCTTCGGCATGGTCAAGTTTTGCGCCGGGATCGTCCAGTTTCTTCAAAGCCTTGTTCCAAACAAAGTCATGCTCGAAACCCGGCCCTACTTCCACCGCGCGGAATCCCGCTACGCCGGAGCGTGAGCAAAACTTGGACGAGTCCGCTGGATTGGATTCCACCACGGGTATCCCAAACACTTCGCAAAGCTGCTTGAGCTTGTTGCGGAAGTGACGACGGCACCAGCGCATGAGCCTCGTGTTCTCACGCCTTGAGCGTATGGCTGCTGTGTCGTAGTATTTCAGATCTTCGATCACGATAAAGTCCACAGGGCGGCGGAAGCCGGATGGATCGAGACGGCAGGGGATGCGTTCGTACTCGCCGTGGATATCAGATGTCGCGCGCATGTCGTCGCCCTTGCCTGGCCCATCCCGACGCAACCGTACCCCGAGTGCCTCAGCGAGAATTTGGTGAGCGAGTTGGTTTACCCGCTGTTCCTTGAGTTCGGCAATCTTGTCCAGCAAGTCCGGGCAACAATCCGGCAGCCTTGGAATCTGGCCGTCCTGACTGCGCTTCTGGCGCTTGACCAGTTCGCCAATCGTCCGCCGCTGAATGGAGTTCAGCGACTGGAGCAGTTTGCGCAAGAACTCAATCTGTTCGATTCGTTGCGATGAAAACCCGCGCTGTCCACGAATCCATGTCACCTCGCGCTCCTTGCCGTCGGACATTTTCATGCGCGCGGTGGGAATGGCATCACTACTTTGCCGCAAGATGTGGAGTGGTTTGCCCTGTTCGTCCTCATCAGACTGTTCCCACTTCCATGAACGCCCACGCAAGGGCACACATCGATTGGCGATGGTTTCCATTTGCCCCGGAAGCGCCTCGAGCATGGGGCGCAACAAGTCCGCCAGCTGCGACTGCAACGCTGCATCGCACTTTCCATCTTCGACCAAAGCACGCACAAGCGGGGCGAGCCACGATTCACCAGTCGCAGGATCCCCGGTCTTCTTAACCGTCTTTGTTTTGCCGCACTCATCCAAGCCACACGCCTCGCGGATCTCATTCAGTGCGCGGGCCTGTCGCTCGGCAGTGCGCTTGTCTTTGTCATTCGGTTTGAGGAAAGCGCACCAGCGATGCAGACGGCGTATGCGGCTCATGTAACGGCTGACGGCTTTCAGCAAATTATCGTTCTGTTCCGGGAAACTCAGTTGCGTGCTCGGAGTGTTCCCGCGCTGATCCCAGCCCGGCGGCATGATGTCCATCTGGCCAAACGCTTTGAGCAAGCGGCGGGCTTCCTCCGTTTCGTCGCGCAATGCACCCGGATCGCCCGCTCGTAATGGCGGACGCCCTTTATCGCCCCACAATTCTTCACGGAAACCTTTTCCCGGCTTGGTGTCTTTCTTGTTCCTATCGTCCGGAGACGTGCGCGTCCGAAAAATCTCCGTATCCTCACCCGACATGGAAAGAAGCCCCGTCGCCGCCACCGCCGCGTGCCATCGCTTGCCCGGCGTCTCTCCGATGAAACGAGACGGAACTGGTTTGCCCTGCTTGTTCTTGCCGAAGTCCGAACCCGCCCGCACGTCCAGCACTGCAAATGCCCCACCAACGCGCTGACCTAAATCTACAGGCAAACAAGTGAAGCGATCGTGGTTGAACCACCTGTCTGTCTTTGGGTCCGTTGGTCGCTTCGACGACTCCCATTCTTTGGGCCAGCGCAAACTAATTTCATGAAGATCGTCTCCGCCGGAGAAGTTGAACTGTGCATGTGCCTTTCCACTTTTGTACGTCTGGCGGTTCCATTTCGTTCCGTGGCCGAATAGTTCGTGTTTCAGCAACTCCTCCGGCTCCACGCTCGCCGGGAAGTCCAGATTGATTCGCCATTCCGCACCTTCATCATTCGCGTCTTCCGGTTCGGAGTGGAGCCTTACCGCACAATTCGCGAAGTTCACCGTTGGCACTGCTGGCGCAAGGCCGAGAGCCTCCATCATCGGCTGAATCATCGCCACACTGCCGAGGCTGGACTCGCCATCCCGACGAATAGCATCCCGGCGCAGGCGGGGCGCGGCGTAATAAATTCGCGCAGCGGTCGGTTGAAGCCCCTCTTTGGTCTCCACCAACACACCCGCGTTCAGCGCCATCATCCGCGGGCGATCTCCCAGCCATGACTCGCCGCCTTTCACCGGAATGATCTCACCGCTCTCGTTCCGAGCGAACATCCCCGGAACGTGGGCCGACTTGAGACCAGGCCGGTCACTGTTCTTCGGCGGCTTCCCGTCCGTTTTCGGTGTCTTGGGGAAGTTAAAGAAACGTGGCGATTTTGCGGCGTGGGCCGGGGTGAACCGGATCGGTAGTTTCAGGCTTTCAATCTTCTCCTCCAGTTCACGGAAGTTCACCCACGCCCACAGCGGATCGTCAGCCTGGTTTCCCTTGGGAGTGTCACGCCAGATGCAGTGGTATTTCGCGCGTTGAAGAACCTTGAACAGCCCGCCACCACCCGCTTCCTCCGGCCGCTCGCCCTGCTGTTCAAGACGAATGCGGTCGAGTTCCCTTTCCAATTCCGCCGGATCGGACTCCTTCAGCTTGTCCGCCGCTTCCCGCCACGCTTGGCACAACTTGCTCCAGCCGCGAAGCGTGTTGTCATGAATCGGATACTGTCGGTCTTCTTCGTCATTGTCTTCCTCCAGATATCCGAGCAAGTCGCTTTCACGAACAAGCTCCTGGATGGCGTCTATGCGATGATCGTTCTTGAAGCCGTAAGTATCCTCGTCCTCGTTGCCAGCCGCGGAATCCCCTCCTTCGCCTTTCATTTTGTCTCGGCGTGATTCGAGTCGAGCGCACTCCTCGTCGCGCTTAAGTGTGTCTTGATAGTAGCGATGGGGAAATTTGAGGGCCTCGACGAAGGCGGCCTTATCCCACTCAAACCAGATTGCACGGTTGCTCTTGCCGGTGTCCTCTCCGGCCCCATCCTCATCCTCGTTACTGTCATCGTCGTCCGGAGTATCATCTTCCGATTTGGCGCATGCTGAAGGGGCGCTCGGCGATGTGAACTTCAGGTTGCTGAAATACTCGAAGTATTTTGTGTCATCTGCGGTTCGGCCTTCTTTTAGCCAGTCTGTTTCGACCACTTTCACTTCCTTGCCACCAACCAAAGTCTTGGTGATTGCATGAAACGCTTCAATAGCGGCATCCCTCAATGCATTGATCCCGCTGTCTGGTCCATGCCCACCATCGTCGGCCGCAAACATCGTTTTCAGTACGACTGCAAACCGATACTCCTTTTGGTGCTTGCCCGTCGCGATGCACACGGCGAAGTCATCCGGCACCAGCGGCAGTTGGCGCTCAAACGTTTCCTTGTGAGGCGCGAGCTTCGCTGCTGGCGTGAATGGCTTGTTCGTTTTCGGGTTCGCTTGATATGCGACTGCCAGATTAAATGCCTCACGCATTCCTTGGCGTGCTTCGTCCGCTTGTACTGACGTTGATTTTGTGACGAATAGCGCCGGATCGAAGTCCTTTGCCCCATTTGCGAATTCCTTGGCGTCGAGTTTGGCTAACCTCCTCACCTCCAATTGAGCTAATTTTCGTCGCTTCGATCTCGTGGCATCGTCTGTGAGATCGGCGGTCGAAGGATTGGACAACCAAGGCATCTTGGATTCGACCAACGGCGAGAGGTCAGCTTTGCTGCCCGCAAGCTCCATAAGATAGAGAACGGCCTCAGCCCGTTGCATGGGCGTTGCCTTCGATAGCCGACACACTACCTTGCACGCATCTTCAAACGAGTCCGCCCCCTCGTCCAATCCAAGGAGCTTAGTCAGATGCGCCTTTGGCCCCTCGAATTGTTCCGCCCCGCGTTTCACTTTCTCCCAGGTGTCGCGCACCTGATTGCGCCATTGCCACACCGCCTCTTCCCGCCGGAGCCGGGTGATTTGCTCCTCAATTTCATCGTCGCGCTTCTTCTCCTCGTCATTTGCCTTCGCCTTCCGTTTCTTGCGAGCGTCCTTCCGTTCCTGAAGTTCCACCTTCAACCGCTCGACTTCGCGTGGCCTCGCCCCTTCTTCAGCTGGCATCAACCCCTCCGCCATCGCGGCCAAGGCGAGAAAGTAATAATTTACCGCATCCTGAAACGTCATGTGCTGCTCCCGGAGGGCCGTCTCCCACTTCCTGTGCTCCTCTCGGTTCAACGCTGCGAGTCGCTTTTTCGCGTTTGCTGCCGCTTCGTCATTTCCTGACGCCATTTGGAGCAGACGGCACCGCTCGTTCTTTACCTTGGCGTATTCGTCCGGCGTGAAGCCCAGCGGTATCCACTCGACAGGACCCTTCTTAGCCTTGCTGGGTTTTGGAACAACCACGGCTCCGACTCTCCCTTGATAGATTCGATTCATATTTATGTTGCGCTAAGGATTCACCGCGTCCTGAAAGAGTTGGTGGTGCTGCCATCCGCCTTCGCCCGGCTTCGACGGGACGGGGAGGGTGGCTTGCCATTTGACTTTGGCTTGTTTGGGATCGGGGTCGAACGGCAGCCACGGCGTTTCGTTGTGTGTCGCTTCGTCGCGGTTCTTCATTTCGACGCAGATGACTCTCCCTTGGTAGATGCGGTTCATGGGTGGTTGGAGGTTGTTTTAGTGCGGATTGCGGATTGCGGTCGCTTTGTGCCCTATTGCGGCCATCATTTGCCGCAGCATTTCTTGAATTTTTTGCCGCTGCCGCAGGGGCAGGGGTCGTTGCGGCCCATTTTGAGCGGCGCGATGTACGGCTTCGGAGGCGTGTAAGCCGGAAGCGATGGAATCGCTGGAATCTCCGCAGGCGGCAGATCGAACGTGACGTCGGGACGATCCTTGTTGTCATGGTCCGCGTCGTCCAACGGTTTGACAACCTCGTTCTCATCGATGTAGCAAAACCAGCTGGAGCATTCGGCGATGGCGTCGATGGGGATATTGCGTTCGCAAAACCAGCGGTATTCCTCTTCCCGGGTCGGTGGGGTGTAGCCGCGGGGCTTGCGCGGCACGGCGGGGTCAATGTCTTCGAGCCCAATGACGCCTTCGTCCACCAGTTTGTCAGCATAGGCCTGGCGCACTTCGGGGAGGAGTTCGAGGGCGTCGAAGTCATTGACGGCCGAGACCCATTGGGCCCAAACGCGGGGATCGCCGGGTTTGGGCAGCGTTGCGAAAAGACCGCGAAGTTCGGCGATCACCGCGTCGCGCGGGCGCTCGCCCCAGATGCCCTGCACCAGCAAGCCGTCAATGGCCTGGCCGCGCACGAATTCGTTGACGGATTCGTCGTGGGCGAGACGGAGCAGGGGTGCGGGATCGCCGCCGCACACGGAGGTTAGAACAGCGGCGCCGCGCTCGGTGATCATGTCGCCGGTGAGATCGAGGGACGTTTCACCCGGCAAAGAGAAGAATCGAAGGAAGCAATCGAGCGCCTGGGTTTCGCGAAATTGGGCGAGCAAGTAGATGGCATACAAATGCAGGTAGTCGGAGTTGTCTTTGTGGAGGTAAGGAGTGGGATTTGCCGAGACGCGGTCGATGGCGGCGATGAGTTCGGGGACGATGGCTTGGCGTTGTTCGATGGCGGCGCGCAGGGCGGTTTCGTAGGGGGCAAATTTGTAACCGTTGGGCACGTATTGGAGTTGGCGGAGAATTTCGGGGATGGTCATGGACGAATCGGGATTGAGAATGGTCTATCGGTCTATGGGGAGATGGACAAGTGCATAGCCACACGATTTTCATGGCAATCAGACTACTGGAAACCAGCGGAATCGGGCAAGTCAGACCACAAAAAATTTACGGAAATGCCGGATGAGCATAGGATTAGGGAAAACGGCAGCTCTGGGCCGATCCAAACGCACCATTGGTCCCAGGCGAATGGGATCAGGGATTAAACCGGGGTGGCGGGGCTTTGACGAACGAGGTGGCGCGGAGGTAGACAGGTTCGAGTTGGGGACCGGGAACGACCTCGTGGTTTCGAGCGGCCAGGAGACCCAGGATGCTTGCCGTGGGGACAAGTGGGCGGCCCTGGGACCACCACTTTTGGATTTCAGGACCAGCCAAGGGAATGGATTCAGTCGCGAACCGGTCGATTTCCTGTCGGCTGACGATTCGGAGAGGCTGTTGGCAGACGGGGATCGGGGGGGTGAGATCGTAGGTTGCGGTGTAGAATTCGCCCCGATGCGCGTCGATGACAAAGTGCGCGAGACCGGTCCAGCCCGCGGACAGGGCTTGAGAGGCGAGGACCGTCATGCTGTTGACGCCCAGGAGGGATGCCGGCCGGCCGAGATTCCATCCATGAGCCAAAGCGAGGGCCAATCGGACGCCGGTGTAAGATCCCGGGCCAAGGCCGATGGCCAGGTGATCGATCTCGGTGCGTTCAATGCCGGCCTGAGCAATGGCTTGGTCGATGAGGGCGATGGCGCGGGTTTCGCGGCCTTCGGTCTGTTGACAGGCGGAGCGAACCTCGGGGGCCGAGCCAGGGATCGCATCGACCACTGCGACGCTTCGGACGTCGGTTGAAAATTCAAGGGCTAAAATCTTCATAGATAATGCGGCGCCGGGAATCGTCGAGGATTTCGAGGCTGACGTCCCGGTAATGAGCGCCTGGCGGCACTTGGAGGGAAAGAGGAGGCTGCCAACGGTCAATCCATTCAACGACCGTGATGCCGTCTTCGCGGAAGAAGTACTCGGCGAGACCGGCGGCGGCGATCTCATCGGCATGCTGAAGTCGGTAGAGATCGAGGTGATACAGCGGGTATCGGCCGCGGGGATATTCGTGGACGAGAGTGAACGTCGGGGAATGGATGCGTTGCGGGACGCCGAGGCCGTGAGCGAGGCCCTTGACCAATTGAGTCTTGCCGGCTCCGAGATCGCCTCTCAGGCCAATCACCCAGCCGGGGCCCGCTTCGCGGCTCCAGGTCTCGCCATATTGCTGGGTTTCGGCGGCGTTATGGGAAATGAAGGAAGCCATGGTCGGTTAAAGTTTGCAGGCCGTTTTTTGTGCGCAGTCGGACGCCGGGTTCTGAGGTGATTCGCCCGATGCAGCTGAGTTTGAGTTGGGGAAAGGCCTGAATCCACGCATCGCGGAGGGGAACGGTTTGTTTGGGGTCCACAGTGAAGAGCAGTTCGTAATCCTCGCCATCGCAGAGGGCGGCGGTCAGGGGCGGGCGGGGGGGATGCTGGGATTGTTGCGGGAGGCGGGCGGCGGGGCTGACAGGGATGGCGCCAGCCAGGAGTTCGGCGCCGCGACCGCTGGCGGACAGGATATGGCGCAGGTCGCTGGCCAGGCCGTCGCTAAGATCGATCATGGCATGAGGCGGAAAATGATCGGCCAGCCAGGCGGCCTCCGTCAGTCTCGGTTCGAAGGCAAGATGTTTTCCGTGGATCGATCCGCCCAATTCACCGGTCACGAGGATGGCGTCGCCGGATCGAGCTCCGGATCGGAGGACACAGCGCTGTTTGCCCACGGATCCGAGGAGGGCCACGGTGATGCTGAGCCGTTCGGGCAGGCGCGTGATTTCGCCTCCCACGACGGCGACCTGGTAACGGGTGGCGTGAGCGTTGATTCCCTCGTAGAGGTCATCCAGGTATTGGGGGGAAAAATCCGGGGGCAATCCGAGGGCGATGACCGCATGATGGGGGGTTCCCGCCATGGCGGCAACATCGCTCAGGCACCGGCCGAGGGCTTTGTGGCCGACTTGCCGGGCCGGGGCCTCTTTTGTGAAATGGATGCCTTCGGTCACCGCATCGATCTTGAGCAATCCCCACCGGTCCGCCAATCCCAGGTCCACCACGGCGCAATCATCGCCGGCGCCAGCGATGACCGAGTCATTGACAGGCAGACAGCGGGTGAGGCGCGCGATAAGTTCCAATTCGTTCATGAGATCGGGCCATGGGTTCAGAACGGCGAAATATCGTTCCGGATCACGTAGACGAAATTGATCAGGTTGAACAGGCTATGGGCAAGAATGGGCGCCAACAAGTCATCGGTCAGTTCATAGAGCACCACGAGAAACATGGCCAGCACTACCAAAGGGAGAAAGGCCGGCAAGTTGGCATGGGTCGCGGCAAACAGGAGTGAAGTGGTAATCAATGCCGTGCCCGGATATCCTAGTCTTTTGACGTAAGGATATAGAATTCCCCGGAACAGGATTTCCTCGACGATGGGAGCGGCCACGACCGCGATCAGGCCAAAATAAATCAGTTGAAAGACTTCATGGGTTTCCTGGAGCAACTGGACTGAGCTTTGCAGTTCTGTGGGGAAATGGAGTTTCTTGAGGAACGAGGTCGTGACCTGGTTGATGGCCCAGACAATCGGGAACACGATCGCGATGGTTGCGACGCACCAGATCCAGAGTCGGACCTTCCGCAGACCGCGCCAATCGAGCAGTTGCCTCCAAGTCAGGCCGTGTTCACGCAAGAAGAGAAAGATGAAAAGGAACGCGGCCCCGTGAAACGACAGGGTGCCCACCACAAAGGCCAGGCGCTTGACCAGGGGGGTGTCCGCGCCCCAAATCAGGCTGAAAACCTGGACCAGCAGCACCCCGACGGAAATGCTCGCAAACATTCCGATCGCCAGCCGCATCACCGGCTCGAACTTCCATGGTCTTTCCGCAATCATGGGCAGGCGCTGATTTACGCAAAAGAAGACCGCCTTTGGCAACGATGGATTTGCGGCCCAAGAGTGCTCTGATGGACGATCTTGAAAAGACGGCGTCAGTCAAATGGCCGCGGCCGTGTCGTGCGCGAATCCTACAGAGGACGAATCCAGATATTGCGGAAGCGGACGGGGCAGTTGTGGCCGCTGAGCCGGATCGGACCCCGGGTCGTCTTGGCCTTGTATTCGGGCAGGATGCGATGACCGGTTTCGCCGTGGATCTCCTCGTTGTGATGGACCAGGAGCCCGTTGTGAAACATCGTGACCCGGGCGGGCTTGATCAGTTTGCCATTCTCGAAAACCGGCGCCAGGAAGGCGATATCATAGACCTGCCATTCTCCGGGAGGCCGCGTGGCGTTGACGAGGGGCGGGGTTTGGCCGTAGATGGCCGCCGCCTGGCCGTCGGGATACAACTTTTCGTTGTAGGAATCAAAGATCTGAATTTCGAACAGGCCCATCAGATCGACTCCGCTGTTGCCGCGATTGTACCATTCCCCCTCGAATCCCGCCGGAGCCATCCATTCCAAGTGCAGCTGGATGTTGCCAAAACTTTCCTTGGACACGAGGGAACTGCCGCCAACGGCCTCGATACAACCGTCCACCACTTTCCATTCCGTTGGGCTCCAGGCCGAGAGATCCTTGCCGTCGAAGAGGATCTTGGCATCGGCGGGAATGGGGGCGGGAGGACCGGCCTTGCCGGGATCGACTCGCTTGGGGGCCGGACGATCGCAATCGTGCACGTGGAACCCGCACCAGGGCAGGATGGGCGTGTCTTTGTAGCCATAGACTCCCGATCCGTCCTTGGCTTGGATCAGATCGGCCGCCTGGAGGTTGACGGAGACAAAGGCCAGCAGGATTGCGGTCCCCAAATTGCGCGTGGAATCAGGAAGGTTTTTCACCCGCTTTTTGTCCGTGGTTTTGAGCATTCTGTCAACCAGAACACGTCTCCATGAGATAAGGCCGGGATTCCGTCGGGGCGTAAATAGGGCCCGCCCCGGGAACGGCAAGATGCTGGCCGGCAATCCATCCGGTAGTCCAGGCGGCCTGCATATTGAATCCCCCTGCGGCGCCATCCACGTCGAGAATCTCGCCCGCGAAATATAGGCCGGGGCAAACCCGGCTTTCCATGGTGTGAAAATCAACTTCGTCCAGGCGCACTCCGCCACAGGTCACGAATTCTCCTTTGTTCGCGTAGTGACCCACAACGAACAGCTCGGAATCGGTCAGTTGTCGCGCCAGGTTGGTGAGTTGTTCCAGGGTGATGGATGACCAAGGGGCATCGGGCTTTATCCCGTTTGCCCCGACCAGGGCCTTCCAGAGGGGCTCCGATAAACCGGGGGGAGGCTGAGCGGAGATCGCGGTGTTCCCTTGGATCTTGGTTCGGGTTTGAAACATCGCCAGAATGCTGTTTCGGGAGACCTGGGGGAGCCAGTTGATGTGCAGGGGAAAGATGTAATTTAACTCGCGCAATGGGCGCGCTCCCCACGCCGATAACTCAAGAATAACCGGACCGCTCAATCCCCATCGGGTGACCTCCAGCGAACCGCTCGCGCTCAGATCCACAGGGGGGATCGAAGCGACAACGTTGTCAATCCTCAGTCCGGCCAGCTCGTGAAGCCAGGTCGAAGCCACCTGGAAATTGAACAACGAAAGCACCGGCGACGTCAGCGTATGCCCAAGAGACACGGCCAGCCGCCTCGATTCCTCGGCGCGATTGGCGCCCGTGGCTAGCAGTAATCGGTCGCACTCCAGTTTTTCCCCTCCGCCCAGGAGCAGTTGAAACCCTCCCGCCGCCTTGCGAACCACTTGTTGCACCCAAGAATTGGCCCGCAAATCAACACCCGCTTGACGGGCCGAGTTCAACAGGCAATCCATAATCGTTTGGGAATCGCCGGTTGCGGGCGACACTCGTCCATCCGGTTCAGTCAACAATCTCACGCCCCGGGTCTCGAACCAAAAAACGGTTTCGGCTACTGAAAAGCATTGAAAAGACTCGAACAATTCCTGTTCTCCTCGAGGAAATCGAGCGCTCAACGGCTGGGACCCCAGGCAGGTATGCGTCACGTTGCCATGCCCGCCTCCCGACATGCGGACTTTGCTGAGAAAACTGGGATTCTGTTCCAATAAGATAACCGACGCTCCCGCCTCCGCACAGGCAATCGCCGCAAAAAAACCGGCTGGCCCCCCTCCCACCACAATAACCTGGCTGGCATGACAATTCCCGGAAAGCGCATCCGAAGTCGGCTTATTCACGACGTTCTGGCTGGATTCTCGATCACTCCCCGAAGAAGGTTCTCTCAGAACGCTTGGACGGTGCGCTGGGTTTTTCCCCATGGACATTCCCCCCTTGATCATAAAAAAAGAATCCACAGGAAGCCGAAGACGGTCAAGGAGAAAAGTGCTGCCCCTGAACCGCGAACAAAACAACTTAACCGCCAATGGACATCGAGTAGAGCAGAGGCGCGAACATGATTAGGCCCATGACTTCCGGCGTATCGGCCCTTTCGGGCGTTGTGGCAAACGCTTACCAGGCCATCCCCTTCGTTTCCTCTGCCCCCTCTAAAATTCCATACGGCGGGTTTTCCCCAGTACGGCCTCAAACCCGCTTGACGCCACGGCCCCCTTCGCAGGCGTGTCGCCGCCTGCTGATAGGCCGTCCCTGTCGGGATCTCCGTCCCCGGCGGCTTCCTATGGCCACATCTGCGCCTCTGTCCGTCCCTCAGCGGCTTATGGATTATAGTGGGTCACGTAACGAGGCTGCAGGGTTCGCTTCATGCGACGGCCTGGAATGTGGCTAGCCCTGCTCCGGTCAGGGCGTTTACGACCGAGCTTTCCCGGGCCGGGTCGCCCCGATTCCCAAGTCAGTTATTAGTGAATGGCTTCATCATCAATTACCATTACCGGACTTTCACCGGCTGGACTGACAGCGTTATGGGCTGCGAGCGAATTGACGCGAATTAATTCAGGCGAAAAACAATGGCTCTAACAATTTCGGCGTCAGTTGCGCGACAGGATGTTACGCATGTTTTTTCTTCAACTCGTCCCGCCATTTTTCTACACTTTCCGGGATACCCGTTGAGTCAGGCATAGGGCTCGGGCCTTTTGGGCCTTTTCTCGGGCAGGATGTCAGCCGCCAGGGGACCAACAAACGAGGTTAATGTCCACCGCACATCGCGAGAGGACCTCCGCATCTGGCTCCAAGCCAATGGTATAAACGGATGTGCTGCTCCTGGTCATAGTTCCGAAAAAATTCCGAAATAAATTTTGGGGAGTGACCGTATTTGTCACTCCCCCCTGGTAAGATCATTCATAATAAATGACTTTCAGGCGATGATTTCGAAGCCGGAAACGAACAGTTCAAACGAGGCATGACAAAGTTTTACGCACATACGGCAGAATTGCCCGACGGCACCCGTGATCCGGATCCGGACCACTGGCAACGGCTTTCGGAGCACCTCTGCAACGTGGCGGCGCTGGCGAAGAAATTTGCGGAACCGCTACGCTTGTTTGACCACGATCGTTCTGCCTCGCGTGGCAAGATGGCTCCCCAGAAACTCGGAAATCCGAAATCGCAGACTCTAGATTCCGGAGAACGGGAGGCCTTATCCCTCTCGCTCCTCGACGGTTCCCTTGACTGCCCGCGACGGGGGCGTTGAAGGTGGGGGTGTGATTGAAATTGGCGGTCAATTCTGGTGAGAAAGAGGACTTTTCC
The DNA here is from genome assembly GCA_022709905.1 of Verrucomicrobiota bacterium. Lineage (GTDB taxonomy): Bacteria > Verrucomicrobiota > Verrucomicrobiia > Limisphaerales > UBA1319 > JAKLHY01. Next base: position 27 of record JAKLHY010000116.1, on the reverse strand, counting down.
AATATGCATTCCAGAGTCCGTTAGCCC
>JAKLHY010000115.1 GCA_022709905.1 Verrucomicrobiota bacterium | reverse complement strand
GCTACATTATTGACCCAAAAAATACTCATATATCTGAACATCAACAATTAACGCTTCAGAGCTATAGGAACATCTGTCGGATCGTCGACGGCGGGCGAATTGACCTGGGCGGACACGGGATAAAGTTCCATCTCCTCCGCCGGATAAGGTCGCAGCAGAGAGATCGCAGTCTCGGCCCCGCGGACGTTGGGATCGAGCCATCGGGCATGGTCCTTCGGGCCGAGCATCGCCGGCATTCGGGGATGAATCGGTTGGATCAGAGCATTTGCCGGAACAGTGACAATCGTGCAAGTCCTGAGGCGATCGTTGGCGGGCGATTGCCATTCTTCCCACAGTCCCGCGAAGGCGAATAGCTCCTGGTTGCGCAGCCGGATATGCATCGGCTGGCGTTTTTTGGCCGGGCCTGTCCATTCGAAGAAACCATCGGCAGGAACGAGACACCGGCGCTGGCGCAGGGCCTGGCGAAAAGCCGGTTTGCTGCGGAGCGTCTCGGATCGCGCGTTGATCATCTGGCTTCCGACGCTCGGATCCTTTGCCCAAAATGGAACCAATCCCCATTTCAAACCGGCGACCTGGCGGCCTTGCGCCTCGAGGATCGCCGCCACAATCTGGCCGGGGGCGATGTTGTAGGAAAGGCGGATCGGTAATTGAAGTTCTTTGACCTCAAAGCGCTCGGTGATCTGAGCCGCAGTGTGATGCTGGGTATAACGCGCGCACATACCAACTCAGGATAGCATCCGCCAAGACGGCGTCCAAAAAAAGAATATCCGGAACCGATGGGATGCTTCAGTCCCCTCGCCATGAACCTTGTCCCTAATCTTACTCTTGATCCTAATCGTAATCTGCTCGGAACGAGTCGATTAGCATTACGATTAAGAGCTGAAGATTGGTTCATGGGCCCCATGCGTGCCAAGCCATTTGGCATCCAGGCTTTCCATGAACCTCCACGTTTCGCTTAATTTGAGATTTGAGATTTCAAATTACAGATGGCATTGCCCAGCGATCCTCGATGAACATGTCACTCTAACCGTCAAAACTGCCGGTTCAGCCCCCCACTTGTCCAAGGCGGACGGCTGAAAACTTCAAGCTCGCTCAGGTTCTCCATGCCCCGGGTCCCCCGGTGATACAAACCCACGCGATCCGCTGGGATGTGTTCATCCGGTTTGGCCCCGGACATCTTCATGGAACGTGAATCATCCTTTTACCCGCCTGACGGTGCCAGGGGAGCCACCGCAGATCGGTGACGAAGCATCCCGCGTAGACCACTACTCCAAAGACCAATGCCGCAAAATCAAAGGGTTCATTCGGCATCAGATTCCAAAACAAAAAGCCAACAAACAATCCCAGGGATGCCAGGTTCGCAGAGAGGGATTGCCACGCGGTGATTCGACCGGTCCAGACATACAGTATCCATCCGAATGCCCAGCTAATTAATCTCATGAAAGCCAGAGTAAGAATCAGTAGAAAGACAACCTTAATCGCATGCATTTGCTTAATCTCTTATTTTGGCCCTGACGGCTTCGTTCGTGGCTGTTCCGTGACCACTTGACGATGTTTCATTAAGCCAGGTTGCTGTTGATCTTCAAGGCCCGATTCCTGAGGATTTCCTTGAGCATTTTGGCTTTGGATGCCACGTTTGGTCCCTCGGCTTGAGTCTTCACTTGGTTCAACGCTTGATTCAGCATCTCCATGGGCAATCTTGCACAGGCCTTGCAGTAGAAGCTCATGGATCGACCTTCATATCAGTTTTTCGGCAAGACAACAGCTTGGAGTTCGGGCAGAATTCAATCCCACTGACCAACACACATGAAACGACGTCATTTTCTCGCGAGTATGGCGATGGGCACCGCGACCCTTGCGGTTTCTTCGCTGGGCCAAGCGGCCTCAACGACCACCACCTCCCGGCGCTCGAGGCCGGCCTCAGGTTTGGCGGAGCCGGTATTTCGTCCGCTGCCGCTCGGCGCCATCCGTCCGGAGGGCTGGCTGCAGCGCCAGCTCCAGCTTCAGGCCAATGGTTTAAGCGGACATTTGGACGAGTTTTGGCCGGATGTCGGCCAGAGCCAATGGTTCGGCGGCAAGGCGGAAGGTTGGGAGCGGGCGCCGTATTGGCTGGACGGCGTGATTCCTCTGGCGTGGGTGCTCGATGACACTGCGCTGAAGGCCAAAGTCAGCCGATATGTGAATCGGATAGTCGACAGCCAGCGGGCGGATGGCTGGTATTCGCCCTATCCGGCCGATGCGAGCGCCAAATCCTACGATCTGTGGTCCATTTTGTTGGCTAACAAGGCGCTGGTCCAGTACCACGAGGCCACCGGGGATCCGCGCGTTTTGCAGGCGGTCATGCGGAATCTCAAGGCGACCTTACCGGCCCTGGATCGAACCCCGCTGTTCGGATGGGGACGTCATCGCTGGTTCGAAGGATTGATTCCGGTCTATTACGCCTACGAAAAGACCGGCGAGGCTTGGCTGCTGGATCTGGGTCGAAAACTCTACGACCAGGGCTTTGATTATCGGGCGTTCTATGGAAAGGAAGACATCACGCATCCCACCCCGCGGCGGGGGTTGTGGACCTGGGACAAGCATGTGGTCAACAACGCGATGGCCATCAAGGCTTATGGCTTATCCTGGCGGCTCACGCGTCAGGACGACGACCGCGCCTTTGCGGAGCGGATGCTCGCCGTCCTGGACCGTTACCACGGACAGGTCACCGGGATGTTTACGGGCGACGAATGTTTGTCCGGAAAGAACCCGGTCCAGGGAACCGAATTGTGCGCCGTTGTCGAGGCTCTTTATTCCCTTGAGCACTTGATCGCTCTGACGGGGGATTCGGCGTTTGGCGACCGGCTGGAGCGAATTGCGTTCAACGCGCTTCCGGCGACATTCTCACCCGATATGTGGTCGCATCAATATGATCAGCAGGTGAACCAAGTCCAGTGCACGATCAATCCCGATCAGATGTGGTCCTCGAACGGCCCGGAATCCAACCTGTTTGGGCTCGAACCCAATTTCGGCTGTTGCACGGCAAACATGCATCAAGGCTGGCCGAAGTTTGTGGCGCATCTCTGGATGCGGACCCGGGATGCCGGCATAGCGGCCGTCGCTTACGCGCCAAGCTCGGCGAGCTTCGAGGTCCGGGGCACACCGGTTCGGGTGTCCATGTCGGGCGATTATCCGTTCCGCGAACGATTCACGGTTCATGTGGCATCAGACAGACCGGTTCGTTTCCCATTGCTGCTCCGGGTTCCAGCCTGGGCCAGGGGGGCATCGTTACGGATTGAAAACGGATCGGAACAAGCCCTGAAACCCGGCTCGTTCCATCGCTTGAACCGGGAATGGAAGGGATCGGTTCGGATTGATCTGAATTTTCCGATGCGGGTCAAAACCTCGCGGCGCTACAATGAAGCGCTGGCCATGGAACGGGGCCCGCTCGTTTATTCCCTCAAGATCGGTGAGCAATGGACCCGCGTGAACGCCGACAAGCCCCATCGCGAGCTGCCTCACGGGGATTTCGAAGTCCGGCCGACCACGCCGTGGAATTATGGCTTGCTGGTGAACGAGGCGAATCCCGATGCCAGCATTACTTTCTCAGAACAACCCGTGGGCTCGATTCCGTTTGCTTCCGAGGGCGCCGGGATGACAGCCCGGGTCAAAGGCCGTCGTCTGCTGAACTGGAAATTGGAGCATGGATGGGCCGGAGAAGTCCAACCCGGACCCCAGGTTTCTCAGGAACCCCTCGAAGACCTGACGCTTATCCCATACGGATGCGCCAAACTCCGAGTGACCGAGTTCCCCAGGCTCGCAAGATAATCACGCCATTTATTCCCCTTTTTCGCCAGTCTGAGATTATCAGGCTGGAGTGTGCAATCCGGCATTTGCTGCGGCAACCCGAGCTCAGAGGGCAACCTTCCCTGGCTGTAACCTGACTGTAACCTGACCAGCGGGGGGCGGGTCATGAACGCTGTATGCATGAGCCCAAGCGGATTTGGGACCGTTGGAATTGCGCCTCGGGCCCCAGCGTCAGGGTGCGAAAAACCGTGGCGGTTCTCGGCGCCGGGTTGTTCGCCCTCCTGTTGTTGGGAACCGGGATGGCCTTGATGAACCTGGCCGGCGCTCATGGGACAACGGGCGGATCGAATCCGCGGGCCTTTTTTGATCCGACTAACATATGGGTCCTGCACCTTCGATTTGCCCCCGATCAATGGGCAGCCATGGAACCTAAGGGAGGCATGGGACCGTTTGGCGGCCGAGGAGGGCCCGGCGGACCCGGAGGTTTCGGTCCCGCAATGTTTATTGCCCCAGTGTTTCTGAATCAAGGAGATGCAAACCACGATGGACAGCTGTCTCAGAAGGAATTCCAGGCCTTAGGACAAAAATGGTTTGGGGCATGGGACACGAATCGCTCGGGAAAACTCAACGAAGAGAAAATCCGCGCAGGATTAAATGCAACGATGGCACCGCCCCCAAGTTTTAGCCCCCCTGGCGAAAAGGGCGGCCGTCCGAACGGACGCATGCCGGGCATGATGCTGCAAGGGGCCGAAGGGAAGCGGAACGGATTGGCCTCGGCCATGGGAATCGACTTCCCCAGTGTCCAAGCCGATTTGGATCTGAACGGCCTGACGTATCAGAACGTGTCAGTGCGTTACAAGGGCAATGGGACCTTCATGCAATCACGGCAATCGCTGAAACGATCGCTCAAGCTCGATCTGAATGATCACGCGCCAGGCCGCAAACTGCATGGAATATCCAAACTCAACCTTCACAGTTGCGTGACCGATGCGAGCTGGATGAACGAAGTGCTCTCGCACCAATTGTTTCGCGAGGCGGGTGTTCCGGCTCCGCGCACGGCTTACGCGCGTGTCTATCTTTCCGTGGCGGGGAAATATACGAACGAGTATGTCGGCCTCTATTCGTTGGTGGAAAATGTCGATAATAATTTCGCCCGGGATCGATTTGGCACCGCCAAAGGCGCCATTTTCAAACCGGTTACTCCCAGGCCCTTCGAAGATCTGGGAAACGATTGGGCCGCCTATCGTCAAACCTATGATCCCAAGACTCCGGTGTCGAACGAGGAAACGGGCCGAATTATCGAGTTCTGCAAGCTGATCTCGCACGCGGAAGACGCGGTATTTGCCGCGCATGTGGGGGATTACCTGGATTTGGATGAGTTCGCCCGGTTCATGGCTGTGACGACCTGGCTAAGCACGCTCGACAGCATTTTGGGCCCGGGCCAAAATTTCCTGGTCTATCTGCATCCAAAGACGAAACTCTTTCAATTCATCCCCTGGGACCTGGATCATTCGTTCGGACAATTTACATTGACCGGCACGCAGCAGCAGCGGGAAAACTTGAGCATCGAAAAGCCTTGGCAACACGAGATTAGGCTTCTGGATCGAGTTTTCAAAGTCCCGGCTTTCCAACGCTTGTATCGGGCACGGATGGAGGAATTCAGCCGGACAATCTTCCAACCGGACCGTTTACATCGTCGGGTGGATGAAATCGCCGCGGCGATTCGATCCGCCGTCGAGGAGGAATCGCCCGATCTGTTGACGCGCTTCGAGCGAGTCGTGTCTGGCGAGGCGGTGGAACCAACCGGTTTTGGCGGCGGTCCACCCCGTGGAATTTCGCCGGATCAAAAAGCCGGAGGTCAACGCCCGGGCGGTTTCGGTGGGTTCGGTGGATTTGGTGGATTCATGCAGCCCCCGAAACCGATCAAAGGCTTTGTCGAGGTCCGCGCAAAATCAGTTTTGGACCAACTCGCGGGCAAGTCCAAAGGCGAAACAGTATCTGGCTTTGGCCCGGGCGGCCCAGGCGGAGGCCGAGGGCCAGGGGGAATACCGGGTGGGCCAAACGCAGGGCCGGGTGGGCCCGGGGGATTCGGCGGGCCCGGCGGGCCGGCCGGGTTCGGTCCCGGGATGTTTCTGGGACCCGTGTTCATGCGGGCTCTGGATACCGACAAAGATAAAGTGGTCACGGCTTCCGAGTTTTCCACAGTCTTCGAGCAATGGTTTCGCTCCTGGAGTGGCGACGGGAAGGGACATTTGAATGACGAACAACTGCGGGCGGGCATCGACAAAGATCTATCCCTGTTTCGGGGAGGATTCCCGGGAGGCCCCGGTATTGGGCCACCCCCGGGGATGTTTTGAGAAACTGATTTATTAACTTGCTATTTATGACTTTAAATTTTTAACCCTAAACTAATCCAGAGAACTATTCATGAAGGAAACCATGCAAATCGAACAAGTCCTCGCGAAAATGTTTTGGAAACCGGTGGAAATCGCTTCCTTGCCGGAATTCATATTGAGCTTATGTGTGGCTGCGGTGCTGGCTTATCTGCTGGGGCTGGCGTATGTGCGTTTTGGACAGTCGTTGTCTAATCGGCGAGCTTTCGCGCGGAATTTTCTGCTGCTGACGGTGACCACGACCTTGGTCATCAGCATTGTGAAATCGTCGCTCGCACTCTCGCTGGGATTAGTGGGGGCCTTATCGATCGTTCGTTTTCGGGCGGCGATCAAGGAACCTGAGGAACTGGCCTATCTTTTTCTGGCGATCGGCATCGGTCTGGGTCTGGGGGCCGGGCAGGTATTGGTGACGATTGCCGCCATCGTGTTGGTGATCGGTTTGGTGGCGCTCCGGCATCTGGCGCGTCGAAGTCCCGAGCAACCCAACCTGTTCCTGACCGTGACCAGTCCAGCGGCCGCCAAGCTCAGCGCGAGTCAGGTTCTCGACCACCTCAAGGCGGTGGGGGCCAACGCCAGCTTGCGGCGTTTTGACCAGACGGCCGACACCATGGAAGCCTCTTTCCTGGTGGACTTCAAGGATGTTGGGAAACTGGAGTTGTTCAACCAGAAGCTGAGGCAGATCAGTGACGGCATTAAAATCAGCTGTCTAGATGACCGCGGATTAAGCGCCTAAATCCCACCATGATCGACCAGTCACCTCACCTGCGTTTCGAACGGAAGTTTCTTCCGGCGGGGCTTTCTCTGCCGGAAGTGCTGGCTTTGGTGCGCCGGCATCCGGCCCTCTTTCGGGAAGTCTATCCGATGCGGGTGGTAAACAACATCTACCTGGACACCCCCGGCCTGAAGAGCTATTTCGATCACGTCCATGGCACGGCCAACCGATCCAAGACTCGCGTTCGCTGGTATGGCCGGATCCCGGGCCCTTTGGAGCGGCCGGTGCTGGAGCATAAGGCCAAACGCGGCCAGGTCAGCGGAAAGATCTCCCAGTGCTTGCCGCCCCTGCCAGGCAACGGGAGCGTTTCGCTTCCTGCCCTGTCGCAGACCTGGGAACAGGCCGATCTGGCGGACTCCTCGCGAATCGCCTTGCGATGCCTGACACCGTCGTTGGTTAATTCCTATCAACGCCGCTATTTTCTGAGCGCGGACGGACGGTTTCGTCTTACGATCGATTCGGATCTGATGTTCGGCCGGCCCGGATATCCGAGCAACGGATCGATGCTCTCCCAGGCCTGCCAGAATCCTGCGATCATCCTGGAACTCAAATACGCCCCCGAGCTCACCCGGGACGCCGGGACGGTGACCAATGCCTTCCCGTTCCGCATGTCGCGGTGTTCGAAATACGTGCTCGGTCTCGAGCACATTGGGGCAATCTGAGGAAGCTGCAACCCAACCGACGCCCTTGGAAAAAGTTCCGGCTCAGTTGCAGCACCCTTGGACAACTCTCCTGTGCCTACAGATCCGCCATGGTTTTCAACGGGATATCTTTGGATTCGGCCTGGGCCAGGGGAGATAGCTTGGAGGCATCGAACTTATAGCCGGCCTGGGGATCCAACGGCCAGAGGACAGGGGCCAGATTGAGGATGGTTGCCTTGAAGCCTTGGAGAGTGGCCCCCAGGTTGCCGGTATGCGCTGAATTAGCCCCTTCGTTCTCAATCACGAACGGGCCGTTGAATCCTCGGTTCATCACTGTCTCGAGAAAGGCGCGCCAATCCATGCTGTCATACCCCCCAAATCCCGGGAGCACTGGTTCATAATGATGTCGGTCCCATTCATGGGCGGGAATGGGCACCCCGGCTTTCTTGGCCAGCTTGGGATCGACCGTTTGCATGGGATACAAGGCGCCCCAATGGATGCGGGCGGATGTTTGCAGATTGCGGGTGCCTTTGACATGAATACGATGAACGCGCTTCATGTCGGAGGCGTTAAGGACATCGCAAGGATTGATGTTCTGCCAGACATCGTGGGAAGGATCATAAGTTTCGCCGTGGGCACGGCTGGGGATGAGGGCGTACATCAATTTGCGGGCGGCCAGGGTTGCCGGGAGGTTGTTGTAGGTGGTCGGAGCGGTCGCCGGCCGCCAGCCTTCCATGGGGCAGTTCTCGTAAATGATCGTGACCCCGAGGCTTTCGGCGTATTTGATGATGGGCTTGAACACGCGAACGTATTCCTCGAGGTTCTTCTCGAAGCCACGATCCTGAACGCCCAACTCGTGATTGTAACCGACAAAGGTGCCGACCTTGACATCGTTGCGGTCGCCTCCGCAAAGAGCGGCGATACGGATCAACCGCAGCAGATGGTTCTGGTTGAGCGCCCGTTGTTCGGGATCGCCGCCCACCAGATTCTCGTAGGCGCCCACGGAGAACCGCAGGCCATCCTTGTTGCAACGATCCAGAAGGCGGGCAGCCTGATCAGGACCGAATTGCTCGTAATCGAGATGGGTGGCGACGTGGTCCTTGCGGGAACCATCCCGGCGAAACACGCACAATTCCATGCCTTGCGCGCCAACCTCCTTGGTTTTTCGGATGATCTCGTCCTGCTTGAGGTTTTTCACAGCGGACGTCATGATCCAGATGGGATTGTTCATAGTCGTATTGGTTTAGGTTATGTGGGATGGACAATACCCAAATCCCGATCTCAAAGGCCAGCCTCATTCGCGGCAGGATTCTGACTCCTGCCCCCAAAAGCGTTGCACGGCCTGGCCAATCTGCAGGGCCGACCGCACCTTTTGAGGATGCCACGAACGCGGAAGCAGCCGGGAATAGGCGGCCTCCGCAAATCGAGTGTCAATCAGGAGCAGACAGCCGCGATCCGATTCGGAACGGATGATGCGGCCCGCGGCCTGGAGCACCCGATTCATGCCGGGAAAACGATAAGCGTAATCAAAACCCGCCCCCCCCTTCTCCTGGAAGTGATGTCGGATCAGGTCGCGTTCCAGGCAGACCTGAGGCAATCCGACTCCGACAATCACGGCGCCGGTGAGGCGTTCGCCGATCAGGTCAATCGACTCGCCGAACAAGCCTCCCAGGATCGCAAATCCAACCAGCGTCTCGGACCGGTCCTTCGAGAATGCCGACACATAATCCCGGCGTTCGTCCTCGGTCATGTTCGGACGTTGGTGCTGGAGGGTTACCCCGGGCGCGCATCCACGAAACCGGGCGAGGATTTCCTCGAGGTAATCATAGGAGGGGAAGAACACCAGGTAGTTGCCCCGATGGCCTTCCACGAAGGCAGCAATGGCTTCCGTAACGCGGTCAAAGGTTCCGGTTCTTTCGCGCCAGCTCGTGCCGATACGATCCTGCAGCAACACCTGGAGATGCTCGGGCGGGAAAGGCGAATCCAGCCGTAGCAGCGTGTCGTGTTCCTTGCCCCCCAAAGCGGCCCGGAAAAACTCCAGCGGAGTCAGGGTGCCGGAAAAAAAGACCCCCGATGAACCTTCGGGAATGCCGTCGCGCAAATCGATCGCGGGATCCAGACACAGCAGCCGCAGCCGATCGATTCCCTTGGAGCGTTCGGCCAACACCAGGTAACGTTCATCAAAACGATCCGCAATGCGCAGAAAGTTCAGCGCCCGAAAATAGGACTCGATCAGCAGAAGGCGAAACTCCGCCGGTTTATCCTGAACCAGCCATTCCTCCGCCTCTCCGAGGAATCGCCGGACGGCTTTCAGAATGATCTCGGGCAGCTGGCGCGCCACGATCACGCCCCCCAATCGCGTTTGCGTTCTGGCAGCGGAAGCCGCACCGGTCATTTCCGGCAACAGGCCCCCCCTAGGAACCGGGATCGTTTGCGAGGCGGACTCTGCAGTCGCCTCGGAGGGCTGCAAGCTGGCGCGCCAACGTGTCCATGCCCGACCGGCCGACTCCAGAGCGCGCGCAATGCTGGGCGCCTCAGACGACAAAGCCCTCCTCAGCCCCCGCCATTCCGCGCGGTCGAGATCCGCCGAAAACATCTCGCGGGCGCGTTCCAGGAGATTGTGAGCCTCGTCCACGAGGAGGACATAGGCACGGGCCTCTTCGCCAAAAAAACGTTTGAGTGAGGCCCGAGGATCGAAAGCATGATTGTAATCGCCAATCACGACATCCACCCATAACGCTGCGTCCAGGGAAAGCTCAAACGGACAAACCTGTTGGTTTTCGGCCAGGACCGTCAGCTTCTGGCGATCCAGGATTTCCTCGGCAAGCGCGTCACGCAGGGCATCCGGAAGCCGATCGTAATATCCTTTCGCCCGGGGACAGATCCGCGGATCACACACAGGCTCGTCGCGGACGCAGATCTTCTCGCGGGAAGTTAGGGTGATGGACCGCAATCTTAGGCCCGTTTGCCTCAAGACAGCCAGGTTCTCCTCGGCCGCGGCGCGTCCCACGGTTTTGGCGGTTAGATAAAAGATCTTTTCATAGCGCCCTTCGCCAAGGGCCTTGACCGCGGGCAACAACATCGCAATGGTTTTTCCAAGACCGGTCGGGGCTTCCGCAAACAACCCCTTTCCCGCCCGCAACGCGCGATAGACGGTCACCGCAAGCGTCCGCTGCCCCCGGCGGTATTGTCCATGAGGAAAACCCAGACGGGCAATGGACTCGTCCCGGAGGTCTTCCCAAGAACATTGCGCGGACAGCCAACGTTCGTAGCGCGATATCGTATCGAGGTAAAACCGATGAAGTTCCTCGGGCATGAAGGATTGCCGATACTCGCAGATATCGTCATCAGCAAGATTAAGATAGGTCAACTGCAGGTCGACGACGGTGCAAGTTTCGGTCTGTAAAAACAAGGCGGCATAGAGCTTGAGTTGCACCCAGTGCAGGGGGGATGGCCCATCACGCAGGGGACGGGAGAGCGTCTTGATCTCTTCCATCCATACCCGATCGGGCTGGCGCACCACACCATCGATTCGCCCCCGAATCCGCAGCGCAAAGTGGTCCGTGATGTGTTCGGCTTCGACGGGGACTTCCTTTTCGTAACCGGCCGGCCGGCTGCGCTGGATCTTCTGATGGCCGCGAATCCCTTTACGGGCGCGCGAGGGACTGACGAAATCGGTCTCGCCCTGCAAGTCGCCCTGGCGCCAGACGAACTCGGCAATCCCCCGGACCGGCACCGTAAAGGTCCGACGGGATGCCCTCGAGGGTGGACTCGAATCATCCATCAATCGACCAGCTCACGTTCGATTTGCTCCAAGGTTTTGCCCTTGGTTTCGGGGACGCGGAAGTAGACAAAAACAAACCCGGCGAAGCAGATTCCCGCGTAGAGCCAAAATGTTTTGGACATGCCAATGGCCCCTCGCAAAATGGGGAACAGGTAGGTCAAAAGAAAACAGGCGATCCACAAGGCCGACACCGCCACGGAGATGGCCGCGCCTCGGATGCGATTGGGGAAAATCTCGGCAATCAGAACCCAGGTCACCGGGGCCAGGGACATGCCATAACACCCCAACGCGCAAAGCGTGAACACCAAAACGCTCAGACCCTTGAGTTCCATGGCATACGCCACGCCAATCAAAATATGCGAGAACCCGATGCCCGCGCACCCGATCAACATCAGCTTCCGCCGGCCAAAATGATCCACCGTCCCAATGGCCAAAAGGGTGAATACCAGATTAATCAATCCGGTAATCACGATGTTGAACATGATGTCGCTGATTCCGTAACCCGCCGAGCGGTAGATTTCCTCGGCATAGTTGAAGATGGAATTGATGCCGCTCCATTGTTGCAGCACCGCCAGGATCATGCCCACCAGCAGAATTTTCAGCATCCGAGGTTCGAGAAGATCAGCGAACCGGACTTGCCCGGTTTCAGTGCGGGTGATCGTCGTTTGGATTTCGGCCACCGCAGTGTCGGCGTGTCGCTCGCCGCCAATCGTTGCCAGCACCTGGCGCGCCTCCTCGACGCGCCCGTTCTTCACCAGCCATCGGGGGCTTTCCGGAATCCACGCTGCCCCCAACAAAAATAAGAGCGAAGGCGCGACAACAGCGGTAAACATCCAACGCCAGCCCGATTCAACGTTCCAGGACTGCCGGATCGATTCGATGGCGGCCGCGTCGGCTCCCGCATGGGGCAGTTTGACGGCGATCAGCCAGTTGACGATTTGAGCCGCCAGAATCCCGATCACGATGGTCAACTGGTTCATGGCCACCAGCCTGCCTCTCAGATTCGCCGGCGCGACCTCCGCGATATACATTGGGGAGAGATTCGACGCCATCCCGATCGCAACACCACCCAGAATGCGCCAAACCACAAAGCCGTTGAAAGTGGAGGCCCAACCGGTCAGAACCGACGACACGCCAAACAAGAAGGCCGCAACCAACAGGAGTTTTTTTCGACCCAGTTTGTCGCTCAACCCTCCGGTGACCAGCGAGCCCAACAAACAGCCCAGCAAGGCACAGGAGTTGGCCCATCCAACGAGGGCTTCGCTGGTCAACTGAAAGTGCTTTTCGAAAAACGGTTTCGCCCCCCCAATCACCACCCAATCGTAGCCAAACAGCAGCCCGCCCAGCGCCGCGACCAGCGAAATCGCCCAAAGATAACGAGCGTTCAACTGCACGCCAGCACCGGATCCATCCGCGGAAGTGGCCATCATCATAGTGTCATCCAAATTGCCTCGGGAAATTGATTCGCAGCATAGGGAATCACCCCCTTGCGTCAAGCGGATTACTGGAAATGGGTGTGATTGAAATTGGCGGTCAATTCTGGTGAGAAAGAGGACTTTTCCAATATGCATTCCAGAGTCCGTTAGCCC
>JAKLHY010000114.1 GCA_022709905.1 Verrucomicrobiota bacterium | reverse complement strand
ACTCAGTCCAGGCCAAAGCGATTGAAATGAGTAGGTTACGTGCGAAATCGCTATGTCTTTAAAAAGGAACTTCCGTTGAAGGGTTGGGAAAATCGATGGAATGTCCGAGATTCTGCCCACCGGATGCCTCCGATTCCATTCGCGTGCACGGGCGTTCGTTCGCGGTTCAGTTTCTCAGGCGCGTTTTTCGGCCGAGTCGGTTGGCCTTGCCCTGAGCCGGGGACATTGGCACACTGCGCAAACATGCGTGAACAGGTGCGAGCCTGGACCGAAGCGGTCGAAACCTTCGTCCTGGATGTGATTTCCGAACGGCGCCGTGGCAAGCGGGCGGCGCTGACAAGATTCGGGCTGCTCTTGTTGTCCCTGCTGTTCGAGATCGCGGTTCGCACCCGACGGTTTCTGTACAACGTCCGAATCCTCAGAGACTCAACCCTAGGGGTGCAGGTAATTGCGGTGGGCAACCTGACGGTGGGCGGGACGGGCAAGACGCCGGTGGTGGAAAAATTCGCCCGTGAACTCCAGGATCAAGGCCGCAAAGTCGCCATTCTCTCCCGGGGGTACCGGTCCAAACCGCCTCCCCTCGGAAGGCGCTTGCTGAACAAGTTCCTGTTGCGCGAGGATCGCACCCCTCCGCGGGTGGTGTCCGACGGCCGATCGCTTCTTCTGGATTCGGAACAGGCCGGGGACGAACCCTACATGCTCGCGTCGAACCTCAAGGACGTCGTGGTTTTGGTCGATAAAGACCGGGTCAAGAGCGGCCGCTATGCCATCCAGAAGTACGGTTGCGACACCCTCCTGTTGGACGACGGGTTCCAATACTGGAAACTCCGGGGCCGACGGCGGGACATTGTGCTGGTGGACGGCCAGCTGCCTTTTGGAAACGACTATCTTCTGCCCCGAGGAATCTTGCGGGAACCGCCGGCGCACCTGGCTCGAGCCAGCACCATTTTCATCACGAAAAGCGACGGTAAAAGCGCTTTGCTGCGATCCCGCATCATCCAACTCAACGCCAGTGCGGGCATCATCGAGTGCGTGCACAACCCGATGTACATCGAGGATGTCTTTACCGGCGAACGATTTAACCTGGATTTTGTCGAAGGCCGACAGGTGGCGGCCATCTCCGGCATTGCCCAGCCCGAAAGCTTCGAAGAAAGCCTGGTTCGCCTGGGGGGCAAACTCGTTTATGCCAAACGATTTGCCGACCATCACCGGTTCACTCAGCAGGAACTGCTCAATGCCATCAATCGAAGCAAGAAACGCCAGGCCGAGCTGATCATCACCACTCAGAAAGACGCCGTGCGGTTTCCCAAACTCGATCGACGCGATCTGCCCATCCTTTTTATGCGGGTGGAAATTAAAATCATCAGCGGCGCCAAAGACTTCCAGGACTGCGTGCGCCAGATTTGCTTTCGCTGAAGATGGACCTCCTTCTCTATACAGTGGTCCGAGCGCTCCTGGGGCTGATCCGTTTAATCTCGTTGCCCGCGGCCGCCCGCGCGGGAGGCCTGGGGGGCCTCCTGTTTTACTATCTGGATTTCCGGCATCGCCGGGTCGCCCTTGAAAACCTGCGACTGGCCTTCGGCAGCGAGAAAAGCGAGTCCGAACGCCGGGCCATCGCCCGGGAAAACTTCCGTCGGATCGGCGAGAATTTCGCGTCGGCCGCCAAGACTGCCCTCATGGATGACGCCGCCTTGCGTCCCCATCTGGAGGTTGCCGGAGGAGAAGCTCTGCGTGAAGCCATGGCCGGAGCACACCCAACAAGCTGCGTTGTGGCGATCGGCCACTTCGGCAATTTCGAGCTTTACGCCCGAAGCAACCCTCTGGCCCCGGATGTCCCCGGCGCAACCACCTACCGGGGGCTCGACCACCCGCGCCTGGACCGGTTGATGCAGCAGTTGCGGAATCGTTCAGGATGCCGTTATTACGAGCGCCGCCACGAGGGGGGCGCGTTGCGCCAGGCCCTCCAGTCCGAAAGAATGGTCCTCGGCCTTTTGGTCGATCAAAACGCCGGACGCCATGGGGTGCTGGTCCCGTTCTTCGGGCATCCCTGCTCAACCAATACCGCCCCGGCACTTTTCGCCTTACGCTATCACTGCCACTTGTTCGCCAGCATCTGTTATCGCACATCCCTGGCCAAATGGCGGATCGTCTACAGCGACCCGATCCCCACCACCACTAACGGCCAACCCCGTTCCGTGGAAGAGATTATGACGGATGTCAACCGGCACCTCGAATCCGCCGTCCGAACCGATCCCGCCAATTGGTTCTGGGTCCACCGCCGGTGGAAATACGATCCTGCCAAATCCCGCCGGTCTCGCCGCAAACCCGCAGTCCCATGACCGTCGTCAACCCCAATACCTCCACCAGTCGACATCGGGAACGCCTCCTAGTCCGCGGCGTCAACTGGCTCGGCGACGCCATCATGACCACGCCCGCCCTCGAACGACTCCGGGAGTCTCATCCGCATGCCTTCATCGCCATGCTCACCCCGGAGAAACTCGCGGGCCTGTGGAGCCACTTGCCTTGGGTGGACGACCTCATCGTCTTCGCTCCAACCGACACCCTCCGACAGGTGGCCAAGCGCTTGCGCTCAGGCCGCTTTGATACCGCGCTTGTCCTCCCCAATTCGGTCCGGTCCGCCCTGGAATGCTGGCTGGCCGGCATCCCCCAACGAATCGGTTACCAGGCTTCCTGGAGACGCTGGCTTCTCACTCAGGCCTTGCCTCTCCGGCCCAGCTTCCAGTCCATGCGAAAAAAATCGCCAGCTGAAATCCGCCGCCTGATCGCCCATGCTCTCCATATACCGCATCCCCTCCCCCCCGTCGAAGCCCATCACCTGTTCAACTACCTCCACCTGGCAACGGCCCTCGGCGCCCAATCCAAAATCACCGCCCCCCGACTGTTCGTTCACAATGACGAACTGTCCGCGGTTGCGACTCAATTTGGCCTCGATCCCGCCCGCCGCCCGGTGCTGGGAATCAATCCCGGGGCTGAATACGGATCGGCCAAACGCTGGCCGGCGACTCATTTCGAGGCTGCGGCCCTCGAAATCCATCACCATACCCGTTGCCAGTGCCTCATCCTTGGAGGGCCTGCGGATCAGGACTTGGCTGTCCGCATCGAAACAACCCTGAACCAATCCATTCGAAATCAGACCCAAAACGCCGGCTCATCCCTTGTCATCAACGCCGCCGGAAAAACCTCCCTCCGCGAGCTTTGTGTCCTTCTGAAAAATTGCCGTGTCTTATTGACGAACGACACCGGCCCGATGCATGTGGCGGCCGCTGTCGGCACTGCCGTCGTGGTCCCTTTCGGAAGCACTTCACCCGAGTTGACCGGCCCTGGCGTTCCCGGGGACACCCGACATCGCCTGCTAAAAACCAACTCGCCCTGTGCCCCGTGCTTTCTCCGCCAATGCCCCATCGATTTTCGATGCATGCAGGCCATCGAACCCCAACAAGCCGTCCAAGCCGTCCTCCAACTCTGGCCCCAACCATCGGTCTGATCCCAGATTTCACGACATTCGATGAGAAATTGGCTAAAAAGGCATGGCATGAGCATTAACAATCATGTATAACATGATTGTTAAAAAGGCTATTGATGGATCAGGCGTTGAAACTGGAACCGACGTGGTTTGCGTGGACGGCAGCCTGGCTGCTCAGCCTGCCGGTCTTTCTTGCGGTCTTAATCTTTGCGATTAACAACGCGCTGGCGAGGCGCGAAGGAATCCCATGGGGCGCCACGGTCTGGATCACGTTCTGTTTTCTACTGTTGAGCCCATTTCGGTATATGGTTTTCCAGGCGATCCTAAGCCTGAGCTATCCCTGGCAGAGCTGGAGGGCGTTTTTGAGTTCGATGATTTTGGTCTTGTATGCGCCGTTTTTGTTCGCGCTGCTGTATGGCGTGTGTTTGGTGTTGCCATACTACGTTGCAGGACAGATCATCCGAAAAACCCAAAAACTGGGATGGACTCGTTGGATTGGCTATATCCTGGTGCCCCTGATCTGCATGGCCGGAAGCGCGGTCTTTTTTCGGGTGTTGCCCCGGGTGGGAACCGTGACCCATTGGGTCAAGGCTCAGGACGTCTTGCCAGCAGCCAGTGGCCCCGCCTACGTGACGTATCGCTTCTTTCTTTATGGGCTCCGCCCCCCCCTGCCCCGGTATGTCGTCCATCCGTCAGGGAATCCCCGATTGCGGGTGAGTTTGGAGCGAGCGGTTCAATCCCATGTGGCGGCCGTGTATCTGGGCAAGAAGGAACATCAACGCTTTTACGAGGCGGTTGTCAAAGAGATCGCGCCGGAACCACCAGGACTGCGACCAGGATCGGATCCGAGGGTGTCGACGTTTGACATTCGGTGATTCTGTGATTTTGTGGTGGAGTCAGGGTGGGAGCCGTTTTGCAATGAGACCGGTGGGTGGCTGGTTGACGGCTCCCCGAGAAAAGATCAAATCAACAAAACCGTTAATTGGCATATGTGTGAGGACAAGACTATTACTGTCGGCGCTGAAGTCCCTAATTTTGAACTCGAGATCTACGATCCCGCTGAAGGGGAGTTTTCGAAAATCTCCCTCGATCAGCTGAAGAAACAGAAGAAGTGGACGATTCTGTTCTTTTATCCGGCTGATTTTACGTTTGTGTGTCCGACGGAACTGGCTGATCTGGCCGAGAAATATGATGCGCTGAAGAAACTGGGGGCCGAGGTGGTCACGGTATCCACCGACACCAAATTCAGTCATCTGGCCTGGCGACAATCCGAAAAACTGCTGTCGGGAGTGAAGTTCCCAATGGCGGCAGATCCGACGGGGCATGTTTCCAAGTTGTTTGGGGTCTATGATCCGGCGACGGGACTGGATCTGCGGGGCACCTTTATCATCAACCCGGCGGGCAAGCTGGCCTCGGCGGAGATCAATTTCTACAATGTCGGCCGGAATGCTGATGAACTCTATCGGAAGATGGAAGCGAATGTTTATCTGCTGACGCATCCCGAGGAGGCGTGTCCGGCCAAGTGGCAGAAAGGGGCCAAGACCCTGAAGCCGTCCGAACAGATGGTGGGCCACGTTTACGAGGCCTTGCACGGCAAGGGCTAGGGGCCTTTAAATGGCCAGCAACAGCCTCTGGTCTTTCAACTGTTGTTTTGTCGCCTGCCGGAATCGAACGATCCGGCAGGTTTTTTTTGGCGGAATTGACCTGAAGCCAGGGCTTTGTTATTTCGATTCCCGGTGATTAAACCTTCAGCCGCATGCGTCCAAGTAAGACATGTTAATGCCAGAGCCGGTCAGTGTGGACGGAAAGTTCTTCCGGGCGGGCGGAAAGAAGTATTTTCCGTGCGGGCTGGCTTATGGTCCGTTGCGGCCCAATGCGGCGGGGGAACCGTTTGCCGCTCCGGCAGCCACCTTGGAGGATTTTGGCAGGATCCGGGATCTGGGGGCGAATCTGCTGCGAATTTACCATGTCCCCCCCCGGTGGTTCCTGGACATGGCGGCAGACCACGGGGTTCGTCTGCTGGTGGACATTCCCTGGAACAAGGAAGTCTGTTTTCTGGAAACCGCCGAGTCGCGGGCCGAGGTCCGGCGCAGCGTGCGGTCCACGGCCAAGGCCTGCGCTCAACACCCGGCGGTGTTTGCTATCAGTGTGGTTAACGAGATCCGTCCAGACCTTGTGCGGTGGAGCGGGGTCTGGCGGGTGGCCCAGTTTATTGACGCACTGGTAGCGGAGGTTAAAACGGTTGCGCCACAGTGCCTCTGCACCTTCGGCAATTATCCACCAACGGAGTTCCTCCGGTCGCGAGAGATTGATTTTCATTGTTTCAACGTTTATCTGCACCAACAGCAGCCTTTTGAGAATTACCTGTCGCGCCTGCAAATGATCGCCGATGGCAAACCGCTGTTGTTGGGGGAAATCGGCATTGACTCGGTCCGCGAAGGCCAGGAACGCCAGGCATCCATTTTGTCGTGGCAGATCGAATCGGCTTTTCGCTACGGCGCGGCCGGGGTCGTGGTCTATAGTTATACCGACGAGTGGTTCAAAGACTGCAGGGAGGTTTCCGAATGGCGTTTTGGGGTCACCACCCAGGAGCGGCAACCCAAGCCGGCTTACCAGGCCGTCCAGTCGAAATTCCGGCAAACCCCCGATTTTCCGGCTGACTGGTTTCCGCGCGTGTCCGTCGTAGTCGCCTCTTACAACGGAGCCAAAACCCTCAAGGCCTGCCTCGATTCTCTCCAATCCCTCCGGTATCCCGATTACGAGGTCATCCTTGTCGACGATGGATCGATGGACAATACCCCGGAGCTGGCCCGGCATTACCCGAAGCTCCGGTGGTTGCGCCATCGGCAAAACCTCGGCCTCTCAGAAGCCCGCAACACAGGAATTGCGGCCGCCACAGGTGAGATTGTGGCTTTTACCGACGCGGATTGCCGCGCCGACGTGGACTGGCTCTACCACCTGGTGTCCGCCATGCGACGCGAACAGGTCATCGGCATCGGGGGCCCTAATCTCCTGCCACCGGACGATTCCTGTGTGGCCAGCGCGGTCATGCTCTCCCCGGGAGGCCCGGCGCACGTGATGCTCACCGACCGCCGGGCCGAACATATCCCGGGCTGCAACATGGCCTTTTACAGGTGGGCATTGCTCGAAATTGGCGGGTTCGACCCGCAATTCCGCCAGGCGGGCGATGACGTGGATATCTGCTGGCGTCTTCAGCAGGCCGGATTTGAGATCGGCTTCAGCCCGGCGGGTTTTGTCTGGCATTACCGGCGTTCGCGCGTCAAAGACTACTTAAGGCAGCAATATGGCTATGGGGAAGCCGAAGCGATGCTGGTCCGAAAACATCCCGAGTTCTTCAATGGGATCGGCGGAGGTTTGTGGCGCGGACGCATCTACTCCCCCGCCCGCGTCGGGGTGGTTTTTCGGCCGCCCCGCATCTACTACGGGCCATTTGCCAGTGGTTATTTCCAATCGCTCTACGCCATTCCGCCGGTCTCGGGACTGATGCTCCTGACGACTCTCGAATATCACGTCCTGGTCACCCTGGTGCTTTGGATGGCCTCAACCGCCTTTCGCGCCCTGATGCCGCTGGCGATAATCAGCCTGGGCAGTTCAGTGGCCGTCTGCGTCATGGCCGCCATACAGGCCGAAATCCCCACAAAAAAACGTCGATTCTGGTCGCGTCCCCTGGTGGGCTTGCTGTTTTTCCTGCAACCCATTGTCCGCGGATGGGCGCGGTATCACGGCCGACTGGTTCAGGGACCGTTGCCGCTCAAAAACCGGGAGAACCTCGAAACCCTGGGTTCGTGGGACACCAGCGCCGCTCAAGCCACACCGGCTTTCTGGGGGAACGCCCGTTTATCACGGGTTCAGTTTCTGAACGCGGTGGTTGGGGGACTCAGACAAGAAGGCTGGACCATCAAAACCGACACCGGATGGGGCGAATACGACCTGGAGGTTGTGGGAGATCGCTGGAGTCGGCTGCAGCTGGCATCAGCCTCGGAATTTCATCCCGGGGACAAACAGTTGTTCCGATGCCGGCTGCGCCCCCGATGGTCCCTGCTCGCCCGTGCCATCCTGGCCGCGGCCATCGGCATCGAGTTCGCCCTCAGCGGGCTGCTCGGAGGCTGGGAAAAGCTTTCCGGCCAAATCGTCTGGAGCTGCCTGATCCTGGGAACGACATTCGGCCTTGGATGGCTCTTTCACCGGCGCACCGCCAGTCTGCGCCGGATCCTGGGAGTTTTCCTGGACAAAACCGCCGAATCGATGGGGCTGGTCAAGGTGGAAAAACTCAAGAGCCTGTGAGCCTTCAAGCGGGCAGGTAAGAACAGATATACTCGCAGATCCCTTCAGTAACCTCGATGGCAAACCCCGATCGCGATGGCACTTCAAAATACTGGCCCCCGGTAAAAGCCTTGGTTTCGGATTGCCCATCAATCGTCACCAAACACCAGCCCGCCACAATCTCCATCCGCTCAGCCGATTGGGTGCTGAAATGATACCGGCCGGGATAAACCAAACCGACCGTCTTCTTGGCACCATCGGGAAACAAGATGCTATGGCTGACCACCCGTCCATCGAAATAAACATTCGCCTTGGCGACAACAGTGACTCCATGGAATTCCTGAGGCATGGTTGACATACACCCCAGGATCTTGGGGCGCATGGAGTTTCTGTCAATGGAAAAGGCGGGCTTACGGCGAAATGTCCTTCCGGACCCAGGCGGCATGCAGATCCAGGTAAAGCTGGTTGCGTCCGCCATGATGGGCCGACCAGCCACCCGGCGGCGGCACACTCTCCCCCACCGACCAGGCCTGATGATTCTCCGCCCACCATGGCCTTTCAAAGAACGGGCTCATGAGCCATTCCTCCTCCGCCGTGCTGGCGCCTCGAAGCGCCGCGCAACTCTCCGGAGTCCGGCCCCGCAAATATCGGGCGCTGGCTTCGTTCGTCTCAGCCAGCTTGTCACTGAGGTAATTGGCCCAGCCTAACCCGGGTCGGTCCTGGCCGTTCTCGCGCCAGGGACTCAGAAAATGCGTCTGCCACGAATTCGTCTTGATTCGCTTCACAGGCGGTGACAACCAGAGCTTCGATTCCCCCAGGTAAGGATTCAATACCGGCATGAACGATCCCATCCGCGCATAACGCTTGCCACTCGAATTGACCGGAGGCGTCAACTGAAGCTCGGCATCCGGAATCCAGGGCATCCGGCCCTGGTGTTCATTGGCATACATCGCGGTGCCAATCCCAATCTGTCGCAGATTCGACAAACAGGCGGTTCGCCAGGCGAGGTTGCGGGCCCGGCCCAATCCCGGGAGCAATAAGGACGCCAGAATCGCAATGACCGCAATCGTGACCAGCAATTCCACCAAAGTAAAGGCCCGCTGCCGAGCCCCAAACCGATTTGAAGAGCGTTTCTTTGCCAACATCGAGTGGATTATGGATGACAGGAGTTCCCGTGACAAGATGGAGCTCCATCATCAATCGATCGCCCCGTCATGCTCGGGGGCATCCGTCATGCCTTCGAGGGCGTCAGCCCATCCGTGGACTGGATTTTTTGGCTGGCCTCTCCATCCTCAAGATGACATGTTCGTCAAGGATCAACCCGGCGGCGAAACCCTGCGCAGCATGACTCAAATCCGCCGCACTGGAAAACCTCGATGAACACCATGTATTCTGGCAGCATGTCGGAAGATGAAGTGGCGATCCTGGTGATCAGCAGCCTCCTGGGCGTGGGATTGTGGTTGCGATGGCTTTGGCTGCTGCTGGGCGTGGCCCGTTTTGCCCGCGAATTCCGACCGCGCCGCCCGCTGGCCCTGGCGCCGTTCCTCTGTGCCTTGGCTCTGTTCGTCGTGCTTCGTGTCTATGCGGCGGACGACGTCCGCCTGGACCCAAGATACCTGGGATTCTACCTGGTGATGGGCATGACCTGGCTGGCGCTCACGGGACTTTTTCTGCCCTGGTTCGGCTTGAACATGCGGGACGATGCCATCGAGCGGGGCAACGGCGTGGCAGGACTGGCTGTTGCAGGGGCCATGGTGGGGCTCATCCTCTGTTTTGCGGGCGCCAATATCGGCAATGGTCCCGGTTGGTGGGTGGTGGTGTTTTCCGCGCTGATTTCATCAGTCGCCTGGTTCATCTCCTGGGCCATCCTGGCGCGATCGACAGAGTTGGCGGACCGGCTCTCGATCGATCGGGATCCGGCGGCAGGACAGCGCGCAGCGGGATTCGCGGTCGGCAGCGGTCTGATTCTAGGGCGGGCCGTAGCCGGCGATTGGGTATCGGCTGCGGCGACCCTCATGGATTTCGGCCGCAACGGTTGGCCTGTTCTGCTGCTGCTGACCATCGCTATCTTCCTCGAGAAACAGTGTTCTCCCCAAACCGATCGTGATTCGACATCGCTGGTCACGATTGGATCCATACCAGCCCTGCTCTACCTCGGATTCAGTGCCATGGTCCTGATCGCACTCAACCGATAGACCACGATGAATCTCCCCGGGTACATCTTGCCCAGCCTGCCACAATCGGCTTTCGCCGATCTGCACCGCCGCGCCTTCTTCGACTGCTGCAAATGGGATCCACAGGTCGAGGACGTGTCCATCCTGGCCCCGTTTCCCGTGATCCTGAAACAGACCGCCTGGCGGGAAATCAGCCGCCTCGCCGAACAACTGGCCGACGAAATCCTCCGCGCCGAGTCCGAACTCCTGACCAAGCCGCACCTGCTCAAGAGGCTTGGATTTCCGCGGCCCGTGCGAAAGGCCCTGCTTCAGTCCGGCAACATGGATTCCCGAGAGGCATTCCGCGTAATGCGATTTGATTTCCATTTTACGATGGACGGCTGGCGCATTTCCGAAGCCAACACCGATGTCCCCGGCGGATTCAACGAGGCCTCGGGTTACGCCTCCTTGATCCAGAGTTGCTATAAATCCTATGCGAGCCCCGGGGATCCGGCTGACAGCTTGGTCTCGGCCATCCAGCATCACACCCCGCCGGGAGGCATCGTCGCCCTGGCGCACGCAACCGCTTACACCGACGATCGCCAAGTGATGGTGTTCCTGGCCCGCTTGCTCTCCAAACGTGGCTTGCGCCCCCTCCTGATCAGCCCGGATCTCCTCCGGTGGACAAATGGCATGGCCTTCCTCAACACCGAATGGTCCCAAGAACCCGTGGATTTTATCTTCCGCTTTTTCCCGGGCGAATGGCTTCCCAATCTCGCGCGCGCCTGCGGATCGCATCATTTTTTCTCGGGCAACCGCACTCTGCTCGCCAACTCCGCCGTCTCACTGCTGACCCAGAGCAAACGTTTTCCCCTGGTTTGGGATGATCTCGACACACCGTTGCCCACTTGGCGTCAATACCTGCCCGAAACACGGGATCCGCGCCACGCACCCTGGAACCATGACGAAGACTGGATCCTGAAACCTGTCCTCGGACGCGTCGGCGACATGATCGGCATCCGGGACGTAACCGAACCACGACAATGGAGGGCCATCCGCCGCAATGCGCGCTGGTTCCCCAACGCTTGGATCGCCCAACGCCGGTTCCAGTCCTGTCCCTTCAGGTCGGACCAGGGCGATTTCTATCCTTGTTTTGGTGTGTACACCCTCAATAACCGAGCAACGGGCATCTACGGACGGCTCGCCCGCACACCGCTGGTCAACCACTTGGCTTGCGACGCTGCCGTTTTGATTGAAAACCTGTCCTCCTCCCCCACCCTCTCGATTCCTCAATCCCCCTGCCTTGTCCAATCTCGAACATGACACCCCTCGATCTATTCGAACTCTGGGCTCCACGGCAATCGCTCTGGGCCCGTTGGGCCAAACCCGCCCTCTTTGCCGAACTGCCCCCGGGACTCGCGCCCTCAAATCAACCAATTGACGTCCCGAAATTGGACGTTCAAAATGACGCCCAGACCGCCATTGTCGTCGATCTTCCCGGCATTGAGGCCGTTAGAATTGGCATCGCCCTGGCCAGGGATGGTTATCAGACCGTGCCCCTGTTCAACGCCGCCGTTGGCCCCTCTGCCGTGCTGTCGGCCGTCAGCCTCATTAACATGCAACCACTCGTCCAAATGCTGGCGGACAGCGCCCCCGTGTTATCCAGTCTCACCTTGCCCCCTGAAGCCCCTCCCGCCTTCCTCCTCGATTCCCGAAGGCAATCCCCCGAAACCACCATCGTGCCTGGCAAATTCGACAATCGCTGGCTGGTGTTCCCCCAGGATTTTCCGTCCGCCGCCTTCCTCAAAACTCACCAGATCCAGCAGGTCATTGTCTTTCAATCTGCACCGGTCCCGGCGGCCGACCTTTCCCATGTCCTCCTGCGATGGCAAGAAACCGGCATCGGTGTCTTTGTCTATAATCCAGCCGGAAATCAACAGCCGCAACTCGTCCGGGTCCAGCCGCCTTCGCGCTTCAAATCCCTCTGTTACACCACCCTGGCCGCCATGGGACTGCGCCGCAATAGCGCTGGCGGCTTCGGCTCAATGATCCCTCAACCCTCCAGCGGATAACCCCACGCCCCTTTGCCCCGCTCTGACTTTGAGGAGAAACCAATTATGATGAGTACTTTTTTCATCGGGATGCTGGTCCCTTGTTAAGGGTCACATCTCACAATTTAACAATTCAAGCACTTGGCTCATTCGCGCCTTCTCGGCGCGGTCTCGATCCAATCGGCGTTCATATCGTTTGGCATTGGTCGCGACCACGCCGTAATTCTTCAGGTCCACCATCTCGGCCAGTTCTGTCAGTTTCAGCCCGCACAACCGTCGCCCCAAATACAGCGCCATATCCCGTCCCGTATCCCCATACTGGTCTCGAAATTCCCCCCACTTCCGCCCTTTGACCTTCTCGATTGCCGCGATCACCACTTCAAAGGACGGCCGTTCCGTTACCAACCGCCGCGCCCCACGCTGCTCCTGTTCACTCCCGCTCACGTATTTCCTCATTTCAGCCAGAAACTCGGCGCCCCCCAACACCACCTGTTCCCGCACCGATTCCCACGGGCTTTTCTCCAATCCTTCCCGCACCGCCCCTTCCACATAATCCCGATACCGCCGACGCTGCTCCGCCCCAGCTCCGCTCCCCCCCAACGCCAAAACGGTCTGGCATTCGAGCCATTGGGGCGCCCGTTCCAAACCGATGTAGGCCCGATACGAACTCCATCGATACCGCCGCAACCGCGCGATCCGTTCCCGCACTTGAGCGGCCTCCGGGGCCGGGGATAAACCAACCCGTCGCGCCTGTCGATCTCTCCTGCCCAAGCCCAGCGTTTGGACCCGAACCGGATTCAGATGCGCGTAACGGCTCAGCACCAGCGCCCACTCTTCCGGGCTCACCGCCACTGATTTGAACCGGCCTTGGAACAAATGCCCGCTGCGCCCATGCCGATGGTTGAACCACACGCTGTAACTTACGTTCAGCCACTGCACCGCCCGGCTCAGGTTGGTTTCGATCAGTTCCAGCAACAGGTGGTAGTGATTGTCCATCAGCACGTAACCATGCAACCGGACCCGAAAACGCACCACCATCTCAGCTACCAGCTCAACAAAATGCCGCCGATCGCGGTCATCCCGGACAATGGCCTTGCGTTCGTTGCCGCGAGCGCTCACATGATACCAACCGCCCGGTTTCTCAATGCGTAAAGGTCGCGCCATGCAAACGATGCTACCGCTCCCGGACTCCGGGTCAATTGTATAATTATGATTCTGCTGAAAAACAAATTGTATAATATAATAATATGAAGTGAGGACGGGCCAATCGATCGCGATCGACCGGCC
>JAKLHY010000113.1 GCA_022709905.1 Verrucomicrobiota bacterium | reverse complement strand
CGCCTCACGACCTACAACGGACCGGCAAATAAGCCCAAGACTTAGGTTAATTCTTTTCCGTGGAAATCCAGGCTAGCTTGAAGCAGGCGGGGATTGGGGAGCATTGCCATCGGCACCGGTTCCGTCCAGGTCGATCAAAATATCCCGAGGCTCGGCCCCTTTGCTCGGTCCGACAATTCCCCGATTCTCCAACTCATCCATGATTCGCGCCGCGCGAGTATAACCGAGGCGCAAACGGCGCTGCAAAAGCGAGACACTGGCCTTTTGTTCGCTTCGGATGACTTCGATGCATTGCTCGATCAACTCCTCATCCTCGTCACACGCGGCATTGTCTTCGAAATCATCACTCGGCTTCGACAGTTGCTGGTGGATGTCCACCTCGAAGCTGGGTTTGCCCTGACGCGCGATAAAGTCGACGATGGACTGAATCTCCTGATCGGTGATCAGAGCCCCCTGAGCCCGCACCAGCTTGGAAGCCCCCGGCGGCATGTAAAGCATGTCCCCCTTGCCCAACAATTTGTCGGCTCCCATGGCATCCAGAATGGTCCGCGAATCGACCTTGGAGGCGACCTGAAACGCAATCCGCGCCGGGATATTGGCCTTGATGACTCCTGTGATGACATCCACGCTCGGCCGTTGGGTCGCCACGATACAGTGAATCCCGGCTGCCCGGGCCATCTGAGTGATTCGAGCAATGGCCATCTCGACATCCGCCGGCGCTACCAGCATGAGATCAGCCAGCTCGTCGATGATCACCACGATGTAACTCAGTTTGTCGGGAATCACGATGTCCTCGTCGCGCGGCACGACGATCTCCTCGTCCAGCTCAACCGCAAAACCATCTGAGCCGGCTTCGACGCGCTCCTTGCGGGAGCGCAGGGGCAGTTCGGGTTCCCGAACGGGGAGCGGTTTGGAGCGGGGGCGTTCGTTGAATGACTTGATATTGCGGACTCCGACCTTGGCGAAGATCTGGTAGCGCTTCTCCATTTCGCTGATGACCCACCGGAGCGCAAGCACAACCTTCTTGGGATCCGTGACCACCGGAACGACCAGGTGAGGCAACGTATTGTACTGCTGAAGTTCAACGACCTTGGGATCGATCATGACAAACCGCAGCTGGTCCGGCGAAAAACGGTAAAGCAGGGATGCAATGATCGAATTGATGCAAACACTCTTCCCAGAGCCCGTGCTGCCGGCAATCAGCAGATGTGGCATCTCCGACAAATCACTCACAATCGGATGCCCATAAACATCCTTTCCCAGGGCCAGGGGGACTCGGGTCTTGGTTTTCTGCCATTCCTCGGTTTCCAGCAGGTCCCGCATGATCACCTTGGTCTTGATCAAGTTCGGGACCTCAATTCCGACCGAACTCTTGCCAGGCACGGGAGCCAGGATATGAATCCGCTCCGCTTTGAGGGCGGCGGCAATGTTGTTGCCCAAGGCCGAGATCCGTTCCAGCCGAACCCCTGGAGCGGGGTGTAACTCATAACGGGTGATGGTCGGCCCCTTGGTGATATCCCCCAGGGCCACCTCAATGTCAAACTGCGCCAGGGTGCTCTGCATCAGGCGCGCGTTCGCCATAAGATCCTCCCGGCTCTCCGAGGGCTTCACATTCGGATCGGGCAGATTCAGCAAATCCAGGGGCGGCAGCTGATAATTGCCGATCATCGGCGGAGCCGCCACCGCAATCGGCTTGGGTTTGCGTGATGGCGGTTTCGGCCGCCCGGCCGGCGCCAATCGCGGAATCGCCCCGTTCGCGGGTGGTGCCTGCGCCGACACGGCCCCGACGGGCGGTTCCTCCACCTCCTCGTCCGGTCGGTTCGCAGGTTTGGATTCAACAGGCTCCGCCGCTTCCTCAGGAGCCTTGGACTCGATCTTCGGGGCCGGAGACAAGGAATACTGTCCCAGAATATCCTGGGCCGATGCCGCGGGAATCTCGCGCGCTGACGAGGACGGTTTCTCGGCTGGGGCCTGAGCTGGACCTTTGCCGGCCGGACCCGAACGGGGGATCGGCACGCTAAGATCTCTCACTGTCGGTTCGGGAACCGGTTGGAGATCGGGCCCCAGCCCGGCCTGATCCGCAACCCGCTTCAGCTTCTCCGCCTCCGCAGCCAGATTCTTGGCCTTTTGCTCCAAAGCGCTCTCGGTCTCCGATCGGTCTGATTCCACAGCCCGGCGCCCCTTCCAGATCTCACGGAGCCAGAACCCCAGTTGAATGTTTGTCAGAGCCACCAGACTCACCAGGTAGATCGTCAGCAGGATGACCGACGCCCCGACCTCGCCAAAGTGACGAAATACCATTCGGTTTACAATCAGACCGGTCACCCCTCCAGCGCTGGGCGTGTTCAGGTTGACCATCATGGTTTCGTCGATCCGATACGAAAAGAGATCGAGCATGGCAGTCGTGGTCATCAGCAAGACCAACGCCCAAGGCCATCGAGGCCGCAGGTAACTCATGAACTGCAATAAAAAACCCAATCCAAAACCGAGCAGCAAAACGGGCAGCAGATACGCCCCCACGCCGAATACAAAAAAACAGGCGTTGGCCGTTTGCGCGCCAACGGGGCCAATGAAGTTGTGAATGTGCTCGTTGGGAGGAACCAGATTGGACCTCAAGTCGTGGCGGTCAAAAGTGCACAACGCCACCAACAACAGGAATCCCAGACACAGAAATATGATCCCAAAAATGTCCCCAAATCCATGAGATTGACGGTCTTTGCCGTTGTCCGCTCGCATGATGAAACCCATCCCGGTCCGAAAAACGCCTAGGCCGGCTCAACCAGACGCTCGGCGATCTGAACCGCATTCAAAGCCGCGCCCTTCAGCAGTTGATCGCCCACCACCCAGAAACAAAGGCCATTCTCCAGAGCGCAATCCAACCGCAACCGGCCCACAACGCAGTTGTCCATCTCGGCCACCACCATCGGCACCGGATAAAGCTGCTTGGCCGGATCATCCCACAGCTCCAAGCCGGGCGCCCTGGATAAGACCGCCCGGGCCACCTCCAGCACAACCGGACGCTCGAATTCCGCGCTGACCGCCACCGAATGCGCCCGATAAACCGGCACCCTCACACACGTCACGCTGGCGCGGAATTCCGGGTGATGCATGATCTTCCGCCCTTCGTTTTCCATCTTCATCTCTTCCTTCGTATAACCGGAAGATAGAAATGAATCCACTTGTGGAATGACATTAAATGCAATCTGGTAGGGATAAACCTCGCGGGTGACTGCCTGTCGGTGGACAATCTGCTCCGACTGGCGGCGCAATTCCTCGATGGCCTTGGCGCCCGTGCCGGATACCGCCTGGTAACTCGAGGCCAGAATCCGCTTCACCCCGAACGCCTGATGAAGAGGATACAGAGCCATCAGCGTGATCGCCGTAGTGCAGTTGGGATTGGCAATGATCCCCTTGTGCGCCGCCACGTCGGCCCCGTTGACCTCCGGCACCACCAACGGGACGGCCGGATCCATCCGAAACGCGCTCGAGTTATCCACCACGACACAGCCCGCCTGAACCGCCAGAGGCGCATACTCCTTCGAAATGCCGCCGCCCGCGCTGAAGAGGGCCAAATCAATCCCGCGAAAACTCTCCCGGGTCAATTCCTGCACCACGTAGTCCTCGCCGCGGAATCGCAACCGCTTGCCCACAGACCGGGCCGAGGCCAGCAAAGTCAGTTTGCCCACTGGAAAACTTCGCTTTTCCAGGGTCTTGATCATCTCGATGCCAACAGCTCCTGTCGCACCGACCACAGCTACATGCGGCTTTGCGTTCATACCACTTCAGGGATGCTGATGATACCGATCGGCTGGACGCTGTCAAACCAGCCCTGTGACTTTGATTGGCGCACGGCGGCGAAGAGGAACACGGCTCCCAAGTCCATTGTTCTTCCGAACATCCAGCGGGACCAGGCTTTACATGGGAACGGCTCTCCGTTATGTCGAAGAGGCAATGCGCACGCACACCCAAGCGGTCGGGTGCCTGGCCGGAGCCGCCTTGCTCTGGAGTCTGGGCGGGCTGCTCATCAAATGGATTGACTGGCATCCTCTGGCCATCGCGGGAGCCCGGAGCGCCATCGCCGCCGCGACCATGGCCCTGCTTCTGCCCAAACCGCAATTTGCCCGTTCCGCCACTCAATGGGGCGCCGCGTTGTGTTACGTCGGCACGGTCGTGCTCTTCGTCAGTGCCACCAAAATGACCACCGCCGCCAATGCCATTTTCCTTCAATACACGGCTCCCATCTACATTGCGCTGTTCGGCGCCTGGTTTCTCGGGGAACCCCCCAGCAAACTCGATTGGGGCCTCATCCTGCTCGCGGTGGTTGGCATCGCCCTGTTCTTCCTGGACCAAATCACCATGACCGGATTCTGGGGCAACATCACCGCTTTGGCCAGCGGCTTGAGTTTCGCCGGACTGGCGGTGTTGCTTCGCAAACAGAAAGACGCCGCGCCGGCCGACTCGGTTTTGTTGGGCAACCTTCTGACTGCCGTGTTGTTTCTGCCATTCTGCCTGAAATCGGCGCCCGGGAAAGGGAGTTGGATGGCCCTCATTCTCCTCGGCGTCTTCCAACTGGGTCTCTCCTAGGTGTTATTCACCCAAGGCATTCGCCATGTGCGCGCCCTCGAGGCCAGCCTGATCAGCACGATCGAACCGGTATTCAATCCGATCTGGGTGGCGCTGGCCCTGGGCGAATGTCCCCAGTTCTGGGCCATCAGCGGTGGGATCCTTGTGGTTTCCGCCGCCACAGCCCGGGGTGTGCTCACCGCCCGAGGAGTCGGCCCTCCCCCGGCGGCTTCATCTGAACAGGCCCCAAAACCGTTGCCCCAGCCAAACCGTCTCCTCGAACCACCAGAGAAACGCCTGTGACCAGCCCACTTTCAGTGTCAGAAACGGCAGGCCGACGAGGAGCGTCAGCAAGTTGCCAAATCCAATAATCACCAGGGAGAAAACCACCCCGTGCTCGGTCAGGTCGGTCTGGCGGGTCTTGAGGATATGTCCAGTGAGAGTGAGATGAAAAGCGTATGCGGCGCCGATCAGCAGATGAAAGAACGCCTGGACCGTCAACAAAATCCAAATGAGGCTCGCCGCCGCGTAAAATAACACGACAACCCACACATAGATCGGAAAGAAATAGGGCGCCAATGAAATGAGAAAGTTGTTTCGCGTGACTCGGACCGAGCCTCCTTTGGCCGTCGCCTTGAACCGAGTCACTCGACCGCCGAAAAGCCAGCTCCAGACCACGTGGGTCGATTCATGGCCCCACACGTAAATCAACATCGGCCGGGGCAGCAGCAGATACACCACCAGCCAGCAGGCTACGCCCGCAAGAAACGCCACCCAGAAAGCATCCGCCGGGCCGCTGGCCTCCACCACTCGCAAAACGGCCAGCACCAGGCTCGCGAAAAAAGGTAACAACAGGATTCCCAGCCCATTCTTGAACCAACGCGGCATGAAGCCCCCCCTCCTCCGGCGATCACCGGGCCACGAACACGCCGGATCCTTTCGACGGCTGGACGAAAACCGATCGCACGCCGCGGGCTGTCCCCGAAATCACGCCGTTGCCGGCGTCGAATGCACTTCCTCAATCACGGCGTTCAACTCCAGGAAATCGAAGACCTTTTCGTTGATGATCCTCTCCTGAATTTCGGCAATGCCGTTTCGTTCTTCCAGCTGCCGAACAAATTTCGCCACGGGAATCTGGTATTGCTGGGCCAGGAGGGTGATGTAACGGCCGATCTCCTCCCGGGAGGCGCGGATGTTTTCCTTCTCGGCAATCTTGCTGAGGAGAAAAGCCACCTTGACCCGTTCCTTGGCGTTATTGTTCGCAAAAGAATAAATTTGTTCCTTCTGTTCCTCGATGATTTCCTTGGTGACGCCGCGTTCGCGATTCTGGCGGACCAGGTCAAACACGACGTTCCGAGTCTCGGCATTCACCACGGACTCGGGCAGATCGCATGTGATCCCATCCAGCAGCTGGCGCAATATCTGCTTCCGAATCTCCGAATTCCGTTTGGCCCGCAATTCGGCCTCGAGATCTCTCCGCACGCCTTCGCGCAGTTTCTCGAGATTCTCGGCTCCATAGGCCTTGGCCAATTCCTCGTTCAGTTCAGGCAGGACGCGATCCTTGACCTGGAGCACCTCAACTTCAAATCGGCCTTCCTTGCCGGCCAGCTCTGATTGCGCGAAATCCTGCGGAAACGTCAGCGCCACCGTGCGGCGATCGCCGCTCTTGACCTCCATCAGTTGCTGAGTGAATCCCGGGATGAAGGTTTCCTTCTCATCCAGGCTGAGCCAGAAGTTCTTTCGTTCAGCCAACCCCTGGGCGGAAGGAGCGATTTCGCTGATCGGCTTGCCTTCACACGTGCCCGTGTAATTGACCACCACGAAATCGCCGCTCTTGGCAGGCCGATCCACATCCAGATAGGTAGCCCGCTGAGCCCGTAAAATCTCCATCGCCCGCGCCATGTCATCTTCGGTGACCGCCGCCGCAGCCACTTTGATCTGCAACCCCTTGTATTCGGGCAGGGTAAAATCAGGCGCGGTCTCCACCGTTGCCGCAAACTGGAGCGCCTGTCCGCGGCCGAATTGGATCTCTTCGATGTCGGGATAGCCCACCACATCCAGCTTCTGTTCTTGGATAGCCTGTCTATAGGCATCGCCAATCATCTTGCGCTTCACCTCGTCGGCGATCTTCTGCGCATAGACCTTCTCGACCATGCTCCGGGGCACTTTTCCGGTCCGAAAGCCCGGCAAAGCCGCATGGTGCTGGACCTCCGAGGTCATCTTCTCGAACTCGGATTCCACCGCTTGACTGTCAACTTCCACGCGCAACAACTTTCTGCAAGGCGCCAGATTCTCAACCGTTACATTCACACATCATCCTTTCGCCAAAAACCATGTTCCGGGATCGCGGCTCGTGTACCCAGAAAACCCTCAGCCCCGGGAGCTGTCGAACCTAGGGAAGCAAACCGATTGCGTCAAGCCTTGGATCCCGGGTTATGCGATCCGCCGGGCCTGGGACTGGGCCTGCAGGGCAAGTTCAATGGCCAGAAAGGCATGCCGCTGCGTCATCGACAGCTCGGTGCGATGCAGACAGTCCTCGATTAATTGCCCAAAAAAGGGAAAGCCCACCTGCCCATGCACATTGAAATGATGTTCCCCCCCTTGATCGACCAGATACAGATGATCACCCTCCGGATCCCGGGCAATGTCCAGATACTTTCGCAGTTCCATATAACCCTCCGTGCCCAAAAGGATCGTCCGGCCATCCCCCCATGCCTTCAGTCCGGCAGGGGTGAACCAGTCCACTCGCAAATAGAGCGTCGCCCCATTGTCCGCCAACAGCGTTGCATCGCCAAAATCCTCAAAATCAGGATGATCCATCTGGCTGTAATTCGCCGTCTTGCTATGCAAGACGCGAGCGTCCTTCGCCCCGGAGAAAGCCAGAAACTGCTCAATCTGATGACATCCCACGTCGCACAGGATTCCGCCATATTTCGATTTTTGCCAGAACCAGTCCGGACGCGAGGGCGCGTTCAACCGATGCGGCCCCAACCCGATCACTTGCAACAAGCGGCCGATGGCGCCGCTTTGCAGTAGTTGACCCGCCCGCACCGCTGCCTCAACATGCAATCGCTCTGAATAATACACCGCAAACCGCCTGCCGGTACGCGACACCCCCTGGCGTGCCGCCTCGAGCTGGTCGAACGATGTCACCGGCGGTTTGTCGGTGAAATAATCCTTGCCATGATCCATCACCCTGAGCCCCAGTGCGCCGCGCTCGCACGGGATCGGGGCTCCCGCAATGAGCTGAACCCGCGGATCCCCCAGGATCTCCTCTTCGCAGCGCGCAACTTTGACCCGGGGATACGCCCGACAAAAAGCCTCCGTCTTCCGCGGATCCGGATCGTAAACCCAGGCCAGTTCGGCGCCCGCCTCCACCAAACCGTTGCACATCCCGTAAATGTGACCGTGGTCTAGTCCAATCGCCCCCATGATGAATTCACCCGGGCCACAAACGAGACTGATCCGGCCCTTGGGCGCGTAATTCATGCCATCCGATTTCCGCTGCATCGATCCTATCCCTTCGCTTGAGTTCAACTACGATGCCCTCCCTCAGCTGAGGCTGCGTCCCAAAGTAATGTCGTTGGTCGCGAAGTTATCGACATTCCGGGTCTTCTCATGGAACCGCCTGGCATGCGCCAGGATCCCTTCCCGGGTGTAAAAGGACGCGGCCGACGAAAGCGGCAGTTGTACCGGCCGGCGCTCGTGGCTGGACTGGTATACGGCCGAAATCAACTCAATGGCGCGGCGCCCCTGTTCTCCATCAAGCAATAAGGGTTCCCGCCGATCTACAGCCGCGAGAAAATTGGCTATCTGGGCCTCATGCCCCGATCGCTCGGCCGCAGGCAGCTGATCGTAATAGGTCTGAATCTCGGCTGCCAATTCGGGATTGTCCGCCGGAAAACCGTTCTCCGTTTGACGCATGGCCCTGATCTTCCATGGCAAGGCAACCTGAGCGCGTTCGCCCTGCAAGACAAACTGCTGTTCCTCGCCGTGATGGATCAACGAGGCATTGATCTGTCCGACACTCCCATTCGCATATTGAAGAGTTGCCGTGGCAAAGTCCTCAACCTCGGAATTCTCGTGCGCGAGGTTTCCCGCATAGGCCTGGACCTCCGTTGGCATGCCCATCATCCATTGGAGCAGGTCGATGTGATGCACGGCATGGTTCATGGTGCAGCCGCCCCCCTCCTTGGCCCATGTCCCCCGCCACCAAAGATCATAGTAATTGCCGCCCCGCCACCAGAAGGAATCCACCCGCGCGCAGAGGATCTTACCGATCAGACCGGATTCAACTACCCGTTTCAGTTTCTGGACTGCGGCCTGATATCGATTCTGAGCCACCACAGACAAAACGCGATCGTTTTTCCTCGCCGCGGCCAACATGCGGTCGCACTCGTCCAGGCACGTTGCCATCGGCTTTTCCACCAGGACATGCTTGCCCGCCTGCAACAAGGCCACAGCAGCGGCGGCGTGTTCAAAGGGGGGCAGGCAAACCGATGCCGCATCAAAATCCACCCCCCGACATAACGCCTCGAGATGCTCGTAGACAGGGACATCCAGCTGGTGCTGAGCGGCTTTGGCTCGTGCCTTCTCCGGAAACAGATCCACCAGCGCCACAATGCGGCACTGGTCCGATAGCTTGCGATAGGCCGACAGATGACTGTCGGCGATTGCTCCGGTTCCCAAAATGGCGATTCGATTCATACGCGCAATCGTGACTCGGTCAGCCTCAGGTTTCCTGTGGGCGACTCGCCTCCGCCCTGCCCGTTTCCCTGGAGGCATCCACCAAGGCTTGGATGTTCGATCCAGGCGTTCCCGGGGATGTGCCTCCCCCCGCCGATAACAGCAGGCCGGGCCGGCCCCGATGTGCGCTCAGACATGCCCGAGCCGCCCCCATCACACTTTCGCGGTCGCCGCGGACCAAAACCTCCAGCGGCGGCACATTACCCATTAGACAGAGCGACGGGCCCACCAACTCACGGACCTTCGCCAAAGATTGCAGATGAGTGAAATTGAAAAGATCAATTCTCAAATCCGGCAGCTCGGCGAACGAAACCGGGTTGTCGGTGTCGTTGTGAAACATCTTGACCAGGCCGGGAAACGCATCAAATACCTGCTTCAGATAAGGATGCGCAAATTGACGATAATCTTTGAGGGACAAAAAACCCGCAATATCATCCAAAACCAGAATGCCTTCCACCGCATGCAGAACACCCGCCTGAGCCTCGATCCAATCCCGCACCAGGGCGGTTGTTTTTTCGAGCAAACGGTGCGTGCCGGCGGGATCCAGTTTCAGGCCCATCAAAAAATTGGTCACTCCCATTAAGTGAGTGGCCACCGTCAGCGGCCCCCGAGCTGCCACGATTTTGACCTGTTCGCCCGCCTCCTCGATTCGCGGCTCCAGAAACCGATACCAGTTCAAAATCAACGGCATCAAACCATCGGTCAACGGATTGGGCGTCCCCAGTCGCTCGCCTTCCGCTGGGGTCTCGATCAAAGGATGGGCGGCGGGTGTTTTGTCAGGAAAAAAACTGATCTTGCACCCGAAAGCGCTTGGTTCCGCCGCCATGCCCGGCTCAACCCAGAATCCGGGCAGGAAAATCACTTCCGGAAACTCGCGCCGGATCTTCAGATTGGCCTCCAGCCAGACTTCCGGCAGCGTCAGGTAGTCCAGCGTCGATAGTCCCAGATAACCGGGGATCCAAGGGCTATCAACAATTAAGGCCACCGGTAGCGGCTTCAACGTCTCGCCCCGGATGCATTTTCGTAAAATATCCCACTGGCATTGGTTCACGATCACCCCGCAGACTGCAGTTGCCATTTTGGTTTCATCCGCCGGATATTCAATCCGAAAAAACGCTTCCCTTTACTTTGGCAGGGATTGTTTCTTACAATAAGCCATGGTTGAACCGTTAACAGACGGACCTAAAACGCCCGTCTATTTCAATTTCGCCACCGATGTCGTGGATCGCTGGGCCCAGGAAAGGCCCGAAGCCCTGGCGTTATGGTGCGTCGAGTCGGATACCAAACGCCAGCACCAACTCAGTTTCAAGCAAGTATCAACCTTAAGCCGCCAGGCCGCCAACCTCTTTCAAGCTGTGGGCGTGCGGCGCGGCGATCGCGTCCTGTTGATGCTGCCCCGCGTCCCCCAGTGGTGGATCGCCGTTCTGGGTTTAACCCGGCTGGGCGCGGTCCCCGTCCCCGCCACCTCCCAGCTCACCGCACGCGAAACAGACCACCGGCTGATCTCTGCCCACGTCAAGACCGTCATCTCCGATCCGGAAAACGCCGGGAAATTCGCCGGTTTTTCCGGGGGCCGCCTTCAGGTCGGCGGCTCAGCCGCGGGATGGTCTGATTTCGACGCCGGCATCCGGCAAGCGTCCCCTGATTTTTCAGCGGAGCCCACCCGAAGCGATGAACCGGGCATCCTCTATTTTACCAGCGCCACCACGGGTCACCCCAAGATGGTGCTCCATACCCATGCCAGCTATGGACTCGGCCATCGTCTCACCGGCCAATGCTGGCTCGACTTGCATCCCTCCGATGTCCATTGGAATCTCTCCGACTTGGGTTGGGGCAAGGCGGCGTGGTCCAGCTTCTTTGGCCCCTGGCAAATGGGCGCCTGCGTCTTTGCCCTCGACTATCGAAGCAAATTCAATCCTGTTCTTGCTCTACAAACCCTTGCGCAATATCCTATTACAACCTGGTGCGCCCCCCCAACCGCCCTCAGGCTTGTCGTGCGCGAAGATCTGGATAACTACCGGTTCACCCATTTGCGCCACTGTGTCACCGCCGGAGAACCGCTGAACCCCGAAGTTATGACTCGTTGGAAGGCCGCCACCGGCTTGACCCTTTATGAAGCCTACGGCCAGACCGAAACCGTCGTGCTGATCGGCAATTTCCGGTCGATCGGTGATCCCGTGCGCCCCGGCTCCATGGGAAAATCCGCGCCCGGCTTCCATCTGGCCCTTCTCGATGATCACTTGGCCGAAGTCCCCCACGGCACCGAAGGCGAAATCGCCATACGAGTGAAACCCCGTCGACCGCTCGGTCTGTTCCAGGAATACTGGCTTGATCCCCAAGAAACCGCGCGACAGTTCTCAGGCGATTGGTACCTCACCGGCGATCGGGCCGTTCGAGATGCCCAAGGCTACTTCTGGTTCGTCGGACGAAAAGACGATGTCATCAAGTGTTCCGGCTACCGCATCGGCCCCTTCGAAGTCGAAAGCACCCTCCTCGAGCATCCCGCCGTCCTCGAAGCCGCTATTGTGGGAAAACCCGACGAGGTCCGGGGGCAAATCGTCAAGGCTTTCGTTGTCTTACGCTCCTCCGTCAAAGCCAGCTTAACCTTGGCGCGCGAGCTCCAAGCCCACTGCCGCCGCGTCGCCGCTCCATACAAATACCCAAGAGAAATTGAGTTCGTCGACGAATTGCCCAAAACCGTCAGCGGCAAAATCCGGCGTGTCGATCTTCGGCGGCAGGGATCCTCCTCAGCTTCTTCCCCCTCTGGATCGCGATGCTCAACCTGACAAACAGGTTGCCAGCAAACCACCGGACCCAGGCTCCCCAATCCGCACACAACCCCAGGAAACGCAAACGCATCGCTTTCATCAAACTTCATTATTCCACCAAGCCTCCCTGAGCCGCTAGAATTTTCTGGCCCCCCATGGATCCGAGCTTTGACTTCCTGGCCTGACAGGTTCAGGATGCTGTTAGAAAACCAAGGATGGTCGAAACACCGGAAATCTTGGTTGATCGGCAAAACACTAACTATCTTCCATAGGCGTTCTTATGAATACCACGGGACTGAAAATAGCTGCTTTGGCAGGCGATGGCATCGGTCCGGAAATCATGCGTGAAGCCATCAAGGTGTTGCGGGCGATCGAACGAAAACAGAAACTATCGCTTGAAATCACCGAAGCCCCCGTCGGCTGGGCGGCCATTGATCAGGAGGGCAAAGCCCTGCCGGAAAACACGCTGGCCTTGTGCAAAAAGTCTGAAGCCATCTTGTTTGGCGCCGTCGGCTTGCATTATCGCGACGCCGAAATCCCAAAAGAAAAACGCCCCGAACGCGCTGCCTTGCTCCAACTCCGCAAACAGTTCGGCCTTTTCGCCAACCTTCGCCCCATCAAACTGCTTCCCGCCCTGGCCGCCGCCTGCCCGCTTCATCCGGAACGCCAGGAAAAGGGCATCGATCTCCTCTTCGTGCGTGAATCCACCGGGGGCGTCTATTACGCCTACCCCAGGAAGACCGAGGAAGTGTTGGAAGTCAAAGACGACGGAACCACCACTCAGCGGATTCGGCGAGCCGTCGATACAATGGCCTTGACAACTACGGAAATCGAGCGAATCGCCCATGTCGGATTCCGGGCGGCGTGGTTGCGACGGAAGAGACTCACCAGCGTCGACAAAGCCAACGTGCTCGAAACCGGCATCCTCTGGCGCGACGTCGTCACCGAAGTCAGCACTCAATACCCCGACGTGGTTCTCGAACATGTATTGATCGACACCGCCGCCATGCAATTGATCCTGCGCCCCTCGCAATTTGATGTCATCCTTTGCGGCAATATGTTCGGCGACATCCTCAGCGATGTCGCTGCCGCGTTGGTCGGTTCGGTGGGGATGCTTCCCTCTGCCAGCCTGAGCACCCGGCGTCACGGACGAACCTTCGGCCTCTACCAACCCGCTGGGGGCACAGCGCCGGATATTGCGGGCAAGAATGTGGCCAATCCCATTGCGCAAATCCTCGCTGCCGCTCTCATGCTTCGCCATAGCTTTGGATTGGATCCAGCCGCCAAAGCCGTAGAAAACGCCGTCGACCGTGTGATTTCCGAAGGCTATCGCACCCGGGATATCTCGAGTCAGAG
The DNA here is from genome assembly GCA_022709905.1 of Verrucomicrobiota bacterium. Lineage (GTDB taxonomy): Bacteria > Verrucomicrobiota > Verrucomicrobiia > Limisphaerales > UBA1319 > JAKLHY01. The sequence goes on along the minus strand of JAKLHY010000113.1, from coordinate 186 downwards.
AGATTCCAAAACGCATCTCGTGAGCACTTCCCAAATGGGCGATGCCATCGCCGCCGCAATAGTTTAAGCCAATCCATGCTGAAAATGACTTCAAGAATCCAAGAAAAACAAATAAAGTGACAGGTTCATTATTATTGACCTTCTCTCGGTATTCCGGGTAGGCTGGGGGGTATTATGAGATTAGCC
>JAKLHY010000112.1 GCA_022709905.1 Verrucomicrobiota bacterium | reverse complement strand
CCGGTCGATCGCGATCGATTGGCCCGTCCTCACTTCATATTATTATATTATACAATTTGTTTTTCAGCAGAATCAATTATTTAGACTCGACCCCATCCCCACACCCTCAAGCCTCGATTCGCCGGCTTGCTTGGGATCTGATCCGCGGAGAACTCGCGTGTGGATTCAAGGCGCGAATCCAATCGGAATTGAGTCTGACTGTCGAACCGCTCCTCTCGTTATCATTGACCCGTGAGACTCCTTGACCTCCCGGGTGGGAGGAAGTAAAGATGATAGCACAAGATAGAATCCTGATCACCAAGTATTGATTATGAAAAAAGCATTCTCATTGGCCCTGTTCGGGATTGCGGCGGGCGTGTTGGCGCTTGCGGCTCCGGTGAACGCAGGCACTTTCAATGCCAACTTCGACAACAGCCAGGTACCGACCGAATCCCAGGTGTTTGGCAACAGCGATGGCAGTTGGCTGCCCATGGTGGAAGCTGGCGGGGTAGGAAACACCCCCTGCCTGAAACTCACGAAAAATGTCAACAGCCAGTATGGTTCGTTCGTCATCGACGACTTGGACGGCGGGGCGAATGTGTATGGGATTCGCGCCTCCTTCATGGCGCGTGTGGGCGGAGGCACCTCGATCCCGGCCGACGGTTGGAGTTTCTGTGTGGCGCCGGACTTGCCGGACGGGACCTGGGGCGAGACGGGCGCGGGCACCGGCTTGACCATCCAGTTCGACACCTACGACAATGTCGATGCCGATCCAAACAACAGCACGGGTGAGGCGCCCCAGATCCGTGTCGTCATCGGCGGGCAAACGGTGGCGAGCACGCCCGTGTTACCCCTCAGCGACCTGATCAACAACGCCTTTGTGCCGGTCGAGATCAAGCTCAACGCCGACGGCAGTTTGGACGTGACCTACAACGGGAAGGCGCATTTCTCGAAATTGTTCTTCCCGGGGTACCAGCCGTTAGCCGGGGCGCGCGTTGGAATCGGCGCCCGCACGGGGGGGTTGAACGCCAACCATTTCCTGGACGACCTCAGCATTGAAACCTATACCGTGCCTCAGCCCGGCATCGTGCGGCAACCGCAGAGTCAAAGGGTCCTGGAAGGGACCACGGCCAGTTTCGTCATTGCCCTGAACAACGGGGACGGCGCGACCGTCCAGTGGTTGCGCAACGGCACCGTCATCCCCGGCGCCACCGAAACGAATTACACCCTGAATGCAGTCACCTCGGCTGATACCGAGGCGAAGTTTTCGGCGCGGATCACCTTGGGCGCAACCACCATCACTTCCGAGGAGGCCACGCTGACGGTCGTGCAGATCGACCTCCCGGCGACGCCGGTGGTGTCGTATAACTTCAACGACGGCCTCGTGCCCGCCGAAGCCCTGGTCTATGGCAGCGGCGTCGCCTCGGACGGATTCAGCGATTGGCTGCCCTACGTCAGCCCCAACGGTGGGGTGGGCGACTCCGGCGTCCTTCTGATCACTGAAAGCTTCAACGACCAGAGCGGAGCGTTCATTATCCCCGACCAGCACGCTGGCGGCCCGGTCTACGGTGTCGCCGCCCGTTTCGACGTGCGCATCGGCGGTGGTTCCGAGGTGCCGGCCGACGGCATGAGCTTCAACTTCGCGGCCGACCTTCCCGACGGCACGGTCGCCGGGGTGGAAGAAGGGGTTGGCTCCGGCCTGCGCGTGTGCTTCGATATCTATGACAATACCGATGGCAATCCAAACAATGCCACGGGCGAAGCCCCGGCCATCACCCTCAAGTGGGGCACCACGGTTGTTAGTGAGACCAAGACCGCCCTCAGCGACATCACTACCGGCGATGCCTTCGCCGACGTGATCGTGCGATTGACGGCGGATGGCAAGCTGGATGTTGCCTGGAACGGCAAGGTGCTGCTCTACCGGGCAACGGTGCCGGGCTTTGGATCCATTGCCAACGGACGGTTTGGTTTCTTTGCCCGCACGGGCGGTCTGAATGCGAACCAATGGATCGACAACCTGCGGCTCTATACTTATTTGACGGCCCCGCTGCGCGTGAGCAAGGAACCGGCCAACCAGACGGTCCTGGTCGGCAAGAGGGCCAGCTTCAATGTCGAGGTCAGTACGCCCTCGGGCGCCACCTACCAATGGTTCCGGGATGGAGTCGCCATCCCCGGCGCCACCGCGAGCACCTATACCACACCGGCCACCACCCCCGCCGATAACGGCGCCAATTTCAAGGCCGAGGTCAAACTCGGCGCCGAAACGGTCGTCAGCAGCGAAGCCGTCCTGAGCGTTCTGGACCTGGCGGCGCCCACGGCCCCTCAGCTCAGCTACAACTTCAACAACGGAGTCCCCGCTGGTGCCGACATCGGTGGTTCTTACCCGGAAGGCACCACGCCGGTTGCCTTTGTTGATTCGTCTGGTGGCGTCAATGACAGCGGGACCCTCAAGCTCACGACTTCGGAGAACAGCCAGGCGGGTGGATTCCGCTCGCCGGTAATTGAAGAGGGCGCCCAACTGCTGGAGTTCACCTTCGCCGCCGACGTTCTGGCCGGCAACGGCACGGCCACTCCCGCCGATGGGTTCAGCATCAATCTGGCCAACGACCTTCCCATCACCGCTCCCGGCGATGCCGAGAACGGCACCGGCAGCGGCATCACCATCGCCTTTGACACCTACGACAATGACGATGCCGATCCGAACAATGAGACCGGCGAGGCCCCATCGATCGACGTCCGCTACAAGGGCCAGGTCGTGGCCGCGAGACGCGTGCCCCTGGCCCTCCTGAACTCCGGCGTCTTTGCCACCGTCTTGCTTCGTGTCAAGGAAAATGGTGTTCTCGACCTGGCGGTGGGTGACACCGTGATTTACCAGGGATTGCTGGTGCCTGGTTATGTGCCGATGAGTGGCGCAAGGCTGGCCCTCTACGGTCGCACCGGCGGGGCCAATGCCAGCTATTGGTTCGATAACGTCCGCCTCGGCTATACCATCCCCTCCACCGTCGAAATCACCGGTGAACCGGCGGATGCGCTTGTCCTCGTTGGTCAAACCGCCACGTTCCAAGTCCTGGTCAGCAATCCCCAAGGGGTGACTTATCAATGGCAGCGCAACGGCGTTGATATCCCGGGCGCCACGCAAGCAACCTACACCACCCCTGTCCTGGCTGCTGCCGATGATGGTGCAGGCTATGCGGTTGTCGTGAAAGGCCCCGGCAACACGGTCACCAGTCGCACGGCCATCGCCTCGGTCATGGCCCCGTTTGACACCGGAACCAACCCGGCGGTCGACATTGACTTCAACAACGGGACCGTCCCAGCCGATGGCGCCATCTTCGGCAACGCAGTGGTTCAATTCTCCGGCGGTGTCAGTGACACGGGCTTTCTGCAACTGACCGAGGCGGTCAACGACCAGAGCAGCTCGTTCCTGCTAAACACCCCCGCCGGCTCGGCGCCCATCAAGGATTTCACGGCCACCTGGATGATGCGGGTGGGCGGCGGCACGGCCACGCCGGCCGACGGCTGCAGTTTCATCCTGGGCACGGATATTGGCGACGGCGCCTTTGGTGAAGACGGCGCCGGGGCAGGTTTGGTAGTCAGCTTCGATACCTACGACAATGGCACAACCGAAGTGGCTCCTGAAATCTCCATTCGATACCAAAGCACCGATGTCGCGACACGTCCCTTCGATATCAATGTGCTGCGAACGGGGGATGTATTCGAGCCAATTGGCGTGCGCGTGAACCGCAATGGCACCCTTGATCTCTATTACGGGGACACAGCGGTATATCGTGGTCTCCCGCTGCCCGGTTACACGCCGTTTGATGCCGGTCGTTTCGGCTGGGGCGCTCGCACCGGCGGACTGAACGACAATCATTGGGTGGACGACATCAAGATTGCGTTGAACATCCAACCGGACGCCGGCCCCACCCTCACGATCAGCCGATCGGGCGAAAACGTGGTGATCACCTGGACCGGCGGCGGCACGCTGCAGACAACCATCGCCCTGCCGGGAGTATGGTCGGATATTCCGGGAGCGACCTCGGGCTACACCACTCCGGCGACCGACTCCGCCCGGTATTTCCGGGTGCGGCAATTTTGAACAAGCCCTGCTTCCGGGGCATCGTGAGGTGTTTTTCGTGCCCCAGGCCCGGAAGGCGCGGCCTGGGGCACGGTTTTTGCTATCGATATCCCTTGGCGCGGTGATTATGATTGGATCGCCGCGACGCCTGACGATGTAACGGACGATGACCCAATGCGCAACGCGAATGTTCCCTCCCCCTTGGTTTCCATCCTCTTGCTGGTGTCGTTGTTCGGTCGTCCTGCGCAGTCCGAGGTCATTGTCAGCGAAGATGCGGACTGGCGTTACTTCAAGGGCCTGACCGAGGCGTCGACGCCGGTAACGGCCTGGCGTCTGGCTGATTTCAACGACGCCTCGTGGCCGGTCGGCCGCGGCCCGTTCTATTACGAAGACGGCTCAGGTTTCTCGGGTAACACGGCCCTGCCCGATATGCGCGGCCGATACACATGCATCTTTCTGCGCAAAACCTTCACGGTAGTCAACCCAGCTGGAATCGGAGAATTGGCCCTGCATCTGCAAACGGATGACGGCTGCCTGGTCTGGCTGAACGGCACGAATGTGGCCCGGGTAAACATGGGCGAGGGTGAACCGCTCGCGAGTTGGACCTCCTTACCCGCAGCCGGCGAACCCAACGGGGAGACCGTGGTCATCGCCAACGCCGGGTCGCTGCTCCGCGCGGGGGCTAACATCCTGGCCATCCAGGCGTTCAACTGCAACCTGGCCGACAGCACCGACTTCCTGATCAGCGCCTCGTTAAGCGGCATCCTCGACATCCAAGCGCCCGTCGTGAACGCGGTCGTTCCCAGCCCGGGCGCCCGGGTTCGCGCCCTCACGAGCCTCGAGGTGCTGTTCAGCGAAAACGTCAAGGGCGTGGACGCCGCCGACATGCTCGTCAACGGCGTGCCGGCGGCGGGCGTGGACATCATCTCGCCGCGCGATTATTCCTTCACCTTTCCTGAACCCGCGGCGGGCCTTGTGTCCGTGTCGCTGCCGGCCCGCGCGGCCATCACGGATCTCGCCGGCTTGGGCAATCCATTCGCCGGCACTAACTGGAGTTACACGCTTGATCCAAGCGCGCCCCTTGCCGATGTCATCCTCTCGGAATTCCTGGCCGATAACGAGAACGGCCTGCGCGATAACTTCGGCTCCCGGTCGGACTGGATTGAGTTGCTCAATCGGAGCGATGTCCCGGCGGAGCTTGACGGATATTTCCTGACGGATGAGGCAACCGATTTAACCAAATGGCGGTTCCCGGCGGTCGCCATCGAGCCGGGCAAATTCCTCGTCGTTTGGGCTTCGGGAGAAGATCAGGCCAACCCTTTGGCGCCGTTGCATGCCAACTTTAGGTTGTCGAGCGATGGTGAATACCTGGCGCTAGTGGATCCGCAGACCAACGTTGTTTCCGAATTCGCCCCGCATTACCCGCCGCAGCGGCCGGATATTTCCTATGGACGTGACCAGACCAGTCCGATGCTGGTCGGATACTACGCCGTCCCCACGCCGGGCGCCCCGAATGCGAGCCGGGGTTCGGGTATTGCCCCCGAACCGGTGTTCTCGCTCCCCGGCGGCCTCTACACGAACGCTTCGCTCACGGTGACGCTTTCGGTGGCATCGGGAGTCATCCGATACACGACCGACGGGACACGCCCCACCACCAACTCGAGCATCTATTGGAGTCCGATCGCGGTTACGCGCAGCATGGTGATCCAGGCGCGGGTGTTCCAGGAGGGGCTCTTGCCGAGTGCCATCGGGGTTCAGACTTACCAGCTCGTGGGTAGTGGCGCCACCGGGTTCAGCTCGAATCTTCCCTTGTTGATCATCAACACGTCGAACCGGGGTATTGCGGCGGAAGTGCGGACGGCGGCCACGATCACCGCCATCGAGCCGTTCCGGGGCCGGGCCAGCCTGGCCACCCGACCTTCGTTCCAGGGCAATTGCCAGGTCGAGGTCCGCGGCCAATCCTCGACCATGTTCCCGAAACTGGCCTACAACCTGGAACTGAACGATCCCAACGGAAATGACCTCGATGCCCCACTCCTGGGATTGCCTTCCGAATCGGATTGGGTTCTTTACAATCCGTATTCGGACAAGCCATTCCTGCAAAACTTCCTGGCTTACGAACTCCATGCCCAGATGGGTCACTACGCTCCCCGGTGCCGTTTCGTCGAGGTCTTTGTCGACAAGACGGGCGGCAAGTTGGAATACCCGGGCGACTACATGGGGATCTACATCCTGATCGAAAAAATCAAGGTGGATCCGCACCGGGTCGACTTGGCCCGGCTGAGCCCCCTGCAAAACACGGAACCGGAGATTTCCGGCGGGTATATCATCAAGAAAGATAAAGATAGCCCGGGAGACTATACCTTCTCCACGCCAGGCGGTGGCGGTTTCAGCGGGCAGGTCCTGAAAATCCACGAGCCCAAACCGCGCGAAGCCACCGTCCCGCAAAAGACCTGGATCCGGAATTACCTCGTCCAATTCGAGAAAGCCCTTTACGCCTCGACCTGGCTGACCGCCACGGGCACCAATCATTATTCGCACTACATCGATGCGGATTCTTTCGTGGACAACCACTGGATCGTCGAGTTCCCCAAGCAGATTGACGGTTATCGGCTCAGCAATTTCATGAGCAAAGACCGGGGCGGGAAGCTGCGGATGGAACCGATCTGGGATTGGAATCTAAGCTTCGGTAACGCCGATTACCTCGACGGAGAGAATCCCTCGGGCTGGTATTACACCCAGCTCGATGCCAACGCCCACATCTGGCTGCGCCGTCTCATGTGCGGTTCCTCTTCGAGTTCCGGCACCACCGGGGATCCCGATTTCAACCAGAAGATCGCCGATCGCTGGAGCGTCCTCCGCACGAACACCTTCTCGTCCACCAACCTGTTGCTGCGCATCGACGAACTCGCGGCGTACCTCGACGAGGCCCAGGTCCGGGACTTCGCCAAGTGGCCGCGCCTGGGCACCTATGTCTGGCCTAACCCGCCCCTCTACTCAACGCCCAGAACCTATGCCGGCATTATCGCGAATATGAAGAACTGGGTGCGCAACCGGTACAACTGGATCGATACCCAATTCCTGAAATCACCCGAGCTCAGCCAACCCGACAGCGGGGTCTCCCCCGGCTTCGCGCTTACGATATCCGCGCCAGCGGGCACGGTTTATTACACCACCGACGGCACGGATCCACGCGCTCCCGGAGGCGGTCTGTCGGCGCGGGCGCACCTTTACACCACCGGCGTGGTTATCCAAACGAACAGCCGTGTCGTCGCGCGCGCGCGCAGCGCCAACCGCTGGAGCGGCCCCACCGCGGCCACCTTCACCGTCGAAGTGCCGCCGCTCATCCTGACCGAGCTGATGTGTTCGCCGGTGCGCACGCCCGGTTCGGTTGCCGACGACGCCGCTAGATTCGAATATCTCGAGTTGATGAATGCCGGCACACAGACACTCGATCTGCGTGGGTTCCGGTTCACCGAAGGAATCCAGTTTGAATTCATCACCGGTGGGGTGACCTCCCTCGGACCTGGCGCGCGCCTAGTGATCGCGCGTGACCCGGAGGCGTTGGCCAGCCGACACGGCCTCATTCCGAACCTGGCTGGACCCTACACGGGTTCCCTGGCCAATGAAGGAGAACGAATCACGCTGCTCGGCCCTATGCAGGAAGTGGTCTTCGATCTCTCCTATGATCCGAACTGGTATCCCGCGACCGACGGTCTGGGCTTTGCCTTGGTGGCCGCGAGGGAGGGACAACCTCGGGCTGCCTATGCGGAAGATCTCGGTTGGCGGGTCGGCAGCGCCTTCGGCGGAACCCCCGGCCGTGCCGAGCTCACCGCCCCAGTCTTCCCCCAGGTCGTCATCAATGAGGTTCTCACCTATGCCGATCCGCCCCTCACCCGAACCATCGAACTGCTCAACTGCGGCACGACGATGGCCGATATCGGAGGGTGGTTCCTGTCCGACGATCGCCGAACCCCGAAGTATGCAATCCCCCCGGGAACGTTGCTGCAGCCCGGGGCGTGCTTCCTGCGGACCGAAGCCGATTTCAATCCCACCCCGGGCGTGCCCCCCTCGTTCAACCTGCGCGCGTCGGGCGATGAGGTCTATCTGTTCTCGGCGAACTCGGGCGGACATCTGACTGGTTACGCTCATGGCTTCCGCTATGGAGCAGCCTTGAAAGGGGTTTCGTTTGGCCGGCATTTGACCAGCACCGGCGAGGAACATTTCGTCGCCCAGGCCGCGCGCACCCTCGGTGAACCCAATGGGCCGCCACGGGTCAGCCCAGTCGTGATCAGCGAGATCCACTACCACCCGCCCGATGCGTTTGCCAACAACGCCTACTGGGATAACACCGGTGACGAATTCATCGAATTGTGCAATGTGTCGGCCATTACCGTGAACCTCTTTGATCCCATGGCTCCCGCCCACACCTGGCAGCTCCGCGATGCCGTCGAGTTTACCTTTCCCCCCAACCAGACCATGAACCCCGGCACCCGCCTGCTGGTGGTCTCCTTTGATCCGATCACCGATCCCAACAGTGCCGCCGTCTTCCGCAGCCGGTACGGCCTGAGCGGGAACGTCCGCCTCTTTGGACCCTACCAGGGCAAACTCGCCAACGGAGTCGACTCCGTCGAACTGGTCCAGCCTAGCAGCTCGAGCCTCGACGCCACCAACGTCGCCAGCAACAACGTCCTCGTCGATAAAGTGGATTACCGCGATGATTCGCCGTGGCCCGCCGGAAGCGACGGTTTGGGTTTCTCGCTGCAACGCCGCATCGAATCCGCCTACGGCAACGATCCGGCCAATTGGATAGCCGCCCGACCCAGTCCAGGCGCTGCATTGGACGCGGGCACCGAACCGGTCATTCTTGCGGAGCCAACAAACCAAACTGCGCAGCCCGGCGCAACGGTCAGCTTCAGCGTCGAAGCCAACGGTCCCCCTCCTCTCCAATACCAATGGCGTTTTAAGGGCGAAAACCTGCCCGGTGCCGTTGCCCGACAGCTCATTCTCACCAACGTTCAATTGGCACAAAGTGGTGAATATGAGATCGTGGTGTCCACACCGTCGCGTTCGACCGTGAGTGCCGCCGCGGTTTTGCAGGTAGGTACCCCTCCGGCCATTGTGCAGTCGCCACTCTCCCGAAGTGTCTGGCCCGGCGAAACCGTCACCTTCTCCGTGATCGCCCTAAGCCGTTCGCCGCTGCAATACACATGGCGACGCAACGGCACTCCCCTGAACGGCGCCGTCCGGTCCTCGTTGCTGTTACCCAACGTCGACGCCGGAGCAGAAGGCGCCTACGACGTGATGGTCTCGAACGAGACCGGATTCACCAACACCAGCCCCGTCGCTGACCTGCTCCTGTTGGGCAAGCCGGTCTTCGTCCAAAAACCGGTCGGGCTGACCCTCGCCCCCGGTGCCACCGCCACGTTCCAGGTCACCATCACAAACACCGCCGCGTTGCCAATCACCTATGAGTGGCGCAAAGACAACCAACTCGTCACCAGTCATACCTCCAGCACCCACACCGACTCGCTGACCTTGACCAACGTCCAGCCAACCGACGCGGGAAACTACGTTGTCCGCGTGTCCAATCGCGCCCTTGCCGCCCCGGGCCTTAGCAGCCCCAGCGCCCCGCTCGTCGTGGAGGCAGATCTCGATAGCGATGGTGATGGCCTGCCCGATGCCTTCGAATCAAACCACGGGCTCAACCCCAAAGACCCCGCCGATGCGGCAAAAGACGCCGACCACGATGGCGCATCCAACCTCGAGGAATACCTCGCCGGGACCAATCCCCAGGACGCCACCAGCCTCCTTAAGGTGGACCAAATCGACGGCTCAGGGACCGTTACAATCCGCTTCTGGTGTTTAACAGGCCGGTCATACTCCCTCCTCTATCGCGATACCATCGAATCCCAATTGTGGACCTCGTTGACCAACATTGCGGCAATCGCCGGCACCACGGAACATACGCGGCTCGTCGAGATCGTGGACCCGCAAGCCGCAGGAATCATCCAGCGCTACTACCGACTGAGAACTCCCGCGCTTCCCAAACCGTAACCGATCCCATTCCACATCCTCTTCCAACAACATCGTTGCGTTTATCTATCTACATTATTTGAAAATCCACTGCCAATCTTACATCCCAGAAAAGGGGATCCAAAATCGGCTGCAAGCCTCTTCGTTATCGATAATAAGTTTCCAAAGTGCCTGAACGCAAATGCCTTGCTCAGGTCCGACCCCAGCAACAACAGCAAAAAGGCCGGGCGATGGCGCCCGGCCTTCGAAGAATGATTCCAGTCGGATAGCCCAGGTGCGCGCAGGCTCGAAGGGCGAACAAGAGGCAGCCTACCACATCGACTTCCATTTGAAAGACTCCCAAAACTAGCCTGAATTTCCACGGATAGTCACGTCCTAACAGAACTCGCCCTTTCCCGTTGTCTCGCTGGCACTTCTGCGAATTTGTCGGGGCAAAGTGTTATATTATTAGTATACTTTTATATATTACTCCACTTAGTCATAAAGACTCATCCCCTCCAAACGCTTCTCCGATTGCATCCGTTAGTATATCCCATATTGATCCAATAAAATTGTGTTATAGCGCGTTTTATCCACACATAGATTGTGTATGATATTGACAAATGTATTATTTATGACAGTGTGGATATATGGATATCAATAAACGAAATAAAATAACTGACCCCGCTCAAGTCTTCCTTCAGCCCGCCAATGCTGATGTATGGTCGGCACAGGTCCTGCCACCAATAGAGCTCCCGCTGACCAGGCCACGTGTAGGCATATCCGTAAGGCAGGAAATCCCTGTGGTCATTCGCATACATCATCGTTGCCATCCCAATCTGCCTCATGTTGGAGAGGCAAGCCGTCTGCCGACCTTTTTCTTTTGCCTTACTCAATGCCGGAAGTAGCATTCCAGCCAGGACGGCAATGATCGCGATCATCACCAAAAGTTCGATCAATGTGAACGCCTTTTTCGACATGGTGTAATTCAAGATCTCAGAGACGACTGATCCAAATCCTAGCGGGTCTGCAGGTTTTGGCAATGTTGACTAAGTGCTGTTTTCGTTCGGGCGAACAAGCTGAGGCATAATAAGGAGGGCTGAGTCCTATCAGACCGGCCATGCTGACCATCGACCGACTCGCGTAAAACCTTGTTATCGCTGACAAGCTTGGCTGCCAGAATGACAAGGGTCTTGCCGAGGTGAGGCGTGGCAATGCCGCCACGGTGACAAAAGGGCCGTATAAGGGTGACCAGTTGAGCGTGGACCACATAATCCCCCGTGCGGTGGTTCCTGAGCTCGACAATGGGATCGCCAACTTGGAATTGATGCCCAGCCGTATGAACTCCGCCAAGCGAGACAGGATCGGTTCTCGGCAATGTGACATGGCTAAGAAGTTGCATGAGGCCGGATTGCTGAGCCGGAAAGGATTAGAGGCTGTGGTGCGGTGAAGTCGCAGCCGCCGGGCGTAGATCCGGGATTCCGCGTCCATTCCCTGCGCGCGACGGCGGCCACGAACGCCCTGGATCACGCGGCTGATATCCCCAAGGTCCAGGAGTAGTTGGGCCATTCGAACATCACTACGATCCGGCTTCATGATCGGCGCAGAACCCGGCGGGAGGAGTCCCCGACGTTCAGGGTGGTGTATTGAGCATGGGGCGTAGTAAATGGCAGGTCTGGATTGGCCGCCAAATTAAGCGAGATAGCCGAAGCACCGCCGTCTATGGCAGACAAAGCTTGTTGATATCTGGGGCAGATGCAGATGTGTAACAACCATCCGTCCCAACCAACTCGGTCGTCTTAGTTCTCAGTGTTAATATGGTAGCAGTGTGTCGGCCTTTGTTTTGAATCAGCCTCCGACCGGGTTGAAAGCTTCTTCACAATCCTGATTTGCGCAGACGGTAAAAGACGGTGTTCGATGTGTTCGTAACCGCAACATAAAAACCAGCCGAGTTCGTTTGATAAGGAGGCGCAACTGCGGTCCACCCCACCGATCCTGCGGTCAGGGCCGGCGTCCGCTCCAGTGTCCAGCCGGTACCATCACTCGGCCACGACAGGACTACAATTCCGCCGCTCCTGTCAATGGCGAGGCGGACCTTGTTTGCGTTGGTGTTCACAACCACAGTGAGCACGCTGTAAGTGCCGGGAGTGCCTGACAAGAGCGTCTGGCTTCCCTCCGCTTTGCCGAGGATGGTCACGTCCCAATGGTCACCCCAAACACTGATTGGCTGCGGAGATGCAGGATTCCACGCACAATACAACTGCCAACGATCTGGATTCGAGCGAGTAGCACTGGCCCAATCGCCGGCCAGAAACAACGGAGCCACCGAGTCAATGGTTACGACCGAATTGGAACTGCTACCCATAGTGACCTTATAATGGCGGGCAGTCGGATTGTCACAATACAACTGCACCGTTACGGTTTCACCGGGTACCAGAGACCACTGATGAATGGGGGAGCCTTGTTGGTGCCATTGGAGGTCAGCCCATGCTGCGTGACAAAAGAACCAGAAAGCGACCAACTTCGGAAACAGCCTCAAGCCCTTCATAGAATTGCCTTTGTTTCCTGCCAAGCTTCTTTTATACAACGGCTGGTTTTTTGTCCGAACCGCAGAGGCCAATAAACTTTCTTTCCGCAAACTCCTCATTATCCGTCGATCTTTGCTGAAAGATGCGACGGCTGGTTGATATACTCAAAACGATGGTTTCACGAGTTTCCTTTTTTACAGGCCGTTTATTATCAGTGGAGGTCTGCCTAAATATGCGACTCCTGGTTCAGTTATTTCAAGACCAAAGAATTCGCACTTTTTTGCCCCCTCGGAACATACTTGCCCCCCGTAGGTAAACTGTACCGCCCGAGAACTGCAGTGAATCGGTGCGAGAACTGTCGGACGCGGCCGTCACGGGTGAATAAGTGGTCGCTGATCCCGAACAGGCCTAATCCGGGATGTCATGGAATCCCTGCGATTCCCTTGGACATGTCAGGAACGTCACCGTAATGAGGCTCATGTTGAGATTAAACACACAAACAATAAAGCCTATCGCTGTGTGCGCTACCGTTGAGTGGCCTCGGACGGTTGGTTTGGAGGATGCAACTTGACCCGATCGCATCGAATTTCGGGTTTCGGATGGCAGCGGGATGCGTGCAGTTCACCAAGTTGGCCAAGAGCGGACTATGTAAACTTTGCCGACAAAACGTTGGTATCCTCTACACTTTCTTAAGTCCAACAACGGTGCTTGAAGTTCTAGCCTGCTCTGCAGGCTAGAAGCTGGAGTTTGGACATTTTTCGCTGGACTCGCACTCCCGGATCGCGTAGATTTTCGGGCCAGTGGATACAATATGTTTGCAGGGCCGCACGCTGTCGAGCGATGACGTCCGCTTGGTGCGCACTCTAATTGCACAGCACCCGGACTGGCATCGCACGGCGCTTTCCCTTCATCTCTGCCAGCTTTGGAACTGGCGCAACCACGCGGGTCAGCTTAAAGACATGGCGGCCCGCAGCCTGTTGCTGAAGCTGCAAGCTCGGGGGCTCATCGATCTGCCGCCCCCGCTCAAAGGTAATGGGAATCGGCAACGGGGAGTGCGGCGATCGTGCCTGACCCAGCCCGAGTTATTTGCGTGGCAGCCGGAGCCGATCGTGGCCGGGTTGTCGGCGCTACAGCCCCTTCAAGTGGAGTTGGTCGAGGGGTTGGCGCAGCGGCGGCGGATTGCCTCCTTACTCGAGCAGCACCACTACCAGGGGTTCTCTGGGGCGGTGGGAGAGAATGTCCAGTATGTGATCCGGGACGTCCACGATCGGGAACTGGCCGTCA
>JAKLHY010000111.1 GCA_022709905.1 Verrucomicrobiota bacterium | reverse complement strand
TACCGGCTGGAGCTTAAGTTGCCGGGTGGGTTTCGTTTACTCTCCCACTGGAGTTCTGCGCCTTTGTCACGGCGCACCCAAACAGGCTCTTAGTGGTCATAAACACCGTTCTGCTTTCCATCCGGGTTCCCTTGGGCCATACTCGGTCCATCAACGCACCATTCGCAAACCATGAAAACACGACGTCTTAGCGCGATATCCCCCGATTGGTGGGATTACACCACCCTTCCTCAAGACTTGATCGAGGCGGTTGCCCGGCTGACTCCGCGGGACCTGGAACGGCTCTCACGCCCGGGATTCCGCGTGATTCTGTACGATTCTCTGGAGGATTTTTATCTGGCCGAGGCCCTCGAGTATATCGAGGCCTGGCGCCAGAGCACCGACGATAACCCGGTCGGCATCTGCGGACCCATTGGCCCCACCGAGCAGCTTCCCTTGGTGGCGAGAATCGTCAATGCCCTGGCGCTGGATGTTCGCTCCGCCCACTTTTGGGGCATGGACGAATGGTATCTAAATGGCCGCGAGGTCCCGGTCACCCATCCGCTGTCCTTTGAAAAGGCGGATCGCGAATTCTGTTTCAACCGGATCGATCGGAAGTTCCGCATGCCAGACGCCCACCTGCATTTCCCGAAGGCCGATACAGCGCCCTATCGCCGGACCTGGGGAACCGGCATTCGATGCGCCGTCATGCAGGGAGGACAGGGCGATGTCAAACACTGGGCTTTCAACGATCCACTGCCCCGCAAGGGCAAATACCGGAACACCCCCCCTGCCCCCTCCGAATATCGGAAACTGGCAACCCGCGTCGTCAACCTGCATCCCCTGACCATTGCCCAAAACGCTCGCACCAGTGGCGGAGGCAACATCTCCCTGGTGCCCACCCAGGCCATCAGCGTCGGACCCGTCGAAACCTGGCAGGCCGAAAAGGTCTCCATCTGGCACGCGGGCCAGCATGACAATCCTTTCGGACAACGGCTCACCGCTTACATGATATCCAAAAGGATCGTGGACACGGCCGTGCCCATGTCTCTCCTGGCCGATCATCCTCAGGTTCAATTCAATTATTACCGCGGCGGAATTGGCACCTGCGAAATCGCCATGCACTGAACCGCATCCCCGCGAATTTGAGATTTCAGTTGGAGATGAGGGATTAAGGAGAGACTTGCGTGAGCTCCATTCAGCGATCGGGGGACAAATGCATTTCACCGGGCCCCAGGCGGTCGTACCACGTATACTTTAAAAGCACGGAGGCCACCGCCGTCACCCCCAGGGCCAGCAGCAGACGGCCGTATTGCTGGATCACCAGGTAAATCGGAGCCGCGACCATGGCGATCTGCCACGCCAGACCAATGCCCACGTTCAACATGTCCCAGCCAAAGTTCCGGTTCTTTTCAAACCCCGGGTGTTCGGCTCGCAGCTTTTCATAGACCGGCCCCCACCATCCCCAAGGCCGGACCGTGCGGTAAAAGCTCTTCAGGATGTCGTCACTCTCCGGCCGGGTCACCCAGCACACAATCACCGATGCGGCCAGACTCACGGCCATGACGGTCAGAAAACTGAACACCGGATGCAATTTCAGGCCGGGCACCGCCAGGGCGGCCAGGGTGCCTGCCATCATCCCCGCGAAGAATCCCCAGCCGTTGAACCGCCACCAGTGCCACTTCAACACATTCGGCGCAACAAAAGCCGGTATTAATAACGATACGATCCATTCCGTAATCGAGTGGACCGATCGGGTCAGCAACCCAAAGGCGATCCCAGTCGCAATGACCAGGATCGACCAGACATACCCCATCATGACATAACGCCGGGGCGGGGCATTGGGATTCAGATAACGCTTGTATAAATCGTTCACGATATAAGCCACGCCGGAGTTGGCGGTCGACACAAAGGTGCTCATGAACGCCGCCAGCAAGCCGGCGAGCATCAGCCCTTTGCAACCAACCGGCAGATACTGGTTCACGACCACCGGCAGGATCTTCTCGAAATCAAACACCACCTTCTCCTGGGCCGTGACCGTCATGAAATCCTGCGGTTTGAAAAACACCAGGGCCAAAACCGTGATCCCACCGATCAATAAAAACCGGGGCGCCATCGTGACGAGGCACATCATCATGTTCTCGAGGGCCGCCTCCCGGGGGCTGCGGGTCGAAAGCACATGCTGGATGGCGTAGTTCGGCGTCGGCCCCGCCATGCTGACCAAAACCCCCTTGAAAAACAGCATCCCGATAAAGAACAGATACAGGGAATAACCGTCGCCCGCGGCGCCATAAATCTTGTCATTGATCTGAGGAATCAAGCCGGACCAGTCCAAGTCCAGTTTCCAGCCGAAGAACAGGTTGTCCCAGCCGGCCGGTGTCGCTTCGAGGATCTGGTCCGGCGTGGTGGCTTGCATCGCCACAATGGCGATGACCACCCCCGCCACCAGGATCAGGCCGAACTGGATCAAGTCGTTCATCACCACGCTGTACATGCCGCCCACCACGCAATACAACGCTGCGACCGACATGATGATCGTGCCATAAAAGTTCTCGGAAAAATCCCAGGGAAAAAAGGGCTTGGCAAACTTGCCAATCCCCTGGAATGCATAGCTCAGAAACCCCACCACACTGACCAGCGCATAAAGCACCACACTCAAATAGGCCAACTCAGATCCCAGGTTGTTTCCGAATCGGGTGCGCATCCACTCCGCGCCCGTCAGGACATTCGAGCGCCGCACCCACGTGCCCAGGTAGGCCATCCGAAACACAACGTTGAACAACGGCCAGATCCAAAGCAGCCAGACCCCCTTGATCCCGTAAACAAACAGCATGGTGACAAACCACATGGTGCCGGTGATGTCGATGCCGCTCGATCCATGCGCCACGCCAATGATCCACCAAGGCAGGCTTTTGCCCGCCAGGAAATATGACTCGGAATTGTGCGAGGCCTTCTTGGCCACCCACCAGCCGACCAGCAACATCAAGGCGAGGTAGACGACAATGATCAGGATATCAAGGATATGCATGGGCTCAGTGTGAGCCCGCAGCTTAAAGAAATAATGCCATCTCGTCCAGCCGCGAAAACGGCGCGGAAACCGCTCATAAAACCATCCAACCACTAGCCCGCTCTGCAGGCTGGAAATCTTAACAAAAGAGTCATTGCCCCCGCTCGGGACGTCCCAGGTCCAGGTTCTCGCGGATGACTTCCTCGAAGAACTCCCGTCCATGCACCGGCCGATCAAAGACTTGGGTCAGGGAATACTCCATTTGCCAGATCGAAAGCCGGGGAGTATAGCCGGCCTGGCGGTCGGCCTGTTCCAAGGGAAAGGGCAGGCGATGGAGCCAACGGTTCAGAAAGGCCTGGATCGGCTCGGGTCCCAGTGGATCACAGAGGGTTTGGAGCCGGGTCGGGTTGGCACACCGCTAGAAGCCGTTGTCCAGGGCTTCAAAAGCAATCCCTTCCTTTTCGAGCTGACATTTGGCCCATTCATGGCCGTTGAGGTAAAGGCGATCGAGACATTCGACGCTCAGCGTGACCTGTTCATCGAGGATCGCTTTGACGGTGGGCCGAGGTTGTGGTTGAGTTTTCATGGTTTTGTCGCCTGAAAACTTATCCCCTCTGCCCACCGGATTGAAGTGCAGTGTTTTGGTATTCCCGTTCCGCACAGCGGTAGAAACCTACCGCGGTCGAATCATCAGTCGCGTCGAAGAGCGAATCTTAATGACAGTTGCAGCCGTGGCCACAGGAAGCGCCTTTGAGCTCTTCCGGTTCGGGCACTCGACCGAGCTCAAAGGTGCGGGTCACCAGCTGGGTGACGGCTTTCTTGACTTCATGAAGCTCCTGCTGAGCGTCAATGAATCCACTGGCGATGGGATTGTCGAAAAACGCGCTCCGGTCGCGTTCGAAATCATCAACCTCGGCATCGGTCAGTTCCTGGCCCTTTTCCTGTTTTCTCTGGAGGAGGGACTGTTTTTCGCTCAGAGAGGCATATTGCGCTTGGGCGGCCTCATCGGCCTGGAAGGCCAAAATCCGCTGCCGGATAGCAGTAAACTCGGGCTGATCCAGGATCAGCTGGCACAGGTCGCGCGTTTTTTTGATCACCACGCTGTCATCAGTTAGCATCGACATAATATCAATAGAACCAATTTCACTTAAATCGCCCCGACGCTTTACCCCGCCCGGCGATCGGATGCAAACACTATATCGGCAGTTCCGGATTTCGCAACTTGCCAACTTCAGCCCGGTAAGTGATGATCAGCCCCATTCATCGGACCAACCGGACTGACGTGTTGATCGACGAACATACTAAAAATTATGAACTCATCAGGTACTCAAAATCCCTTGAGCCGCGCCACCCGGCGCGAATTTCTGAAAACATCGACCAAAGCCGTCGCGGGAGTCGCCCTGGCCGCCGCGGTAGCTCGCCCCGGCTATGCCGCCGGCAGCGATCAAATCAATGTGGCCTTGATCGGATGCGGCGGACGCGGCACCGGCGCCGCCGAGGACGCTTTGTCCACCAGCAAGCTTGGCCCCATCAAGCTCGTGGCCATGGCGGACGTGTTCGAGAGTAGGCTCAAGAGCAGCTATAACCAGTTCAGCAAGGCGCCGGCCAGCGAAGTCGATGTGCCGCCGGAACGCCGATTCGTCGGCTTCGACGCCTACAAAAAGGCCATGGATTGCCTCAAACCGGGCGACATCGCCATCTTCGCCACCCCGCCCGGATTCCGATGGGTGCACTTCGAGTATGCCATCCAAAAAGGGCTGAACGTCTTCATGGAAAAGCCCATTACCGTCGACGGCCCCTCCACCCGCCGCATGCTCAAGCTCGCCGAGGAATCCAAGAAAAAGAACCTCAAGGTGGGCGTCGGCCTGATGTCCCGTCACAGCCGGGATCTCCAGGAACTGGCCAAACGCATTCATGACGGCGAAATTGGCGATCTCATCCTGGAACGAGGTTACCGCGTGCACGGTCCCGTCGGTTCCTTCGCCTCGCCCCCCCGCCCGCCGGGGATCAGCGAAGTCATGTACCAAATCCAGAGGTTTCACAGTTTCCTGTGGGCCAGCGGCGGCAATTACAGCGACTTTTATATCCACGTGATCGATCACCTCTGCTGGATGAAGAACGCCTGGCCGGTCAAGGCCATGGGGTTGGGCGGCCGCCATTACCGCACAAGCCCAGATGGCAGCGTCACATACGTCGACCAGAACTTCGACGTTTATGCTATCGAATACACCTTCGCCGACGGCAGCTCGATGATGTTCGACGGCCGTTGCATGACCGGCTGCAGCGAGGTCTACTCGAGCTACGCCCATGGCAGCAAAGGCATGGCTGTTGTCTCCAAAAACGGGGACTGCGGACGGCCCTCCAGCATTTATAAAGGCCAGAAT
Organism: Verrucomicrobiota bacterium; assembly: GCA_022709905.1. Lineage (GTDB taxonomy): Bacteria > Verrucomicrobiota > Verrucomicrobiia > Limisphaerales > UBA1319 > JAKLHY01. The sequence goes on along the minus strand of JAKLHY010000111.1, from coordinate 9,689 downwards.
CCGGAGCGCTCAAACCTGGTCTGGGAATCCAAGGCGGTTTCCGGCGAGCTGAATCCCTACAAGAACGAATGGATGGATCTGGTTACCGCCATCCGCAACGATCAGCCCTACCACGAACTCCAGCGCGGCGCCGAAGCCAGCCTGGTTACGTCCATGGGCCGCATGGCCGCTCACACCGGCCAAGTCATCACTTACGAACAAATTCTCAATAGCTCGCATGAGTTTGCGCCAGAAGTCGCCAACCTCACAGCGGACGGCCCCGCCCCGTTGAAACTCGATGCCAAGGGACGTTACCCGGTGCCGCAACCCGGGATTGTGACCGATCGCGAGTACTAATCGGCGCGCCATTCCTCGGCGCGTGTTTCCGGGATTTTCCCGATCGATAAGGGGGCCGAGAACCTATCTCGGCCCCTTCTCTTACTCCAACCCGCAAATCTTCCCACTGACGCATGGCGAGCCGCGGACAAATCAAAACCAGGGATGCCGTCGAGATCAGTTCGATGGTCGTGGCGGGTCTGTTTGCCATCCATCTGGCCCGCACTATTCTGCGCATTTCGGCTGTGCCCTATGGCATCGTGCCACGGACCGGCAACGGTCTGGTCGGAATCCTCCTGTCCCCCTTGCTTCACGCCAATTGGGCCCATGTGCTGGCCAATGCGCTGCCCTTGTTCCTGTTCTTAACCCTCCTGCTAACGAACCAACGCTATTATCCCTCTCGTGCCCTGGCCATGATCTGGCTGGCCAGCGGCCTGGGCACGTGGCTGATCGGACGCAGTGGATCAGTCCACATCGGCGCAAGCGGAATCGTGTTTGGACTGGCCGCCTACCTCATCGCGTCTGGATTCCTGATGAAATGCTGGAAAGCCGCCCTTGTGGCGGTGGTCATCGTCCTGCTGTTCGGCGGCATGTTTTATGGAGTGCTACCCCAAGCCGGCCCGATCTCCTGGGAGGGACATCTCTGCGGAGCCCTGGGCGGTGTGTGGGCCGCCCGCCAAAACCACCGTTAAACTCAATCCACCCCTGCCCTCAGCCCCTATGCCGTTTTCCCTTCAATCCGCAATCCGCAATCCGCAATTCCCCAGTTGGCCTTCGTCAGGCCAGCCGTTTCCTGAGGGCTTCAGCCAAACCCAGAAAAACCCGGGCGGCTGGCTCGTGCGGCGCTCCAATCACCACCGGAATTCCCTGGTCTCCCCCCATGCGGATCTCGGTGTAAATGGGGATCTCCCCCAGGAAAGGCAGATTCTGCCGTTTGGCTTCCGCCTTACCTCCCCCGTGTCCGAATATTTCGACGCGCTCCCCGGTTGGGGTCGTGAAGTAACTCATGTTTTCCACCAAACCCAGGACAGGGACGTTGACTTTCTCAAACATGGCAATGCCCTTGCGGACAACGCCAAGCGCGGCTTCCTGCGGGGTGGTGACCACCAGGCCGCCTCCCAATGGCACCATCTGACACAACGATAATTGAGCGTCCCCAGTCCCAGGGGGCAAATCGACAATCAGATAGTCCAACTCGCCCCAGTCCACGGAGTGCAGGAATTGCTGGATCGTGCGATTGATCATGGGCCCGCGCCAAATCACCGGCGAGTCCGGGTCGAGCAGGAAACCGATGCTCATCAGCTTGACTCCGTGATTCACGATGGGCTCGATCTTCTCGTTCTGAGACAGAACCGGCCGCTGGTTGATCCCCATCATCAGAGGAATGCTGGGACCATAAATGTCGCAATCCAACAGTCCCACTTTTGCCCCGATTTGACGCAAGGCGCAGGCGAGATTGACAGCGACCGTCGATTTGCCAACGCCTCCCTTGCCGCTGGCCACCGCCACAATGTGTTCCACCCCGGGAATTCGGGCCTGGTTAGCCCAGGGATTCGCCGCCGGATCACCGCCTTCTTTCGGGGCATCCGCCTGGAGGACCTGGACTTGGACACGGCAATTTTGCTCAAGAGAAGCCAGGACCTGCTCGCAATCCGCCTTGAGTTGCTCGGCGACACCCGGCTTGGCCGAGGTCAGATTCAAACAAACCCGAACGGTGTCTTGAGCGACATCGATTTCCTTGACCAAGCCAAAAGAAACGATATCCCGGGAATAACCCGGATACTTCACCTGGCTCAGAGCTTCTCTTACTTTTTGTTCTGTCAGCATACGCCCTTCATATAATCGTCGAGGTCGCAAAGCAAAAAGATTCGGCCCCAAGAACCCAATCTTCCCTTGCCACGACCGCAACTCAGGAATGCGCCGTCTGCGGTGGATTCACGTCCAGGCCCCGCCATTCCGGTGAGAGACCGCGCAAATGGGCCACCACCTGCGGATACCTGTCCAGAAAAAGTTCCACCTCGGCGTCCGTGTTTTCATGTCCCAAGGTCAAAAGCACACTGCATCGGGCCAGGGCGTGTTCCAAACCCAGGGCGGCCAAAACCGGCGAAATCTGAACCGCGCGGCTCATGCAACTGGAACCACTGGCCAGGGCGATGCCGTTCAAATCGCACCGCAACACCTGGGCCTCACCTTCGGCCCCGCGCGCGCTCAGGTTCAGGTTGGTCACCAACCGAGCCTGCCCCGGCTCCGGACCGTTGAGCCGAATATCAGGCACTCGAGACTTGAGCCCATCCCAGAGCTTGAGCTGCAACCGGGCCGTGTGCCGCTGACGTTCCGGCAGATCTCTCAGCGCCAAAACGGCCGCTTTGCCAGCCCCGACAATAGCCGGAACATTCTCGGTTCCCGCCCGCCTGCCCCCTTCCTGCGAACCTCCATGACTGATGCCCATCAAACTCACCCGACGATTGCGATAAAGCACTCCCACGCCCTTGGGACCGTAAAATCGATGCGGCGCCAGCGCGATCAAACAGACGCCCCATTCGCGCGCATCCACAGGCATCCACCCTCCGCCTGTCGTCGCGTCAATCAACAGGGGAACCCCCCGGTCGCCCGCCAAAACACCCATTTCCCGAACGACCTGGACGGTCCCAATTTCGTAGTTCGCCAAGTGAACACAAACAAGCAGGGTTTCGTCCGTCATCGCATCCTTGATGTCCTCAGGCGCAATCCGCCCCGCCCGATCCACCCCCACCCGCGTCACCCTGAACCCCTGTTTCTCGAGAAATTCCAGCGATTGTAACACAGCCGGCTGCTCAATCACCGATGCCACCAGATGTTTGCCTCGCCGTTGCCCCGCATACGCAACACCTTTCACCGCCAAATTCAGCGCTTCAGTTCCCCCCGACGTGAAAATGATCTCCTCCGATGATGCCGCATGAATCAAAGATGCCACTTCTTCCCGGGCCTGCTCTATCGCGTCCCGCGCCACCAACCCGAATTGATGAAACGACGCCGGATTCCCAAATCGCTCAAGAAAATAAGGCCGCATCGCCTCGAAAACCTCCGGTAACACCGGAGTCGAAGATCCATGATCCAATAAAATGCGGTTCACTTAAAAACCTTCCTCACGCTCCATTCCAATGGATAAAGCCTCTCAAGAACCCCCCCCATCCCCATCCATGCAATCGGCGTGCTTCTCGGATCAACCCTGAATGCCTTTTGCCTAGATTACGACGCCGCCGAACCTTCCCGGACCTCTGCCCCCGAAAATCCCAACGCGCTCTGCGAGTTTCGCAGATCGGCCAGCGTCGTCCGCGAAAAAACCTCTTTCATCCGATCCTGAGCCTGTTCCAGCAAATGACACAACGCGCAGCTGCGCGTTTGATCACAGTTGGGCACCTCCTCCAAACAACGCTGCAACGCGATTGGACCCTCAATCGCCTCAATCACCTCCAAAACGGTCACGTCCTCAGCCGGACGCGTCATCACGAATCCCCCCCCCGCTCCGCGCGTCGACCGCACCAGCCCCGCCTTCACCAGATGTTGAAAAATCTTCCCCAGAAAACTCCGGGGAATTCGTTCTTCCCGACTGATATCATCAATCATCACCACCTGACCCGGCGGACGACGCGCCAGGTTCAGCATCCCCAAAACCCCATACTCACCTGCACGGGTGACTTGCATAAATCGGACAAAAGATATCTTATTTGTCCTTAAAGTATCCTCACCGCCGCGCTTGTCAAAAATTTTTGCCCCGTCATGCAACGGATTTGCCACCGCGCCTTCAGCGTCACCAACGTCACCACCGTCTGGTTTCTGAGCTGAGCCGCGACAATAAGCATGAACCTGCCGTTCGGCCTCCCCATAGGCTTCGGTAAGGGTCCGGACAAAACCCAGACGCTCCTGGTTGTCCTTGAAAATGGGTTCGCGACAGACACCCCGGTTCTTGACGTGGTCGATGCCCCCCGGACACTGAGCTCTTTGCTTGCGCGGCATGACGCCCAGGGATGCTACCGCGCCATTGACATATAAGTTATTTCTACAATAACCGGGACTGACATCTTTTGTGACACCTTTTGCGTCCTCTGGTCTGGAAACGCACCCAGGCACGGCGCAGACACCCTGCCATCGGGCCTTGGGCGGAGGATCAAGTTGTTTTCGTTTTATAATATTTAATATCATTATTGTCAATGGCATTGACTTGATAGGTTTTGTTATTGCCTTGAGACAGATTTTTTGGTAATTCTCACGATGTAGTGCTGCCATAGGGGTCGCACTCCACAGAAAAGAAAGGAATTGGTTATGCCAAGCGAAGCTCAAAGAATTACGTTATATCTCACCAGTTGGCAGAAACGGATGATCAAGGACTTCATGCCGGCGAAGGTGCTAAAGGTAAGAGCCGTTGAGAAGCTCTCCAAGGTCAACGTCGCGATCTTCGACAAGAAACAATGGGTGATGTATCGACAGCCCTTCGAGGCGATTAAAACAGGCCAGTGGAATCTTTATTTGTCGGACGAGCAGATCAGGCAAGTAGCTGAACTGACGGGCATTCGAGTCAAGTTTTCGGCCCTGAATGTTTCGCCTGAATTGGTGCAATCAGGGCAGCTTGCCTTTGAATAAGGCCTCTTTTCTAACCTCAGGCTACCGACGTTTCATATTCTTCCTCGTTTGGTGCTTTCGTTGTTTTCCGCAGGGATTTGGAAATCAAAGCATGACAATCCGTTTGATCTGGCGCCCTTTCCTGCAGCGCGCCTTGAAGAAGACCTTTCAGCTCTCTCGGCTGGAGATTTTCCCGCCGTGAACCGGTGATTTCTTTCCTGTATGCCAAGGCAAAATCAAACCTATAAACTGACGGCCTGCAACTGGGAACTCACTCTTAAATGCAATTTGAACTGTATGCATTGCGGATCTCGCGCGGGCCGGGCTCGGGCAAATGAACTGAACCTCGACGAGTGCTTCATTCTGGTCGATGAACTTCACGAGCTCGGCTGCAAGGATGTTACCCTGATTGGCGGTGAAGTATTTCTCTTTAACGGATGGGAGAAAGTGGCGCAACGTTTCGCAGACCTCGGGATACTCGTCAATGTTGTGACGAACGGTTACCGGATCAGGATGACAGAGATTAAACAGATCACAAAGGTCCAGCTGGTGAATGTCGGTATTTCAATCGATGGCATGGAAGCCACGCACAACACGATAAGGGGACGCGCCGACGCGTTTGCCCAGGTCAAACGGACCCTCAACTTATTTAAACAAGCGGGAATCACCACCGGTGCTGTCACAACACTCATGCAGTCCAACTTTCCGGATCTGGAAGAGCTCTACCACTTCCTAGTCGAGCATCGCGTCCAAGTCTGGCAACTTCAATTGGTCAGCGCCATGGGCAGAATGGCCGCCAAGAATAATTGCGCGATCAAACCAAGACAGGTGGGTTGGATTACGGACTTCATTCGCGAGAAAAACAAGGAACGGCAAATAATGGTGATTGCGGCGGACAGCATTGGTTACTTCAACGACAACGAGGCATACATCCGAGGGAATTCATCGCCGATTTGTTGCTGGGATGGCTGCAGGGCCGGCATCTCGAGTGTCTTCATTGACAGCGTGGGAAATGTGAAAGGATGCGGCGCTCTGTATTCCGACGAATTTATCGAAGGTAATGTTCGTCAAGCCCCGCTCCGGAACATCTGGAACAGTAGTTCCTCTTTCTCCTACAATAGGCGATTCACACCAGACCTTCTTTCTGGCAAGTGCAAACGGTGCGATTTCGGCGCAGCATGCAAGGGAGGATGCCGATCCTCCAACTACTTTGGCAGCCACTCCCTCTATGCGAGCACTTGCTGCTGCCGCTAGTTTATCGCTGATTGCCGAAACCATATTTCCCTCCCGAGATTTTTGTGCCGATCCACCCGCAACCACGCCCAGGATTGGCCATCAGACAATATGCATGAACCTTCCAGCCGGCCTGCCCAGAGGCTTCGGCAAGGATCCAGACAAAACCCAGACGATCCTAGTCGTCCTTGAAGATGGGTTCGCGACGGTCACCCCGGTTCAGGACGTGGTCGATGGCCCCCGGACACTGAACTGTCAGCTTGCGCGGCATGGCAGACGGAATTCCACAGCTCCATTGACAATTAAGTCATTTTTACAATAACCGTGACTGACAACTTTGACACATTTGATTGGGCAGTAATTCACCGTTTATCCAGCCACTTCCTCTCTCAACCGCAGATCACGCAGATTCGCGCAGATGATGTGCAATCTGCGATTATTGTTGTCATCTGCGGTTAATGTAAGCTCTTTGGGGTCACCCATTAAAGATTCGGGTCAATAAAATAAAACCACTTTACCGCAAAAAAACATCATCTGTCTTTTGGCCCTGCGTGGTTATGCGTATTCCGACGCATTTCGGACAGCAATCCGATTTTAATCGGACAGCAATCCGATTCATTTCGGACGCGGTGCCGATTTAATTCGGACAGCGATCCGGCGATTGTCGGACAGTTTTTCAGCCCCGTCGGATGGCTGTCCGAAATGGTTCGGACGACTGTCCGGAGTGAATCGGCCGGGTGTCCGAAATGCGCCGGATCAGCGCCGTGGGAGTGGCGTGACGCTTCAGGAAGTGCCATAAGGGACAGCCTTTCAAAAAGGAAGGACCTGATGGCACGAAAACCAATACCTATGCGTTACGTCAAAGACATACTTCGACTAAAACACCAAAACCAACTGTCGGTGCGCGAGATAGCCGGCAGCTGCGGGTTGCCCACCAGTACGGTGGGCGATTACCTGCAACGGGCGGAAGCCGCCGGGCTGAACTGGCCTTTACCCGAAGGGCTCTCCGATGCCGAGCTGAGGGAACGGCTCCTCCAGCCGACTGACTCCACCGGAGCCAGTGGCCCGGGTAAGCCGGTGCCGGATTGGCCTGCGCTTCATGAACAGCTGCGCCATAAGGGAGTCACCTTGCAGTTGCTCTGGCAGGAGTATCACCAAGTCCACCCCGAGGGTTACCAGCGCAGCCAGTTCTGCCAGTTGTATCGGAACTGGGCCAAGACGAACAAAAGGGTCAGTCCCGGCTATTGGTAATTTTCTTCAGGCAATTTGCCGCTGAGTGCCGACATCCGATCTTCAATCGCTTCGCATTCCATTCCAGCGTTATCACCGTCTGGCTTCTGAGCCGAGCCGCGATCGATGTCTTCTCAGCGTTGGTCTTGCGCCGCGCCCCAAAATCCTCTTCTGTCCATCGCCTCTTTTCCAGTTCCTCCGCTTCTGAGGTCACGCAGGGGATCAGAGTTGCCGCAAGTACCGTTGGAGATGCCCGGCGGACTTCAGGGGGCTCACGAGGGCAAGCGTGAGAAGACCGGGATGGAAGAAATCGCGGGCCGCGGATTGGATCTGGGCCGGGGTGACCTGGCGGAGGGCCCGTTTGAGGATGGCGGGGCGGGTGATCTTGCCGTAGCCCAGCAGTTGTTCTCCGAGCCACATCATATGATGCTCGGTGCCTTCGAGGCTCAGATTACTTTGGCCGATGACGTAGTCGCGCGCCCGAGCCAGTTCGGCCTTGCCCGGAGGTTTGTCCCGGAGGCGGCTGAGTTCTTTGGCGAGGAGCGTGAGGGCCTTGGGGACGTTGCCGGTGTCCAGGCCCGCGGAGATGACCAAGTCGCCGACATCTTCGAAGAAGCTCAGGGAACTGCTGATGGAATAGGTGAGCCCGGTATCCTCGCGAAGGATCTGGAAGAGGCGGGAGCTCATGTTCTCGCCGAGGATGGTGTTCAGGAGCCGGAGGGCGTACCGACGCGGATCATGTCTCGAACAGGTGCGGATGCCGAGGGCCAGTTGGGTTTGTTCGATCTCGCGGCTATCGAGGGTGAGAACAGGTTGTTGGGCGGGGTTAAAGGCCGGCGCAAAGGGATGTCTGGATCCGGGCGGGAAAGCGCGAGTCAGGCGGGCGACCTCGGCCACCAGCCGGGGATGGCTGACGCGGCCGGCGGCGACCACAAAGGTGTTGGCGGCGCCGTAATGGGATCGCTGGTGGTTGAGGAGGGCCGATCGATTCAGTTGATCCAGGTTCTTGATCGTGCCGGTGATGGAACGTCCCAGGGGTTGGTCCGGCCATTGGGCGGCATTGAGCAATTCATGGACATAATGCTGGGGCTGGTCCCGGTACATGGCGACCTCTTCTTTGATGACCTCGCGCTCTTTCCGGATCTCGGCGGGATCGAAGCGTGAATGAAGGAACATGTCGAAGAGGACATCGAGCAGATCCGGCAGTCGGTCATGGCCGGCTTTGGCAAAGAAACAGGTATTTTCCTCGCTGGTAAACGCGTTCAGGTAGCCCCCGAGGCCCTCGACATCCTGTGAGATCTGCCGGGCGGATCGTTTCCGGGTTCCCTTGAACAGGAGGTGTTCAATAAAATGCGAAGCGCCGCTGAGATCGGCGGATTCAAAGCGTCCGCCGACGCCCACCCAAAAACCCAGGCTGACACTGGCCATGTGCGGCATGGCCGCGGTGGCGATGCGGAGTCCGTTGTCGAGCCGGGTCAGTTGGTACATATCACATCAATCCTTTGGGCAGGGTTCGCGGCGGCCCCACCCGGCGCTGGTAATCCAGGATGATATTCACCACCTCTTGAGGATCATCGGTGATGGACAGCAAATCCAAATCGCCGGGGCTGATCAGGCGGCCCTTTTCCACCCGATGCTTCAGCCAATCGAGCAGACCCTCCCAAAACTTCCGTCGGAACAGGATCAGGGGAAAACGGGGGATTCGCTCGGTCTGCACCAGGGTGAGGGTTTCGAACAGCTCGTCAATGGTGCCGAAACCGCCCGGCATAAAAACGAAGCCCATGCTGTATTTGACGAAGCAGACTTTGCGGGAAAAGAAATAGTGAAACTGGATGGGGATGTTGGCGTAGCGATTGCCCTTTTGCTCCATCGGCAGCTCGATGTTCAGTCCCACCGATTTGCCTCGAGCCCGGCTGGCCCCGCGGTTAGCGGCCTCCATAATCCCGGGGCCCCCGCCGGTGATCACCGCCAACTGATGCCGGGCCAGTCCCTCGGCGATCACCACCGCCGCTTTGTAATCGGGATCGGACGCCGGCAACCTGGCGGAGCCAAAAACCGTCACGGCCGGCCCGACGGTGGCCATCGTTTCAAACGCGTCCACGAACTCGGCCATGATACGAAAAATCCGCCAGGGATCCTCCCGGACGAACTGCGATTCGGTATTCAACATGCCCGGCAGTGTAGACGCTTGGGGGAGTTCAAGACAAGCCTGCTGCGATGAACCCGAGCTTAGAGCCTGTTTGAAAATTACAGGGGGTGCTGCGGCGAGGGATTTTGGCTGGGGCCAAGGCGGCTTGGGCCGAGCATCCCCG
>JAKLHY010000110.1 GCA_022709905.1 Verrucomicrobiota bacterium | reverse complement strand
TAATCTGGCCATGGCCGTGGCCTTTGTCACCCGCCAGCGGCCTAAACTGTGAAAAACCCTTCATGAATACGCGCTGGAGCACCATTCACGTTGAAATTGCCGAATTGACCGGGAATGACCGCAAGAGCATCGTGGTCTTTGCCGATCGAGTCTATGTGATGCAATACCGCGCGAGACCAGGCTGGCTTTAAAGGGTGTCGAAAACTGTCGCGCATGCGATGGCTTTCCATCCTTTTTGATACAACAAGTATGTCGTTATATGGACATCAACCGCGAGGCGGTGTGATGAGCGGGGAGAAGCCTCAGCCACACACTCTGGCTCTCCCCCGACCATCCTCTAACCTAGTGTGCTGTCTCTCAATGGGCTGGCGTTTCGCCGCAAGGAGTTTTCGCCTCCCGCTCGGCGCGAGGGACGCGCATACCCGCAGTGGTCTGTCAGGAGCGAGCAACGAGGCGGGAGGCGAAAAGAACTGCGGCCCGCAGGGTTGCGCCGAAAATGGCCTGGGGGGCTTCGTTGCTCGTCGGTCACAGCCCGCTGCGGGGATGCTCCCTCCTCGCGCCTCGCCCCAGGCCATTTTGGGCGCAACGAAACATCAGCCCATTGAGAGACACCACACTAGCTGAGGCATCTCCCAACTCATGACACTGCCAACCACTCGATGGTCTGAAATTGACGCGGCGGATCAAACCGACTCCGCGATGCGCCGGGATGCATTGGACACTCTCCTCTCCCGATACTGGCTCCCCCTGCGGGCGCATCTCGAAAGGAAATTCCAGATCGACACATCGCATGCGGAGGATTTGCTGCAGTCCTTCTGCCTCGAAAAGATACTCCAGAAGAAACTGTTAGGCCTGGCCGATCCCGATCGGGGACGGTTTCGAACCTTTCTCCTCAATGCGCTCGATCATCATGTGCTCAATCAATACCGCGCCGATCGAGCCCTGAAACGCCGCCCCTCCGAACCCCTCGTGTCCCTCGACGAAGTGGGCGATGTCTCAAGCCCCGAAGAGAATACCCAGCCAGACACTCAGTTCGATCTCGACTGGGCCCGACAGGTCATCCAGGTCACCCTCGACCGCATGCGGACTACCTGTGAGGTCAGCGGAGCCCGACAGGTCTGGGGAGTCTTCGAGGGCCGTCTGTTGAGAAATCTGTATGGCCACACCCCCCCGCTGTCTTACGACGAATTGGTTGAAGCCCATGGATTTACCTCCGCTGAGCAGGCCATGAACACCTTGAACACCGCCAAGCGAATGTTTAACCGCACCCTGCGATCCATCGTCACCGAATACCTCAACGCTCCACCTCACACCGTCGAGGAGGAAATCCGCCAACTCAAGGACGTTTTGCTCCGAAATGGAGGACTGACCCATAGCTCAGCCTGATTCTCGGATCCCCCTGCGAGCAGGATTCTCCCCCAGATCGGGTAAAGAGTATGGCAAAAACAACCGTTGACTTAAGTTATGGACTTAATTCAGGCTAATCCAGCACATCTGGCGGAGCTCATCGAGCTTGAACCCGAAATCCGCCGGGATGCGAGCTCCCAGGCATCGCGCGATGCCTGGCTGGCTTGCCTTGCCCTGCCTTTGACGTCCCCGTCCGATGTCGCCCATTCGGATTGCCCCCACAATGTCGGCGAACTCCTACGACATCCTGCCCCTCAGGCCGAATGGTTCACAGCTCTGAAGGACTACGCAAAACACCACGCCCATCACCCGGCCAGCCCTCTCCTGCCTTCCGCCGTCACCGCAGTCTATTATGTCGCCATCGGATTGGCCAGATTGCGTTGCGGCACTTCAATCACCCAGTTGTCCGACCAGGAACTCGCCAAAGGCATTCGCTGGACCCTCAAACAAAACTGGATCGACGAGGATCTGCGTGAGGACCTCGCCCGGGCTTTGCCTAATTCGGCCCCTCAGCCTCCGTGACTCTTTCAAGCCGGTATTGTCCAGTCTTCTTATGAAGACTTTGGAAACCTGGATGCTCAGAATCGCGGACCGTGATGCGACTTGGATCGGCTTGGGATGGCTTCGGCCCGCAAAACATCAACGGATCGGTTTTGCCTATATCCTCTTGAGCAGTGTCTTGCTGGGCCTGCCTGGCATGATAATGGGAACAGGGTTGATCTACTTTTGTATCGGCCGCGTCCCACCCGAGATTTTGGCTTCGATTGTCCTGCTCGTCCTGCTGATTGAGCTCATGCTGCACAGTCTGTTCGCCCATTACTGGAATCGCCGAGCAATGACATCGACACCCAATGCCCCTCCCCATTCCTCAGGGCAATGAGGTCTCCCGCAACCGCGCACCGCTTCCTGGAAACCTTCCTGCGGCTTTCGGGCCTGCCCATAGCGCATAACCGGCTGGAGTTGGACCGTTGGGCCCACAATGGCCGGGGCCTCCTCGGATGCGGCTCGGCATGGCGCACCACGGGGATAGGGGTAGGGACAGGGAGTTGGACCCCGCCCCTCCCTCCGAACCGTACGGGCGATTTGCTCGCATACGGCTCTCCAGTTAGTGGACTTCTTTTCGAGTATTGGCTGCTTTGGCCCGGGGCCAGCGTTGGCTTGGACCTTACAGCCCCCATCGGGGATGCTCGGCCCAAGCCGCCTTGGCCCCAGCCAAAATCCCTCGCCGCAGCGCCCCTTGTAATTTTCAAACAGGCTCTAAGGCAGAGTTGAGGCGCAGTTTTGTTAGATAAGATCGCCCGCAAAACGCGCTGTCAATGTACTGTTCAAGATGGCGTGGTTTTTGTCGGGATCGCGCAGGAAAAGGCCCAAGCGTTCAAGGGTTCCTGAACCGTTGGCTGCAGCGCTTGCCCATTCTCTTGGAACGGACCGAGCGTCACGCCGGTTGCTCCCCCCCCCAAGATTTCAGTCTAGCAATGGAGGATTCCCTGACCCCATGTGTTTGAACGTCTGGTGCATGGGCGGGAGTTCTTCGAGGAAGTCCGCAGAGCATTCAGCGGCTCATCGAGTGCACTGTCAATCCCGACGGTCAGAAAGCCCCGAAAGAGAACCGTGTATGACTACTTGGTTTGAGGGGGCGCTTCGTTTGGAGTTAAACGATACAGCCCCACTTCGTGGATGGGAGCATCGCGACCAAAATCGTTGGTAAAGGCGCCCAAGTTTTGTCCTTTCTAGTGATCTCGGCTATTGGGGACTTGAGTGGTCCAGACGATCAAATCGTTCTGCCGCGATAGCTGATGATTGCCCGTGCTGGCTTGATTGACGGCGAGCACTTCGGCCTTGGTCATATCGGCGCCGAGGATCAATGGCGAACGGGCAATGCACCAGCGCGTCATGCAAAGCACCTGTTCATTTTTGGTGAACCGAGTGGGGCGGGCGAACTCAACGACGCCAAAGGGTAGCATGTCCGCATCAGGCCCGGCGCCCTGGAAGGCGGTACGGCGTCGACTTATCCAAGCGGCCGATCATTTCATACAATGGCTGCCAGCGATCCCAGAAATCGTCGGATATCCGCCACATCTTGGCGTATTGATTGACATGGCTCCCCCGCCCTATCGGCGTATCGCCAGGAGAAAGGCTCAGCACAACCGGGCGACCTGATTTGTCGATGGCATTGCGGATGGCTTCGATCTCGGACTGCTGCACCCGGTCATAAGGCCGGGCGATGTTGTCCACCTTCACAAAATCCACGCCCCAGGAGGCATATAGCTCAAACAATGAATCGTAATGGCCCAATTCCTGTGATTACACCGCCTTCTACCGATATTGCTGTTACGACTCGTTTTTCCGCCGTGCGCCAGAAGTAACTGTTACCCGAGATTGGGATTCGTTGTGCCAAAAGGAGTGTTACCCGATGGCTTTTATAATTGTAAACTGTTTCTGGTCTGAATAGCGAACTAAAACCAGCAGGGGGGCGGCTGCGAGCCCCCCAGCTCGCGCCCCCGTGTTCGCAACCACGCATTGGTCTGTGGTGTTGGCCGCGGTGGGCAGCGATACCCACGGTGCGCACGTGGCCCTGGAACGACTTTGCCGAACCTATTGGTATCCGCTTTACGCTTACGTAAGACGACGCGGCCACTCAGCTCACGACGCCCAGAAACGCGGCGGTGGGCAGATGTTCTTTTCCCTCGATTGGGCGACGGCGGAGGAACGATTCGACCTCGAACCAGCCACGCAGGCCTCACCCGACCGGCTCTTCGAAAAACAATGGGCACTGGCCCTGTTGGCCGAGGTCATGGACCGTCTCGAGCAGGAATATTGCAGGGATGGCAAAGAGGATTTGTTCGCCGCCCTCAAACAAACGCTCCAAGGATCACGCGAGTCGCAGCCTTACGCCGAGATGGCCATGCGGCTTGGCATGAACGAAGGAGCCATCAAGGGGGCGGTTTACACAGCGCGTCAAAAGGAACTGGACCGCATCGTTGCCCTAAAGATTCTACCCCCCGATATCGGCGAGGATCCGGCCTTCGCCGACCGCTTCGCCCGCGAAGCCAAGGCGCTCGCAAAGCTGAATCATTCAGGCATTGTGACCATCCACGATTTCGGGCGTGCGGACGGCCTGTTCTATTTCCTCATGGAATATGTGGATGGTGTGAACCTGCGCCAGTTGCTGCAAGCCGGCCGGATATCGGCGCGCGAGGCGCTCGCCATCGTACCGCAGATTTGTGACGCCCTGCAATACGCCCACGACCAGGGCATCGTGCATCGCGACATCAAACCGGAAAACGTCCTGCTGGATCGCTTTGGACGCGTGAAGGTGGCGGATTTCGGTCTGGCAAAGATCGTGGAAGGCGGGGCGGTCAGTCCTCTATCCTCCGTCAGTTCGCCAGCGGAAGTTGAGCTGCAGGGCGTGGCATACCCGGCCAATGAATTGACCGAAACCGGCAAGATCATGGGCACGCCACAATACATGGCGCCCGAGCAGAAAGAGCATCCCAGCGAGGTAGATCACCGCGTGGACATCTATGCGCTGGGCGTCGTGCTCTACCAGATGCTGACAGGTGAACTGCCGGGCCAGAAGATCGAGCCGCCGTCCAAGAAAATACAGGTTGACGTGCGCTTGGATGAAGTTGTTTTGCGCGCGTTGGAGAAGAAACCGGAACTGCGCTATCAGCAGGCCAGCGTGCTCAAGACCCAGATCGAGACCATCAGCAGCACAGCATCGCCATCCGGAACTCTGGACGAGGCGACAGAGCCGACTGGCCATTCCGGAGCCATTTGGACGTCGCTGGCGGGCGCGATTAAGCGGAGGTCAACTTCCGGAACTCCCGCTCGAACAAGAAAATCCTAATCCTGGCCGCTCCTGGCGCTGGATCATTGCCGCGGCGGCTGCGCTGTTGGTTGCGATTGGCGGAGCGGTGCTGCATTGGGCGCAACAGCCGCGAACAGTCGGGGGCATGATCTGGGCGGATTCCCCGGATGGGCGGTATGCGGCGAGGGCGAGCACAGAACACGCCATGCGAATTTTTGGAGGCGACAAAACCTTCTTCAGGTTTTCCGTGCAAGGGCCCGATTTCTTCGATCTATGGGAACGCCAGATTCCTTTCGGCCGTCTGGCGAAGAATTATGCTGATCGCTCCTTGGACGCTTATGCCTTTCGTGGGAATAACGGCACGGTTCACGGCCAGATCGTGTGGTCTGAAGACAGCCAACGCGTTTCCTTCCGGATGCGCGGCCTTGAAGTTTCCGCCTTCAACGTCGTAGATCACAGCCATTCATCTCAGCCTGGCTATCAACCGCAGCGCGAAGTGGAACGGACCGCCAACATGGCGTCAAAATGCATATGGCGGAGAAAACGGGCAGGCAGGCTGATTTGCGGGCGTTTGACACACTCACAACAAACCGTGTAATGGAGGCCGTGAGCGCCGCGGAGGAGGCGATCGAGGATCACGACCCAACAGGCAATCCCGATGTGTTCATACTAACCGCGGCGAATGTTCACGCGGTCAAAACCCACGAGGGCGCCGTGGCGCTCGTCGACATTCTGGAGGACAATCCCCCCAGGCGGACACGCCTGCGTTACAAGCTGGCACAAAATCTGAAGGCGCCGCCTGGTCTTCGCTCCGCCCGCGAAGTCACGCTCCACGATTGGGACGTGCAACCGGAGGCGCTGGATTTCGAAACCGGATGGATCCTCGCGATCCCCGACGAGACGAGGCAACAGTTGCGGGGTGGCAACTTGGACTGGTTCGTGAACAACGGCGTGGATTTGATGACGGATACGACCCGGAAG
The DNA here is from genome assembly GCA_022709905.1 of Verrucomicrobiota bacterium. Lineage (GTDB taxonomy): Bacteria > Verrucomicrobiota > Verrucomicrobiia > Limisphaerales > UBA1319 > JAKLHY01. The sequence continues at coordinate 9,429 of JAKLHY010000110.1, read as the reverse complement.
GGGGTTGGACTGCTTACCATGCTCACGAATGAATTGCAGCTCGTGAAGCTGGCCGACGAGGAATGGGATTCCCTGACCCCTGCGCGATGGAGAGAGGCGCTGTCGCGCGGCGCCTCGGGTCTGGAGACTCGGATGGCGATAGCCTCGAGGACGATTGGGAACTGGCCTGTTTTGGCAACTTGTCCCATGACGGCACCGCCGACACGGACGCCGATGGGATGACTGACCTCGATGAATTCAGGGCTGGCAGCAGTCCTGTGGGGAACAGCTCCGTTCTAAGCCTTATTTCGGTCACTTCGGTCAAGGGCAGTGGAACCACCCTGTATTGGAGCGCTGTTCCCGGCCGCTCCTACCGCGTGCAGCACAAAGACAACATCAACAGCGCAGCATGGATCGACTTGCCCGGGGATATTGTCGCCCAAAACCGAACAGCATCCAAATGGGATGACTCATCCCCGGTCTCGAACCGGCGCTTCTATCGCGTGGTGGTGCCGGGGAGATAGCGGAAAAACAAAGGAAATTTATCCCCAAATCCTTCAAGCCGTTCAAAGCCCAGAAATCTCAACAGGCGAGTAACAGGAATTCTCCCCGGCCCCATGGACTTCCCGTCAAAACGTATTTTTAATGGCGGTTCTTGAGCATTCACGGTGAATTTCGACCGCCGGTCTCTTACCACCATCCGTAGGCGTTGTAGCGATGGTTGTAGATCCACTTGGGATAGATGGCTTCCAGCTGGAACCGAGTCTTGTATCCGCGCAAGAGCCCGAACCAGTTTTGATTGTAGACGAACAGATCGGCCCAATTGGCCCCGCCGCGGAAGTCGGCCACGCGGAAGGAATCGCCGTCTCCCAGATTCCACGCATTCACGAAATCCTTCTGCCAGCTGCCCGATAGCCCCCCGGATCCGTCGGATCGGAGGATGCCCAGGTATTCCTTGTCCCAGTTCTTCGAATTATACACAATCAGGTCGTCGCGATTGTCTCCATCGACATCGGCGGCCCAGAAGCGGTCGCGGCGCTGGAGTCCCCAGCCGGCGACATCGGCGGCTTCGGATCCGTTATCGTAACGGCGGACACCGGCCAGCTTGCCCGCGGTGGATTTCAAGATCGCCAAATAGCTAGGCCCCCAATCCAGTCCGTTAAAGACCGCAAGATCGGTCGTTCCATCGCCATTGAAATCCAAGGGATAGAGTTGATCGTTCCGTCGCATGGCCCAGATGCCGGGAATTTCTCCATAATACCGGTCCGTGATGGAGAGCTGGCTTCCGGTCGATTGAAAAACCATCAGGTGAACTTGGGCCCAATCCGACGTATTGTGCGCGACGACACCCGCGCGAGTTCCGCCCGCAAATCTGGCCACATGGAATTTCTCATGACGCCCCATTTCCCACCCGGGCAAGTACTGATCATAGCGATGGGAATACGCCAGAGAACTGCCGGTGGATCGCAACAACAGGAAATAGGGCACATCCCAATCCTGCCCGTTGAACACCATCAGATCCGCCCGGCCGTCTCCGCTAAAGTCCCCCACATAAAACTCGTCATGGCTCTTCATGTCACCCCAGCCCGGCAATTCCCGGTCATAGCGCGCCACCGGCTCGAAGTGATCCCCGTAAGACTTGAGCAGGCAGACATATGGAATGGACCACGAAGTCAGATTGACCACATAAAGATCGGTCTTGCCGTCACCATCAAAATCGGCGGGTAAGAGACGGTCAGCGCTGCGAAACTCCCAGGATCGGGTGCCGGACGAGTTTCTCAGCAAGTCCGTATGATACCAGGTCGGCTCCAAAACGCCCCCGTCGGGCCGCAAATAACCGCCTGTGACCGGATCAATCGGTTCGCGATTTCGATCGCCGGCGATGTAAAGCGACAATTGCCGTCCGTCCAGGAGGACGAGATCCGTGCGCCCATCGCCATTGAAGTCGCCGGCGGCGTTTTTCCTGAAATCCCCCTCCTGCATGGTTCGGGCATTATCCCGAATGGCTGTGTAACCGATGGGATTATGGGGAGGAGAATTATTATTCATGCGTCCGCGCCAGGAGGGTCGGAAAATGCCATCCCAATACTTGGTCATCGAGGTCATGGCGCCAGGGAAAACACCGACATCCTGGGTTTCATCCGCGACGTTGGCCAAGGTCGTGGGAATGGGCCGGGTGGGCGGCACCCATTCGCGCCATTTCAGCGTGCTGCGATTGGATTCATTCGCCGTCAAGTTGTCGGCGCCCGGCTCGGCGCCGTCGTAGACCTGACAGGTTCCCCCCTGGTTGCATTGGTATTCGTCGCCTTGGAAGCCAAAGAGATGTCCAAACTCATGCGCCACAGTGGCCCAACTGCTGCTAAGCGTCACCGCGAAGTGGGTGCCCCGCCGGCATCCGCCGCCGGTATTCACGTTGAGCACTACCATGGTGAAGTCGGCCTCCGGACAGAGCGAATCCAGAAGGTCTTCCATCCGATCGGCGGTATTCGGGCCGGGCTCCATCCAGCAGCGTTCCCAGACGCCGCTGTAGCGATATTCAAGGCTGGTGCTTTTTGAGGAGGTGACGCTGCCGTTGGCGTCGACACGCGTGACACCGCTGTTCACCGAATAGGTGTTGATCCGATAGAAATTAATCGCATTCAGAATGGAGGGATGGATATCGTTTCCGAGCAGATCGGTCATGATCGTATTCTGCACGTAGTTATTAAAGGCATCCTGGTCGGCGGTTGTATCTGCAAAGCCATCCCCCATGATGACGATATTATACTTGGAGGCCTTGGATCCGCTGGTGTGGAGGGGGGTGATGGTGGCTGAGCGGCTGCTGCCCAGGGGTTGGACGTTGGCTTTGGCGAGGCCAGGCAAGCGCCGGATGGATTGCTTGATTTCATCGCCCGACAAGGTCTGCAGCAGCTGAAAGCTCCTGGCGTTTTTCAGGAAGTTCTCCGGGGTCAGATAGTCCATGCGAACGGGTTTTTCGTAACGATACAGCTCGACCGTGAGGTCTGAGATGTCACTGCGTGAAAGCAGGGGAACCGAAATCCGGATCCTCTCTTCGCCCATGCAACAGACTTCGTGCGCTCCGCGGATGGGAATATCGAAGGCATCCCGACGCCAGGCATTCGGAATGGCCCCGATATGATAAATGCCATCATTCAAGCGCCCACCGAGTTTGGATTTGACCACATAGACCAGGGTATCGATCTCGGGCGCGCGCAACGGCAGCACCTTGAGCGAGTCATCATCGACCTCGTAGGCCCGGGTCAATTGCGCCGATAGGGGATCCGTCACCAGGGACAAGCGGAGATGCCGGCTGGTCGCGACCTGGATCAGTTCTTTCTGAATGATCTCCCCGGCCACCGGCACATCCAGAATCAATGGCTTGTTCCGCAGGCCAGGAGTTGGCAGCCGTTCGATGCGGATCGGTTCAGGAAGGGTTTTGTCTCCCGCCCATCCCTGTTCGATTCGACCGATCCCCTCATCTCCAGGAATGATGATGGGCGTCACCTTCTTAAAAACACGGTTGACCGGCAATTGGGCCGCCACCTCGCTCAGGTCCTCTTTCGGCATGGGCGTCCAAACCTCCACCCCCAGTTTTGCGACCACGGACGACAAATCACTCCCCTGATAGATGCCCGGCGCGGCCACACCATAAAGATCATCAATGTTTAGGAGGTAAGGAAAGGCTTCGGTCTCCTTTTGGATCGACTGCAAGACAGCGGATATCGGAGTCGACTCCTTGACCTCAAACTCGAAGCCGGATCCCACGTTGCGCGGCACCACCAAATAAGTGGTTCCCACAATGCGATAGAATTGTTGTCGCACCCGCGATCCCGGAATCGTCGACATCTTCACAGCGCGCCCGGCGGAAAGCACCCCTTCGATTTGGCGATCCCATTTGCCGCCCGCCAGATCAGAGGTCTTCTCCAGGTAAAGCATCGTGTTGGCCGGGGCCTTGACCTCAAACTGAATCACCCCGCCCGAACGGTATTCGTCCTCGAAAAGGTCAATGCCCAAAATGGTAATGGGATCCCGAATGGCGGCCGTCGCAGACAACGCAGCCCAGAAGGCTCCGAAAACGACCGTTCCCCAGATGGATCCAAAGCCGAATCCCCTAATGGTTTTTTGCAGCCTCGATTTCATAGTGAAGTGTAATGCTTCTACCAATAGCATTTTATGAATGCAAATAAATTCGTTGAGAGAAAGGTCGTATATACTTAAAAGTCACCAAGAGGGCGCCCACAGGTTCGTGGCGTTGCGCTCCCGTCGTCTGATCGAATTACTGCCTCGGGTAACGAGATTACCAACCCTTCGGGAACGACGTCATGGTTGCCTGGTAGCAGTCGCTGCTGTTTCGAAGCAGATAACGCAGGGCCAGGAGGCTCGCCAGAACCAAGCCCGCACAAATCGCGCCAGCCACCACAACGGGCACCGAGGTATAGGCGACCATCGTCTCGGTCATCAGGGGCGATATCGAAAAAACAATGAGGACCATCAGAAATGACGAGATGTAAGACGGATGTGATTTCACAAGAGACAGGGACAGCGGAAGGGCCGCGCAGGAAAGACCCGCGACCAACAGACCCACCACAACCAGGTGCGAGATCGGCGCCTGGCTTCCCAAAACAGCCATCAGGGCTCCAATGAACACCGCGAAGACCAGTCCCGGCCCGACGCACAGAGCCGTCAACAACAGACACAATCGATCGGGGGTGATCGGCGCAAGCCGAAGTGCGCGCATGCTGAATGCCCAACGCATGCTGAATAACATGCTGGCAAAAAAACCCACCTGGACGGGAAGCATCCCGAGTAAGGTCTGCTGCGATTCCCTCCCGGAAGCAGAGAGCTTGTCGATCGCGAGAATGATGATCGTCGCCCCAATTCCAAAGAGAAACACCTGCGATGCCTGCATCCATCCCAGGAAGATCCAACCTCCCAAGAGGCCCTCTTTTCGCGCAAGCCGGATTGGCTTCGTCGGCGGGCTGCTTTGCGAGACACGAAAGCTGGCCCGATTTACCAGCCAATGCTCGGAAGCCCATCCCCCCGCCAGCACAGCCAGCGTCCCCACGATCAAGAAGATCCAATGCTGGATTTTCAGCTCGCTCCATGTGACGGTCGTTCCGGGAAGGAATAACATGGCCCCGCCCAAGAACCATCCCCAGGCAGCTCCCGCCAGACCGGACAGGGTATTCCGCCAAAATCCGCGTTGTTGTCCCGGTGGCATCGCGGCTAAAAGCAAAAACAGAATTCCACATGCGCTCACCACGAACCACGGATAAAGCAGGAGCAGCATCGAATTTCCATCCTTCGGCCGAAAAATCAGGAAAGAACCCAGAGCCGTGGCCGCACTCAACAAGCCGGGAATGCCGACGGAGATCATCCAAAAGGCCATGGCGATCGCGCCACGTCGCACTGGCAATGAGAGAAGAAGACGGCCCGCGCCTTTGTTCAGGTCAAACGCAAGCAAAGGAGCTCCAATGAACAGGTTCAGGATGGTGCTGAATCCCTGCAAATGCACTTGCTTGGTGTCCAATAAGACCAGGAACAGAAACTGGATCAGGAGACTCAACGCATAAGCCAATCCCCAACGGCGGATGAAGTCTTTAAGGATAAGATTCATGGTTCGGCCTGGGCTAAAGTCACAAAGAGGTCCTCAAGCGATATCGGAGCCGCCGACAATATTTTGACTCCCCTCGATTCCAGGGTTTCCAACCCGTGTTTTCGGGTGTCCAACAGCATTCTCCAGCGTTGTTGATCCCGCCCCTGAACAAAGGCCCCGCCGCCTTGAGGCAGGCACCGCTCATCCCGGGCCGAGAGATCCACCAGGCGATAGGCCTCGAGAATCGCCGAGGTTTCCCCTTCCAGCAGCATCCGCCCTTCCTTGATCATCCCCACATGATCCGCCAACCGCTCCACATCTGTCAGGCTGTGGGAAGAGATCAGAATGGTTCGGGCTTCGTCCTGGATCAATGCCAGAAGTTCCGAAAAAAGCTGATGACGCGATACGGCGTCCAAGCCGGTGGTGGGTTCGTCCAGGATCAGCACTTTCGGACGCCAGGCCAGGGCCAAAACCAAGGCGAGTTTGGTCCGTCCTCCAAAGGAGAGGGTGGCGATTTTGTCGTCGCAATCCAAGCGCATCGTTTGGAGGAGGTGATCGCAATAGGCATGGTCCCAACTGGATTCGTAAAACCCCCGGACAAACTGGATGGCCCTGCCGACCTTGCCCCAGGCCAGGTAATTCAAGTCCGGACTCACATAGGCCGCCTGTCTTTTCATCGCCACCTCCTCGCGCCGATGATCCAATCCCAGCACCGTGATTTGCCCCGAGTCGTGCCGCCCCATGCCGAACACGAGGTCGAGCGTGGTGGTTTTGCCCGCTCCATTCGGCCCGATGAGCCCGTAAATGCAGCCCACGGGAACCGTCAGGTCCAACGGACCCAGCTGGAATTGCGCAAATCGTTTGGCAAGACCCCGAATCTCAATCGCGTTCTTGTTCATGTTGTTTCTTGTGGTGGATAAGAGTCGTATGAACCCATTCTTTGAATGCGTTTGCGGATAATCCGGCCTGGCTGGCCTCCTCGATGGCCTCGACCAATAGTTTGCGGGCCCGCTCGAGTTTGACTTCCCGAGTGCGGTCATGTCCGTTGGGCGAGACAAAGGTGCCCAGTCCCTGGCGCCGATATATGATCCCCGCTCGCTCCAGTTCTTCGTAAGCCCGTTTCACCGTAATCACGCTGACCATCAGGTCTTCGGCCAGTTTCCGAAAGGATGGCAGCGGCGTGCCGGCGCCCAGGCGTCCTTGGCTGATCTCGCGTTTCAAGCCCTCGACGATCTGTTCGTATAAAGCCCCGGGGGAGGCGGGCGAAATCACCGGCAGCCAGGATAATCGATCGCTTGTACTATTCACTATACTGTATATATATAGTATTTACAGTTCGGTGTCAAACCGCTTTGAATGAAAACTTCGGGTTCAGGACAACCGCGGCCCGGGGCGGCGGCTTAGGGTCGATGCCAAAATGACTTCCGATTTTGGCGGGCGCGCCGAACGATCAGCCAGGGCGAATAAGGGGATCCAGCCGGCCACCCAAGGGGGAGGCCGCAGGATTCGACTGGCGGCGAGGCGTCCTAGTTCCGCAGCCGGAAAAACAGGTTTCCGGCCCCGATGGGGATCGTTGCGTGGTTCAGATTCCCGCTGACCGTGATGACCGGCTGCGGATTAAGATCCGCAAAGCTACCGGGAGAGAGGTTGCTGGCCGATTGGACCACGGCATTGGAAAGGGCGGCCGGCCAGGTGAGTATCAGGTTCGCACCGGAGCGAGTTACGCCCAGAACCAGGGGCTCGGTGACTGACGGCCCTTGTGCGATCAATTCATAGGCCGCTCCGACGCCGCCACCGATGATCAGGCCTTTGCGGTCTGCCGTAACGTCGATACCGTAATACTGGGCCGTGTATCCCGTGGCCAAATCGATGTCGTCCTTAGTGTAGGTGGCGTGGAGGGCACCAAGACTGGTTGGGCCGGTCATTGGGTAGATCTGGATACCGTTGTCGGTCGTCTGCACATAAAGGTATCCGCCCCGTTCCAGGACGGTCCAAACGCCAAAGCTGCCGCTGCCGGTGAGCGCGCCGGCGTTGCCCAGGAGGGTTTCGGCGCCGGTGGCCAGGTTCAGGGCGTAAAAGCCGGGATTGGCATTCTGTCCAGCATCACCGTAGTAAGCGTAACCGCCGTAGACGTCTCCCACGCGCACGTTGCGAATGCGGGTGCTGACGCTGGTGGTGACATAACCATCCGGGTTCCATCGGGTGTCGGCGGTTACGACGAACGGATCCGCCTGAACGTGAGCTAGCGCCAGGCGTTTGCGGTTTCCCGACGGATTGTATACCGTGTAAATAATCGTCTGATCGTCGACCCAGTCGAAGCCTTCGGCCGTCTGATCGCCCCCTGGCACATCGACATCCACCCGATTTTGGCCGTCATAATCGTAGCGGGAGAACGTCGTCGAGCCGGCGCTGCTGGATCCGAGCAGATAGGTGGAGGCTTGGCTTCCCCGGAACGGAGCAACCATCCGGTGTTCCACGGGAATCATGCTGTTATCGACGGCGAGGCTCGGCACGTTCGAGCCGGAGGGATATCGTCCAAAGGCAGGCGTGTTGATTTGGTTGACGTAGAGATCGCCATCGAAGAAGCGTGGATTGAACATGCTGCTGGCGCCAATCGAGAGATCGGCATTGAGTTGGACGGTATTGCGCCAAACCAGGGGAGGCAACGGTCCGAGTTCAAAGAGCAATCCATTTCCCGCGCCCAATAGCAGCTTGCTGCCGTCCGGAGTGACATCCAGACCCCAATACTGGCCCGTGTTGCCAGTGATCGCATCCAGGGTCTCCTTCGTGTAAGTGGCATAGAGCGAATCCAGGCTGATCGCGCTGTTCATGCGGTAGACCTGGATCCCATTGTCGGTCGTCTGGACGTAGAGATACCCGCCGCGCTCGAGAACCGTCCACACCCCAAAACTGCCGGTGCCGGTCAGCGTGCCCGCGTTGCCGAGAAGGGTTTCGGCGCCCGTGGCTAGATTGAGCGCGTAGAAATTCGGATTCGAGTTCTGGCCGGAGTCACCGTAGTAGGCATACCCGCTGTAGACGTCTCCCACGCGGACATTGCGGATACGGGTGCTGACACTGGTGGTGATGTAGCCTTCGGCATTCCACCGGGTGTCAGCCGTCACGTTGAACGGTTCTGCCTCGACTCGCGCCAGGGCGATTCGCTTGCGGCCCCCGGAAGGGCTGTAAATCGTGTAGATAATCGTTTGGTCGTCGACCCAGTCGAACCCTTCAGCCGTCTGCCCGCCCCCGGGAACCTCGACGTCGTACCGGTTCTGCCCATCAAAATCATACCGAGAGAACGTCGTGGACATGGCGGGAACGGCCCCGCTGGATCCAAGCAGGTAGTTGGAAGCGTTGGCGCCGCGGAAGGGCGCGATCATGCGATGTTCCAGAATCGTGCTTATGTCGATGGCGATGATCGGCCGACTGGACCCGGACCGATAGCGGCCAAAGGCGGGCGAGTTGATCTGACAGGCGTAAACCAGCCCATCGAAAAACCTCGGATTGAACACACTGCCGGCGCCAATGCCCGCGTCGGCGCTCAGCTTGAACGTAGTGCGTAGTTGGAGTTGTGCTGGCAGGTAAGGCGCCGCTTGGGAAACAATCGCCGCGAATAACGTGAGGACACAAACAAGTCGTTTCATAATTACTTAAAAAGTGATCAAGATAATCGTTTGTTTCTAATCGATCCAGCCCGGCGTGACAATCGATTTCTTCTTTATCTCATTTCCTCAGAGCGGGTTTAAGGTGCGCCGCGACAAAGGCGCTGAACTCCAGTGGGAGGAGCGGTTTCGGAGTGTGCTGGTGGAGGGGGCGGGAGATGTGATGGCGACGATGGCTGGGTATATTGATTT
>JAKLHY010000011.1 GCA_022709905.1 Verrucomicrobiota bacterium | reverse complement strand
GGTGCCGCACAGCCGGCCTCCGCAGGCTTCCAGAAGGTTCATCGCACGGAGGTCGGCCACGGGGTTAATCCAGAACACGCGGGCGGCATTCTCGCCTGCGATGAACTGCCGGGTTTGGGCGCGGTGGCGGGCCTCCGTTGTCAGGTCAGCCAGGATCTCGAGGCATTCTTCGCGGTCGGAGCAAAAATGAATGGCCAGCATCTCGGCGATCAACATTTCCAGGGCGGGGAGAGGGGAGCCTGGCGCGGCATAGACGGCGTGTCGCAGCTCGCCGAGTTGAGCGCGAACGCGGTTCGCCTCACGGATGCCGTTCTGCAAGCGTGGGAGATCGAGTTCGCAGCCCGCCAAAATTCCGAGAGCGACTGCAATACGTTCGAGTTCCTCTCGGACGCAATCCACTTGCGCCTGGGGCGCGAAAAGACCGCCGGGCAGGGCGCAGGAGGCTTCGCCGGGTTCGGGCAGGCGCCGCCGTGGGATTTCCCACCAGAGGACAGGATGACCACGGTGTTCAAGGCGTTGTGCGATGGCGGAGAAATCGTCGCAAACGGCGCCGGCGCTGCAGACCAGCAAGTCCGGCAGGGGGAAGTGCTGTTCGTTTTCGAAGGCGCCGAGCATCGCGCGCACGGGGCAAAAGGAGGCGTCGATGCCGAGTGTCTCGGCCTGTTGCAGCAAGCGATCGCTGCATTCCATGAGGCAGGGTGTCCACCAGGCGCCGTCAGGGTAGAACGCCCGGACGCCGGGCAGCGCATAGGCCAGCACTGGGACGGTGCCGAGGTCTTTCATGGCGCCCACCAGTTTGTCGCCGTGGAAGCGCGCTATGCGAAGGCGATGGTTTTCAGTCAGCAAAAAATTCCACAAGCGGAGAGCCGCGGGAGAAGGATCGAATCGCAGTTGGGAGAGCCGCAGATCGTGTTCCTGTTCCACATGTCGTCGCAGAGGTCCGCCATACGCGGGTTCGCGCAAGCCCTGGCGGGCGAGTTCCGCGTAGTGCGAGTCCCATTCCTCGAGGGTAAGCTGGCGAAGAACGGCGCTCATCGCAACGACTCCACAAAGGCGCCAAGCCGGGTCAGATCGCGCGGGCCGACATTCCGGATTTCATGTTCGTCCAGCAGGAGCACGGGCAGACCGAAGGCTTCCCGCAGGCTGGCGGCTTCTGCGCGCCAGAGGTCGCATCCGACGTGTGCCGACAGGATGATCCCTCGCACATGGCGCTCGTCCAGCCGCGTCGCCAGCCAGTTGTAGAGGCGTGAATTGGGCCGGTGAAACACATCGATGGAATGGGCGAAGTAGTGATTGGCCAAAACGACGATCGGCCTCTGACCGGGGAGGCGAGGCGGCAAAGGGGGGAGCAGACAACGTTCACCCGGCTCGGTGGCATTGAGAACCACGCCGCCGCCGACCGACTCGAGCCGATCGAGCAGGTCCAACTGGGATTGAAGGATTGGCCCTCCGATGAGGGCAAGTGGCACGCCCCGCGAGGGGGTCGGAGGAAGGAGGGCTGGAACAGTGCCATCGTCAAAGAACTTCATGAGCAGCTCGGCGGCTTGCCTCGGCCGGACGCGGGGAAGGAGGTCGCGAAGGGTCTGCCGGCGGCGATCCCATTCGAGCATGACGGTTTCCAGTTCTTCGGGGGGGGGCGCCCGACCTCCCAGCTTCACCAGGAATCGTCCCAATCTCTCGATTTCGCTGAGATAAAGCTGTTGCACGGACGGGGTCTGCCAGGTGGCCGGCAGGTTGAAAAGAAACACCCGTGCTTGGCTGCGGTCCGCAATATCCGCCGCGCGACGCATCTGATCACAGGCCGTGGTCAGGATCAGCGCGGTGTGGGGGAAGGTCTTCAGAAAAGCCGGGAACTGTTGAGCGAAAGCGCAGACGCCTTCTGGCTTGGTGATCGTTGGATCGGCGGCCGCTGACCAGATTCCGTGGGGTTCAAAGCCATGCGCTTTGATCCACTCCGCGGGCACCCACGGACTGGAGTAAAATATCTTCATCGGCGGATGGGCGATGCTCCATGTCTTTTCGCCAACTTTGCCTCGCAGGCCGTCCGTGTTTGCCCGCACAAATGGGGTTGTATTCAGCGGCCGGGCTCCACGTAGAGGCCGAATTCGGCGAGGGCGGGGCAGACGGCGGCCCGGGAGATGCGGAGTCTGACCTGGTCGGTGGTGATGGAAGGGGTTCGCAGGAGGCGGCGATTACCGATGCTGGTGCCTTGGGCGAATTCCTGCCAGCGTCCGTCCTTCCATTGATCGAGGGCAAAGGCCTCGATCCGCTGGCCCAGGGGAAGGCATTCGCGCAGGCCGACGATATTAAAGGTGATCGGGCGGCGGAATTGGAGAATCAGTTCGGGGGTGGTGATGGCGTCATCGGTGGTCCAACAGGAATACCGATCATCGTCCAGGAGTTTGCGGGGATGATATTCTGAGGCCTGTCCACGGATATTGGAGGCGGAGAGTCGGGCCTGGCGGGCGAGGTTGCGGTCGAACGTCTGGTCCAGGATCCGGCGGAATTCGCGCAGGGAAGCCACGTCATTTTCGTGGATGATGCCGCGCCGGTCGGGGGGAAGATTGAGATTCAGGCAGGCGCCGCGTCCGACGGATTGGTAGTAGATCTCGAGCAACTGGGCGGGGGTTTTGACTTTGGAATCTTCGCTCGCATGGTAGAACCAGCCGGGGCGGATGGAGACATCGCATTCGGCCGGCACCCAGTGAGAGCCGGGGCGTTCGCCCTGGTTGAGGTTGGCTTTGGTATTGCCCGGGACGCCGTCGCCGACATTGAGGGTGGCCCAGCAGGGCTCGCCGGCGATGCCGCGCTCATTGCCGACCCAACGGAAGTCAGGGCCGACATCGCTGAACATCACCGCCTGGGGCATGAGATCGCGCACGATCTGCCAGGTGTTTTTCCAGTCATAGTAGGTGCGATTGTCGATGCGCCGCATTTCCCGGGCGCCGCCATAGAAGCCGTCGCCCCCGTTGGCGCCATCGAACCAGACGGTGAAGATGTCGCCATACTGGGTGAGGAGCTCGCGCAATTGGTTGCGGTAATACTGGATGTATTCGGGTTTGGAATAGGCGGCATGGTTGCGGTCCCAGGGGGACAGGTAGACGCCAAACTTCAGGCGGTAGCGGCGGCAGGCATCGGCGATTTCGCGGACGACATCGCCGTGTCCGTTTTTCCAGTCGCTGTTTCTGACGGAATGCTCGGTGTATCGGCTGGGCCAGAGGCAAAAACCATCGTGATGTTTGGCGGTGAGGATGACCCCGGCCATGCCGGCCTCTTTGGCGGTGCGAACAATCTGGTTCGCATCAAAGGCGGACGGGTTGAACACCTTGGGGTTCTCGTCGCCGTAACCCCATTCCTTGTCGGTGAAGGTGTTGACCGTAAAATGCAGGAAACCGTAATACTCCATTTCGTGCCAGCGGAGCTGGCGGTCGGTGGGCACCGGTCCGTAGGGTGCGGGGGGCTGGATTGGGGCGGCGTTTGACGGCAGGTTTGCGCAACAGGCCAGCAGTCCCACCGTTAGGAGAGGTAATAAGGGCTTCATAAATGATCAGAATTATCAGTGGTCGCGCTGCAATAGAAAGTCGGCGAGCGCGCGCAAGGCGGCGGCTCGTTGATCCAGATTCCGAAGGGCGGAGAAGGCTTGTGCCGTCAATCGACGGGCGATTTGCCGGGAGCGATCGAGCCCCACGATGGCCGGATAGGTGGCTTTCCGGGCCTGGACATCTTTGCCGGCGGTTTTTCCGAGTTTCTCGCTGGTCTGGGTGACATCCAGGATGTCGTCGATCACCTGAAAGGCGAGGCCGACATAATAACCGAAGCGGGTCAAGGCCTGGAGTTGGCTGGGAGTGCAATTGGCGCTCATGCCGCCGAGCCGGACGGAACAGGAAAGCAACGCGGAGGTTTTGCGTTCGTGAATGTATTTAAGTTCCTTGGCCGTGGTTTTCCGGCCTTCGCCTTCGAGGTCCGCCACCTGGCCGGCGACGAGTTGGCGCGAGCCGGCCGCCACCGAAATTTCCCTGACGATGTCCCGGTGGGAATACCGCGGCCAGCCGTGGCTTTGGGCCGCGATCTCGAACGCCTGAGTGAGCAAAGCGTCCCCCGCCAGTATGGCGATCCCTTCGCCAAAAACCTTGTGGTTGGTGGGTTTTCCCCGGCGGAAATCATCATCATCCATGGCCGGTAGATCATCGTGGATGAGGGAGTAAGTGTGAATGCACTCGACAGCACAGGCCAGAGGCATGGCGTCGGCCCAATTTCCGCCGCAGGCCTGGGCGGCGGCCAGACAGAGGGCGGGCCGCAGGCGTTTGCCCCCGGCAAACAGGGAATAACGCATGGCGCGGTGAAGGGTGGCCGGTTTGGCCGATTCCTTCGGCAGGAACCGATTCAACGCCTGGTTAACCGCCTGGGTGCTTCGCCTCAGGAAATCCTCCAGGTCGCAAGGAGTCTCCGAACCGCGGTTTCCACGAGCTTGGGATGCAGGCATGGATCCTTTTCTAAGAAAAGGCGGCGGCTCGCGCAAGGGGTAACTCAACCCTTCGTCCGGATTTTTTTGGACCTTGAGGCCCTCCGGACGACGATGATCTCTCAAGCGGCGTGATGAACCCGGGGATTAAGTTATCCTTTGGCGGGTTCGGTTGGGGCGTGGGCGGGTTCCTTTCCCAATATAATGAACAGGAAGACCCAGAAGAGGACAAAGATCGCCGGCGGGATGAAAAATCCCTTCCAGTTATGGCGTTGGGCTTTAAGGTAATTCTCACGATTCGCCGGTCCGCCAATGGCATCGAACGTGGATTTCAACTCCTCTTTGGTGTAGGAAACGCCTCCGGCTTCCCAAGGATCGGGGAGTTTATCGAAGTCGATTGTCCCATCGGCCTTGGTGTATTTACCGAGGTGCTCTCCGAAGTTGAAGACATTTTTATCGCCACGAAGATACTTGACAGATTTAGCCAGGTCGAGATACCGCCAGGCGGAAGTTTCCATTTCAGGGACATTCCAGGCGGGGAGGTTCTTGGCGACTTGTCCTTGCTGGGTGACGCGGATCTTGGTGACGGCGGGGGCGCATCGGTCAATTTGGTAGCCAAACAGGTAACCGCTGAGGACTTGGCCAATTCCCAGCAAGAGGAAGGCCAGCAGGCTTTGAACGCTGGCTTTGAGATGGGCGGGAGCCACTCGATCGCCGAACATATAAGCCGCAGTATAAAGGAAGGCATAGGCCATGCCATGGCAGAGAAGTCCGATCAGGGCGAATTGGAATCCCGGCAGCGTGAAGATCAAGTATCGAACCGCCCAGGCGCTCATGCCGATGACCAGGACCCACTTCAGGCCAAATCTGGCAACGCAAAAGGCGAGGATGGCCATGAAAAAGAGCTCGGACACCTGGTTGAGCGTCGTCAGGGCGACCGGCGCGGGATAGCCGTATTCCGAGAGGTAAGCCACCACGGACGGGAAGAAATAGTTGCTGCCGAAGATGCTCACCATAAAGGCGCAAAGGACAAAAATGGTAAAGGCAGGAGTCTTAAACATGGCCAGGGCTCCCAGGCCGAAGATATCGGCCTTGGCGCCTTGGGCGGAAGCGCCCTTGGGCGGCGTATCGGGGAGGGTGAATGAATAAAGTCCGAGCAGGATACCGCATCCCCCGCCAATAAAGAAGAAATAGGGAGTGGCGGCGCCCCCGGCGAAAACCTCGACCACCAGGTTGACCAGGATCCAACCCAGGGTTCCGAAAATGAAGACTTTGGGCGCCGAAGCCGAGTCCGGAATATGCTGGAAGACGACCGTGTTGACCAACGGGATGGACGGCATATAACAGATTCCAGAGACGAGCATCAAGACCATCAGGGATGCGAAGGGCACCACAACGGCGCCTCCCACGGCGGCGGATTCCGCCTGGACGCAGATGAAACCGCAGACCGCCAGCGCCGCGCCACTGATCAGGTGCAACAGACCCAGCACCTTTTGGGCGGCAAAGTAACGATCCGCAATCGGCCCGATGAACATGGGGGCGATGATTGCGCCCAATGGAATCGCCATGAAAAGATAGCCAATATGCGGACCGCTCATCTTCCCATTGAGGTAACCTCCGAGGGCTACAGACCAACTTCCCCAAATGGCAAATTGCAGCAGGTAAGCCAGCTGCAATCTTGGGTAAACAAACGAGGCTTTGTTTTGAGTCATGTTAAAATCCTGCTGGTTGTTGGTTGAGTCGATGTGTTCTTCCCTATGCAAGGGTGGTTGTGGATATCTTCTCGCAGCAACCTCGGGTGGATTCAAGATAAAATTGGGTTTCTGACCGGTTTCCGGCGGGACGAGGCATTCCGGTCCAAGACCCGATGCTTCTTTTTTGCTGTTCAGCGATGGATTCCTGTCTTAAACCTCCTACGTGTCAACGACAGTCCTTGCGATTGCCAACCAGAAAGGCGGTGTGGGCAAGACCACCACAGCCGTGAATCTGGCGGCATGTCTGGCCGCTTTGGGCAAGCGGATTCTGCTGATCGACCTGGATCCGCAAGCCAACGCAACCAGCGGCCTGGGCCTCGAGAAGAAACCGGGCGGCAGCGCCTATGGGCCTTTGCTGGGCGAAGGGCGGCTCGAAGATCGGATTCAACCGACCGCCTTCGGCGACCTGAAGGCGATTCCGAGCGAGGTGGACCTGTGCGGGGCCGAGATTGAGCTGCCGCGGATGCCGGATCATCTGCAACGGTTCAAGATCTGCCTGGAGCCGATCAGCCGAAATGGTGATCACGATTTTGTGATGGTCGATTGTCCGCCGTCGCTCGGCATATTGACCTTGAACGCCTTTTTGGCCTCCCGGTGGCTGCTGGTCCCGTTGCAGTGCGAATATTATGCCTTGGAAGGCATTTCCATGATCACCCGGGTTTTGACGCAACTCCAGCAATCAGGCGCCGCCCCGGGCCTGGAACTTCTGGGCATTGTGATGACCATGTTTGATGGGCGCACCAAACTTTCCCAGCAGGTGGTCGCCGAGGTCCGGCAACATTTTGGCGCCCGAGTTCTGGATACGGTGATTCCGAGGACCACTCGGCTGGCCGAGGCGCCGAGTTTTGGCAAGCCGATCATTCATTACGATCCCTACAGCGCCGGAGCCTCCGCCTATGAAGTTTTGGCCCAGGAACTGTTGGCTCGGCTGATCGGGCCTTCCGGGGAGCATGTGCCAGATCATACACTGCCAAGCCCCTGAACTTTTGTCGGGGGGATTTCTGATCCTTATGAGAAAACCAACCGTGTTCATTTATTGCCTGGTGAGTCTCAGCCTCTGGCTCACAGGCTGCGCATCCCATAAAGCGCCGACGATTCGGGCCGAGGATTACCGCGAAACGGTGCGTGTGGCCTGCGTCGGGGATAGCATCACCTATGGCGCCGGCCTGGAAGACCGGGATCGAGACAATTATCCGGCCGTCTTGAACCGTCTGTTGGGCAGTCGTTTCGAGGTCCGGAATTTTGGGGTGAGCGGCGCGACCCTTCTCAAAAAGGGCGACAAACCCTATTGGCAGGAGCCGGCTTATGCCGCAGCGGGCGATTATCATCCACAGATCGTCATCATCAAACTGGGCACCAATGACACCAAGCCGCAGAACGCGTCGCACCTGGATGAATTCGAACAGGATCTCCAGGAAATGGTCCGGCATTTTGCCCGGCTGCCGGCTCAACCCAAGGTGTGGCTGTGCCTGCCGGTGCCAGTCTATGAGACCCGGTGGGGCATCAACGATCAGACCCTCACGGATGAGATCATCCCGTCCATTCTCAAGGTGGCGGAGGACAACCATCTGCCTGTGATCGATCTCTACACGGCATTAGCCAATCGGCCCAGCCTGTTTCCTGACAAAATCCATCCCAACGCGGCCGGCGCCGCGTTAATGGCGCAGACCATCCACGACGCGCTGGTCAGGGAGCGCAGGTAATCGTTCCAATCAACCGACGCGCAGCCAGGGCTCCACAAGGGAACCGATGGTTGCTTCGACGGCCTCCAGGTTCTGGGTGGCATCGATCCACTTGATCCGGTCCGGTTCTTCGGCCGCCAGGGCGCGATAGCCTCGTTCGACTCGCTCGAAGAACGCGCGGCCGGCTTCCTCCATTCGATCCCGCTGGACAGAAGCCGTTGATTGGCGCGCGAGACGCCGGGTTTCACTCACATCAAGGGGCACATGCAGGAGGAGGGTCAGGTTCGGCCGGGTGTCTCCGACGGCGTAGTCAATAACGGCTTTGACCGCGACAAGATCAAGTCCCCGGCCGTATCCCTGGTAGACGAGGGTGGAGTCATAGAATCGATCACAGAGGACTATTTCGCCCTGATGGAGAGCGGGGCGGATGATTTCGCGGACCAGTTGGGCACGGCTGGCGTTCAGGAGCAGCAACTCGGTCTCGGGGGTCATGGCGCGATTATTTTCGCTGTGCTGGAGGGTATGGCGGATTTCCTCGCCAATGGGGGTGCCGCCGGGTTCGCGCAACATCCGCACCGTGTGCCCGGTGCATCGAAGCCGATCCGCCAGCCGGTTGATCTGGGTGGATTTGCCACTGCCTTCCGTCCCTTCAAAGGTGATCAAGACCCCACGTTCCATGAGGCTCGATTGTATATTTTGATCCGGGCGGTTGACGAACCTTTTGTTCGGATGCCGACAAAGACATTGCAGCGTATGCTTGGGCCTTTTATATTCAGGCCATGGAAGTTGTCATCGGGCTGCTGGTGATTGGGGCGATCCTGCTGGCCTTGGAGACCGTTCTGCCAGGGTTGATTGCAGGCTCCCTGGGTGTGATGTGCCTGATTGCGGCGGTGGTTGTGGGTTATCAGGATTTCGGGGCCAAGACCGGCAACGTCATTCTGCTCGTGGTCTGTCTGGGCACGCTCGTTGGCATTTCCCTCTGGGTGCGGTTTTTTCCCCAGAGTCGCATGGCTCGGTTGTTTATTTCGCAGCGAGTGGTCGGGGAGATTCGGGCCGAAAAACCGGAGCTCCTCGCCAAAACGGGGATTGCCCTGACCCAGCTGCGGCCGTGTGGGACGGCATTGATCGAGGGCCGGCGGGTGGATGTGGTGACCGAGGGCGGTCTGGTGGCGCGCGAGACGCCGGTGAAAGTCATCGCCATCGAGGGGATGCGCGTCGTGGTGCGCCCCATCAACAACGAAACCAGTTCATGAAAGGATTCAGGATATGCATGACCCAAATCTGTTTTTCGCTTTAAACCTCACCAACATCCAGATGCTGGCGCTAGGATTTGTCCTGGTCATCCTGCTGGTGGTCGCCCTGTTGCTGATCAACTTTTTCAGTGTGTGGATCCGGGCGATGGTTTCAGGGGCGCCGGTGCGATTCACCGAGCTGATTGCGTTGCGGCTGCGAAGCGTGCCTGTGGGTTTGATTGTCGACAGCCGCATCACCGCCATCAAATCGGGGCTCATGGTCAGCGTCGATGATCTGTCGACGCACTACCTGGCCGGGGGCAGTGTCGAGATGGTGGTGCAGGCGTTGATCGCCGCCAAGAAAGCCGGGATCCACCTGGATTTCGATCGGGCCTGCGCCATTGACCTGGCCACCAAGGGCACGGGCAAAACCGTGCTCGAAGCGGTAAAAACCTCGGTAAATCCCAAGGTGATCGATTGTCCCAACACGACTTCGGGACGCACCACCATCGACGGCGTCGCCAAGGATGGGATTGTGATCAAGGCCCGCGCCCGCGTGACGGTGCGGACCAATCTCGACCGTTTTGTGGGGGGCGCCACCGAAGAAACGGTCATCGCCCGCGTCGGCGAGGGGATCGTGGCGACCATTGGTTCCGCGGAAAGTTACAAGGATGTTCTCGAGAACCCCGATCGGATATCCAAGACGGTTCTCGACAAGGCCCTCGACAGCAATACGGCCTTCGAGATTCTGTCGATTGATATCGCCGATGTTGACGTAGGGGAAAACGTGGGAGCCAAGCTGCAGGCCGAACAGGCTGAGGCTAACAAGCTGATCGCCCAAGCCCAGGCGGAAGTCCGGCGCGCCATGGCTGTGGCCTCCGAGCAGGAAATGCTGGCGCGAGTCCAGGAAATGCGAGCCCGGGTGGTCGAGGCCGAAGCCCAAGTCCCGCTGGCGATGGCTGAGGCTTTTCGCCAGGGGAACCTGGGGATTATGGACTACTATCGAATGAAGAACATCCAGGCCGACACCTCGATGCGCGATAGCTTTGCTGGAGCCGGCCCGGGCGGCGATAAGCCCAAGACCACACCCTGATCGGTTTAAGCTGTGAAAAGCGATAGCCCGGGATCCGTCCCGAGGGTTTGCATGAAGATCACGAGCCAGAAATCCCCCAATGGACGAGCTGATTAAAACACTGGTGACCCTCGCCGCCCTGGTGGTGCTGACCGGCATTTCCAGTTGGATGCAGAAGCGTGCCCGTGCCGAGTCGGAGGAAGAGGAGCGCGATCTGGCCGATTCCCAGCAGAAACCGAGACCGGTTCGGCCTGCGGGCCGGCCGTTTCCGCCAACCCGGCGCCAGACACCAACTCCCGCGCCCCATACCCCTCAGCCCCGGCCGGCGCGATCCACCAGCTGGGAGGATGAATTGAGAAGGTTGCTGGAAGGCGAACCCACTCCTGCGCCGCCTCCTCCGCCCCTGGTGGTTCGCGAGTCGGGGCCTCCGCCCTCGCCGGTTTCTTCCCCGCCGCCGCGCGTGATCATTCCTGTCGCGCCCTCCCCGAGGGTCGCCGAAGAAGAAGGCCCTCAAATTCAGCTGGCCAGCCTCAAGGAGTCACAGAATGCATACGAGCGAGCCCATAAGCGTCAGCAGGAGGCATTGAAACGGATTCAGGAAGCCGGGGGGGCTGAGCCGCCGCCGACGATCCAACGCCCGGGCGGTGGACCCTCCGATGTGGCTGCCATGGTGCGCGAGATTCGGGGGCATTCGCAGCTTCGGCGGGCTTTTGTGGCGTCGCTGGTTTTTGGACCCCCCAAAGCAATGGACTCTTGAACCATGTCGTTATCCAGCCAAACCCTTTCCGGCCTTCAGGCCATTGTAGGCGCCGAGCAGGTGCTGACCAGCCAGGAGGATTTAATTGCCTATTCCTATGATGGAACGGCGGCGATGCAGCAGATGCCCGAGGCCGTCGTATTTCCTCGATCCACCGAGCAGGTGGCCCAAGTGCTTCAGTGGGCCCAGAAAGCTCGGTTGCCTGTGGTGACCCGGGGTTCGGGCACGGGGCTCAGTGGAGGCAGTTTGCCGACGCCCGGCGCCTTGGTCCTGTGTCTGGTCAAGATGGACCGCATTCTCGAGTTGGATACAAAAAACCTGACATTGCGGGTGGAGGCTGGCGCCACCACCCAGGCTGTGGCGGATGCGTCCGGCGCCGCCGGTCTGTTTTATCCCCCCGATCCGGGATCGATGAAGATCTCGACCATCGGCGGTAACGTGGCCGAGAATTCCGGTGGATTGCGGGGATTAAAATACGGCGTCACTCGCAACTACGTGATGGGCCTGCGGGTGGTGTTGGCGGATGGCACCGTCTTATGGTTGGGCAACAAGTGTGTCAAGGACGTGGCGGGATTCTCGCTGAAGGATCTTTTTATCGGCTCGGAGGGCACCCTCGGGGTGATTACCGAGGTGCTGCTTCGATTGATACCAACCCCACAAGCCAAGAAGACGATGCTGGCGACGTTCCCTCGGATGGACCAGGCGGCGGAAACCGTATCAGCGATCATCGCCGCTCAGATCATCCCCTGCACGTTGGAATTTTTGGATCGCACCACGATCCGCTGTGTCGAGGACTATACCCATATCGGGCTGCCTCTGGATTGTGAAGCGTTGCTGCTGATCGAAACCGACGGTCATCCCGCGGTGGTGGCGGACGAAACCACCCGGATGGAAAAGATCTGCCGGGATCATGGCTGCCAGGAGGTTCGGGTGGCCCGAGATGATGCCGAGGCGGCCCAGCTTGCGAGCGCGCGTCGAACCGCATTCTCCGCGCTGGCCCGCGTCAGCCCCACCACGATTCTGGAAGACGCCACCGTTCCCCGGAGCGAACTGGCCGCCATGGTCCGTTTCATCCAGGCGACCGCCCAAAAGTATCAGTTGCGCGTTGGCGTTTTTGGGCACATGGGCGATGGCAACCTGCATCCGACGGTTTTGACCAATGAACGGAACACCGAGGAAATGCACCGGGTGGAACAGGCGTTTCAGGAGATCTTTCAGGAAACCATCCGCCTGGGGGGCACGGTGACCGGTGAACACGGGGTTGGCCTCGCCAAGAAAGCGATCCTGCCCAAGGCCTTGGGCGATGAATCGATCCGATGGATGCGGCATTTGCGGCAGCTGTTTGATCCGGCCGGCATCCTGAATCCCGGCAAGATGGTCGAGTAACCGGCGCAGAGGTAGAACCGGTTCATTCAGCCTGTCCCCGCGATTTCTCTATGTGCAACGTCAAATCTTGCCAATCCGGAGCTGGGAAATCCTGGTTGCTGGGATTGGATTATTCGGTGGTCCAGCAGTGCATGCACTGTGGACTCTGCCTGCCCACATGTCCCACGTATTCCGTGACCCGCATGGAGCGTCACAGTCCGAGGGGACGAGTGGCTTTGGCGCGGGCGATTGCCGACGGTCGGCTGGAGCTCACGCGCGCGTTTGCGGAGGAGATGTATTATTGCCTGGGGTGCCTGGCATGCATGAGCGCCTGTCCGGCGGGGGTGAACTACGCCGAGATCTTCGAGCACGCTCGCGCGGCTGTGGAGACCGAACGCGTTCTGCAGACTCCCATGCGGCGTTTTATCCGATGGATCACGATCCATTGGCTTTTCATGGACCTGCGTCGACTCCTCTTTCTAGGCGCCCTGCTGCGGCTGTATCAACGAAGCGGATTTCAATCGCTGGTGAGGCGGAGCGGCCTGTTGCGTTTGCTGCCGGCCCGAATGCGGGAATTGGAGAGCATGACGCCGGACATCCCCGCCCGTTTTTCAGCCGCCATGATCCCGCCGGTGAGTCCGGCCAGGGGCCGTAAACGCTATCGGGTGGCTTTTCTGACCGGGTGCGCCCAGGATCTGATTTTTAGCGAGATCAACCGGGACACGGTGGAAGTCTTGACGCGGAATGGGTGCGAGGTGATTTGCCCCCCCCGGCAATCCTGTTGCGGTTCGCTTCACGCGCATAACGGGGAATGGACGCTGGCTCAAGGGCTCGCCCGGCGTCAGATTGACCAGTTTCCCCCTTCTGAATTCGACGCCATTATCAGTAACGCCGGGGGTTGTGGTTCTCACATGAAGCACTATGCCCAGCTGTTGAGTCAGGATCCGCAGTATGCGGAACGCGCCCGGCAGTGGGATGCGAAGGTCAAGGACATCCATGAGTGGCTGATGGAGATTGGGCTGGCGGCCGTGCCGCAACACGAGGCCCCCGCCATGAAGGTCACCTACCACGAGTCGTGCCATCTTGCCCATGGTCAGAGAGTGGTGCGGCAGCCGCGGCAGGTCCTGCAGGCCATTCCGAATCTGACGTTGATCGAGCTGCCCGAAAGCAACTGGTGCTGCGGCAGCGCGGGCATCTACAACATCACTCAACCGGAAATGGCCAACCAGTTGCTGGATCGCAAGATGAATCATATTCGTTCCACCAGCGCAACGGTAGTGGCCAATGGGAATTCCGGCTGCCTCCTGCAGCTTATTCATGGGGCCAGAAAGCATCAGATGCCCGTGCGCGTGGCGCACCCGGTCACCTTGCTGGCTGAGGCCTACCGGCGCGGTGATCGCTCGAGAACTCATTCTTCAGGAGAGATCTAGCAGAGATGTCTTTGACCGCGAAACGATGCGCGCGGGCGCCCGCGTTTTGGGATTTTCGGATTGTCTTGCCAAAGAGGATCAGATAAGATGCAGGCGTTAAGAGCAGTGTTGGTGTCAAGTGACAAATGGTGTGTCTGGTTTTGGGTCAGACATCTTGCGGTCCTGCCGGTTGCAGAGTCCCCCTCACTGTATCGAGTATATCGGACAAGAATTGAGTCTTATGAATCAAGCCAAGCTTTTTGTCGGCAACATCTCGTATCAAACCAAGGAAGAAGACCTGCGTGAGCATTTTGCACAGGCGGGCGCCCTCACCTCGGTGAATCTGATGTTGGACAAATATTCCGGGAAATCCCGGGGCTTTGCCTTCGTGGAGTTTGAGTCGGCCCAGGATGCGGCCAAGGCCGTTGAGATGTTCAATCAGAAAGAACTGCAGGGCCGGGCATTGACGGTGAACGTCGCCCGACCGCGGGAGGAACGGCCGCCCTATGCCGGCCGCCAGTCCTCCTCCCGGCGCGAAAGCTGATTCCAAGCCGGTTCGGTCTCGCTGGAGTTCGGCAGAAGACTTCAGAGTTCGCAGTCAAGGAACCGGACCCATTCGATGCAGGCTCTGGCTGTTGTCGGCGGTCCAGGCTCCGCTCCGCTTAGGTTGAATTCTGGTCTTTCCAAGGCTGACAGGCCGTTTAAGATAGGACTATGACGAAGAACAAAGGCAAAGCGCGGCAGGCGGCATTCCGTCTCATTCGATGGACCCTGACCGTTTTGCTATTGGTCTTGGGAGGCGGTGTGGCCGCGACGCTGATCGGTTCCTTGTTAGCGGGTTTGGCGGCGGCCTTCATCGGGCTTTGGTTCTTGTTTGCGTTATTCGTCTTCTATTTCTTCCGTGATCCGAATCCGGTTGTCCCTGCCACGCCCAACGTCTGGATCGCTCCGGCCCATGGGAAGGTCGACCTGGTCGACCAGGTGGATGAGCCCGAGTTCATGGGAGGTCCCTGCCGCCGCGTGTCGATCTTTCTTTCGATATTCAACGTGCATGTTCAATATGCCCCGGCCGCCAGCCAGGTGACGTGGGTCAAACAGCGGTCGGGTCAGTTCATGAATGCAATGAACACCCAGGCGGCCACTGTCAATGAAAACGTCTATCTGGGCCTCGAGTCCCTCGAGAACCCGGGGGAAAAGATCGGAGTTCGGCTGATCGTTGGCATGATTGCCCGGCGGATTGTGCCTTGGGTTAATGTCGGGGAAACCGTGCAGCGGGGGGAACGAATTAGCATCATCCAGTTTGGTTCTCGGTGTGATTTTTATCTGCCATTGACCGCCCAGGTGCAGGTCAAACCGGGAGACCGTGTTCGGGGGGGCGAGACGGTGATTGCTTTGCGGGGATGAACGGCTTGCCATGTCCTCTTTACCCAGCAATACGGCTGCCGAACCCGATAATTCGCATCGGCTCCGGATCTATTTTCTCCCCAATCTGATGACCGCGGGCAATTTGTTCTGCGGATTCATCGCCTTGACGCGCATTGTCGAGGCTGACCTCAGCTCGCCGAACTTCAGTTTGGTCATCAAGAGCGCCCTTTTCTATATCCTGTTGGCGTGCATTTTTGACATGCTCGATGGCCGGGTGGCGCGGATGGGAGGCGTGGAAAGCCCTTTCGGCCGCGAATTCGACTCGCTGGCCGATCTGATTTCTTTCGGAGCTGCCCCGGCCTTCCTGGTTCACCGGATTGTTCTTCGGGATGTCTTTGTCCGCCACCAGGAAGTGGGTTGGTTTATTGCATCGATGTATCTGATTTGCGGCGCGCTTCGACTAGCCCGTTTCAACTGCTTGGCCGCCCAGCCTGGAGGTTCCGGGGCCAAGGATTTTATGGGATTTCCCATCCCGGCCGCAGCGGGTTTGGTGGCCTCATTGACGCTGTTCCTGCTCTGGTGGGATGATCGCGGTTTTGCCACCGGTTATTGGCGGTATTCCCTGCCGGTGATCCTGGTGTTTTTGTCGGTCATGATGGTCAGCGAGGTGCGGTATCCTTCGTTTAAGAAAATCGATTGGCGGACGCACCGGACTTTCGCCCGCATGGTGGTCATCATCCTGCTCATTGGATTCATCCTGATTTTCCAAACCGTATTTCTGCCCATCATTCTGCCTCTGATATTTACGGCTTATCTGCTTTATGGGTTCATCCGGCCCTACATGCCCTCAAAGGTCATATCGGAGATCGAAGACGAGATCGAGGATGAAGAAGAAGGGGCCGGAGGACCTTAGAATGGGATTCATGGAAGGAGGGGTCGGTCATCGAGCCAAAAAAAACGCCGGCCTGCTGGCCGGCGCCTTCGAAAAATCAGAACACAAGACGATCGCTATGCGCCATCATCACCAATGGCCTCAACGGGGCAGGCCTCTTTAGCTTCCTTGCATTGGCCTTCCTCTTCGGGAGACGACGGCTGTTTGGATACAAAAGAATATCCTCCTTCGTTGCTCCGAGAGAAGTTGGACGGCGCAGTTTCGCGACAGAGATCGCAGTCAATGCATTGATTGTCCACGTAATACTTGCCCGGGACGTTTAGCGGGTATCGATTTGCTTTATCGGCCATAAATTGTCTTCGTTAAAAGTTGGGTTAGATATGGCCTCCTGGGCAGCAAAATTCAAGCCCCAAGTAGTTTTTTTTTAAGTCGTGATGCGAGATCATCCTCAGCCCTTGTGCGATCTCGAACAGAAACCGCGTCGGCACACCGATCTCAGGAGCATGCTTGCCATTCATCATGGCATGCGGAATAGTGTGATTCGTGAATACCATTCCGGCCGAGTTAATTGAGCCGATGTTGGAATCCTATCGTGAAGTCGGGGGCATCAATCACTTGGATGGGGTAAACCTGCCATCCAAGAGCGCCATTGCCCAAATCACATTGGACTTGTTGCGTTTACTGTTCCCGGGTTTTTTCGGAGAAAGGCCCGTGTCCTCCACCGAGCTTCGGTCCATTACAACGGATTTGATCTGTTCCATCGATCGGCGGTTGGAGGTCGAAGTGTTCAAAAGTCTCGAGTATGCTCCCCCTCCTGACGCGGCCGGCCGGGATCTGCAAACGCTGGCGCGGCATGTAACCCGTGATTTTCTGGCTCAAATGCCCCGGACCAGGGAGTTGCTTCAAACGGACGCGGAAGCCGCTTATCAGGGGGATCCCGCGGCCCTAAGCGAGGACGAGGTTATCGTGGCATATCCGTGTATTGAAGCTATTTCTGTTCAGAGGCTTGCGCATGAACTTTACCTGAGGAATGTGGCATTGTTGCCGCGCATCATGACGGAATGGGCTCATGGCCGGACCGGGATTGATCTGCATCCCGGCGCGAGGATTGGCACGCACTTTTTTATTGATCATGGCACAGGCACGGTGGTCGGAGAGACTTGTGTCATTGGCAACCATGTGAAGATGTATCAGGGCGTGGGTCTGGTGGCCCGGTCTCTGGCTGGAGGCCAGCAGTTGCGGGGTAAAAGGCGGCACCCGACCATTGAAGATCACGTGACCATCTATGCCGGAGCGACCATTGTGGGCGGCGAGACCGTGATTGGCGAGGGAAGCACGATTGGCGCGAACGTGTTCCTTCTCGAAAGCGTTCCGCCCCGTTCCCTGGTGGTTTACGATGGGTTGACGGTCAGGGTGCTGAGCAAGAACGACCGGGGGTCCATGCCTGAAGATTACGAGATTTGACGATGAACAAGGGCATTGATCTGCGGCAAGCGCTGGATGAATGGCCATACGATCCGGATAACCATATTCGGCGTGTGCGTTGTGCTGACGGCCGTGAAGTGCTTCAAGTGCGTTTGTCGTTGGGGTTGGAGCAGTACGAACTCACCGGGAGGCCGGATGGATTGCGTCCGAATGGGTGCGAGTCCCTATTGGACTATCATCTCGAGCGCCTGACCGGGCTGGGTGGCGAATTCTCTCTCAATCCCGAGGAATGCGCCGAACTTTTTAGCGAGGCGATGCAGTATTACTATCGTTATCTGAACCTGTTCCAGATCCGCGACTGGGTCGGCACCCTGCGGGATACAACACGAAACCTTCAGTTGTTTGATTTTGTCCATCAATACGCGGTGCGCGAGGAGGATCAGAACTACCTGGAACAGTGGAGGCCCTATATTCTCCGGCTCCATGCCACCGCCGCCGCCATGATCCAGATGGAAGGCGGCACTCATGCCGTCGCAGTCGAAGTCCTGCAGAAGGCCATCCAGCAAATCGAATCGCTGGAAGATCGGGAGGATCAAACCTTTCAGTTTGAGCGCAAACGGTCGTTGCTGACCTTGAGAGAATTGGTCCGGCAGATCGAGAAGAGCCGTCCCGTTCCTCCCTTGGAACGTTTGGAACGGGAGCTCCGCAACGCCATCGAATTGCAGAACTTCGAACAGGCGGCGCAATTGCGTGATCAAATCAAAGCCCTGAAGAACAACCCCTCCTCGCCTCGCGATCCGGGCTCTTGAGGAGACAAGGCCCGGCAGGTGCACGGCAGTCCGCGACCCTGAACCGCAAATCAAACGTCTTTACAGGAGTGGCGTGATTCGCT
Organism: Verrucomicrobiota bacterium; assembly: GCA_022709905.1. Lineage (GTDB taxonomy): Bacteria > Verrucomicrobiota > Verrucomicrobiia > Limisphaerales > UBA1319 > JAKLHY01. The sequence continues at coordinate 113,397 of JAKLHY010000011.1, read as the reverse complement.
AACAATGGCATTCGATGGCTATGTTGAGAAAAATTTTTCTGATGGGCATGTTGATCGGTCTTACGGCTGGTTGCCGCACCACGATGACCAACCTCACTCCCAGCCAGGTCGCGCGCAATAACACCGGCCTCTATCCTTTTGAGGTCATCTGGGACACCACGCAACAGAGCATCCGGGAAGAAACCCTCAAGGCCTCTGTCGTCTTGGGCGAGGAGGTTTACCCCATGCAGCGCACACCCAAACTCAACAACCGTTGGGAGGCTTTCATACCGGTTCCCGCCGATAAGAGCGTGATCAGCTATCGCTACCGTTTTGATTACGAGTATCTCAGCATTCCCAACCGGCGTCAGAACAGCCGGTTAACCCCCCAATACCAGTTGCAGATCCTCAACAAGTAATCCAGCGAGTCAACCGCCCCGCTCGAATCGGATTCATCGATTTTTGACTGTCGTTGGAACCCCGCCTGGAAGTCTGATTACCGTTCCCGGGAGTAAATCCGCCCCGGCTGCTGTCTCACCAGCCGTTTCATTTCCAGACTTAGCAAGGCGACCGAGATCGCGGAGCAGGCCAGTTGACTCCGATCGATGATTTCATCAATCGTCATTTCTTCATCGCTCAGGATTTCCAGGACCGTTTGCTCCGGATCGGAAAGCGCCAAAGCCCGGCCGTCTCCCGATCCCCCTGGAGGATTTGACCGCCGCTGCGGGGGAAAAAGGTATTCGAACTCAGAGAGGATGTCTTCAGCCGACTCACAGAGTTTGGCTCCTTTTTTAATGAGATCGTGACATCCCTTGCTGCGAGGAGAATCGATCCGCCCCGGCACCGCAAAAACCTGTCGGCCAAAATCGACCGCCATATTGGCGGTGATCAAGGCGCCGCTGGTCAAATTGGCCTCGACCACAACCGTGCCGAGGGTCATTCCGGCGACGATCCGGTTGCGGATAGGAAAGGTCTGCTTGTCCGCTGGCCGGTTGAACGGGAACTGAGTGAGCAAAGCGCCCTGGGCCGCAATGCGTTCGAACAGTTCGGCGTTCTCGGATGGAAACACGCGGTTGATTCCCGTTCCCAAAACGGCGACGGTTCGCCCTCGGGCCGCCAGCGCCCCTTGATGCGCCGCCGTATCGATGCCTCGCGCTCCGCCGCTCACCACCGTGATCCCCGCCGCCGCCAGTTGAAAAGACAACCGCCTCGATGTCTCCAGCCCGTAATGCGTCGTCAGACGCGAGCCCACCACCGCAATCCCGTTCCGGTCCAACGCCCGAAGCGCGCCCTTGATGTAGAGAACGATCGGCGGATCGTAGATTTCGCGCAGCAACGGGGGATATTCTTCGTCGGCGCCGATGAGAATCCGGCATTCAAAATCTCGCACACGGGCCAGTTCCCCCTCCAGATCAACGGTCTGTTCCCAGCAGGCGATGGCCTCCGCTGTCTCGTCGCCGATCCCTCGCACCCGGCTGAGCTCATCTCTCTTCGCGCGAAGAATCATGGCGGGCTCTCCAAACACATCGAGCAACTGCCGCAACCGAACAGGCCCCACCTGCTCGATCATGTTCAGCGCCACCAACGCCTCGCGGGTGTTCACAGGCGTGTATAATATAGGTTAATTATATAATAATCAATAAAACAATTTATAAATATTAACTATAAGATTTATTGAGCTCGGGATGATTTGCGGCGGACTTCAAGGCACTTGACCTCATAAGGGGCCATGGCCAGGACGCGGAGATCTTTCCGGATCGGTTCTTCCAGGATATTGACTTCATCCACGCGGCCCGATCGGATTCCCGGAAAGAGCGCCGACACCGGCAAGGCCGTGGGCTGGCCTTCGATTTCGCGGAACTGAAGAAACAGGCCGCCGCCGTTTCTGGCGGGGCGGGCTTCGACGACAACGACATTGGGGGCGGAAATCGCCAGCAGGGAGCGGGAGGAGGGGGCGCGACGAGGGTTGGTTTTCTGGGGGGGCAAGACGCGGGAGAGCAAGGGAACTCGGGATGACCAGCCGAAGCGGGTTGCGGCGGTGCGGCTGGAATCTTGGGTGGAGGTAAGATAGTAGTGCCACTTGAACTCGCCTTCCTGTTCGGTGCGGAAATTTGTAAACCAGTAATTGTTCATGACCCAGGAGTAGAGGTGGGGACGCTCGACCCGCGTGACGGGCTGCCATTTACCCAGGTTGAAATCTCCCAACTGGACGAGGGGCGCCTGATCGCTGCCGTGGAGAATCTGGCCTTGAGGAGAGCGGATAGCTATGAAGCTCTGCAGGGTTTGCCAGTCGGAGGAGGATCCTGGGATTTGGTCCCGGCCGGGAATGACGAGTCCTCCCTGGGCTTCGTAGAGCATTTGGCTGTCGGGGCTGTAGAAGGGGAATGCGACGTAGACCGATTCGGGGGTGGGGATGGACAGTTTTCGGACGGCGTAGTGCAACTCGAGACGTTTCTCGGGTTCAAAGAGCCGAATCTCGGCGCGGATCCCCGGGTTGGTGGCGCAACCGTCCATGTCAGCAGTCACGAGCAGGCTTTTCCAGATGGGTCCGTTGGCGCCGGGCTTGATGTTGACCTGTCGAACGGACGTTCGCTGAAACACATTCGTCTTCATTTCACGGTTGACGGGCATGGTTTCATAGAGGCACTGACCGAGCTTCCACGAGGCAGCCTGATCGACGAGTTCGCGGCCGGATTTCTTATCGAGCCAGTTCCGCACAGCCCCGTTTTGCGGATCGAGGACGATCTGATAGAAGGCATTATCGAGCCGTAGGGTTTCCCGGGAGGGAGTGGCGGGGGGGCGCGGCTGGCTGCTGGTTTCGAGACGGAGAACCTTGTATCCAAAGGCCGGCACGTTGCGGACCCAAATGGCCCAGTAGGTGCCTTCCGTTCTTCGCTCCATTTCCTGAGTCAAGACGGGTTCCGTGCCATCCAGGATTTGGAATTGGCGGTCGGGGGGCAAAATCTCGTGGTCAATAAAGACCCGAATCAATCCGGACCGTGGCCAATTGAGGGTGTTGAACACGGCGAGGGTGGGGGTTTCCTGGCGGGGTAAAAAGTCTTGCAGCAGGCCAAAGGCATCTTCGCGCAGCAGGTGGGCGGCCTTGACCGCTGTCCAGACATAGGAGGCTTTTTCGCCCCACTGGACCTGGGTGTTTTCGGCGAGGGGATCGCTGATGCTTTCAGCGGCTCCGTAAGTGTGTTCATGGTAGAAGAGCAGTTCGTCCTGGATTTCCGCGGCGCGATCCATCAGGCGGGGGGGGATCTCGGCGCCTTGGACCGAGGCCATTGCGAGCAGGGCATAGTTGGCCTGCATGGCCGTCTCGGTTTCGCGGGCGGCGGCGGTTTCACGGGCCGCGGAGCCGAAACCATCGGTCCACCAATCCGGCCACGCTTGGCGATGCACTGGCAGGCTTGTCGCGTGGTTCGATTCCACGTAAGCCAGAAACTCATGCGCGGTGGAGAGACGCAGTCTTGGCCACAAAAAGGTCTCGTTCCAACGGCGCACCAGTTCACAGGCGGCGGTTGAGGGGGGGGAGTTGTCGGTGAAATAACCCGAGAACTGGACCCCCACGCGATCCAAGGGGTATCCACGGTGTTCGAGCGAAAGCAGGTATTTGAGCACCTCCGGTCGGACACGATCGAGGTTGCCTTTTTCAAGTCCCCAGAAGTTTGCGGTCATGTAATGATCGGATCGATACGCCAACACGCGTTTCCCGGAGGGCGATTCCCACCAGAAAGGAGTCGGTTTATCGAAGGGCAGGATGGACCGGGTCTGATTGATGCCCATAGACAGGTAACGGATCCCAATGCCACTGAAATAATCCGGGAGGCACCATCCGGCGCCATTGACGTCGTTTTGCATGGCGGTGCGGACCGGAATGCCATAAGCGTCCTTCAACTCGCGCAAGGGTCTGACCAGGGCGGCCAAAGCGTTCTCCGTGGCGATTTCCGACATGTTCAGGAGCAGACCGCAGACTTCGATGCGGCCTTCCTGGATGCGCTTTTGGAGTCGTCGAATCTGGTGTTTCGGACGTCCTTTCAAATATTCCCTCACGGCCCAGGCGGTCTCACAGGTCCAGCGAAACCGGGCATCATCCGGCAGGCCGTCGGTCAAGTCGCAGTAATCCAAGGCATAGTCAAGGTAGCGAAGGTGCTCGGGCAGGATTTCGGTTTGAGGCCGGGTATAGCCAATATCGGTGTGGGTATGTTGGGTGAGATACACGATCCAGCGCCGGGGGGGCTCAACCTGAAAGGGACCCCATTGCCCTTGGCCGCCCGACGATTCGATGCGCACCGTGACCGGGATCCCGGCCGTGAGCGGCAAAACATCGAACTCCATCCATTGACTGCCCTTGGGCCATTGGACGACTTTTTGGACGAGTGCGGACGGCCAGGCCGGGGATTCGAGCCGGACGACGACATTCGTCAGGCCGGTCGATTCAGCGGTGACCACGATCTGGTGGCGCTCGGTCCCCGGGCTGCGGACCACGAGGGGCGAGGCGGCAACGTTCACCTTGAGAATTCCAGCCGAGGGCGCGGTCTCGGCGGCGATTCCCTCAGAAACCAGGATCCCTTGAAGGAGGGCACAAACCAGGGAGCAAACCGATAGCGAACAGACAGCATGAAACGACTGGAGATTCATGGATGCATATTTTCCCGAAGGCGGATTCCTGGCAAGCTCCCATTTGCGCCTCAGTTCTTATGTCTTTGGCATAGGCCATTGAGGATGGGGGTGAATCGGGATGCAAACCAGGGCTTGGCAAGGGGGATCCGCTCATGGTGGAATGAACCCGGAACTTGAAAGCATGAAATCCTGGATACTTATTCTGGTGGGACTTGTTTTGATCGTTGGTTTGGCGATGGGACTGGGATGGTGGTTGTCGCGAGAAGGCCCTCTGCCGGATTTGGCTAGATCGGATTCCGAATCGGCCGAGGGGAGCAATCCCGCCGCTTCCTCGGCCAAGATGAATGCCCGGCATGCATTTAGCCGACCTCAACCTTCGGTCACGGGCAATTTGAAGGCCGCAAACGAAACAAGCGAGGACGACTCGACCCGAGGCCCGCAGATACTTGCGATTGAACAATATCTCGCGGCCAAAGGACGAAATGCGGATACCCTCCTTGCGGCTTTTTTTACCTCTCAAGACAAGGTTTATTTAAAGGAGGCGGCCCAGCAGTATCCGGACAATGCTCAGGTCCAACTGGCGATGATTGTGAATCGGGTGTCTCCGGAGGATCAACGCACCTGGATCGAAAAACTTAAACAAACCGATCCCTCCAACTCCGTGGGCTATTACCTGTCCGCCTTGGAGTATTTTCGGCAAAAGAATCCTCAGGCGGCTTTACAGGAACTCATATCCACATCGAGCCTGGGGCTCTTCAACAACTACAGGCGGGAACAATCGCGGCAGCTCGAGGATATGCAGCTGGGGATGGGCAGCAATCCTGCTGATGCCAAGGCCACGAGCATGCAAGCCGGGCTGGGCATGCAACTGTTATCCGGCGTCAAGGAGCTTTCCCAACAGATGATTGAGCAGCAAAAGCAATACCTCCAAGCCAACGAGGTTACGACAGCGAGCCTGCTCGCCAACCTGGGGACTGCCATGGCCCGCCGGCTGAATTACGATGGAGCCGGCTCGCTGGTGATCGATCAACTCGTCGGAATCGCCGTCGAGAGGCAGTTCCTGTCGCAGCTCGATCCTGCCGCAAGCCCGGATTACATCGGACAGCCAGTTTCCCATCGGCTCGATCAATTGCAGAGAATTGAGGAGGATTTTCAGCAGCAGGACAATTTTCTTAGCCAGTATCTGCAATCCCAGCCTAATGACAATGTCAGACTCGAATACCTTAATCGCGTCCAGGCGTCCGGCGAAGCTGCGGCCTTGCGATGGCTACGTTCCAGGGGGACGAGTCCTTGAGGAAAAAGGAGGTTCAAGGCTGGGCGTTCAGGGATTCGCGGACGGTGCGAATGAGTTTCTCGGGAATGTAAGGTTTGGCCAGAAAGGTGGCGCCCCGAGTCGAGTCCAGGGCGAGCCGGTTGATTTCATCGCTGTATCCGCTCGAGTAGATGACCTTGAGATCGGGCTTGTCCTGCCGCAACGCCTGAGCCAGTTCCCGGCCGTTTACGCCCTCGGGCATGACCATGTCGGTCAGGAGCAAGTCGATCTCCTCTTTGTGTTCGGCCCAGATCTCGAGAGCCTGGACTCCATTGGTGGCCTCAAGGACGTGATAGCCCTGCTGCTTCAAACAGCGGGCCGCAATGTGGCGGACGGACTGTTCGTCTTCAACCAGGAGGATGATTTCCGAACCCGCGCCGGGAGTCAGCGATCGTTCCTGGGCTTCCACCGGGGCATTCGGTCTGGTGGCCACCGGCAGGAACACCGAAAACGTCGTGCCCTGGTTCAGGACGCTCTGGACTTCAATCCATCCCTGGTGTTGTTTCACGATGCCATACACCGTGGCCAAGCCCAGGCCCGTGCCTTTGCCGACCGGCTTGGTCGTAAAGAACGGTTCATAGATGTGCTTGAGGGTTTCTTCCGACATCCCGCAGCCGGTGTCCGTGACCCGTAGCACCACGAACGATCCTCGTTTTCGTTCCGAGGGTGTTGCCGATTCCCGGGGGTTGTAATTCACGATCTCCGTGGACAAGGTGAGCGTGCCGCCGTTCGGCATCGCGTCCCTGGCGTTCACCGCGAGGTTCATGACGACCTGTTCGAGCATGTGCACATCGGCCTCGACCGAGGGCAAATCCGGTTGGTAATGGCATTCCAGGGCGATGTGTTCCCCAAGCAAACGTTGCAGCAACTTGGCCAGGTTGGTGAGTGTCTTATTCAGGCTAATACACGTGATATCGAGACGCTGACGACGGCTGAATGTCAGGAGTTGCCGGGTCAGATTGGCCGCGCGTTTGGCTGAGGACTCGATTTCGCGCAGCGACTCGCTGGATTCGGAGGTGAGTCCCTCACCCTCTCCGGACAGCAGGAGGGAGGTGTGACCGAGAATGACTGAGAGGATGTTGTTGAAATCGTGGGCAATGCCGCCTGCCAGTTGGCCTACCGCCTCCATTTTCTGGGATTGTCGCAATTGTTGTTCGAGCCGCGAACGCTGCTCCATCTCGATTTTGAGCCGCTGATTGGCCTCGGAGAAGGCAGCGGTGCGTTCGACCACTCTGAGTTCCAGATCGTTGCGGGCCTCTTGCAACGCCTGGTCCTGGCGCTGGATTTGGCCGAGCATCTCATTGAAACAGTCGGTCAGATGCCCCAGTTCATCGCCGCTTTTGCGGGTGGCGCGCACCGAGTAATCCTTTTGATCGGCCACCCGCTTGGCTGTTTCCGCCAGATCGATGATGGGATCGGTGATCCGACGGGACAAGGGGAGAAACACGATGAGGGCCAGACTGAGCGCTGCCATCAATACCGCGGGCACCAGGCGGATGTATTGTCGCTGCCGGGCTCTGAATTCCGTCAGGGCGGATTCGAGGTAGACCTTGCCCACCCTTTGGCCATCGAGCGTGACCGTTTTAAGCGCCACCAGACGATCGGCCAGGAACTGGGCGCCATCCGATTCGCGCGCCGGATCGATCAACGGCGCGTTCGTCATTCCGGGAGGATGCCGCGCCAGCTCTCTGCCGTCCTCGTCGCACACCACCGCCAGCAGGATATTGGAATGGGCTTGGAACCCGCGCAAATACTCGGAAGCATACGTCGAATCCCCAAAGGCAAGGACCGCATCCAAGGAGGTGGCGACCGTATTCACCTGGGTCATCAGCATTCTGGAGAACACCTCCCGATACGTGGCGCGGTCCTGGAGAGCCAGAAACACGCAGGCCACCACCAGGGCGAAGGCCGTGGTGATCCCGACGGCCAACGCCAGCTTGCCGCGAACAGTGAGATTCCGGAGCGGTCCCATCATGGATGATCCCGGGTCGGACTCTGCCCTTTAATCATCGAAACCTGAAGCAGCTTTGGGCTGAGCTTCAGCCCCGATCTTTGGACCGCCTCAAGATTGACTTCAAACCGAACCTTGCCGTCGCGCTTGACGAAATTAATCATGCCGCCTTCTTGCGTGAACTCCTCATAATCACCCACGGTCAGCGCCCGCACCTCTTGCCTGGCCAATTCCGCAATCATTTCGCTCAGTCGATGTCTCGCCGTTCCTGCTAAATATACAACATGGCAACCGCTAACTTGCTTCAGGTCGGTGAGAGGACGGAATTCAATGGGCCGGCTATTGAAGCTGAACATGGCCCGTTCTTGGATCAGGATTCTGCAAAGTGGATCCTCACCCAGGAGTCCCACAACCAGCGATCCTTGAGGATCGATTCCAGGCCCGGGCCATTCCACGAATAGAGGAAACTTTACCAGGAAGGCTGCCTTGACCAGGAGTTCTTTCTGAGGCGTTTCCTGGGCAACCAAATCCCCCAGACTTGAAAATCCACTCAGGCCCATACAGCAGCAAAAGAGGAATGTCCTAAACCACCCATGCTTCGCACGGCAAGGAGGATTCTTCTGTTGAGAGGAAAGGGATGATGTCGAAACCGTTCCTTCCTGTCGGCGCGCGCCGTCAGTCCGAAGGCGCCGAGCCATGGGAGCCAGGGTCGAACCGTCGATCGTTCTGGACAGGAATCGCTGCATTAAAAACGATACGTTATCTTGACGCGAAATCCACGTCCGTCTTGGGCGATCATCTCCTGGAGATGCTCGCTGGCGCCGGGCGATGCATAGTCGGTGTCAAACAGATTGTAGATGCTCGCCGATACTTCCAGGTTTTTCAGGAGTTTCTGGCTGAACAAGGTCCAGTTCACCACCACAAAGTCGTCGGCACGCCGCCAATGCTGAGTCCACACCGCGCTTTGGTAAACCATTTCCAGGCCGGAATAGATCTTGTCGCGATAGAGCGGCGCCACGAGGCTTGCCTTGATCAGGTGTTGCGGAGAATTGCTCAACTCGGTGTCGTTCTCGGTTTCCTCCGCCGTTTGCAGCGCATAGGAGATCCGCGCAAGTCCGCCCTGGCCAAATCGGTTTTCAAGACCGGTTTCCAGGCCATAAGCCTGGATGCTCTCGGCATTCTGATAAACAATGTTGCCCGCCGAATCCTCGGTTTGGGAGATCAGACGGTCGATATCATAATAGTAGAAAGACACCGTGCCGTGAAGATGGGCCGGAAGCTTCTGTTCCCAAGCCAGTTCATAAGTTGAGATCGTTTCGGGATCCAGCCCGGGATTGGCCGTATAGCCTTCCCCGGCATAGAACCGTTCAAAGGCGTTCGGAGCTCGGAACGCCGACCCATACAACAGCTTGAGCGTGGTGTTTTCCGAAGCTTGATAGACCACGCCAATCCGAGGATGGACTTCGCCGCCAAAGGAATCGTAGTAATCGAATCGAGCGCCGGCATTGAGCACTAGGTTGGTGCGCAAGGCCACTTCCGCCTGGGCAAAAAGTCCCACGTTCTGGCTGGGCTCGTCACTCGAGAAATATTCGTGTCTTGGATCCAGATCGGCATTGCGCTGATAGATTTCAAAAAGATTCCGATATTCCATGCCAAAGAGCAACTTATGACGATCCGCGATGCCTTTGACCCACTGCAAATCCAGTCCCCACTCCATGCCCTTGGCATCATCGCGGTTGAGATACGAATAGGGCGGTTGCTCGTATGCCAAGTAGGGGAAATCGCCTTGGTAACGGTAATAATCAAAGTAGGTCCTTGCCGTCAGGGCCCAATCGTTGGCGAACTCGTGTTGGAACTTCAAGTCCGCATAGGGGCGTTCGTCTATGTCCCGAGTGCGCGGATCATTGAACGCGGTCTCCCACGGGGCCGTTGGAATGCCCTTTTCCCGATAGCTGTAGCCGCCCTCCAGCGTCAGACCGTAGTTGATGATCTTGAGAAATAAATGTTTCGTCTGATCGTGATCGTTGTCTTCGGAGACGCCCAGGTTGTTCCCCAGGAAAGCGAACTCCGGATAATAGAGGTCCTCCGGACCCGCGCTCTCGTAGTAAGAACCCGAGAGCAGGAGATCCCAGCCGTTCGTCCATCGTTTGCCGTAGGTCAAGATCCCTTTGTATGCGTCCCAATGGCCGTATTCACCGCTCGCTTCAACCCCGTTGACCTGGCTCCCGGTGCGTGTAATGACGTTGACCACGCCAAAAAAAGCGTGGTCGCCGTAGATCGACGATCCCGGGCCCCGCACCACCTCGATGCGCTCGACTTGGTCTATGTCCAGCGGGAACTCGGTCCCAATCTGGGCGCCGCCATAAACGGGCTCATTGATCCGATGCCCATCCACCAGCAGGAGCACGCGCGTGTTGTAGTCTCCAGGCCGGTTGAATCCCCGTATGCCTAGATAGGTGTAGCTTCGATCGTAACTGGTGTAGATCCCGCGCACGCCATTCAAGGCTTCCGACAAGGTGCGATAACCGAGCCTCTTGATCTCGTCAGCCGTCACAATCGAGACCGATGCCGGTGCGACGGCAACGCTCTGGTCATACTTCGAAGCGCTGTAGACTCGATCGACGTTGACCTCGAGCAATTCATCGAAGGTCATTGTCAAAACGTTGGTCGATGGAGTTTCCTTCAAGGAGCGGGGATCCATCTCAGCGGCGTTCATCCAGCCCATGGGACAACCTTCAGATCCCAGCAATACCGCCCCTGCCAGAATCATAACTGCTTGATGGCGTAGTGAAACCATCACGCTGACTCCCGCATTAATCACTAATAATAGAAGTTCCTAATCTATATCTCGGCATTCCAGGGAGGAAACTTGAGCCGGCCGGGACTATTTCTTTGGGGGATCGAGCCTTGCGCCCCGCTGCCAGACTAGGAGGGTGGCCATCAGGGCCAGGAGCGATGCAAAAACAAACACGCCGGTCAAATGTCCGGTCTTCACCCCCGGCAGGAGACCCGCAATGGCATTCGCAAACATGGGGCCCAGACCCGAGCTGCAAAGCACCAACAGGGCTTGCGCCGTTGCCCGCACCTCGGGCCCAGCCAGGGTGTCCACGATAATACTCACTCCAATATGATAAAACACGACCGTGGTTCCGACGAGAATGTAGCTGGCGCACAGCAGGGGGAGGTTGTCGGAAAACGCAAACAAAACCTGCCGAATCACCAAAACCACGCACCCCACCAGCACCGTATCCGCGTAGCGCATCCGGTCCAGCACAGCCCGTCGGCACCGAAACCACAGCACTTCAATCACCACCCCAATCGACTGCACCGGCCCAATCCAGGCCTTGTTCAATCCCAAGTCCTCTAACCTGGGAGGCGAATAAAAGGCCTGCAGACAAAACGAGGCTGAAATCAAAAAATAAGACGCCAGGACCACGACAAAGTTCGGATTATGAAACAACTGCCGCATGGCCTGGCGATAGCCCAAACGCTGCGAACCGCCTTTTCGCGATGTCACCGAACCGGGAGCCGTATGCGGGAGCAAAAACGACACCCCAACCATGACCAGACTCAAGGCGATGGTGAGCGGGACGATAAAGCCATGGCCACGTCCCGGGAACAACGCCAGCCAGACAAACAACGGACCGGACGGCAGGATCCATCCGACCGATCCCCAGGCCCGCAGCGAGGCAAACTGAGCCAGCGGATCGCTGAGATGATGAAAACTGAAGGCGTTGACCAGCGTCGGCGCCGGTTGGAAGCACCCGTAGAAAAGCGTGAAACAGACCGTCAAGCCCAGGGCGCTTTCCTGAAACCAGAATGCGCACAAAGCGGCGATCGCCAGCGCATTCAGGATCGCAAACAACCGGTTCAGCGGCACATACCGATCCGCCAGCATCCCCCAGAAAAAGGGCGAGACCACCAGCACGGCCGAACCCCAGAACAATAGCAGACTGATCTGCCCCAGGCTCAGACCGCGCTCGCGCAGGAACAACGTGATGAACGGGATGATCGCGCCGCCCACCGCGTATTGCACCACCATCGCCGCCACCAGCAATCGTCCCTTCCTGTCTCGGAGGAATGAATTCACAGGCGGCCTGGTATACACCCGCCCGCCAAAAAAAGCGAATGCGACCCGGAAAACGATCGGACTCAGCCACGAGCCCCCAAGCCTCATGGGACAAATTCATGTCGCACCTGGGACATAAAATTGTCCGAGGTCAAACGCCGATCCGTCCTTGGCGCTGAGCAATAATAAAAAAACGGGATGGCTTGGTTGCCATCCCGTCGGTTGCGATTAGTAGAGAGGAGGAAAACCTGCCTGCGGGCCAGATCAGCCTTTGCGCGAGAAATACCGTCTCAGCCCCACAAAACCCATCGAGGCCAAACCAATCAGGGCCATGTATTCGCCGGGTTCGGGAACGACGGTGAGGTTGGCTACCCCGGCGGAATCAAAATTGTCTGCGTTTGAATCGTAATTCTTGGTAATTAAGGACAACGCGACAGTATCCCCGCTATCAGTTGGGACGAACCAGGCGATGTCGCTGCCATACTGCTTGACGTCGGAATAGAACACGCCATAACTGGTTCCCAGAGTGGGTTTCAGATCCGAAGTGGTTAGTTCGGGATACCAGTAAATCCGAAGCGGATCCCCAATAGACAAACCGGGATAATCTGCATACGTGACCACTTTGTCCAAGGCGAATTCTCCGGCTGGATTGACAGAGCCCCTGGCTATTTCGCGATCATCGCTTTCGCTTAAAAAGGTCATATCGTTTGGCGCACCGAAACTCAAGTTGTCCGTGCTAGCCGCGATTATGACCAATCCCCCAACGGGGACGAGGTTGCCGACGCCCGAGGAAGTATACAAATAGCCTGCCCCAAAATTAAAAGTGACAGCCCCCATCACAGGTAAGCTGCACAATGCGGTCACCACTCCATAGCATGTAAGTTTCATAATAGTCCTTTCAAGGTTTGCCTCGTTTTTTTCTCATCAATAACCCGGTTCGTTAATCCAAAGCTGGATTGTCGGTCCACTCGCTTTCCGTATTATTATACCGGTTCCTGCCTTAAAGGGTTTTTCATCACCAACATCATCGGTTAATGGAAAACGTTGCCACATTCCGTTGCAGTAATAATAAGTTGCTGCAGCCGATTTGTTCTTTTGCTTCAGAGTATTGTTAAAAACAAGAAGCTCGTCAGTGCGAACTAATCGGCTAGGACTGCTGGCAAAGGCACCACTTTCAATCAAACCCGAATTATTCAAAGAAACGTCTATGGGGCGTGGGAGAGCTACGATATTGTCCTGCTTGCCAGCTAGCAACGTTGACAGCGGGATCGCCCATTTGGAGGAAGCGACATCGCCTTGGACTGTGAGGGTGGTATCCGTATCGATATTATGGCGTACGATAAACATAACGTCTGGCAGGATTACATCGTCATCTTTGATGCCACTGTGTGCGAACTGACGCCAAGTTCCGCCAGAATCATCGTTCAAAAAGTAATATGTCTTGATGGCGCTGAGGTTAATCCCGGTTCCCTGGTAATTCGGAATAAGGATTTCGGTCTTTCGAATAAGCTGGCTTGAGGACGCATGCACGGCACGGCCTTTTGGAAAAATCGTGCCCAGAGTCCAATAGGGATGCACGGCGATTCGATCGCCCGGGAGCATTCCATCGAGTGTGTCGTCAGCCAAATTGAGGGTAAGGGCATCGGAAGTGCTCTGAACGATAGGATAGTAGAAACCTTCTTTTGCGCCTGACAGAACCGTCATGAAGTAGGTGTTTGCTTGAACACCGGGCTGATAAACGAACTGGCTGGCGGTCCAGGAAGTAGATCCGGAGACGGTTAAAACATTACCACTCACCGATGCCACCAATCCGGAGGCGGCTGCTGGTCTCAAATACGGCAGCGAGACGATCGTGTCGGAATTGCCGAGCAACGTTATTCGGAAGAAACCTGCCGGATTTGAGGCGACTTCCTGGGCTTGGGTCGGGACCCACAGACTGAAAAGGCAAAACACGAGGGCCAAGCATCCCTTTCCGCAATTTCGATGGAGTGCGGCTTTACCCATATGCGCAACCTTCATTACTATGGTTTCTTTGTGTTTTGGTTTCAAGGCTGAACTTGGCATTTGCGGCAATTCTTCCCATGAACCTCCACGCTTTGCTTAATTTGAGATTTGAGATTTCAAATTGCAGATGGCATTGCCCAGCAGGAGGTTCATGGGCGCAACGGGCGTAACTGGGTTGTGGGGCGTCCTCATGGCAGCGCAATAACCCGATAGACGCCTTTGGTTAATCCGGTGGTTGTGGAATCGGTGATCTCGACATCGCTGCCGGTGCCTGGGATGTCGGTTTGGACCTCGTTCCAGTCGCCGGTGGGGAAGTCATCGTTGCGATCGACACGATAGAGTTTGCCGGGCACCGACCGAAAGCGGACCTTGAAGGTGGTCCCGTCTTCCCAGGTATCGGTGATGCACAGGTAATCGGCGCTGGAGTTCGGATGGGTGCCGCAACGGTATTCCTCGAGGTTGGTGAAGCCATCGCCATCGCCGTCGGCATCCGGGTCGGTCAAACCATAAGCGGATTCGAAATCATCGGGCATGGCATCGCGGTCGTCATCGGTTGCCAGACCGATGGTCAATTGGAACGTCTGGCTGGCGCTGATGTTCGATCCGCCGCTATCGGTGCCTCCGTTATCATGCAATTGGACGCTGACGATCGCTGTGCCGCGTCGGCCGGTGGCGGGGGTGAAGGTCAGGTTGCCGGCGGCGTCAATGGCCGGACCTGAGGCGAACAGGTAGGAGGGATCGGGGGTGACGATAAAATCGACGGTCTGCGCGCTTTCACTAGGGCCGGGGCTGATGGCGGTTGCCCAGCCGGTGACGGTTTGGGCGCCAGCGTTCTGAGCGGCCTGGACATCGGCGCCTTTCGTGAAGCTGGGCGCGTCATTGACAGCGGTTGTGGTCAGGGTGAAAGCGCTTGTGGTGGAGATATTTTGTTCGTCGGTGACGGTCACCGTTATTGTGGCGGAGCCCGACTGATTGCCGGTGGTTTGGATGGACAGCGTTCTGGCGGCGCCCGAGCCGGTAATGACGAGATTGGCGTCGCTGACCAAATCCTGATTCGAGGATTCGGCATCGAGCACGAGATCGTCCGGGAAGGTGCCAGTATCGTTGATGGTGAAGGCAAGATCCATCGAGGCGGCGTCTTCCAGGGTGTTTTGGTTGGCGATGGAGGACACCTCGGGGGCCAAGTCCTGCAGAGAGGATTCCAGATTGGACCAGGGGCTTTCATTGGCGCCTCGACGGGCCTTCACCCGGTAGTAATAGGTTGCATCGGGGTCTACGGTGAAGGTCCAGTCGGTCTCGGTGGTCCAACCCGAGTTTTGGACTGAGACGGTGAAGTCGGAGGAGGGGCTGCATTCGGCGTAAAACTCCAAGGTTTGATCCGATACGGTAAAGGCTGTGGAACCGAGGAAGGCGTTGTTGGCGTCGCCTTCGCCGGCTGGGACTTCATCGACTTCCTGGCCGGAGTCCGCCAGAACGACGGGCCAGACGGAATAACTGCCGATGCCGATATTGGGAAGGGTGAAGTCCCATTGCACCAATTCGGAGGCGCCGACGGCTAGCGCGTTGACTGGCGCTTCGTTGGCGGGATAATCATCGAGGAAATCGGTGTCGTTATCCGTCGAGAGGAACAGCTTGGCATGGCTCGCGGGGGCGTCATAGGGACCCGCGTTGTAAATGCGGGCTTGAACCCAGAACGATCCCTCTTCGGTGGGTGATCCTGTTTGCAGGGCGAACTCGGTCACCTGCAGATCGGTCGGTTCGGGAATGGTTTTTTCGATGACGACATCGTCCAGGAATGCGCCGGTATATGGGAGGCCGGAACCTGAGCCATCGCTTATGAATCTGAACAAAATTAGAACCTCGCTCTGACCACAGACGTTGCCCAAATTATATAAATTGGTAAAGTCAATGGTCCACAAGTCCCACTCCCCTCCTGAATTGGGAAACTGGTAACCTCCATAATTACTGCCAACGAAAACAAAGCACTGGAAGAAAGCCCTTCCCGGTTCGGAGTTGTTTTTGAGATAAAAACGGAGTTCGGCTGCAGTGGCGTCGCTTAGATCAAACGTCCCATAATAAAGCCTGGCATCCATGTTGTTGGCGTAGCCATCTGCGGGAACCCGGGAACTACCTGCGCACCAAGCGCTATAAGTTCCAGTGTTTTTTTCTATATCGGTGCGGCCCCAAGTGGGGCTTCCAGACAACGCCCACCCGGAAGGCGGGAAAGAACCTTCGAACGATTGATCGGTAATTGTGGTTGTCGTTGCCGGTTCGATTGGCGGCAAGCCTGTATCCCAAAGCGCTGGAAAATCCGAAGGATCGGGCCGGGTCATGCGGATCGGCCCGGGCGCAATTTGGAGCAAGCTGAGATTGGGAGAATTTTGGGGTGACTTTGATGCATCCAGCAGCGAGATCCGTTGTTTGCGTGAACTGGAGGACGAAGTCTTGGGCGGGGCGGCGCGTCGGATGCCAGGGCTAATCGTGGCAGGCGCGGCAAGGCGAGTAGATGCGGTGGCTGCGGTGTTCGGATTGACCGAGGTGATTTGCCTGGGCGGGGATGCCGTCCTGGTGATCACAACCGGTTCTGGCGGCAGGGCAGGCGCGGAGAAGCTGCCTTCGGACCAATCGATGGTGTTATGAGCGCCCACGGTGACGGCGGGTTCGGATACGACCACCGGGGCCGGCATGGCCCAGGGGCCCCGGACATCGAAGGTCATAGTGGCGCCGGCGGCGCTGAAATTCGTGAGGAACAATCCGGTGCTGGAGCCGTCATACCAACGCGCCGCGGGCCAGCTCGAGTCGCTGAGGGCGTTTTTGTAGCTGGTCGCTGCATTACCGCTGAAATAGAGGTCATTGGCGTCTCCGCTATTGACGTATTTTTGGAAATGCCACTGGTTATCGGCCTGGATGAGGGTGACTTCGTAATTGTCGTGCGTGGTGTTGGGAAAGAGATTTTGATTGTCCTTATCCCCGAGCTCATCCACGTGCCAGACTGCAATTCCGCCGGAGGGCAGCAAGGCGTCGCGCCCGGTTTTCTGGCGGTTTTCCATGAGGTAATATTCGGTGCTGATCCCGGGGCGGCTGAACTTATAGAAGTGGTTGAAGGCGGGTCCGGCGGAGGCGGTGAGGCTGCCGGTCAGGATGGAAGTCTTGGTCAGTTCGGTTACGGTGGCCCAGCCTGCGGTGTATTTCAGGTAAGCGCAGATCTGAACGGGATTGACGCCGTGGCCGCCTGAATTCATGAGGCAGAAGCTCCCCGCGCCACCGACGGAGTCATAATCGTAATCGTAGATGTCGGGAAAATCGCAGAGCATATGGCCGTTTTCGTGACAGAACGTGCCCAGTTCCAGGCTCGAGCCCAGATCGGTGATTTGGTAGTAGAAAACGCTTTTACCGTTGTTCAGGCTCACGGGGCCTCCCAACTCTTGGATCAAGGCCCAGGAATGGGGCCACAGGCCTTTGGACCAGACCCCGCTGTTATCACCGGCAAAAAAGACGTTGCAGGCCACGACGAAATTGTTGGCGTCCACCGTCAAATCGGCGAAGGCCGGTTTGATGAGTGTTTCATAATTGGAATCTGCCTTGAGGATGTCCAACGCGTCGTGAAGCAAGAGATTGCCCTGCACGCCACAGTCTTCGGTAATGTCATTGTAGTGGCTCTTCGGATAGGCCATTCGAATGTAAGCGGTGACGACGTTGGAATAGATCAGCAGGCCGTTGGAGTTATCGTGGAAGTATTTCTTGACGGACCCATTGTTGCCGCTTCCCGAATAATCATCGCCGTTGCAGAAAGCCTCGATTTCAGCCTGAGGGATGGTCCCTGGATCATCGCTGAAGTCGATGAGCAAGGTGAGGCCCAATTTGGTGCCGGTGGTGGTATAGGCGGGGGGCGCGTAAGTGGGCGGGGAGGAACGCCCCAGACCGGTGGGAAGGGTGGCTGCCGCCAGTTCTCGAGACTGGCGTTTGGCCTTCAGATCGGTCCAACGTTTTCTGACCTGCATCGTTTCCTCCCATCGCTCGCGCAACGTTCGGGCTTTTTCCTTGGTTGCGGCAGGGCTGATTCGCAGGTGGCGGTTTAGGTCCGTGGCGGCGGGATCATCTCGGCCCACCTGCCAGGTTGTGGGAACGAGCTCCCGGCTGTCCGCCGAGAGCTGGGCGTAGTGATACGCCTTGGAGTTAGGATCGAAGACAACGGTATATCCATCCAGTGTTTCGAAGACGGCGTGGAACTCGTCGCCTTCGCCCCATAATTCGATGGATTGGCCGCCGGGTTGGGTAAACTGGAATTTTTTGGCAAAAGGGGCTGCTTTCGCCGATAAAGCGCAGAAAAAAAGAAGCCCCAGGAGCAGGGTCGCTCGAGCCCGCCGGGCCAAACCTGGCATCGTCTTCATGAATGACACCATTTCTACTCGGTCTTATCAGTCGCAACGATATAGCGGCAGAAAACCAAAAATCTTGAGCTCGAAACCACTGGATCTTTGGAAACCTGGCGATCTGGGCTCGCTGATTTACCATCTGCCCAGCTCAGGGCCTTCCAGAGTGGCATCGAGAACCAGGGCGTCAAACCGAAACCGGTCGCTCAATTCGGCAAAGTGCTGTTGGGCGGACAGCCAGCGCGGGTCCCGGGAAATCTCGTTCATCGACTGGGTGGTGTTGTTGCAGAACAGATATAAACCCTCGCCGACCACGACAAAGGCTTCTGATTTTTCGCCCTCGCCTTGGAAGGTAAACTCGAAGTCGCCCACACCGTATTCGGCGAAGAGTCGGGCGCGGGACGCGGCCTTAAGCGCGGCGGTATCCTCGCGGAACCTGCTCAGGAAACTGTCCTTGCGCGGGCCCCAGTACCAGACCAGGCAAGCTTTGCCTTTGAGCGTCGCCACGATGGCGTACTCATCGAACACCGTCCGCTTGAAGGCCTTGTTCATGGCCTCGCTAACGGTAAGCACCCACTGGCTGGCCTCATCAATTGTCATGGTTGGTAAACGATCACTCCCCGATCCGCCCCAGGCGGACCTTCCTCTGTCAACCGCCCTATTGAAGCATTCCCCGGATGAAGCCGCAAGGCCAATTCGGCCCCCCTGAACCGCGAACAAAACGACTTAACCGCGAATGAACGCCAATCAACGCGAATAAAGCCTTGGTCCGGCCCGCATCCTGTTCCTGGGCTTAGGGTCTGTGCAAAAATAACTTCCGGAATTTATTTTTGCACAGACCCTTAACCTCATGAGCTAATGGCGATTCGCCTGTGCCGTTCCCTGGATCGTCAGTGTGCCGCCAGGTCCCAATTCAAATGCTATGGAATCCTCACCATCCATGCCATAATCGGAACGCGCCTGTTCCCAAACACTATATGCCATTAGGTTCACAAGGGTTGTGTCGTGTATACTGTCACCTTTATCGAGTCCTACATCATATTGAACCCCTCCGTGTTCCGTCATGATAAAACGGGGATGCAGTCGCTTACCCTGAGGCTTTCGGCACCAAAAAAGCACTTGAAGAGTATTGCCACTCGGGATTTTTGGCGAAAGTAAGCGAGTAAAGCAGTCCTTACGATTGTTGATCACATCAAGATCAGGCTTTCCCAAATGGATTGGATAGGCAACATGGAGTTCCAAACGGCGCCACTGTTTTGAACTTGGCCTTGATGCTACCATAACTGCAAAGGGCTCCAAGAACCGATCTTCATCCGGACTGAAGTGAGGATCCACAAGGATGAGCTCATCGGAAAAGGAGAGCAGAACTTTTACGCATTCGAGGAGGCGTGTTGGTGTGCGTGGAATTTCAAGCTGAGTGTTGATCTTCCAGGGCGGTTGATCCTTGTTGAATTCCCCCGCCACTAGAACATTTCCTCGGTCGCGAGGATTCTTCTTTGCCACGATTGCGTGGAAAGGCTCGGGCTGATGAGACTGCTCAGCGTTATTAAGCCAGTCCTTTCCTTTATCGAACTGACGATGAGAAGGAATCCACCTCTTTTGGGCTCTCTGACCTGGAGGAGGTTTGAGTTTTGCGCTAATGCTGGCTGCTTTAACGGAACTGGCTGCTTGGGCATGCCTGCAAACTTGATCGCGCCAATCCTTGGGATACTCGCTCAGCAACCTGCCTTGATCGACCCCACAATCGGCCCATATTTCGCGAAAGTGAATCCAAGATGCCATCACTTCCGGTTCAACCGCAATTTGCTTGATCATGGCAAGTCCTGCAGGCGTTCGGCGAAGAATCCGCCCGGCCAGGGAACAGTAAAATCGCCGTCGGGCGTGACAGGAAGTTGGTGAACGACAGAATCAGTCGATTTCTGATCGACGAAAACAACGCTCATATCGTCGGGCTTCACAGGAGCGGCGCCTGAAGGAAGGTTTCCTTCTGAAGTCTCGCGAACTCGACGCAGTATTCGAAGGATAAGGTGTTCACTATGAGTTTCGAGCAGTAAGGTGTTTCGATTCGGTCCCAACGCGGATTCGATGAATAGGTCGCCGAGCTTGGCTTGCGCGGCGGGATGCAGATGAATTTCGGGTTGCTCAATAGCAATCAGATGCCTTTTCATACCGGCAAGGGTGGCGATCACAGGAATGACCTGACTGACTCCAATCCCCACATCCCGGTGACTCAGGCTGATCTGGCTCCGCGGATCGATCAAGGACAAGCTTATGAGCTTTTGCGCTGTTGGATCTCCCGCTTCCACCAGTTCCCTAACCTTGATTTCATAGGGCATTTCCAGCACGGATAAACCCTTGTTGACTGCGTTTCGCACTTCACTTTTGTTCTTTAACTGCTCCCAGGCGCATCCTCCTCCGGCATTCCAGTTTGGATTCCCGGCATCCAACTCGGTTAGATAACGGGACGGCATCATGCGCAGGGGGCCGAGGTAGCTGATTTGTCGGAACAAGTCCGCCAGATCGCTGGCCATGTCTTCCACGAAGCAGCTGAGATTCATCAGCCAATCAGGTTGGTTATAGTTATTCAGGTTGTGTTCATCCATCAACTTTTCACTGAAGGATTCGCGGAACTCCTCCAATCGCGCATCAGAGCTCGATTTTCGCCAGAGAAGAAGGTCTTCAACTCGGTCGCAGGTCGATGGAATGAGACCCTTCATACGAAAGCGCAGGCGCGACGCGAGTTTGGCACCGCCGCTGGAACCTTTGTCGCTGCCAAAAACAGAAGGACCAAGTTCAAACAAGTCCGTCTTTCCTGCGACCAGATTCACGCGAGTAGGACGAAGCACTTGTTCTTCAGTCGATGTCAGTTCCAGTATGGGAACTCCATCCACGGAGAACTTGAACTCAAGAACACCGGGCTGTCGGACATCGGTGGATCCGGTATTCCGGTTTATCCCGATGTGGTAATCAGCGCGGGCCGTCTTGAACTTTACCTGACCTCGGGCCAAAGCGCTCTCAATTCCCAAATCAGGGGACCACTCGATTCCGAGTTCAACTACTCTTGAGGTGTCATGCTGATGAACATATTGGCGATATCCGCCCAGGTCCATCGCCTCTCCGCCCGCTCGAATATGGCTGGCCTCAAAGGAACCCGTTTCACAGGCATGCTGACCGAGCAACAGGCTTTGAATGATACTCGATTTGCCTGAGCTATTGGCGCCAAAGATCAGAGTTAAGGGCGCCACAGGGATGACTTGCCTGTCGCCAAACGGCTTGAAATTGGTCAATGAAAGCTGTCGGAGCATAAACGTTCAATTCCGTCCATGAATGGCGGCATTTCCGCCCGGGACATGGGTCATCATTGCGCATACTTCTCGTTCGATCTAGCACGAAAAATATTCATGCCAATACTCTATAGTCATGCTTGAACCCGGCCGGTTCTAGCGGATGCAGCATCGGTTTTGAGCCGAGAATGCCGGTTGGGGGGAGTGAAATAACGAGGACCTTCTATTCCGACAGGCAATAGAGGAATCGGTGACTGCGGAGATACAGTTCGTTGCCCACAATGGCCGGGGAGGCATCGATGTTGTCCTCGAGGATGTTGGTGGAGAGGATTTCGAACGGATCGGAGTCCTTGATGACCACCGTCGTTCCATTGCGGCCGACGAGGTAGACTTTGCCCCGGGCGCCGACCGGCGACGCGTAGACGCCCTTGAGGGCGTCGATTTTTTGAGCGTCGATCAGGGGGTGGCCGGTGCTGGCTTCGTAGCACGATAGGATCGCGTTGTTGCCCGAGAAAAAGTAAAGGCGATTCCCGGAGAGGAGGGGCGAAGGAACATAGGGCGTGTTTTTCTTGAGACTCCACGCAATGGCATCGGTGCCGGTCAGATCGCCGGTGCGTCCGAGTCGGATTGCGAGGAGCGCGCTTCCACGGAACCCGCTGAGGACGTGGAGCAATCCCCCGCCGGTCACGGGGCTCGGGATCACATTTTGAGTCATGCCGCCGCATTCCCACAAGAGTTTGCCGGTCGCCAAGTCATAACTCCGGATCTTGCGCGTGGCCGAGATGATCACTTGCGATTGGTGATTGTAGGAGACGACCAGGGGTGTGGCCCAGGAAGTGTCCTCCTGGCGGGATTGACGCCAGAGTTCCTTGCCGGTTTCTTTGTCGAGCGCCACGATGAAGTCATCGCCTTCGTGATCCCAGTTGACTACGAGGGCGTCGCCGGCCAGTGCCGGAGAGCTCCCTTCGCCAAAGGCATTCTTGATCCGCATGCGACCGAGGTCCTTGGACCATTTCACGTTTCCGTCAAAATCCAGGCAGTGAAGACCGCGGGACCCGAAATAGGCATAGACCCGGCGTCCATCGGTGACGGGGGACGCCGAAGCGAAGGTGCCATCGGCCTGGTGGTGTCCTTCGTGGGGCACTTCTTGACGCAGCGTCTTTTGCCAGAGGGTTCGGCCTGTCTTACGTTCGAGACATAGCAGCACAAACTGGTATTCCTCGACCGGAGCGGGAGCCCGCAATCCGCCGCTTCCTGTCCCGGCCCCAGGGGAAGCCGAATTGGTTTTACCGGTCGGAATGGCTGTATGCAGGAACAACCGATCTTCCCAGATGATCGGGGTGGAAAGACCCCGGCCCTGGACGGGGATTTTCCACTTGAGATTCCGGGTTTCACTCCATTCGGCGGGGGGATTGCCGTGCGGTGCGGTCCCATTGGCCAAAGGACCGCGCCAGGCGGGCCAATTACGCTCGACCGCGTCAAGGTCCGCTCCGGACACGCTGGTCCCCAGCAGCAGGAGCCAGAATGCCTGGGCTTTCATGATAGGGACGACGAGGTGCCTGTGGAAAAAGGACCCTGAGAGCCGGACGGGAATCGAGAGATTCAAGCCATTCATAACTTGGAGTGACGCCAAAGGGGAAGGCGAGGTTACGCGCTTTTTTAATTTGGCCGGGCCTTTTTTTGTGTTTTTAATACAAGCATGGCAACGAACGGGGATTCGAGAAGACACGCTCAGGCGGTGCGGATGCTGGTGCTTTGCACCCTGTTCTGGGCGGTCAGTTTTCCGACCATGAAAGCCCTGAATCTGGCCCAGCAGGCCTCGATTCCGGAGGGCGGCTCCTGGCTGTTTGCGGCGCTGTGCGTCATGCTGAGGTTCTTTTTTTCGGCCTTGATTGTGTTGGGATTCTGCTGGCGCAGCCTGAGGCGCATCAGCCGGGGAGAAATCCAGCAGGGCGTGGGACTGGGTTTGTTTGGGGCGGGGGGACTGCTGTTTCAGGTGGATGGTCTGATGTATACCTCCGCCTCGACGTCGGCTTTTCTCACCCAATGTTATGCGGTGTTCATCCCGATGTGGCTGGCGCTGGTTCGGCGACGGTGGCCTCCGTTGTCGGTTTGGATGGCCTGCATGCTGGTGGTTTGGGGGGTGACGATCCTTTCGGATTTTCAGTGGAGTGAGTTTCGGTTGGGACGAGGCGAGGGGGAGACGTTGATGGGATCGCTGCTATTTACGGGGCAAATCCTCTGGCTGGAACGTCCGATCTATGCCGGGAACAATCCCAATCATTTCTCGCTGGTGATGTTCGTGGTGATGTCGATGGTGGCCTTGGGAGTGGTCTTGGGGACAGGGCATTCTCCGTCGGCCTCGATGGCGGCGTTTCAACATCCGGCGAGCTGGGGTTTTCTGGCCATCCTGGTGCTGGTCTGCACGATGGGCGGATACATGCTGATGAATTACTGGCAGCCGTTGGTGCCGGCGACTCAAGCGGGCTTGATTTACTGTCTGGAACCTGTTTTTGCGAGTTTGTTTGCGATGTTTCTGCCGGCCTGGTTTGCCGGCTGGGCGGACATCGAGTATCCCAACGAACAACTCACCGTTACCTTGTTGTGGGGAGGGATTTTGATTACGGCCGCAAATATCATCGTTCAAATTCCGTTATCCCTGAAGTTCATCTTCAGAAACGGCCGGGCAACAGAAACAGAACCAAGTTGACATAGCCAGCGGCCAGGCAGTCATCCAGGGTTATGCCCCATCCTGCGGGGAGGTTCTGGCTAGGATAGACCGGCCAGGGTTTCCAGACATCGAAAAGACGGAAAAGGGCAAACGCCAACACCGTCCAGAACCCGCCATCGGTTCCAAACCAGAAGGCGGGTCCCGGCCAGAGTCCGGTTGCATGCCAGTGCGCCAAGGCCGGAACCAACAAGCAGAGGGGGAAGGCCGCAATTTCATCGATTACGACCGATCCGGGATCTTTGCGTTGCAGCCAGACTTCCGCCTTGCCTCCCAGCCAGACCGAGACGGCAACTCCGATGAGGGCGCCTGGGCAGAAAAACCAGGGGGATGGAAGGACGGCCAGCAGGGCAAACCAGGCGATCCCGGCCAATGTTCCCCAGGTTCCGGGGGCCCATCGGATGCGGCCGAGTCCGAAGCCTTCGGCGATCCAAAGGCCGGCCCGATCAGATGGCCGCAGGGATGCCGGTTGCGGGCGGGGGAAGGCGGTCAATCAGCACTCCTTCTGGTAGAGGTCGCAGTTGCGACGAAGGTATAGAATGCCGGAAGTCAGGGTCAGGCTGACGGTCACCCATTTGGACAGCTCGGCAAAGTACGGAAGCCAGGCATGAAACAGCCAACTCGCCCAGGAGCCCCATTCCGGAAAGCTTTGTTGGACCAGGATGGCGATAATGGCGACGATCTGGGAAAGGGTTTTATGCTTGCCGAATCGTTCGGCGGCCAGGACCTTTTGCTGCATGGCCGCCAAAAGTCGCAGGCCGGTGATGGCGAGCTCACGGGCCACGATGACCGCCGCCATCCAGGCAGGCATAAGTCCATGTCCCACAAAGGAGATAAAGGCTGAACTGGTGAGCACCTTGTCCGCCAGCGGGTCCATTAGAATGCCAAAATTCGTGATGATTTGCCGGCGTCGAGCGATGGCGCCGTCCAGGTAATCCGTGATACTGGCGATGATAAACAACACCAGGGCGAGTGTGTTATGCCCGGGCCAATTCCCGCTGAATACGATAAGAAGCAGCCCGGTAATGATGAACCGCGACAGGGTGAGTTTATTGGGCAGATTCATGCGTGAGGCATACGGGCAGCGGAGTTGCCTGAATCGATCATTTGGTGTGTTTGCGATCCCATCGCGATGCAGAGTAGTGCGACAAGGAGGGACGGTATTTCAAGCCAAAAAAACAGGAATCCCGGATTCGTCTCATTTTCAACCAATTCTCCCTTGCCACCGCGGGGACGCGACGGCATCCTCGGTTTTCCTTGAAAAACGGAGCCATTAATCATCGGCCTGATGGGGTGGAGAAGCGAACGTCATTTCCGCCTGTGTTTTGGGTGGCAAACACGATCGAGGTGCTCGAGCGATTTGCCTATTACGGCATCTATTTTGGCTTTGGCATCTACATGACCCAGCTGGGGTATACTCGAGACCAATTGGGGACCGTGCAAAGCCTGTTTCTGTTCTTATCCTATGCATTGCCTTTGATTTCAGGGACATTTGCCGATCGGTTCGGGTTTAAAAAGGTGCTGATCATTTCCTATCTGGCCTACCTGCCGTCCATCCTGTTGCTCATGCTGACGCAGTCGTTTTCGGGCATTGCCCTGACCATGCTCAGCATTGGATTCGCCGCCGGGATCTTCAAGCCGCTGATCGCGGGAACCGTCAGGGTCACGACAGACAAGACGAACAAGACCCTGGGTTTCGGCATTTTCTACGCCATGGTCAACGTGGGGGGGTCTTTCGGACCGATTGTGGCCGGCAAATTGCGGGCCATTTCATGGAATTACGCGTTTCTCGCGGCGGCGCTGGCCATTGGCGTCATGTTTCTGATTACCATCTTCTTTTACCACGAACCTCCTCGCGAGTTCGAAAAGGAGACGCTGGGGAAAAAGTTCCGGGATATCGGAGTGGCATTGGCGGATCTGAAATTTTCGGCGTTCCTCGTGCTTCTGGGGATATTCTTTTGGCTGCCTTTCTGGGCCTTTTTCAATCTGTGCGCCCTTTACGTGGACAGCAACCTGGACACGGCCCGCCTCTATCAAGACATTCGAGGGGTGTTTGGCCAGGGATTTGCCGACTTTTTTTCCCAGGCCGACAAGGATGGCGTGAGGCGTGTTTTGGGTGAAACCATCTCGCATACCGGGTATATCATCATGATTTTGCAGCTGGCCATTTCTCGAGTCTTCGAACGTATTCGCCCCATGCCTTCCTTTCTGATCGGATTGGTGGTGGCGGCCCTTGGACTTTTCATCCTGGGAGCGGCGCGGAGTGGGGCGGCATCGCTGGTGTTTCTCGGGATTTTCTTTTTTGCCATCGGAGAGATGATCACCTCGCCGAGAATCCAGGAATACATCACCTGGATTGCCCCCAAGGAAAAGGCGGGACTTTACATGGGCTCCAATTTTCTTGCGGTGATGATTGGCGCCTTTGCCAGCGGATTTCTTTACACGGGATTGTACGGCCGTTTCAGTGATGCCGGGAGGCCGGAATATGTTTGGTATGTCATGGCCGCTCATGTGTTGCTGGCTGTCGGCGTCTTTTGGGGATTCGTGCGCTTTGCCGGCGAATTCAGGGAGCAGACCGCCTGATGTCCGATTTAAATCCTTCCTAAAGCTGTCCTGGATGATGCCGATGGGTTAGACGGGGATTAAGACGATGGTTGGTGTGGGAAAAACGATTGCCCGTCGAGTATTCGCGGGATGCTTGCTGTCATGGCTGATCACGGTCCCGCCGGGGCACGCCCGGGCGGCGGCCATCGAGACGATCGCTTCTTTTCAGCAGTTCTACGCCTTATCTACGGACCAGGCTCGGGCCGGCGCCCCGGTAAAGCTTCAGGCCGTTTTGCTCTGTTATGATGCGGGGTGGAACCAGATATACCTTCAGGACGGGACCGGCGCCCATTACATCAGTCCGCAACAATTCCGATCCCTGCCGGATCCGCCGCCCGAGATTGGATCCCTGGTCGAAATCAACGGAACGACTACGGTGTTCGATAACCTGCCTTCATTTACGAATCTTCACCTGACCCTTGTTCGACGGGGAACGGTTCCCCCGGCCAAGCGGCTTGAGTTGGCGAATCTGGCGGGCGATTTCGGTCAGTGGATCGAAATTAACGGCCACGTCCGCGTGACGGATACCAGCATGGGCAGGTTAAAGCTGATGATTCGGGATAAAAACCATAGCACGGGGGTGTACGTTTTAGGGCCGATGCTAACGAACGACTACAGGCATCTGCTGGATTGCAGGATCCGGGTGCGTGGCATCAATGCCACGAAGGCGGCGAACGGAAAGATCGAGTCGGCGATGGTGTTTGCGCCCCAGTTTGACCAGATAACCGTCCTGGAAAAGCCCGCGGCCGATTTTAAGAGCCTGCGCGTCCTTCCGATTGGAGACTTGCTGGCCTACGAGCCGGGGGACTGGACGAATCAACGGGTCCGGATCAATGGCTTAATTACCGCCTATCAGCCGGGGCGTTCTGTGACCATCCAGGATCCCACCGGGACCCTCCGCGCGCAGGTGATCCAGCAAAATCCCATCCCGGTGGGCACCCGTGTTGATGCCCAGGGATTTCTGACGGTATCACCCGGGGAAAGATTTCTAGGGGACGCCTGGTTTCAGCCCCTGCCGCGTTTGCCTCAAGGCGACGGGGCCCGGTCATTGCCGAAATCCGTTCCGCAGGCGGCGGCGGCTGGGACCCTGACAAACGTGCCGGGGACATTGACCAACATTTCCAGCATCTTGAGACTGGATCGGGCCAAGGCTTTTTTGGGAATTCCGGTGCGGGTTCAAGGAGTGGTTACTTACGCCGATCCGGAATGGCGCAACGGATTTCTCCAGGATGCGGGCGGGGCAGTTTACTTTGATTTGGGGCAGAACGAGGTGCGGTCAGGGCACTGGGTTGAGCTCACTGGAGTGACGGGGCCCGGCGGTTTTGCGCCCGAGGTATTGAACACGTCGGTTCGGATCCTGGGAACCACGAATCTGCCCACGGCCGCCAAAGTGGGACTGGACGATTTGGCCGCCGGTCGGTTGGACGCCCATTGGATTGAAGTCGAGGGCGTGGTTCGCGAGGTGAGTGGCGAGTGGGGCCATGTGACTTTGAATGTCATGAGCAGCCGAGGAAGGTTCAAGGCGCTTGTTCCCGGTTTATTGGACAAGCCGCTGCCCATGCATCTTATCGACGCCCGGGTCAGCATCACCGGGGCCTGCACCTCCGAATTGAACGCCCGGCGCCAACTCACGGGCATTTTGTTGAATGTTCCGAGCCTGGACCTCATCCGAGTTTTGGATCCGGCTCCTGAAGACCCGTTTTCGATCGAGACCACTCGGATCGATGCTGTGGCCACCTTCGATCCCGGTTATGTGGCGGGTCGCCGGGTGAAGGTCAGCGGAGCGGTGACCCTGAAAATTCCCGGACAGGGATTCGTGCTGCAGGACGTCACGGGCGGGATCCGGGTGTATTCACAGCAGACGAACAAGGTTGAACTCGGTGATGCGGTGGATGTGATAGGGTTTCCCGCCCTGGGGGAGTTTTCGCCAGTGCTAGAGGAGTCGCGTTTTCGGATCACGGGAACCGGCATTCCCCCGGCGCCTTTGAGAACCACGGCGGAACAACTCCTGCGGGAAGGCACCAATGACAGCCGGGTTGTCGAAATGACAGCTCGGTTGCTGCAAGGCCTGCCGGGATCCCACAATCCTCAGTTGGTGCTTCAGGATGGCCCCATTATTTTTATCGCTCGACTGGACTCTTCCATGACCGGCCAGGTGATGCCGGTGCTCAAATCGGGGAGCCTGCTCCGGGTGATGGGCGTTTGCTCGATTCAAGGCGATCCGCAACGCCGGCCGGCCGCATTGCGTCTGGCGCTGCGCCAGCCGGCCGACCTGGTGGTGCTGGAGATGCCTTCCTGGTGGACACCGCTCCACACCCTGCTCCTGGCGGGAAGCCTCACGCTGGTGATCCTGGCGGCGCTGACCTGGATCGCCTTGTTGCGTCGTCAAGTTCAGGCTCAAACCGAGGTCATTCGGGGGCAACTGGAAGAGGAAGTGGCCTTGGAAACGCGGTATCGGGAGTTGTTCGAGAACGCCAACGATCTCCTGTTTACCCTGGACATGGACGGTGTATGCACTGCGGTGAATCGCGAGGTGGAACAGTTTTTTCATCTGGATCGGCAGCGGATCGTGGGGAGGAACCTGGCGGAGTTCGTCGTCCCCGATTCCCGGGCTTCTACGCTCCAGCAAATTCAACGGTTAAAGTCGGGATCGGCTTTGGGTCGGTTCGAGGCCAGCGCCAACCGCGGCAGCGGCGATGTGGCGAGGCTCGATTTCCGAGTGCGGGCAATTGAGGAGAACGGAGGGCGAAAGGGGCTTCAGGCGACCGCCCGCGATATCACGGAACTCAAGAAAATCCAGGCCGAACTGCTGCGCGCATCGCGCTTGGCAGGCATGGCGGAGATTGCGACCGGAGTGCTTCACAACGTGGGCAATGTCCTGAACAGCGTGAACGTGTCCGCCACCCTGGTCAGCGATCAGATGCGGCAATCCAAAATCCAGGATCTCCTCCAGGCCACTGTCCTGTTGCAGGAGCACAGCGACAACCTGGAGTCCTTTTTGACCCAGGATCCCAAAGGCAAAATTCTACCGTCTTATCTCATCCATTTGGCTGAACATCTGGGGCAGGAACAAGCCGTTCTCCTTCGGGAATTGGACGTGCTTACCCGGAGCATCGGGCACATCAAGGAAATTGTGGCGATGCAGCAGAGCTATGCCAAGGCTTCGGGCGTGATCGAAATTCTTCCCGCGGCCGAACTGATGGAAGAGGCCCTTCAAATGCACGAAGCCTCGTTCCACCGTCATGGGGTTGAAGTGATTCGTGAATACCGGGAATCTCCGCCGGTGAAGGTGGACAAACACAAGGTTCTGCAGATCTTGCTGAATCTCCTCACCAACGCCAGACAGGCGATGGATGAAAACGAGCCGAACACCAAAAAACGATTGGTGTTGGGTGTCGCCCCGAGCGCTCAGGATCGAGTCAGGTTAACCGTCCAGGATACTGGCATCGGCATTTCGCCCGAGAATCTGACTCAGATCTTCAGGCATGGTTTCACGACAAAACGCAACGGGCACGGTTTTGGACTGCACCTCGGAGCGCTTGCGGCCCGGGAAATGGGCGGAACACTCAACGTCGCCAGCACGGGGATTGGCCACGGCGCCCAATTTGCCCTCGAGTTGCCGATCGCCAATCCCTGATTTGCCCGGCGGCGCTCCCGCCAAAACCGGAAGTTTCCCGCGCGAACCCTATGGATGCGAGAAACCCGCCTGCAAATTGGACTCCGCAAATGCCCAGTTGACCTTGGTCCAGAATCCTTCGATAAACTTCGGGCGTAGGTTTCGGTAATCGACGTAGTAGGCGTGTTCCCAGACATCAAGGGTGAGCAGCGGTTCCTTGCCCTGGCGGAGCGGATTATCGGCATTACCCAGACCCAGGATTTCCAGTTTGCCCTCGGGAGTGCGGGCCAGCCAGGCCCAGCCTGATCCGAATAACGTGGCCGCCGCCGTGGTGAACTTTTCCTTGAATCCAGTGAAACCGCCAAAATCGCGGGTGATCACTTCAGCCAATTTTCCGCCGGGTTCGCCTCCCCCGGTCGGCGACAGGCAGTGCCAGAAAAAGGTGTGGTTCCAGCACTGGGCCGCGTTATTGAATACGCCGCCGCTGCCTTTCAGGACGAAATCCTTGAGGGTCATCCCCGGCATGGGATTGCTCTCGAGCAAGCGATTGAGATTGGTGAAATAAGCGGCATGGTGTTTGCCGTAATGATAACTCATCTGTTCCTCGGACAGGAAGGGTTTGAGAGCATCCAAGGCGTAAGGTAACGCAGGTTGTGCAAACGGCATATGAATTCCTCTGGTTTGGCGGAGTCGCACCCTTGGGAGGGGATTCTCCGCAGTTGGTTCACAAACACGGGTTCCGCACCTCATTAAAACGTCCCGACAAAGGATGTCAAATCATTAGGGAAGGCCCAAACGATAAAACCGCCGATCCAATGCGGGCGCGGAACGATCCATCCACTGGAACGTGTCGTTGGTGACCGACAGCGTCCATTCCTTCTGCCAGCCGGCCAAATCGGCCGAGGATTGAAGGGAACACGCCAAACCTCGCAAGCTGGAGCACTCAAGTTCGAGCCACAGGCTGCCATCTGTTTCCCAATGCCAGGCGGTGAACCGCGGTCGTGCGGCCACGGGATTTCGTGTTTGGATGAGGGTGGCATCGCGCCGGGCCAGGGTGAGCATGAAGCCTCCCGGCGAAAAGGCCAGACTATTGGGAGCCATCGTTTCCTGGTTGTATTCATACAGGAGGGCGCCCTCGGGGATGGACCAATACCGCAGGACCTGATCTCGGCCGATGGTTGCCAAAGCCTGGCCGTCGGGGGTAAAGGCCGCCGAGGTCGCGCCAGCCGGGTGAGCGTTCCAACTCCGGACCACTGTTCCATCCGCAGAATTCCACAGCACGAGGTCGCCCACGCCATATAACGCGGCCAGGTATTCCTGCTTCGGGGAATAAGCCAACACGAAGATCGCGTTGGTCGATACGGAAAGCGTCTTCATCAGGGCGCCGTTCGAGACTTTCCACAGACGGATGACGGCATCGGCTCCGCCGGAAGCCAGGGTGTCACCCGCGGGACTGAAGGCCACCGAGTAGACAGCGGATTGATGGCCCCGCAGGGTGCGAAGCAACCGGCCATCGGAAGAATTCCAGAGTTTTACCGTGAAGTCCGAGCTGCCCGAGGCCAACGTTTTGCCATTGGGGGAAAAAGCCACGGTATTTACCCCGTTGGTATGGCCCTGCATGGTTTTCATGACCGTGCCATTTGTCAGGCGCCACAGCTTGACCGTTTCATCGGCGCTGCCCGTGGCCAGCAACTGACCGTTGGAGGAGACGGCGACGCTCAGGATGGCCCGGTCATGGCTTTTCAACGAGCGAAGCCAAGCGCCGTCGGTGGCGCGCCACAAATGAGCCAGACCGTCATATCCGCCTGAAATCAACAGGTCGCCTTGGGGGGCAAAAGCGAGGGAGTAGGCGTTCATCGAAGGCGAGGTCAAGGTCCGTTGGAGTGCGCCATCCGAGCTGCGCCATTCCCGCAGGGCGCCATGCCAATCCTGGGAGATCAGCCGGGTTCCATCGGGCGCAAAGAGGGCTCCTCGGGCTTCGGTGGCATGATTCGTGAGATTCAACAGGCGCGCGCCATCCGAGCATCGCCAGACCTGAACCGAGGTGCCGGAGGCCGAAGCGAGGTTCTGGCCATCCGGCGAATACGCCAAGCCGTTGACGTAGAGATTGGACACGTTGATTGTCCGCAAGAGCTGCCAGTCGGAGACTTGCCACACTTTAACACGATCGTCGTTGTAGGCGGCCGATGCCAGTTGCGTTCCATCCGGTGAAAAGACGACATTCCAGGTGTAACTCGAGTGACCTTCCAGCGTGCGGGCGACCGTCCAGCTCGAAGTGTCCCAGATCTTGATGGTTTGGTCTTTACTGCCGGAGGCGAGCCATCGGCCGTCGGGCGAAAAGGAGACCGAACTGACAAAATCCGTATGCCCTTGCAGGGTCAGCAGATCGAGCCCTTGCTGAGGATCCCAGAGCTTGATGGTCTGGTCCGGCCCGGCGGAGGCCAGGAGGTTGCCGTTGGGGGAAAAGGCCACTCCGGAGATCCCGTTCGTATAGAGGGGGCCGGTCCATAATAACGTGCCATCCCCAATCCGTCGCACCTGGATTTCGTCGCTGCTCGTCGCGACCAGCCCGGCAGGTTCCGAGACCGCCATTCGATAGATGAAACTGCTGTGGGTGGTCAGCACGGTCCGGAGCAGAAATCCATCCGACATTCGCCAAAATTTAAGGGTGCCGTCCCCTGTGGAAACCAGGACTTGGCCTTGGTCCAGGAATGCGAGCGCTTGCCGGGTCAATCCCCCGAAGTGCCCGCCCTGTTTCCAGAATATCTCGAGCGGCTCCTGAGCCTGGAGACGACTGCTGGCGACGCCCAAACAGGCGCTGGCAAGAAAAACAAGGGTCCATTTGGGATTCATATCATCTTACACTCGTTCCCTGCGCCGGATAATTTCAGCAGAAAAAGTGCCAACCGATACACGACATCATAAATAATGTGCATGCCGCAGTATTTATGACGTCCTGTATAACTGCCCGAAAACGAAGCTCGCGCTCGGGCGGGAGTGGTTTTACAGGGATCCGGCCGGAACACAAGGTTTTCCGGGAAAAGGCCGGTTACACGGGGATCGGCCCGCGGCTCGTTCTGTCGGGCGAGGAGGAATCCTCCGGTCTGGCCGGGATGGCCGCGAGGAGGAGAATCCCGATCATCAGAACAGCCGAGCCGGCCAGCGTCAGGGACCAGGGAAGAAACGGGTTCGAGGCGGAATCGGCGACTGAATCCTGCGCGGCGGTGTTCAGGAGGGTCAGGGGAATCCCATTGTTAAGGGCGTGGGCCAGGATGCCGCAGCTGATGGAGCCTGTTTTCCAGACCAGCCAACCCAAGAGCACTCCCAGGCAGAGGGTGGGGAGCAGGCGGTATATCGAGGCGTGCGCCAGACCGAACAGCAGGGCGCTGATGAGAATGGCTGGCCAGCGTCCCAGGCGCCGCAAGGCCGCGAGGATGAAGCCGCGGAAAAAGAATTCCTCGCACACGGCGGGGATTAAAGCCAAGACCAGCCAGACCGTCCACAACGGGGGGGTGTCCTGGCGCAGAAGGAGGATTTTTTCCATCGCCTTCACAAAAGACTCGGGGGGCGGCAAAAGCCGGATCAGGATCCCTCCGATGAAGGTCCAGGCGGAACCTCCGATCAAAACAGCCGCGAGCAGCCCCGCCCCTGTGGGCCGGCCCAGGGCGAAGGTCCGGCGGGGCGAGAAACCCAAGGCCAACGTCAATAGGACGACCGGGAGCAGGAAAAAGCCCAGTTCACTCACGACCACACTGGTGATGATCTCCGAATCCTGCAGCAGCAGGCTCCCATAGAAAACCACCGTAATCAGGAAACCATAAACCACGGCGGCCAGCGCGGGCGAAGGGTCCTCGTTCCGGGGCGCTGTGCGGGAGAACAACGTCGAGAACGTCCCGTGGCCGCCCAGGAGGATTTGTTCGCGCGCAAAGACGCGAGAGGCCAGCAGCAACGCAAGCCCGGCATGCGCCACACAGGAAATCAAGGTGAGAAAAACGAGTTCCGCTTGGAGTTCTCCCATAAAAAGAGCCTTGATCAACAGGGCGATATTGGCGAGAGGAATGAAGGAGTTCCAGACGTTCAACTCCAGGTCTGGAATCAGGGTGATGGCCCCCGGGAACATGACCAGGAAGATGACAGGAGTGAGAAAGTTTTGGCCGTCTTTGAAATCCCTCGCAAACACCGCCACAGCCAGGTAGACGGCCGACACAATGAACGCAACCGGTATGAGCAGCAGAAAGGCCAGCAGATACGTGGACAGGCCGACCTGGACATTCATCTCCGAGGGCAGCATCCGCGCCGTCGTTGCCGCCACGCTGGCAAAGTTGGCCAGGGCCGCCAGCAGTGAAATGCTCCACACCGCCAGAAACTTGCCGCCGATGACCTCCGAGCAGTGGATCGGGGCGCAGAGCAGGGTCTGCATCGTGTTGCGCTCCTTCTCGCCCGCGGTCAGATCAATGGCGGCGTAGATGCCGCTCGATGCGGTGAGGACGATCAGGAGAAACGGAAGCAGCGAGCCCAACACCAAACCGGTCTGGCGACGATTCGGAGCGACGTTCCAGTTGTTGATTTGGAGCCCCGTCCCAAAGCCGGGTTCAAGGTCCAGGATTTGTTCCCGTTCGGCGACCAATGCCCGGCGGTACTGTCTGAGGGCTTCGGTTAAACGGCGCTCCGCTTCACGGGAGTCCCCCCGCACGCTGTCGCTGTAGATGGAAACCTGGCCCAGGCCATTTCGATCCAGCGCCCTGGCGATTCCCGGCCAGGGAATCAGCACCGCGTCGGCTTTTCTTTCCGTCAAGAGGCTTCGGGCCGCGATGAAAAATGGATCTTTGGCCATTTCGCCGTCGGTGGAGCGATCGGGTTTCATCGAAGATGAATTCGTCGGGGCCACCGCTTGGAGCCCTTCCGCGGTATCGCTCTCCAAATCCTTTCGCAAAACCTCGGAAATCCCGAGCCACGGTTGCAGGAGGATGTTGGTGTGTCTTTTGAGGTGATCACTCAGGGGAGCCGGGAGGTTGCCCCAGACCGCAATTTGAGAGGTCCGCGATTCCATCGACGCCTGGCGCGATTGAACGAGGGACCCGACAAAAAGAGACAAGGCCGGATACAGCAGGATCGGCAAACCGATCATCATGATCAATGTCCGCCTGTCCCGCAGGCTTTCCCGCAGTTCTTTCAGGAAGATGACAAGGACAATTCCCCAGCGCATAGGGCGTTAGCCAAATTGAGACGCGGGCCGGTCTTGCGTTCTCGAACCTCTCGCGATCCTGTTGGTGGGAGGCTCATGGCTTGGCATAGCACAGGAACGCGTCATTCAAATTCGAGCAGGCCGTTCGAACCAGGATATCGCCCACGGAACCGTGATCGAATACGAGGCCCTCGTGAAGCAAATAGATGCGGTCGCACAAGTATTCGGCTTCTCCCATAATATGCGTCGACAACAGGATGGCCCGGCCGGCCTCCCGTTCCCGCCGGATGGATTGGATAATGAACTGGCCCGTCACGACATCCAACGCGGTTGTGGGCTCGTCCAGAATCAACACTTCGGGCTCGTGCAGAAAGGCGCGCGCGATGTTTGCCCGCTGTTTTTGACCGGTCGAGAGCGTTCCGCAGCGCCGCTCGGCGAAGTCGCGCATTTCCAGCATGGCCACCAGTTCCTCGATGCGACGCCGCAGCCGGGATTCCTCCATCTGGTAAAGCTGTCCGAAATACCGCAGCATTTCAACCGGCGTCAGCCTTTGGTAAGGTTGCGTGTCTCCCGAAAGAAAACCCAGCCTGCGCTTGGCCTGAAGCGGATCTTCGCGCAGATCCACTCCTTGGATCCGGACCCAGCCCGCGCTGGGCGACAGGATCCCGGCCAGGATTCTCAACGCGGTGGTTTTTCCCGCGCCATTGGGGCCGAGCAGACCCACGATTTCTCCCGAGTGCACCTTCAGGCTGATGCCTTTCAGGGCTTGAATCGGCCCGAAGGACCTTTCCAGATTTTCCGCCTCGAGGATGGGAATCACAGGCTCCATCTTTCACCCAGGACCCGCGCCGCCAGGTTAATAGCGCCTGAGCTGGTAAAACCGCAACGCACCCGGCGCGAGGTTGGTGGCGACCAAGGCATCCCCCCGGTTCACGATGGGACGGTCGACGACCGACCAGACCGTGTTCGTCGATTTGAATGCGGGGGCCGATTCGAGCACAAACGTGATGCCCGACAGGGGCCACGCCAGGTTAAGGCGGTTTGAAGGGGCCGCGATCCCCTGGATTTGCGGGAGCTCGGCAGGAGAATCCGTCAATCCCATCAGATGCCTGCAGACCAGGGCCGCCAGAACGCTGGTCCCGGCGGCGTTCGGATGCACGGTGTCGGGGAACCACTCGGGATGCCCGGACATGGCTTCGTGCACATCGATGAGGGAATGCCCTGTGAGTTCGCAGAGGCCGCGAACCGCCGGGGCGATGTTGGTGCTCACAATGCCGGGATTAATGCTGAACGCGCCGGTCTTGTAGACGGGACACGGCGTGCAAAGGAACAGCCGGGGATGGCTGGGCAGGTTGGTGTAGACGGCGATCAAATCCAGATAATCCTGAACATAGTTTGTTCCGTACCGCCAGTTTTGAGGTTTCGAGTCGTTGCTGCCCAGTTTGATAATGACGATATCGGGGTGGAAATTGGTGCTGCTGGCAAAGGCCGATTGTTTCCAGTAGGGCATATCGCCTTTTTTCAAGAGGGTGGTTCCGCTCACGCCAAAGTTACGAACCTGGTATTGGGTTCCCATCAGCTTCGAAAGCTTGCCGGGGTAGCTTAGGTTCACGGGATCCGATAAACCGGATCCTTGGGTTATGCTGTCTCCCACGCAGGCGACCTTCAGGGGAACGGGGTCCGGAAGGGTGGCGCCTGGCGCCAGGGTCGCGGACAGAATGAGGAGGCAGACCGCGATCCAGGCCGGACCCGATCCATGGCAAGGCCGGGTTCTTGTGGCTTCAGCGGGCTGGAAATAGATGCGGAAGAACCAAGACATATCGTCAAGATAAAAGTATTTTCGCGCGAAGCAAGCCTTTAGACCGGTTGCCATAATAAGTTTCCGAATGGAAATCTATTTTGGCAATCGGTCTAGCACCCAGCAATTCTGCCGATAAGCCGATCGTTTCGGACGGCCGAGTTCCGCGAGGCCCTGGAATCCAATTTTTTGGACTCGCGGCGCTCCGAAGGGTTTCTGGAGCCAGAGGACCGGCGCGGTCATTTCCCGGATGGCGTTTGGGATGAATGTTCAGAGTCAGTCTTTTCGAATGACGCGGTAAAACCGCTGGCAGGCCGGCTCGAGAATTGAATCGACAAGCCGCGCGGTGTCACCGGTGGCTCGGATGCAATCTCCCAGGTTCATCCAGCCTTCGGAACCGGCGGTGTCCTGGAACTGGACCTGGTAGGTGCTGCCCGGTTGGCTGGCCCATTCGATCAGCAGTTGTCGTTCATTGGCCAGACAGGCGTTGTGAATGACGAGGGGCCGCGGATGGACTGGCGCCAGGCTGTTTTCGCTTCCAGGAGTGGGATAGGAGAAAAACGCGGCATTGCCAGTTTGGCCGTTGGGCCATCGGCCTTGGCTTACGTTGGGGAATTGTTGAGTGAACACGACCGCATCGACCAACCGGCCATCGGGTGAAAACAGGGCGATGGCTTCTCCGTCCTGATTCAGTTTAAAGTCCGCGTGAAGACTCTTTCCGGGTCCGTTAAGGGTGGGTTGGCCGTCAGCCCAGATCACCAGGTAAGCCTGAGGATTCAGCGTTGTGCCGGCCGGAATGATCCATCGGACCGCACTGGTCAGATTGTCGGTCAAGCTGTATCCCGACAGGTCGATTGCGGTTGCCGACGGATTGAACAACTCAAGCCAATCGGAAGACCGGCCGGTATCGGGATTCGGGAGACCATTGTCGTTCTCGGCCATCCACTCGTTGATCACAATAACTGGAAATGCGGGGCCAGGCATGTTGATCTGCCCCGGCGTGGGATTCGGGAGCAAGCCCCGAGAACCGGCCGGATTGTGAGGATTGAGAAAGCCGAAAGATTCATCGGCCTGGATCGGGCCGTAAGCAAGGTAATCCACCACGAGATCATCCTGGCCCAAGTGCTGGACCAGCGCCACCGAACCTGTGTCGCCTTCAAGACGCCAGTTCGCATGCCACTCGCCCGGGACGGTTTCCTCGGGATGCCCATCGAGCCACACGAGCCGGTATTGGCCGGGCTCGAGGATGGCGTCCTCCGGGAGACTCCAACCCATCGAGGCCTCGAGATGGGGGCGAAGACTCAGGCCAGCCAAGGCAATGGGTTTGGAGGAGAGGTTGACCAGTTCGACCCAGGGTTCGCGGTGTCCCTGTTGATCGGCGGGTCCGTGGGTGTTGATCGGTTGGACTTCGCTGAGGAACACCTCCGGCAAGGGAATGGCGTCCCAGGCGGTGGAATTGGGGGCGCCGGGAGTGGCGGCGCGATCAGGGGCCAGGGAATGCTCTGAGACCAGGGCGCCATCATCGGTGCGGATGGTTAGGTCGTTGCCGTTGGTGCTGGGAAGGTACCAGTAGCTCAACGTGTAGACCTGGCCCGGTTGGAGCGGGGAGATTGATTGCCAGAGCGCCGTATCTGTGGAACCGCCACCCCGACTGGCG
Source organism: Verrucomicrobiota bacterium (assembly GCA_022709905.1). Lineage (GTDB taxonomy): Bacteria > Verrucomicrobiota > Verrucomicrobiia > Limisphaerales > UBA1319 > JAKLHY01. Next base: position 74,211 of record JAKLHY010000011.1, on the reverse strand, counting down.
ATCAGGTGAAGGCTGGATTGCCCGGAGTGCCTGATCTGGGTGCTCAGGGTGGAGGCGGCGTGGTTGGAGGAGACCGTCCATGTATTCGTCAACGGCAATTCGAAGTCCCCGTTTTGAACCAGGTTTTCCCCTGGGTCAGAGTCAAGGCCGGCGACCAACCGGAGATCGTCCACATAGGTCTCTCCGCCCCAGTGGATCGAGGGATCTATCAGGCGTTTGAGTGAAAACGGCGCCGACATCGAGCCGTTGGGAGAGGACTGGCTGAAGGTGCCGGTGATGGTTTGTTTTTCCGGATCGAGTTTCCCTTGCCAGCGAACGGTGCCGGCCTCCGGGGGAAATTCGAAGGTCACTTTAAGCTCTTGGTATTGGACTTTGCCGAAGGGAACGCTGCCTTCTTCGCTGATGAATTCACCCGCCCAATGGGTGCCATTGCGATGGAAAATTGCGGACATAGGGTAGGATTGACCGGGGAACTCGATCGCCCCATCCCATGGGCCGGTGATATCGAGGGGATCGGAGGCTGCCTGCCGGGGAGAGTGATAAACCAACAGCTTGGATCCGGAAGCCTGTCCCGTGACACGCACCTGTTTCCAGACCGGGACTCGGAGGGATTCCGGATCGATGGCATACCAGTTGGCGGAACGATTATTGTCTTGAGGCGGATTTTTTAGCTGGAGCGAAGCTCCGGGCAGGCGGGCGGCTTGGGGCCAGGGGGGCGTGGAAGCGAAAGTGACCTCATCGAGGACTTCGTCGAGTTGCGGCACAGGGCCGCGTCGAACCAGACGCAACGTTTCTCCTTCGGTTTTCAGATTGCCCGCAAATTCGCCGATGATCTTCACGCCGTTGCCATAGACAGCGGTGAAGATCGCCCGGTTCTTGACTACAACCAGGAATTCTTTCGGACCGATGAGGGTGCCGGGCGGAAAGTCAAAGTCCGTTCCCTCCAGACGGCAGCCCGTCAAATCAAATACGCTCCGTGTCGAGGCATTATGAATCTCCACAAACTCGGCGCCCGCCTCGGAGGGAGAGGCCAGGATTTCATTGAGAACGAGAGCGCCGGCTGGCGACTCCATGGGGGCAGTGTTGATGAGGGTGAGGGCCGCCACGGCGGATCGCAGCAGAATGTCCTGGGCCGTGAATCCCTCGATGGCAAGCACGTTCGTGGGTTCAGGAAGGGGAACTTTCGCCTGCCAGCTCAAGAGGGACGTCCACACCACCGGGTAGGGCGTGCCATTAAACTTCATAGTGTCGACCTCGATCGGAGCGGTGCCCTCGAGCGTAATCCAATTCTGATTCGTGACCAGCGTTGGCCCCGCGATGTTCGTAACCGCGAAGGTGGCCGCGAAATTGGTGAGGTATCGCTGGAGGTAGGTTTGACGGGACCGAATCCAGGTTTTGATGCTGGCCGGAGAACCGACGGAAAGGCCGTTGGCCTTGAAGGCGGCATAGCGGGCGTCGAGGATAGGTTCGGCCTGTTCGAGCGCCATCGGGCCGGCGGCAATTTCCTGAAGATTGCGCAAATAGGCCCGGGCATACTGGGGATGGCTGTAGATTTTGGCCATGGCGCGATCGGCATAGTTGAATTGAAAGAGGTCATCACCGCTGGGCCCGTCGGAACCGCTATTGCCCAGCACGATATTAAAGTCCCAGATGAGGAGTTTCCAGGGCCCCTGGGTCGGTTTATAGGCGAACATGTTCTGGGCATTGCGATTGCCAAAGCTGTCCCAGTTGCCGACGGCGTGTTCCAGGGCAAAGGTGCGCAGCCATTGCGGCATGTCGGCCACCGCGCTCATGTTTTCCACATAAGGGCCTGAGAGCGGTGTCTGGGCGGCGTCGATCAGGCCGAAGAGGCTGGCATAATTGTTGGCGGTGCCGTTCATGGCGCGAGGGGCAAAGTTCCAGCGATAGCGGGCCAGTTTCTTCGCCCCACCCGTGGTAGTGTAATTATTGAGGGTGCACCAGGAGGCGAGCTGAAAACCGGGCGTGTTGGCTAGGCTCGAATCGAATTCGTACCACCCATTAATCTTGTAAAGGTCGCCATCGGGATCCTCGGGGAAATGCTCTCGGACCCCATCGGCATTCGGCACCTGGGTGTCTTCCATGAGCGAGCCTCGTCGGACGCCATTGACGTAGGTGACGACGTAACGCTGGTAGTTCCAGGGCAGGTCCAGTTGGCGGGCCATCCAGTAGGCGACCTGCTCGCGCTGGATCGAGGGATCGTCTCCGGGACTGTTGCCGGGTGCATGCAATTTGTTGAACGAGGAGGTGCCCAGCAGCTGATTGTCCTCGGGAAACCGCAGGGCGTAACTGCAGGCCGGGCCGGTCGGCGAATTATAGAGAGTCTGGTGCCAGGGACTTCCGGTCAGTCGCGCGCCCATGTTGTAGACCACGCGTTCGTTCCCATATACAAATGTGCCGTCGAGGTCTTCGTTGCTCAGCACGGGCCGGCTTTTCCAGGCATTCACGGTGGCAGTGGATAACCATAAGCGATAGGTGCCGAAACTGCTGACTGGTTTGGCTTCGCCGAAACGCACCAGACATTCCCGCGCCGGGGCGTCGTCCGGGAACCTCGCGTGGGTTCCGTCCGAAGAACCATCCCGGGCCTCCAGGTAAAAGGCGACGGTTACCCCACCCGCCTGGCCGGGAATCCGGGCGCTGTAACAGCCATCCCCCGCCGCCTCGTCCCCAAGGGTTCCGTCATCGAGCATGGGCGCATGGATCCAGTTGGCGCCCGGATCCAAGCGATAAACCAAGTCCAGGCCGGCCACTCCATCGGAGTCCTGAACGCGGGCCGTCACCAGGGTGTCCTGGCCGGATTCAGGCAGGGCAGGTTGATGGTTGACCGCATAAACGGCGGGGCCTGCGTTGGCAACCGCCCGGCTATTGGGCAGTCCTGGAGTTCCCAAATTGGCGGGGATCAACATGCGGCCTGTGGCCTCGAGATAGTTGCCTTTGAGGCGAACTACGATTTCCGGAAATCCGCACAGCCACCGGACCCTCGCTCGCAGGGTGGCCGTTTCGCCAGGAACCAGCAGCGAGCTGCGTGTGATGGGGGACCGGATACAGTTGACGCCGGTGTCTCCCTGGTTGGACGCCCGCACATGCAACGATTGGGTGCTGTCGAAGCCTTCCGTGGTTTCCAGGCTGGATCGCACATGATCACCGCGCGTCACCCACGGAGCTATGCCGGACTCGAAGCCAGGATTGGCCAGAAGATTGGTGCCGGTTCCCTGGCTCAGAATCTCCACATTGTCCACAAGACACTCGCCGGCTTCCAGCAGGAGAATCTGGACCGAGTCCATGCTCCCCACCCCGAGATCCAGCACGCCGGTGGCTTCGACAGACGTCCAACCAGCCTTTCGGGTTTCATCGCTGTCGGCCCAGTTGGCGGCCAGCCGGGCATTGCTCCGGGCATCGATCAGTTCGAGGCTGCTCCCGCCGCCGTCAGACCATCGTCCCCAACGTCCCCCGGTGCCATAGGTGACCTCGGTCACCTCCACAAATCCTCGCTCCGTCAGTCCCGAGTTGGCGTCCACGTTCTGTTCCGGACGCGCCAAGGCCAAACGCTCGCCGCTGTTCGAGAGTTTGCCCGCAAAATCTCCGACACAATTCGCCGCATTGAGGTGCGCATAATTTTGCCGGAGATGCCCAGCGTTTTTTGCCACCACCAAATACCCCCCCGCGGGAAGAATCGTGCCCGCTGGAAATTCATAGTCGATCCCGGACGTGAATCTCCATCCGCCGAGATCCGCCGCAGACGATCCCCGGTTGTGCAATTCGAGGTATTCATCGTCCTCCTGCTCCGAAATGGGATGATACATGATCTCATGGATGACAATGTCCGAAGATTGACGGAGCGCATTGGCGGATCCCGGGGTGGGCGCCGAGAGGGGATAAAGTTCGGGCGCCCCATCTGGATCACAGCCGACGGTGACTCCCGGTCCCTGGGCGCCAATCGACAAGGCTTTCAGCACCCGGGTGCCATCCGGATTCACCCAATACAGACGCTCGCCGGTGGCGTTCAGGCCGAAGCCCAGGCTGGATTCCCTGAACACCGCGAATCCGCGTGGCCCCAGCACGGTGCCGTCCGGGATGCGAAATTTGTTGACCGTTGGATCGTCGCTGAGGAAACAGCCTGAGATATCGATGGGTGCCGCGCTTGGATTGTAGAGTTCGACGAAATCCTCTTCGGGGGAGTCGCTGTTGGCGAGGACCTCGTTGATGACCACGTGATCCAGAGGAGCATCGGGCAATCCGTCAACCCCTCCGGGCGATCCGCCTTTGTTCCCGCTGTGGGACCACGCCGACGGATTGGCCTCACCAAAAGAAGGACGCGCCAGGACCAGCGAATGGCCGGTCCCATCGGCCGCGACCGGCCAGGGATGGCTGTCTTCATACGCTACTTCAAGCAGAACCGACCCGATCCGGTTGAGCAGACGAATCGTTCCCGAAGATTTCAGCGCCCCCGTGAAAGATCCGTAGACGCTGGCCAATCCGTAGACCGCCTTCAGATCGTCCACCGATCGAGCGACCACCAGGAAGCCGCCCCCGGGAATGAGGGTGCCTTCGGGAAAAACATAATTCACCTCTCCCGAGATCCGGTAACCACTGAGGTCTTCATAAAACGGATTCGCATTGAAAAGTTCGATGAATTCGAGCTGCCGGCCATCGGTTCGTTGAGGGGGGTGGTACATGATTTCGGTGATCGCCAGGCCGGTTTTGCGGCTGCTCGGGCCGAGGGGCTCGCGAGGAAGCCTCCGGGCTTCTCCGGGATTCCGCGCGTCCCGCAATTCCTCGAAGCGGGCTTTGACGGGAGCGTTGTCCGCTCCTCCTCCGGCCACCAGTCCCACCTGGACGGTGTTGGACAAGGCCAGTTCAACCGATCCTAAAACGCGCCAGTCTTCCCCGTTGCAGCTGGCGTAGCCCGTGAACACGGTTCCCGCCCGTCGCATCCGCAGCCATGTCAAGGGATAATTCACGGGAAACGAACCGGTGGCGGCTGTCATGGCGCCTGGATCTTTGCGGCTTTGAAAGAAACAGCCGCACAAGGTGGGCGTGGCGACCGCGGCGGCGGCACGGCTGTCCGCCGCGAGGGATTCCCGCGCCATCAGGCCCGCCTTGGCCCAGAGATCGCCGGCGTCCAGGGCGATTATCCGGACCTGAACATCAAAGTCTCCCGTGCGTGTTTCAAACAGAAACCGGCCCTGATCGGCCACTCCCCCGATTGGGGCGCCGGTGGTTGTGAGCACGTAGCCGTTCGTGACGACCAGGGTGCCGCCAGGCTTGGCGGGCGCGCCCAGGTCTTCCGAGACCATTTCGCCGCGCGCAAGAACATTGCCCAATAGGAAACTGGCGGCCTGCGCAACACTCAGCCAGGGCAGGATCCAACGACTGGCCTTCTCCAAACGAAAACACTGCTTCATAGATCAGATGCTTTAACCCGCCGCGCCGTGTTCGGGTTACATCGGGTTCGTGATCGAGGCGCGCCAATAGGACCCCGCTCGCGGAGATTAGTTACGGGGAAAATGGAGGATTCGGACGCAAAAGGTCAGGTGGACGGCGGCGGCGTACCGATGGGTTTGACCGGGAAAAGACCAGGGGTGGATGAGGGGGGGTATCCGAGGATTTTTCTGACGCGATTCAGCAGTTCGGTGGGGCTGAAGGGTTTGATGACATAATCGGCGGCGCCGAGGTCGAGGCCACGCTGCATGTCGGCGTTCTGTGTGCGCGCCGTCAGCATGACCACGGGAATCTGCCTCAGTTCGGGCGATTCCTTCAAGCGATGCAGCACCTCGAAGCCATCGAGCAGAGGCATCATGCCATCCAGAATCACCAGGTCGGGTTTTTCGGTTCGCACCAGGCTCAGGGCGGCTTCTCCGTCTTTGGCCATGACGACTGCAAAACCACTTTGCTTCAGCTTGAAATTAATCAACTGAAGTGTCATGGGATCATCCTCAGCCACTAGGATCTTCGTCATGCCGCAAAACTACACTCCCCTTGGACGCAAACAAGCCAATTCAAAGCGCCGGATCGGATTTCGACGCCATGGCCACGGCCATCGCAAAACGCCGCATCTTGTCCGCATCCTTCTTGCCGGGGGCCGACTCCACGCCGCTGGACACGTCCACGGCGTAAGGCCGCACCTGTTCGATGGCGGACGCCACATTGCCGGGGTGGAGGCCTCCGGCCAGGATAATCGGCCGCCCCCACGCCAGGGTCTCTCGAGCCAGCGACCAGTCGAAGGCTGTGCCGGTGCCTCCGGACCGGCCCGGAACATGGGTGTCCAGCAGCCAGGCATCGGTCGCGAAACGCGGCAAATCCACCAGCGAATCCCGGTCCCGAATACGAAAAGCCTTGATGACCCGCACCCCCGGCCAGCCTCGGCAGAATTCGGGGCTTTCGGCTCCGTGCAACTGCACCGCGCCGAGCCCGCATCGTTGCGCGGTGCTCCAAATCGTTTCCCGGTCGGCATCGACAAACACGCCGACCGTCGCCACCAAGGGCGGCAGACAGCGAATGATTTCCGCCGCGGCACCGGCGTCCACCTGCCGCGGACTGTTTGCAACAAAGACAAATCCCAATGCGTCCGCGCCCGCCGCGATCGCTTCGAGCGCATCCTCGCGGTTTGTAATCCCGCAGATCTTGATTCGGGTCCGAGTCATCGGCGCCCTGATTTAGACATATCCGACGGCTCGGAATCACGAAAAATCACTCGTGACCCGGAGGCTTGTTCCTGTCATGCTGAGGGGGTGACGCTGATCGAAGCCCAGGTTTTATTGGACGACTTTCGCGCCGATCGAGCGACGCGCGAGCAGGTGCTCCAGGCATTCCAGGCCGCGCCGCTGGCGGACCTGGGATACGCCCAGGTCGACACCCATCGTTCGTTGCGGCAGGGATTCCCCGAGGTGATCTACGGTGCGGGCAAGACTCCAGAGCAGGTGGCGGGCATTGCGGAAAAAATCCTGGAACGGGAAACCTGTGTTCTGGCGACGCGGGTCACGCCCGATCACGCCCGGCTCTTTCAATCGCGTTTTCCGGAAGCGGTCTACCACGCCGAAGCCCGGTGTCTAACCCTGGAAAAGAGGCCTCATCCCAAGCGTTCGGGCACCATCGCCGTGCTCTGCGCGGGCACCAGTGATCTCCCCGTGGCGGAAGAGGCCGCTGTGACGGCCGACATTATGGGCAACCGGGTGGAGCGCCTGTACGACGTGGGCGTGGCCGGATTGCACCGGCTGCTGGCGCGGCTGGATCTCATCCAACAGGCTCGGGTTCTGGTGGTGGTGGCGGGGATGGAGGGGGCGCTGCCCAGCGTCGTGGCCGGATTGGTGTCCCGCCCGGTAATCGCGGTCCCGACCAGCGTGGGTTACGGGGCCAGTTTTGGCGGCGTGGCCGCCTTGCTCGGGATGTTGAATAGTTGTGGCAGCGGGGTTACCGTGGTCAATATCGACAACGGCTTTGGCGGCGGTTACGCGGCCAGCCTGATGAACGCCCTGGCAGCCGGCGAGTGAAGGCTCAACGCTTGCGGCCGAGGCCAAAACCACATCGAACAAACGGCATCGTATGACAACACTTTACCTGGACATCTTCAGTGGCATCAGTGGCGACATGTTTCTGGCCGCGCTGATGGATCTGGGGCTGGATCAGTCCCAGCTGGAGTCGCAGCTTCAACGTCTGGGCGTCGGCGGATATCACCTCCACGTGGCGCGCGATCGGCAAAACCAGATCGAAGGAACCCGTCTCACCGTTCATTGCCATCCCGCCGAATCCCCGTCCCCTGAGCACTCCGAGTCCGACCACGGACACCCCCACCCGCCCCATCACGCTGAGCCCTCTCACTCGCAGGGACGTTCCTTTGCCGACATCCGAAACCTGATCCGGACCAGCCCCCTCTCCGACTGGGTGAAACAGAAGTCCATCGCCGTTTTTGAACGCATCGCCCTGGCCGAAGGCCGGATTCATGGCTGTCCGGTCGAGGCGGTCCATTTTCATGAGGTCGGCGCGGTGGACTCGATTGTGGACATTGTGGGGGCATGCGTTGCCTTGGAGATGCTGGGCAAACCGCGAGTGCTGGCCGGACCGGTCGTGGAAGGCACCGGCTGGATTGAGTGTGCTCACGGCCGTCTGCCGCTTCCGGCGCCAGCGACCCTCGCGATCCTCGGCGCCCGCGGGATAGCCATCACCCAATGTGATGTCCCCACGGAAATGGTCACTCCCACCGGAGCGGCCATCATGGCTGAGTTCGTCGAGCACTTTGGACCGATGAGCAGCCTGGTAGCCAGCAAGGTCGGATACGGCCTGGGGACTCGAGTCTTTCGCGATCGTCCAAATGTCCTGAGAATCGTGCTCAGCGAGGCCCCTGCGGCGGTCCATGACTGGGAAGTAGACCAGATTGGCGTCCTGGAGACCAATATCGACGATCTAAATCCTGAAGTGCTTGGGCACTTTGTTGATCTCGCCCTCAGCCAGGGGGCGCTGGACGTGTTTCACACGGCGGTGCAAATGAAGAAGAACCGGCCCGGAGTGAAACTGACCGTCCTCTGTTCGCAAACCGACATGGATCGATTGACCGAACTGATGCTCTTGGAGACCAGCGCTTTTGGGGTGCGGCGCCATGTGATGGAACGTCGCAAACTGGTCCGGGAATTTGCCGTAGTGGACACTCCGTTCGGCCCCCTCAAAGTCAAGCTTGGCAAGTTGGACGGCCAGGTCGTCCAGGCATCCCCCGAATATGAATCCTGCAAGGGATTGGCCCAGCAGGCGGGTGTGCCCTTAAAGCAAATCTACGAATTCGCCAATGAATTCTACCACGAAAACGCCCAGCTATGATCGATGCTGAACTCCTAACTATCCTCTGCTGCCCGGAAACCCATCAGAGCCTCGAGTGGGCCGACGCGCCATTAATCGCCGAGGTCAACCGCAAGATCGCAGGCGGCCAGGCCTCCAATCGGGGAGGAAAAACGGTCACAGAACCGATCGAAAACGGTCTCCTCCGGTCCGATCGGACTGTCCTCTATCCTGTCCGTGACGGGATTCCAGTGCTTTTGGTTGAGGAAGGCATTCTGTTGTAGTCCAGGAAAATTAATCCGTCCTTGATCTTCAGCGGAATGGGTTTGAGCTTTTGCCCCGCGCAAGGCCCCTCGACGCAGAGGCCCGACCTTGGATCATAGAGCGCGCTATGCGTCTGGCAGATGAAATATCGGCCGTCTCGCGTGAAGAACCGGCCCAGGCCATAATCCAGAGACACCGGCAGATGACGGCATTCGTTTTCAAACGCCACCACCTGACCCTGGTAACAGGCCACAAAACCCTCGATCTTCTTACGCCCGCGTTTAAAGTTAAACTTAACGGAACGACCTTCGGTCATTTCCTCGACAGTGGCCAGGGGGGATTGCTTTGGCATGGGTTGCGATCGGTACAGTGCGGCTCGCGCCGTTCCGTCACCGTTCCCTTATTCATAGAACGAAGGGACGGCTCAAGGCAAGCCGGTTTGGTCCTCGATGAAAAAGCCGTTGTCTTTGGGCATCCGTTTCCGGATGATGGGTGGCACCAATGAACTGGCGTATACTGCGTCATGCCGCCTGGTTGGATAGCCGGGCGCACTTTGTGGCGGGCATTCCCCAAGGAGGCGCCTTGCTGGATCTGGGCACCTCCGATGGCGAAACTCTGGGTCACTTTGGCGAATTGCGGCCCGATCTCCGCCTGCGCGCGGTCGATCTGGGAAATCCTCCCTCGCCGGATCGTGTGCGGTGTGAATTCCACCGGGCGGATTTGGAACAGGACCGGCTCCCTTGGGGGGATGGCTCCATGGATGCCATCACGTGCATGCATCTTGTGGAGCATCTCCGCCGTTACGATCATCTGATGCGGGAAATCGCCCGCTTGCTGCGCCCGGGCGGCCGTCTCTATCTGGAAACCCCGCATCCCCGCACCGCCTTTTACTCGAGCGCTTCGCATGAGGCGGCCGGCACGTTCACCTTGAATTTTTACGATGACCCCACCCATGTGCGGCCGGTGTCCACCGGGGAAATGGCCCGGTGGTGCCGGGAGGCCGGATTAGTCGTGATGCGCACCGGCATTTCCCGCAACTGGCTGTTCGCTGCCTCCTGGCCCTGGTACTGGCCGCGGCGTTCGAGCCGCCAGAAATGGACCGCGCGAAGCCACTGGCTCGGTTGGTCTGCCTTCCTGACCGCCACAAAATAGTTACAAATTATTAGCGTTGAATTTCTTTGAGAATGATTCTAAAAGATTGATCATATTAATAAACGTTTGCCCGTGATTTTGATTTTACTGCTGTTTTTTTGCTCCGGCGCGACCGCTTTGGTTTACGAAGTCCTGTGGGCAAAACATCTCTCCTTGATGTTTGGCAGCACGATCCAGGCGCAGGCTTTGGTTTTGGCGGTCTTTATGGGAGGGTTGGCTGCTGGAAACCGCCTGGCGGGCATCTGGGCGGATCGTTGGCGATGGCCGTTGAAAATGTATGGTTTCCTGGAGATCGGCATCGCCCTGTATGCCTGTTTTTTTCCCAAATGGTTCGAATGGACAGACCGGATTCTGGTGGGGGTAGGCCCCTGGCTGGCCGGTCGGGGGCTGCTATTCCTCTTATTCAACTGCGCGTTGGGAGCCGGATTGCTGTTGGTGCCGACAACCCTCATGGGGGCCACCCTGCCTTTCCTGGCGGGGTGGCTCGAGCGACAGGGCGTGGACTCGGGACGGCGCATTGCCCGATTTTATGCGCTGAACAGCTTAGGGGCGGTGCTGGGGGCTTGGCTCGCCGGGTTTTGGCTGGTCCGGGCGTTGGGATTGGATGCGTCGATTCGGATGGCGGCCTTGTTGAACGGTCTGGTTGGGGCCGCGGCGGTCTTGATGGGCAGCCGAGAGCAGCTGGATCCCGCGACCGCCCAAAACCAATCCATTCCCGGCCGGGATGCGGTGTCGGCCGCTCTGCGTCGCGGGTGCTGGATTGTTGCGTTTTCCGGGGCGATGGCGATGAGCTTGGAGGTGCTCGCCGCCCGGGCACTGGCCTTGATCACGGGAGGATCGCTGCAGGCGTTCGCGTTGGTGCTGATGGCCTTCATCCTGGGCATTGGACTGGGCAGTTCGATGATTGCCTCCCCGCGGCTTCGTTTGGCGCGCGGGCTCGCTGGCACGGCTGTTTTGCTGCTCGCGGCCGCGGTCTGGGTGGGAGGACTGGCCATCTGCATTGAATATTGGGTGGAAGTGTATCGAAAGGCCCGCGTCGGTTTGGCCCGCAATGAAGCGGGGTATGTGTATCACCAATGCCTGGTCGGGATTCTGGCGATGGGAGTTCTGGGTTTGCCGGCTGGGATGCTCGGCGCAATTTTACCGCTTTGGATCAGGACCATCTCAAAGGAATCGACTGTCCTGGGCTTTGCTGTTGGCCGGCTGTTGACTTGGAACACCCTGGGTGCGGTGTTCGGCTCTTTGGCGGCGGGTTTCGTGATCATGCCGTTCCTGGGGTTGCGGGGGGCTTTTGGATTTGTCGCGTTTGGGCTTTGCCTGGTCGCTCTCGGGCTGGCCCGGCTGGATCGAAACCGGAAACTGCAGTCCATGGCGGTTGGATCCGGCGTGGTGCTCGGCCTCGGATTCCTGCTGGGCGGCGAGGAGTGGCGTCTGACCCTGGGCTCCGGCGTTTACCGGGCGCGGGAAAAAGCCTATGAACCGGCAGCCGTGGCACGATACAAGCAAACCCATCGCCTGCTGTTCTACGAAGACGCCCCCGATGCCACGGTCGCAGTCGAGGAAACTCTGGTGCCCGGCCGGGAATCCGGCACCCTATCGCTCCGCATCAATGGCAAAACCGATGCCTCCACGACGGCCGATCTTTCCACTCAAATGCTGCTCGCCCATTTGCCCATGATCCATCGCCCCAACAGTCAGGATGCCTTTGTGTTGGGGCTGGGCAGCGGTATCACCGCCGGAACACTCCTTGCCTATCCGGATGTCCGGATTGTCGTCGCGGAGAATTGCGAACCGGTTCTGCGAGCGGCCCGGTTCTTTGCGCCCTGGAACCGCGATGTCCTCGATAGCCCCCGAATCAACCTCCAGCGGCAGGACGGACGGATGGTGCTCAAACTCTCCCCGCAGAAATATGACGTCATTATCAGCGAACCTTCCAATCCGTGGACGGCTGGCGTCGGGAGCGTTTTCAGCCAGGAGTTCTTTAGACTGGCCGCCGATCGGCTGAAACCTGGCGGCCTCATGGTCCAGTGGTTTCATGTCTATGAAATGAACGATCCCATTGTGGCGATGATCCTGCGGACCTTTCATTCGGTTTTTCCTCATTTCGAGATCTGGGATACCGCTTACGGAGATATTGTGCTGATCGGAAGCTTGTCTCCCTGGGATCTGGATCGCGCGTCGGTCGACAAGGTTTTTGCCCTGGAATCACCAGCCGATGATCTTCGAACCCTGGGCGTCGGACGGCTCCCCCTGTTGCTGGCACGGCAACTGGCGTCCCAACGAACGGCATATGCCATCGCGGGCCCCGGCCCGATTCAATCCGACCTGTTCCCCATCCTCGAATACGAGGCGCCTAAAGCGTTCTATGTCGGTGAAGCGGCCAGTTTGTTGCAGGGATTCGATGAGCGCACTGTCCAATCCGCACTGGCTCCCGAGGACAAACGGGCATGCCTGGCCGAGTTGGGTCCAGTTGAACTCAAGGCCATTTTTGGTCCCTTCCGATCCGTGAACCCCCAAATCATGCAATACCTGGAATGGTACGGGGAAATCTCACGCAAGGAAATCCAGTATGCCGCTCCCCTTAGCCAGCATTCCTTGCCCACCATCTTCCGCCCCCCGGACATTCCTTTTCAGATGATGCCCCTTGCCGACGGATCAACCCGGGAGGAACTGATCCTGTGGGAAGCCGAGAGATCCCTCTACGAATCGCCGGAGCAAACCGAGCAGGCCCTGGGTGTCATCCAGTCCGTTTTACAGTCCTGGCAGGGAGGTTCCTTGCCGAAAAAACTGGAGACTGCCGCCCCCCGTTATGCAGGATTAGCCGCGCGAACCTGTTTTCGCCAGAATAACCTCCCCCAGGCAGCCGAATTTGTGAAACTCGGATTAAAGTTGGCGCCAACAGATCCTTACCTGAGCTATTACCAGCGCGTCCTCGAGGGCAATCGATGAGCGGCTCATCCCGGGCGCCTCACCACTGGCCCGGAGACGCTCCGTCCAAAAGCGAAAGTTATTTTTGCGCAGATTCTTGAGCTGTCGCTTTTCCCGCAATCTCTTCCCAATAATCTGTCGACCGCTGAAACTTCAATCGAGCCGTGCGCCGGTCAACTCCGTCGCTGGAGAGTGCTGAGGCTTCCACCTGATGGTTGCCGTCCGGCAATGCAAACCGGACACTGAAGGTTCCATCCGGCCGCAAGTCAATACGACGTCCCGCCAGAGTGACGGTTGCGTCGGGTTCGGTCGCCCCATAAACGATCAGCTCGGCGTGCACGTTGAACCAGAATTGACGCGGCGCTGAAATCCCACCCGGGGCTTCCCCATAACTCGTGCCGGCATCTGCTGAGTTTAGGGAATCGATCCCTCCTTCGAGGGGTGTTGGCTCAGATCCCGTTGCAGGTGAAGAATCCTCTCGAAAGGGCGTCTCTTCTTGCGGATGCCACTCCGGCCTGGATTCCGTCTCGTCAGCAGCAGGCCCCGTCCTGATCGATCCAGGGGTCCCATCTTCTCTCACCGTCTCCAGTTCCCTCCCCGGTTGAGGCGGCGTTTCCTCAAACAAAGCCTCAGGCGGTGTGGGCTCCGAGAGCTGGGCGGGAACAGAGCCACTGACCTCAGACTCGATCCAGAGATGCTCAGGAGAGCGAGTTGATTCCCCCATCGGCTCCAGCTGCATTTCAGCCGGTTTCTGGTCGGGCATGGAGCGCATGGATTCTTCCCGAGGACGCTCCCTGCACGGTTCGAGCTCGATGCTCCTTTCGGGGACTGGGGTTTCCGCAGGCGCCATCGACAGCGATTCACCCCGCTCCGGTTTTTCAATCGAGAGGCTCAACTTGGCTGGCGGGAGCACGCTTGAGTTCTCCGAAGCCGCCGGTGTTTCGAGGAAACCCAAGGCCGGTGTGAAAACAGCCTCGGCGTATTCCAAAGTGGAGGACCGAGCTGTTTCGTCCTCAGCCGCCAGCGCCCGAGGCGGTTCGATCGACGCCGAACTCGCCATGCTCTGCCACTCGCCCGACGCGTCATGAAAACCGATTTCCACGCTGTAACTAATCGCGGAATCATCAATCGGGACAAAAAGCTGGCGTTGGTTTGATCCCAGGGCTTCCTGCAACAATGGCTCCGTCGGATTGCCGCCTTCGAATAATCGAAGCCACAGCTTATGCTCCTTGGCCCGATCTTCACATTGTTTCCATTGTTCGGGGGTAAAATCCCAACTGGCATGCAGACAATGCGGATCACAAAAGGCCACAAAGAGCTCCCCCGATCCATACGCTCGTGGCAATGGGAAGGCCCTCTCGGCATCCAGATCCGATCTCTTTTCGAGACTCACCAAATCAGGAACCTCAGTTCCCGCCGGTTTTTCCGGTTCAATTTTCGGCCCGACCGGATGATCGCCCTCGAGCAGAATGGGTGGAATCAACGGGATGCTTGCAGCAATCGTTGCCTTGGGAGGCTCGATTTCCATGCGGCCAGGCGCATACGGCACAGACAGCGGTTTCGCTTCTGGGAGGTTTAATGCCGCGCCCCCTTGTCGCGCCCGCTCCGAGGATTTGACCGGCGACAAGCCCGGCTGTGTCTCAGGACGCGTCCGGGATCGAGACCTCCGACTCGCCGGTTTTTGGGCTGCAGATCGTCGAGAAACCCGCTTGCCCGTCCGCACGACCGCAACCTTCTGAACTCGGGATACCCCCGCTTTGACCGGGCGGTTTGAATCCGATTCCTTGTGAACAGCCCCCGGCTTTTGCGGCTTGATCTTTGCCTTCCGCACCGGTTTTCGTAAGGGGGGGTTCCGCCTCTTCTCGTTCCCAGGAGCAAGGTGACTCCCTCCCACACCGGATTTTCCCAGGCCAGACGCCTTCTGCTTCCGCGGCTTGCTTCCAACCGAAGCCTGAGCCGCCCTGGCCTTGGATTCCTTGGCATTCACTCTCGCTGACACGCCAGTCCGAGGCTTGCCTCTGGCCGGAACTGCATGGGGCCGACCGGGCTTTCCATCAGGGATTCCTTTCCCTGAGCCCTTGCGTTTCACGTTTTTGGCGTTTGCCTGAGCCATTTGCTGAATTTTGGGAATCGACTGAAAATCAGTGTAAAGCCCTACCCGCGTCAAGGCAAGCGATGCGCTAGAAAAAATCAAAGGCTCTCATGCACCACGGCGTGCCGTCCACCGGCTCCATAGGGATCATGCCCCCCCGAAGTAGCCCCCGCCAGATCGTTATTGAAAACTCTCTTTACCACGCGGTCATTCCTCTTCAGATTTCACGATGCGACGGATTTCGAGTTTGACGCATAATCGACTTCACTCCAGGGAAGATTGTTAAGGTTTGAATTTACTTAGTATTTCTAATACTAATACAAAAATCCAAATCTGATAGGGCCGGATCGCGACACTGATTTTTTTTAAATAATCTTCTTGCTGCCACAATAGGTTGTGTTAGCATTTTTGAGTAACCCAACTAAATGGGGTTTTCACCGAAGAATGGTCGGTGCACTATCTCGTTAAAGTCGGGCGGTTTTGTTATTTTTAGACAAGCGATTTTTTTTGAGTTGGGTAGAACTGCCTGCAAATTTGACAGCTGATCGTTTTCAACCAAGAAAGGAATCCCATGATCGATGCCCAAGAGCAGGTTTTGTCGTCGCCTCCCC
This sequence comes from Verrucomicrobiota bacterium, assembly GCA_022709905.1. Classification (GTDB taxonomy): domain Bacteria; phylum Verrucomicrobiota; class Verrucomicrobiia; order Limisphaerales; family UBA1319; genus JAKLHY01. The sequence goes on along the minus strand of JAKLHY010000011.1, from coordinate 58,380 downwards.
TGATTCGCCGTCGGGTATCGCCAGTTTCTGTCCGTCGAAAGGTGTCCATGAAAGCCACGCGCAAGTCCAAAGGTCTTTCCATAGGCCGAGTATTTAGTGATCCCCAGGTCAAGCCGTTCGACCAGGTGGAATGGGATCAGCGGACTGCGGAGATTACGGATGACGGCGGCAAAGTGATTTTCCGGCAGGAGAAGGTTGAAGTGCCCAAGTCGTGGTCGGTGCTGGCGACCAAGGTCGTGGTATCGAAGTATTTTTATGGTGAACTGAACACGGCGGAGCGTGAGACTTCGGTGCGCCAGCTGATCCACCGGGTTTGCCGGACGATTGCGGATTGGGGGGTGAAGGATGGGTATTTCACGAGGGCGGGGGGCGAGGTTTTCTACGATGAGCTGGTATGGTTGTGTTTGAACCAGTATGGCGCGTTTAATTCGCCGGTATGGTTCAATGTGGGATTATATCATCAGTATAAGATCGGGAATCAGTCGGCCCGGGGCAACTGGTATTTCAATCCGGAAAAGAACAAGGTGGACCGAAGCCGGACCCAGTATGAGTATCCCCAATGCAGCGCCTGTTTCATCCAGTCGGTCGAGGACAACATGGAATCGATCATGCGGCTGGCTTATAGCGAGGCGATGCTTTTCAAGTTCGGTTCCGGCACGGGTTCCGATCTGTCGCCGATCCGTTCCAGCAAGGAAAAGTTGAGCGGGGGCGGGCGGCCCAGTGGTCCAATGTCCTTTCTTAAGGTCTATGACCAGGTGGCCAACGTCGTGAAGTCCGGGGGCAAAACCCGGCGGGCGGCCAAGATGAACACGCTGCGGGATTGGCATGGGGACATCGAGGATTTCATCGACGCCAAGCAGACCGAGGAAAAGAAAGCGTGGGCGCTGATCGAGCAGGGTTATGACGGTTCCTACAACGGCGCCGCGTATGGGAGCGTGATGTATCAGAACGAAAACCTTTCGGTGCGGGCCAGCGACGAATTTATGGAAGCCGCCCTGGCTGGACGCGAATGGTGGACGCGTTCGGTGACGACGGGCAAGCCGCTCGAGAAGAAGGATGCCCGGAAACTGCTCTACAAGATTGCCGAAGGCACCCATCTATGCGGGGATCCTGGGATGCAGTTTGACGGTGCCATTCAGAAGTGGCACACCTGCAAAGGCACGGAGCCGATTCACTCGACCAATCCTTGTTCGGAGTACGTTTTCCTCAATAACACAGCCTGCAACCTCGCTTCCTTAAACCTCATCAAATTCAAACGCGAGGATGGCCGCATGGATCTCGAGCGTTTCAAGGCCGCCGTGCGGATCTTCATCACCGCCCAGGAAATCCTGGTGGACAAAGCCTGTTACCCGACGCATGACATTGCGGTCAACTCGCATCGGTTTCGCACCCTGGGATTAGGCTATGCCAATCTCGGTTCCTTGATCATGAGTTACGGCCTGTCCTACGATTCCGACGAAGCCCGGGCCCTGGCGGGATCGCTGACGGCTGTCATGACCGGTCATGCCTACGAACAGTCCGCCCGGATTGCCGCCGCCAAGGGGGCATTTCCGGGTTATCACGACGCCCGTTGCGCCGGAGTGGACAAGCCCCTGACCAAGGACAACGCGGCCTCCATGCTTCAGGTCATCCGCATGCATCGGTCCGCCGTCGATAACATCCAGGCGAGCCAGGAATTCGCTTATGTCCAGGAGGAAGCCCGCCAATGCTGGGATCGGGCCGTATCTCAAGGCGAGGCCAGCGGCTACCGCAACGCCCAGGTCAGCGTCCTGGCGCCGACCGGGACCATCGCCTTTCTGATGGATTGCGACACGACCGGCATCGAACCGGACATCGCCCTGGTCAAGTACAAGCTGCTGGCCGGCGGCGGCATGCTGAAGATCGTGAACCGCACGGTGCCCGAGGGGTTGCGACGTTTGGGTTACACGGCGGCCGAGATCGATGCCATTATCGCCCACGTCGAGAAATACGACACGATCGAGGATGTCACCGAGGGAACCCAACCGGTGCGGAGCGGACTCAAGCCCGAGCATCTCTCGGTATTTGACTGCGCGTTCAAGCCTTATCGCGGGCGCCGCAGTATTGATTACCTGGCCCATTTGAAAATGATGGGCGCGGCGCAGCCCTTTATCTCCGGCGCGATTTCCAAGACCGTCAACCTTCCGAATGACTGCACAGTGCAGGACATCGAGGACGCCTACGTGCAGGCATGGAAAATGGGATTGAAATGCGTCGCCATTTACCGGGATGGCTCCAAACGTTCCCAGCCGTTGAACACCAAAAAAACCAACGAATCCGGCCAGGAGGAAGAAGCGCCCGGCAACGGCCGGATTAAAGACCTCGAGGAAGCTGTGGCCCAGCTGCGGGCTCAGGTTGGAAAGCCTATCCGTCGCCGGTTGCCCGAAACCCGAACCGCCGTGACGCACAAGTTCGACATCGCGGGTCACGAGGGATATTTGACGGTTGGCCTGTTCGAGAACGGCCAGCCGGGCGAGCTGTTCATCACCATGGCCAAGGAAGGTTCCACGATTGGCGGACTCATGGATTGCGTGGCGACTCTGACCAGCATGGCCCTTCAATACGGCGTGCCACTCGAGGCCTTGGTCCGCAAGTTTGCCCACCAGCGCTTCGAGCCGTCCGGATTCACCCGGAATCCCGATATCCGGAACGCCTCGTCCATCATCGATTACGTCTTCCGCTGGATGGCGTTCCAATTCATAGCCGGCTACCGGGAGGCCAACCATCTCCCGGCCAATCAACCCGAGCTCGCCATGCCGGGTTTGATCGAGGAAGTCAAAAAAAAAGTGAACCGCCCCATCCCGGAGCTTCCCATCGCTGAGGAAAACGAGGAAGCCATCGAAGTGGACACAACCCGGGCCTCCGAGATCTCCGATCCGGCCGGCACGCGGCAGATCAGCAGCCCGAGCGATGCGATTGCCCATTTCCAGCAGGACGCTCCGACCTGTCCAAACTGCGGCCACATCGCCGTGCGCAACGGCGCCTGTTACAAATGCCTGAACTGCGGCGAGAGCCTCGGGTGCAGCTAATGAGACGCGGCGGGCGTTCCTATGGCATCCTAGTGTGGTGTTTGCGAAATACGCTGCATTCTGCGGCCAGGAGTTTTGGTCAGGAGCGAGGCGTGCCGACCGCGCATATCCGGAATGGATCTGTAAGGGAGGCGCAACGAAGTGCCTGGCCAAAAGAACGGCCGCCCCGAGGGTTGCGCCGAAAATGGCCCGCTGACTTCGTTACGCGTCGGTTACAGCCCCACGAAGGGGATGCGCCCTCCGCGTGCCTCGTCATCGGGCCATTTTGGGCGCAACAGAATGCATCGTATTTCGCAAACACCACACTAGCGTCTTCATTCCCCAACCCCCCTCGGCGCGTCCCAGCCTGGAGCGGAATCCCCCCGCTCCAGGCTTATTCCATCGCCAACTGCCAACCGATGCGAATGAACATGAATGACACTGGGGGTATCCTGTTGGCTGAATCGCTCTGCAGAATGAATTCCGCAAGCCGATCGTTCCCGGATCCGGAGCGAAAGCCACTCGACCGGCTGCCGTGCGGACTTATCCCGCAGCGCCGGTTGTCGCAGGATCTCAGACACTCCATCGAAGTACCATACCCTGCGGGTCCTTCCTATTTGGCCTGCCTTGATTAGTGTTCATGAGCTTTTATTAGCGGTTAAGTTTTTTCATGCGGGGTTTTTGGCTTTCCGAAACCCATTGACGGATGGAGCGGTTGGCATCAGCTTGTTCGGTCATGCAATCGGTATGGAAAAATGGGCCGCCATCGTTCGAGGAATTTCAACGGCAGATGTCGCAGCTGATGCGCCAGCATTTTCCCGGATCCCCCCTGGGCGCGGCGCCGCAGCCCAGTCCGGAGCCGCCTCCCGAAGAGCCTAAGGCCGAGGTGAAGGACTCCGGGTTCGAGTTTCATCGCACCCCGCGCGAGGTCAAGGAGCACCTGGATCATTTCGTGATCAAGCAGGAGGAGGCCAAGAAAGTGCTGAGTGTGGCGTTGTGCGATCATTACCACCATGTTCACGCCGCCTTCGACGGCAAGGAACAGCCCAATTACACCAAACAAAACATTATTCTGCTGGGGCCGACCGGCGTGGGGAAGACTTACCTGATCCGCAGCCTGGCCGATCTGATCGGAGTTCCGTTCGTCAAGGCCGACGCCACGAAATTCTCCGAGACCGGTTATGTGGGAGGCGATGTCGAGGACTTGGTGCGGGATCTGGTCCGCCGAGCCAACGGAGATATCAAGAAGGCCCAATACGGCATCATTTACATCGACGAAATCGACAAGATCGCCGCCTCCAGCAATGCCACAGGACGGGATGTCAGCGGGCGGGGCGTGCAGACGAATTTGCTGAAGCTGATGGAGGACACCGATGTGCCAGCGCGGGCGCCGCACGATATTGTCAGCCAGATTCAGGCGGTCATGGACATGAGCCAGACCGGCCGGAAAGCTCCCAGCGTGGTCAACACCCGCCACATTCTGTTCATCGTCAGCGGGGCCTTTGATGGCCTGGAAAAGATCGTCCGCCGCCGGTTGCATCAGGCGACCATCGGTTTTGCCTCCCGTCCTCCGGGCGATGACTCGGCCACCGGGATCCTGGAACAAGCGCAAACGAAGGATTTTATCGAGTTCGGCTTCGAGCCTGAGTTCATCGGGCGACTGCCAGTGCGGGTGGTGTGCCATCCGTTGAAGGTGGATGACCTTTTCAACATCCTGAAGACATCGGAAGGCAGCATCATTCGGCAGTATGAACAGGCCTTCGCCGCCTATGGCATCGAGGTGTTGTTTCAGGACGAGGGCCTGCGGCGCATCGCCGAGCTGGCCGCCGAGGAACAGACGGGCGCCCGTGGATTGATGACCGTGTGCGAGCGTGTGTTTCGCGATTTCAAGTTCGAACTCCCGTCCACCAGTGTGCGGCGCTTCGTCGTGACTCGGGAGGTGGTCGATCATCCGGCGCGCGCGCTACCTCAGCTCTTGGCCGAACACCGGAGCGAAGAACAGTTGGTTGCCCGGCAGCTAGTGCATGAATATGCCAGCCGTTTCCGGGAAATCCACGGGCTGAAAATCCGATTCACCGAGGCCGCCGCTGATCGCCTGGTAGCACTGGCTTTGGAATTCTCCAAGCCGGTTCGCGATCTCTGCGCCGAACGCTTCAAGGATTACCAGTTTGGCCTGAAACTGATCGCCCAGAACACCCGCCAGGAGGAATTTGTGTTGGACGCGGACGCTGTCGAGGCGCCTGACAAGGTCTTGAGTGAATGGGTGGTGGCCAGCTATCGGACGCAGGCCGAAGAAGCCCCGAAACCCGAGCCGAATCCCTCCTGATTTCGAGCGCTCACCGGGTCTCGAGATCAAGAGTGACCTGTTGGGAATCGCCAAGGACCACCGTCACCTTGCCGGGGGCAATGGCCTCGCACCGCAGGGGAACGGATCCCTCGGCGGTATCCACCGATATGGTTTCGCCCACTCCCAGGTTGTGCACGCTGGCATCCCAGACAATCATCGCGACAGACCGTTTGCCCATGACCATGACGCCTTTAATGGCTAGCGGGCTGATATCGATCTTCTTGACCGGTTGCGCGCGCGCGGCGGGTTTTGCCTTTTCCGTCGAGGCCTCCGCTGTCTCGGAGCTCTTTTCCATCAGACTGGCCTCCAGTTCCGGAGGACGCAGCTGGCCCATGATCGAGCCCAGCAAAAACAGATTGAAACAGAACATTAAAGCGCCCGCGATTACCACCGTAAAAACCACGTCCGGTATAATGGCGGCTCCGGTCAGTTTGCGCAGCATGAACAGCAAAACCACAGAAGACAGGTAAGGGCCGACCACTGGAATCAAACCAACTCCAACAGCCACTCCCGAACTCAACAGGAGACCGAGCGGACGCGAGTTCATCCCTTGCAGCTTGATCATAATCCAGAGCAAGCAGGTGTATACCAACCACTGGATGCCACAACCGATGCCCAGGAACGCCTCCTCAGGCAGGGACTTTGCCAACTCAGTCAAACTCATGAAATCAAAGCGCTTGCGAGACTGCGCAGGGCTGAAAACCAAGTCAAGCGCATTTCGAGCCAAAAGCCCCGGCGGGCAGAAGACGACGGTTCGGTGTTCACCCTTCAGGATGTCCCAAGCCCAAAAGCCTCGGCAGGCAGGGGATGACTACTGAACTTCCTGTTTCAATTGACGGATGCGGTCTTCAATCTGAAGACGCGACAGCCGGGGAGCCCAATTCGTCCGAGAACCGCCCTCAGCCAGGCATTTTTCAAAGGCGGCGATCGCCTGACGCCGGTCCCGGAGGGCGTCATGAGCCTGGCCCAATACGCAGAGTAACAGGGTGTTGGTGTTGACGATTGAGGCATGGGCATCGAGCACCTCCACGCACGTTTTCCACTGGCCCGATCGAAGCAGAGCTTCGGAGTAGGTATCCAGGATGGCCACGCTTCCCGGCATGGCATTCAGGGCTCGGCGGCTTGCCGCGACAACTGCGTTTGTGTCAAAACCCGGCGTCTGGATGGCCGTCCAGGCCCAGTTGTTGAGCACCATGGCGTTGGACGGATTCAGTTTAAGGGCTTGCTCGTAGAACCGGCCCGCCAAGGGATAGAGCTCGCTTTTCTCGGCCAAGTTGGCCAGGGCTGTCCATTGGTTCAGGGACAGGGCATGTTGTCGCAGGTTTTCCCACACGGCCTGCTCTTTTCCTTGGCGCAGCAGCAAGACGGCCCATTGAAATGCCGCTTCCCGATCCTGCAGTTGGTCCTTGAGCAGGCTGATTGCGGCGTCCGTGCGGCCTTGGGCATCTTCCAGGGCGGCGGCGGCAATCGCATACGGACCGGGCCGCATCGTGGACTTCATTTCAGCAAGCAACTGTTCCGCGTCGGGAAACTTCTTCAGCAATAGCATGGCCTGAAAACGGAGCAGCATCCGAATTTGGGTCGTTGCAGTTGAATCTCCAGAAACGGGCTTTTCCAGAAGATCGAGGGCGGATTCGCCTTTTCCCTGGGCCATGTAAAGACGCGCCAGATGGAACTGGATATCCGCCGAGGGCGATTGCTTAAAGACCGCCAGCAGATCCTGTTCCGCCTCCGGCAAACGGCCCCGCAAGGCGAGTATCGCGGCGCGTAATTGCCTGACATCCCGCTGGCCCGGTTGGTTTTTCAGGAGCTGATCACAGAGCTGCTCGGCTTCCGGCAGGTTTCCAGTTCGAAGTTGGTTCACCGCCTTCAGAAAGCAGGGCAAAACCAGCTCTGGCCGGGCCTTTATGGCCGCCTCTGCTTGTTGAAGAAATTCATCGCGCCGGTTCTGACGCAAAGCGATCCAGGCAAGGCCCGCCCGGGCGTTGGCCTGATTGGATGCAGATTGGATGACTTTCTCGAACTGCTGTTTGGCCTCGGGCAGTTTTCCGTTCCGGACGAGGACCATTGCGTATTGCAGAAGGAGATCGGGAGTCGGAAGGATGTTCGCGGCTTTGGAGAATGCGGCCTCGGCGTGATCGAATTGATTCAATCCGAGATGGGCAAATCCCGTTAGGGCGGCCCGGACTTCCTCGCGAATCCCGGCCGATTCGCCGGCCTTGAGAGCGTCTTCGAATTTACCTTCCTTCAACAGGGCCTTGACGGGATCGAGATTTGCGCGTGACTCGCCTGGAAGGGCGTTGTTCAGCCGGTCCAGGATCTCTTCCGGCTTTCCCAAATCGCTTTGAAAAAGGTGGTATAACACCTGGTTCATTTGGGCTTCGGCGCCGCTTCCGGCATAGCGGTTGAGCAGGGCCTGAGATGCCGCGGCTGCTTCGGTAAGCCCCGCCTTCGCCGTCAGATCACGGAACAAGGCCAGCGATGGTGGCGAGAAAATATTGCGGCGATGCATGTCATAAAGCACTTTGATAGCGGCCTCCTCCTGTTGGTCCCGGGCCAGAGCTTGCGCCAAGGTCAGCCGCACTTGCGGCCATCGGGACGCGATGCCGGTGATCTGCTGGCAGTATTCGATTGCCGCGGCCGCGTTTCCGGCCTGAAGGCTTTCCATCGCGCAAAGCAATTCGATGACCGGTTGTTTGGAGATGAGCTCGCGCGCTTTCACGAACGCGTCCAGGGCCTTCGAGTCATTCTTCAGTTTCAGGCTCAATCCGTCGAGGAACTGAAGGCAGCCTTTTTGCGCCGAGCTCGGAGGCTCCTGGGCAATTCTCTCCTGTAATTGCCGGAGGCCGTCCGCCTGATTTTGCCTCCACAAGAGGTAAGCCTGCCAAAGGCGCCCTTGCCAGATTACGGCCGGCTCGCGAGGGGTGCCGGGACGATTTTCCAGTTCGGCCAGCATCCGCTGGGCCTCAACCCGCTTCTCCTGGAATGCCAGGTAAACGGCTTGCTGAAGCGATGCTCGTTCGAACGTCGGATCGAACTGGATGGCTTCCCCCGCCGTAAAGGATGCCTTGGCAAAGTCGTAATTCGACGCGTAGACACTCGCCAATACCAGGTAACCCTCGGCGTCTAGCAGATGCTGATCCCGTTGTTTTTCGAGCAAGGCCTGGGCTTCCTTGGATTTGTCCTGAGCCAGATAACCCTCGGCAATTTTTTTTGCCAAAGCGGGAATGTGTTTCTTTGCCAGCGCCTGCTGCCAGAGGTCCAAAGCCAGCGGGACCTGTCCCAGCCAGAGCTTGAGATCTCCTTGCAGCTCGAGAGTCTGCTGATCTGATGGCAGCTCGCGTAACATGTTTTCCACTTGGGGGCCCTTCAATGTGCTGCCTTGAATCTGGGAACCGACTGCCATGATGCGCAGCAACGTGTCATTTTTCCGCCCCAATTGCCAGGCCTCGCGCGCCAGTGACAAGGCCTCGAGCGGTTGACCCGCCCCCAAAGCGGCACGAGCCGCGTCTTCCAGGTAATCCGGTCGCTGGCCGGAGCGTTTCAAGGCTTCCTTCAGAAAACTGTAGCCCTTGACCGGATCGCCTTTCTTTAAACATTCAACCCCATAGGCATACAACCGCTCCGCCCTCCGCCCCTGCCGCAGGTTCCAGAATAACGTGGTGCCTGCGATGCCGATAATAACAACCGCCAAAAGCAACCCTCCCGATATCATCAAGACACGACGACGATCCCACCCTCTGATTTCAGGCGCGTTCATGGAATTCCTCCCCTCTCCCGCAGGCTTGTTACAGTCTCGGGGATGACCTCTCAACAAAGTCGAGGCCGCGGTTCCTGCTAACCGCGATCCTTCAAACTCTCGATCGAGTAGGCCTTGATTTTGTTATAAAGCGTTTGACGGCCAATCCCCAAACGCCGGGCTGTCTCGAGCTTGTTCCCCTGAGTCTCCCGGAGCATCTGGACGATCGTGTTCCGTTCCATCGCTTCCATCAAAGTCAAATTCGACGTCGTCTCCTCGCCGGCGGCAATCGCCGGCGATAGATCATGAATCTCAATCGATCCGCCTTCGCACATCAAGACAGCGCGCTGGATCTCGTTCTGCAATTGGCGGACATTGCCCGGCCAATCGAATTTGTGCAGGCGATCCGATGCCATGGAAGAGAATCCGTTGATCAACCGGTCCGCCTGCGCCGCGAATCGTTTTAGAAACGCCATGGCCAATGGCAGAATATCTTCCCGCCGTTCGCGCAGCGGGGGCAAATGAACCGCGATCGCACTGATCCGGTAATAAAGATCCTCCCGCAATCGCCCTTCGCGCAAGGCCTCCTCGACCGCCCGGTTGGTGGACGCAATGACTCGGCAATCCATCTTGTAGCTGGATCGCCCGCCGACCGGACGAACCTCTTTTTCCTGCAAGACCCGCAGCAGCTTGCTTTGCGTATCGGCGGGCATCTCGGATAACTCGTCGAGCAACAGCGTGCCCCCCTCCGCCTGGCGAAAAAGACCCTCCCGATCCGCCTGGGCTCCCGTGTAGGCCCCCTTGACCGATCCAAAAAGCTCGCTTTCGATCAGCTCCCGCGGTAGTGCCGCACAATTGATTTTGACAAAAGGCCCCTTGCTTCGGGGACTCAGCGCATGCACCAGGTCGGCAACGACCTCCTTGCCTGTCCCGCTTTCGCCCGTGATCAGAATGGATACGTCGCTGGGCGCCACGCGCTCCACCGTGCGCACCACAGCTTTCATGGCCGGGCTCTGGAAAACCGGCGCGGCGCCGCCGCTGATGCTCGAGAGGGCCCGGCGGAGAGAACTGGCCTCTTCCGTCAGGTATTTGTGTTCGAGGGCTTTCTCGACAGCGACACTTAACGTTTTGTGATCAAAAGGTTTCTGCTGAAAGTGATAGGCGCCCCGCTTGGTGGCTTCCACCGCCGCCTCCAAGGTGGCATGACCGGTCAGCACCACCACCTCCGTTTCCGGCCACGATTTCTTGATCAACGGCAGAAGCTCCAATCCATCGGCATCCGGCAATTTCAAATCCAGAAGCACCACATCGGGACTCGATCCCCCCAGACAGTTCTTGAGATTGGCGCCGTCCTCGACTGGAATCACCTCGTGCTGGTCCCGACGCAGCATCGCCGCCACCATCTCCCGAACGTCGGCATCGTCGTCCACAACCATGATCTTTGCACTCATAAGCCTTTATCAATGCGCCCCAAACAGGCACGAATGAAAGTTATAAAGATCGCGAGTAACTCCGGATATTTCGCCTACAACCTTTCGTGGCCAGTACTGTACCGCCAAAACAGTGGATGACCAAGCAATTTCTGCCGAACTCCCCATCAAGGTAAAAGATCAGGAAACCGTTCGCTGATCCATTTGCGCAACCGAATCACCTCCTCCGGTCGCACTAGCTTGCGGGCCAGCCGACGTTCCACCGCTTCCAGCAAGATCATCCAATCCTCACCGGGCGGATTCTCCATTATTTCCCATCGGTCATAGCGCCGTTCCCGTTGGTAAAAAAGCCATTGATCCCCGACCCGGCGGGCATAAACATCGATTTTGATGCCCTCCGCGTTTTTCCGGGTCCATCCAATTTCAGCCTTGGCCATAGGTCAATTCTGGGGGTTCGATTTGTGGTCCACCGGCGGATCCTGCTCGGTCGTTCTTAGCTCGGGAAGATCGAGGCTCGCGACCGCCAGTGCCGCTATGCCTTCCCCGCGTCCGATGAATCCCAAAAGTTCGTTGGTGGTGGCCTTAATGCCGATCCGGTCCGGCGCAATGCCCAAGGCCTCGCCCACATGGATCTTCATCGCGGCCAGATGCGGCGACAGCTTCGGCTGCTGGGCGATCAAGGTGCTGTCGATGTTGATAATCCGTCCCTGGCGAATACGCACCTGACGTGAGGCTTCCTCCAAAAAAATACGGCTGGGAGCTCCGCGCCAACGAGGATCCGTGTTGGGGAAAAAATGGCCAATATCCCCTTCCCCCAGGGCGCCGAGCACCGCATCGCACACGGCATGCATCAAGACGTCCGCATCCGAGTGCCCGTCCAATCCCCGGTCATGGGGAATCTCGACGCCGCCTAACACGAGCTTGCGTCCGGGAACCAACGCATGCACGTCATACCCAATCCCAACAAAATTCATGGACCCGAAGATAGCATGACCGCTTTGCAGGCTCCACCCACAAATGCGCTTCAGAGCCTGAGAAAAATCCGGCGACGATAGAGAAATCGCGTGAGAAGCAGGCTGAGGGCCAGGACAACGGTTGCCACCAGCAATTCACCGTATTGACCCAATCCCGCCTTGATGGGCCCTCCCACCAGGCGGTTGGCCAACTTGTTGAGATCCACCAGATTATGCGCCAGATAAATGGTAATCGGATTCACTCCAATCCACACGAAAGGCATCGCCCATGAGCGATACCCCCATATCTCGATCACCTGATAAAACACCGCCAGAAAAATACAGCTGTATCCTCCCGCCACCAGGACGAAGGACGACGTCCAGATCTTCTTGATGACCGGAAATTGCAGTCCCCACGCAAAACCAGCCACTACGCCCAACACCCCCGCGCCCAGCAGAAACCACACCTTCTTCTGTTCCGGACAATCCTGCCGCTTCAAGAGCAACCCCGCAAAGACCCCTAACAAACAGGTGCCGATCGCCGGCAGCGTGCTGAGCAACCCCTCCGGATCGTGATCGCCGTCCCACTTGAAACCGGGAAGCATCACCCGATCAACGTAGTTCGCGAGATTCTTGCCCTCCTCGAAGTTACCGGCGCCCACCCCCGGCACCGGCATCCAGGTCATCAGGGCCCAGTAACCCAACAGTAATGCCACACAACCGGTCACCAACCCTCGCCTGCCGAGAAAAACAAACATCAAACCCGCGCCCAAATAACAGAGCGCAATCCGCTGCAACACTCCCAGCCACCGGATTTTGTCCCATCCCCCTCCAATGCCCCCGTAATAAATCAGGCCGATGACATAAAGCAACACCGCGCGCCGCACGATCTTCAGGCAGGTAGCCCAGCGCCCGTGCTTCTCCAGGCTGCGAGTCAGAGAAAAAACCAGCGAGACTCCCACAATGAAGACAAACAACGGAAAAATCAGGTCGTAGAACACCACTCCCGTCCACGGTTTATGGCTTAATTGATGAGACAGAAATCCCGCAAAACCTGTCTCGCTGACCTTGCTTAACGCGTGCACGACCTCTTCGGCGCCCACGATCCAAAACATGTCGAAGCCCCTTAAGGCATCCAGGGATAGCAAACGGGACGAGACCTCTGTTTTTTCGGGAACCACACCGGCGCCAGTCGGATCTGCAGTAGCACTCATGGGTTGTTGATGAAATGATCTCCGTATTCGAATCCATATCCTGAGCCAACTTGCGAGCAAAGACCATAGAAAACTGCAAGGATCCCCTTAGGGGATAAACGAAAAACCGCATCCCCCCTTGCTGTTCGATGCCAATGAAGTTACTATTGGTAAAAATTACCGAGCCTTATGAAAAGACGATCGTTTCTTAAGACCGTTGGAGGCGTCGCCTCCGTTTGTGCGATTGGAACGCCTCATATTCACGCCTCCGAATCCGCCCTCTCAGCATCGATTCCCGCCCCCGCGGGGGAAATGCCCCGCCGTGAATTGGGCCGCACCGGGGCCCGGGTTTCGGTGGTGGGTTTTCCAGGATTGGCCCTGAGCAACTACGATCAGGCTCGAGGCACTGATGGCGTGCATGAGGCTTTTGACCGCGGCATCAATTACTTCGATGTCGCTCCCGCTTACGGCAATGGCCAGTGTGAAACTCGAATGGGAATCGCCATGCAGGGCCTTGACCGCGGCAAAATCTTCCTCTCCTGCAAAACCAAGAAGCGCGACAAGGAAGGAGCCCGCCAGGAGCTCGAGAATTCTCTGAAACAGCTCAAAACAGACCACTTCGACCTTTACCAGATGCACCATCTGGTCAAACCCGAGGAAGTGCAGAAAGCCCTCGGCCCGGGTGGCGCCATCGAGACGTTTCTTAAAGCAAAAGAAGAGGGGAAGATCAAGCACCTCGGTTTCTCAGCCCACACCACCAAGGGCGCCCTCGAAGCCATGCGGCTCTATCCCAAGTTCGACACGGTCATGTTCCCTATCAACTTTGTTGAATACTACCTCAAAGACTTCGGCAAAGAGGTTATGGAACTGGCTAACCAACAGGGGGCCGGCCTGATTTCAATCAAACCCATGAGCCGGGGCACCTGGCCGCAAGGAGTCGAACATCGGCGCCAATGGTGGTACCGCGCGGTCGAAGATGACCTCGAACTCCGCCTCGCTTGGCGTTTTGTCCTGTCCCAGCCGGGAGTCGCCTCCGGCATTCCTCCTTCCTTCCTCGACCATGTCGGCCTCGCCATTCACGCAGTGAAGGATTTCAAACCCATCACCCAACCCGAAATCGAGGAGCTTAAACGCGTGGCCCGAACCACCGATTCAATTTTCACCCGCGAGGAAGCCATGGTTGCCATGAACGGTGCCCATCCGGGTTGCCCTTATGGATGGGCTTGATTCGGAAAGATGATCCCATGAGACCGAATCTCCGTGGCCTGACTCCTGCCGGTCAGCGGGCCAGCCGCCTGATGTTATTGCTCTCGGCCGGTTTCTGCTTCGCCAGCGCGCTCCAGGGCGCCTCCACTCCAGACCCGTACGCCCAGAACTCGTCAGCCCTTGCCCTCGGCGCATCTTCATCGTTTGCTTGGCGCCAGGATTCAGCCTCGGTCGCATTGATCCGAGGCAATCAGGTCGTTTGGCAGTTTAATTACGCGAAAGACCAGTCCAAACCCTTTTTCCATCCTCTGGCCTTGCCCGGCGGGCCCGTTCTAACCTGGGAAGCGCCTCCCGATCATCCCTGGCACCACGCCTTGTGGTTCAGTTGGAAATTCATCAACAGCGTCAATTACTGGGAGGAAAACAAGCAAACCGGCAAAGCCGACGGATTGACCCGATGGGATCGTGTCCAAGTCAAAACCCATCCCGACTTCTCAGCGGATTTTGCCCTCGATCTTGAATACGGCCCCGCCCCGGAAAACGTTGTCCTGCGCGAGAAACGACTCCTCCGCGTCCATCCACCCGCCCCCGATGGAGCTTATTCCATTGATTGGGCTCTCACCTTCACAGCCGTTGCCCCGGACGTTGTTCTGGATCGGACACCCCTTCCGGACGAACCCGATGGCAAGCTGTTCGGCGGTTATGCCGGTCTCTCGGCGCGCCTCGCAAAAAACTGGGAGGACGTCCAGGTGGTGACCTCCTCCGGACCCGTCCAGTTTCGCGACGGACGCTATCGCGGCCGGTCGCCGGGTCTGGATTACTCGGGCCGTGTGGACGGTCGCATGGCGGGACTGGCGATTCTCGCTCACCCGGATAACCTCAACGCCCCTTCGCCTTGGTATGTGATTTATACGCCGGAGATGCGCTACTTCAGTCCCGCTGTTCTCTGCTACGGAAAGCACGCGATGAAAGCGGGACAAAGCATCAGCCTGCGCTACCGGGTCTGGATTCATCCCGACCGCTGGGATTCAGCGCGAATCGAGCGCGAAAGCGAGCTCTTTGATGCCGACTGTCGCCAAAATAAATCGCTAAACCAGAATTAGCTGCGCAGAATTCTGACACGTTTTTGGGCGTAAGGGGCAATTTCTAGGCCCAAAATCGCGCTGTAAGAAACAGGCTCAAAAAACGGTCTCAACACCCAAGACTGACCTGTTTTTTTCCGTAATTATTTGAAATCAATGGGATTGCTTGGCGACAGTAAGTCCGAAGTCCGAGCTTGGCAGGCATCGAAGGGGGAGGCATGGTGGTCGGTGGTGGATGGAGATTCCAAGGTCAACTCGGTGGTGGTCGACCTGGCCCTTTCCCCGGAGCAATACGTCGAGTATTACCGCGGTTCGGCCCGGCGTGTGGTCGCCCGCGCGACTGACGGACGCTGGATCCAGTTTCCCGCCTCCGTATTGCAGCGATTTGTGACCGCCAACGGGATTCATGGCCAGTTCCGGCTGTCATTTGATCTGCAGAATCGGTTTGTGGCCATCGAACGTTGGACCCGACCTGAAGGTCTGGACGCCACCGGCTGAACGGTTTTTATGAGGAGCATCTGCGTGTATGCCGGAGCCAATGCCGGCGGTAATCCTCGGTTTCTTGAAGCAACGCAACTTCTGGGAACCTTGCTGGCTGAACACGGCATTACTGCGGTCTATGGTGGAGGCAACATCGGTCTCATGCGGGCTTTGGCCGATGCGGTTCTGCTCGGGAACGGGCATATCATTGGAGTGATCCCGCACTTTTTCGTCCAAAGAGGCCTCAAGCACCATGGCGTTCAAGACATGCGGACGGTCGCCACCATGCACGAGCGAAAGGCTCTGATGGCCGATCTGGCCGATGGGTTTATCGCCCTGCCCGGCGGCCTGGGCACCCTCGAGGAAATCGTCGAGATCCTCACGTGGGCTCAGATAGGCCTGCATGCCAAACCGGTCGGGTTGTTGAACGTGGACGGTTTTTACCAGCCCTTACTGGATTTTATTCAACACATGACCGCGCAAGGATTCCTGAAGCCGATCCGGTCCGACTGGTTGCTGGTTGATTCCTCTCCTCCAGAATTGCTCGAGCGGATGCGGACTTTTCAATCCCAAGCCGCCGGTCCTTTTGCTCCCGGATGAGCCGGTGTAGTGCGTGTCCACTACGCCAGGCGCCCCCTGGCTCCCGTGGGGAATGTCTGGGCATCGCCCTTCCGATGTCTGTCGGCGACCGAGGTTTCCTGGGGGCAACAAAAAAGATGACAACCGCCCGGATATGCCGTTAAGTGAGCGATCGGATATGCCGAAACGCACCGACATCCATACGGTTCTGATCATTGGCGCCGGACCGATCGTCATCGGTCAGGCGTGTGAGTTTGACTATTCCGGCACTCAGGCCTGCAAGGCGTTGCGTGAGGAGGGATACCGGGTGGTTTTGGTCAACTCCAATCCCGCGACGATCATGACCGATCCGGAGTTCGCCGATCGCACGTATATCGAGCCGATTACTCCGGATTGCATCGGCAAGATCATTGCGCGCGAGCTCGAGGAGCTTCAACGCCAAGGCGCCTCGGGCAAACTGGCCTTGCTGCCCACGCTGGGTGGACAAACCGCCCTGAATACTGCCATGGCCCTGTTCCGACAGGGAACCCTGGAAAAATACGGCGTGGACATGATCGGAGCCAACGCCCAGGCCATCGAGCGCGGCGAGGACCGCCAGTTGTTCAAGGAAGCCATGATTCGGATCGGACTCGATGTCCCGGTCAGCGGCATCGCCCACAATCTCGAGGAAGCCCGGGCTGTCGTGGACCGGATCGGCCGCATGCCGGCCATCATCCGGCCCGCCTTTACCCTCGGCGGCACGGGCGGAGGCATTGCCTATAATCGCGAAGAGTTCGACGACCTCGCCAAACGCGGCCTCGATCTCTCGCCCGTATCCGAAATCCTGATCGAGGAATCTTTGATTGGCTGGAAGGAATTCGAAATGGAGGTCATGCGCGATCGCGCCGACAACTGCGTCGTGATCTGCTCCATTGAGAATTTTGATCCCATGGGTGTTCACACCGGAGATTCCATCACCGTGGCCCCCATCCAAACCCTGACCGACAAGGAATACCAGATCATGCGGGATGCCTCCTTTGCCGTGATCCGGGAAATCGGAGTCGAAACCGGCGGGTCCAACATCCAGTTTGGTGTCAATCCCGACAACGGACGGATGGTCATCATCGAAATGAACCCCCGGGTGTCCCGGTCTTCCGCCCTCGCCTCCAAAGCCACCGGCTTTCCCATTGCCAAAATCGCCGCCAAGCTCGCGGTCGGTTACCTGCTGGATGAAATCCGAAACGACATCACCCGCGAAACCCCCGCCAGCTTTGAACCCACGATCGATTATGTCGTCGTCAAGGTGCCGCGGTTCGCCTTCGAAAAATTTCCCCAGGCCGATCCCACCCTCACCACACAAATGAAATCTGTCGGCGAGGCAATGTCCATCGGCCGGACCTTTAAGGAATCGCTCCAGAAATGCCTGCGATCGCTCGAGATCGGGCGATCCGGACTGGGCGGGGACGGCAAACCCTGGCGCATCGGTCATGAGATTTACGGGGACCGCGACCTTCTCCCTCGCGAGGTCATCACAGCCAAACTCACCATTCCCAACGCGGAACGGATCTTCTTCATTCGCCATGCCTTCCGCGCCGGCATGAGCCTCGAAGAAATCCATGGCTTGACCCGCATCGATCGCTGGTTCCTGGCCCAAATCCGCGAGATTGTCGATTTCGAGGAAGAACTCGCCCGATGCAGGCCACCACAATAATCGTCCAAAAACCGGAAGGCAAGCCGTAGGGCAGGACCCTGAACCGCAAATAAAACAACTTAACCGCGAATCGACGCCAATCCACGCGAATCATGGCGGGCCGCGACTCCCAGGAGCGCCGATCGCGAACCGCCCGGCCCGAGGGTCCGGCCCTGCCGTCACTTCTTGGAGCGTGAGTCGATCCGAAAAGCGCGAGTTGCTTTCCCTGATTTGAACATGACAAACAATGCCCAGGAAACAAAACTGGACTTCATCTTCGCCCGACGAAGCATCCGGGTTTTTGAATCCGGACCCGTGGGCGAGGCCGAAGTGGAACTTCTGTTGCGTGCCGCCATGGCCGCCCCGTCCGCCATGGCCAGGGATCCCTGGCGATTCGTGGTCATCCGTCAGCGCGACACCCTCGAGGCGATTGCCGCCAGCCTGCCCAATGGCGGGATGCTGGCTTCCGCCGCTGTCGGGATTGTCGTCTGCGGCGATCTGAACGTCGCCCATGACCGTCAGCTCAGCTACCTGCTCCAGGACTGCTCGGCGGCCATCGAAAACATCCTGCTGGCCGCCTCCGCGATCGGATTGGGCGCCTGCTGGCTGGGCGTTCATCCGCGCGAGAATCGCATCGCCCGTTTGCGGGAAATCCTGGATCTGCCCGAAGACATCATCCCCGTGGCCGGCATCGCCCTTGGAATCCCGGGCGAGAAAAAAAGATCCCGCACCCGATTCAAAGCCGCTTACGTCCACCCGGAACGCTGGCCCCAAAAGGGTCACATCTCCTAATTATACAATTGGTCCGAAGCGTGGGAGCGGTCGTCTGGTGGTCGTCCACCAACAAGACATTGATATCCTCCGCGCTCATGCTTTGGGGTTACTTTTTTTGATCGAGACAATTTCGCACGACCTCGGCCAGCGTCTGCGCCTCGTACGGCTTGGGCAGGTATACCACACCCGCCTTATTGGGCACGCCGGCCTGCACGATTTCCGCACTATAGCCGCTGGAGATGATGGCTTTCAAGTCGGGTCGGGTGGCCTGCAAGCGCTCGGTCAATTCCAACCCCGTCATGCCTTCTGGCATGACCATGTCCGTGAAAAGCAGGTCCACCTGCCTGCTATGGGTGAGCCAAAGCCCCATCGCCTCCTGTCCGTTGGCGGCTTCATAGACGCGGTAGCCGAGGATCCGCAGGGTTTGTCCGATCATTTGCCGCACCTTGGTGTCGTCTTCCACCAGCAAGACGGTTTCGCGTCCGCGTTGAATGGGCGTCTCGGGTGCCGCGGGCTGGGTGGGACCCGAAGGGTGGGCTTCAGCGGGCAGAAATACCCGGAAGGTTGAGCCCTGGCCGATCTGGCTCTCCACTTCGATCCAGCCTTTGTGTTGTCCGACAATCCCGTGAACAGTGGCAAGGCCAAGGCCCGTGCCCTTGCCGGATTCCTTGGTGGTAAAGAACGGCTCGAAGATCCGTTTCATCGTCGCCTCGTCCATTCCGATGCCGGTGTCCGAGACAGCAAGGCAGACGAACCGTCCCGGCTGGCGCGCGGGATTCTGAGCGATCTCGCTTTCGCCGAACTCCGCCGGCGCGGTGGTGAGGGTGATCCGGCCCCCGTTGGGCATGGCATCGCGGGCGTTCACGACCAGATTCATCACCACCTGCTCGATCATGCCGGCGTCCGCGGGCACGGAGGAAAGGCCCGTCTTGCCGTCGAACCGGAGGTCAATATGCTCGCCAATGAGCCGCCCCAACATCTTGAGCAGGTTCGCCACAACTTCGTTTAGATCGAGGGGCTTGACGGACAGCACCGAGCGCCGGCTGAACATGAGCAATTGTCGCGTCAGCGATGCCGCGCCCCGCGCGGATTCATCGAGATCTTTCAGCGCGTGGCGCGTCTCCTCATCGAGGTTTTTGTTCATTTGCAGCAGCCCAAGGTGCATCATGATCGCCGCGAGAATGTTGTTGAAATCATGGGCTATGCCGCCGGCCAACTGCCCAATGGCCTCGAGTTTTTGGGTCTGGCGAAGCTGAGATTCCAGTCGCTTGCGATCCGTGACATCCCGGTCCATGCCGCGGTAGCCCACGAACTCGCCACCCGGCCCAAAGACGGGCACGCCGCTGGTTTCGAACACGACCAGGTGGCCATCCTTGTGCCGATTGAGGTTTTCAAAGCTCGAGAACGGCGCGCGCTTGGCGACGATCTCGTTGAAAACCGCGCCCACCCGTTGCGCTTCGGTCTCAGGCATCAGCTCGAACGGCGTCCGGCCCAGCACTTCCTCCGATGCATAACCCAAGAGATTATGGACCTTGGGGCTGGCGAAGGTGTAGCGGCCTTGCGTATCCACCTCCCAAATCCAGTCGAACGCGGTTTCTACAAGATGGCGATACCGTTCCTCGCTGGCTCGCAGTTGTTCATCCGCCCGGCGGTTCTGGGTGGTTTCCACCACCGTGCCGCGAAGCCGGATCGGCCGGCCGGTCGCATCGAAAGTGAATTCCCCTGCGGCTTCGACCCAATGGACGCTGGCATCCGGCCAGACGACGCGATACTCGTGCCGGAAGGGTGACCGCGAAGAGACGCAATGCTCCCACACTGTTTGGATGCCGGCGCGGTCCTCGGGATGCACCTGGCGGAGAAAGGCATCAACCGGCCCAGTAAACTCGCCCGGCGGCATGCCCCAAATCTCTTGATGTCTGCGTGACCAAGTGACGCGATTTCCCACCAAGTCGCTATCGAAGGTGCCCATTTGCGCAGCCTCGAGCGCCAGACGCAGCCGTTCCTCGCTCTCGCGCAGGGCAGATTCCGCTTGCTTGCGAGTGGTGATGTCCGTAGCCACGCCAACCAGCCGGTCCATTTGTCCAGTGCGATCGAACGTGGCCTGACCCGCTTCCTCCAGGACCACCACGCTGCCGTCGGGCCGGATCAACCGGTATTCCGCAGTGTAGCTGCTGGCGGCGGGTGTTAGCGCCTTGAGCATCTGCACGAACTGGGTTCGGTCTTCAGGATGCACGCGCTGAAAGTACTGCTGACCAGTGCCATGAACGGCCTCCTCACCGAAGAGTCCCAAGATGGCAGCACAACTGGCCGAGCGCAACACCCCGTCCGTAGCCGGTCGCCATTCAAACGTGTATGAACGACTGACGCGCAAAGCCCGCTGCATCCGCTCCTCGCTCTCCCTCAAGGCGTGCTGCGCCTGCTTCCGATCCATCAACAACTGCCAACTCCGCATTGCACGCTTCACCGTGTGGGGCATGTCGGCAAACGCTTCGGGTGACTTGACGATATAATCCAGCGCGCCTCGCTGGATCGCCGCCACTGCCACGTGCTCATCGCCGTGGCTGGTCATCACCACCTGCGGAAACGCGCCGTCCTCGGGCGGAGCCGTCAGCACGCTTTCCGCACGGCCATCGGGGAGGATCAGATCCAGAATGGCAAGGTCCGGGGAATTCGGAGCAATGGCTTCGGCATATTCCCGCAGCGAACCGACGACGCGGACTTCCATTTTCTGGGTCGCTTCGTTGAGGGTGCGGCGGATGGCCTCGGCATGGGCGGGTTCGTCTTCGACGAGGAGGATTTGGAGCGGGCGGGTGGTCATGACAACAAGCCGGGGTAATGGAACATGCGGTACAGACAGTGCAAAGGTTCAGCCTTGGTTAACCCCAGCCGCATGGGGATACTGGTTCCAAACGAGCCAGTAGAATCCGAAAGCCTCGAGCAGCCTGCGGAACTTTTCGAAGTCCACCGGTTTGGCGAGGTAGCTGCCGGCGCCGTAACCGTAGGCCGCTAGCACATCGCCCTCGGCACTGGAGGTGGTGAGGACCACGACCGGCAGGCTCCGGAGCGTGGTGTCGGCCTTGAGCCGGTGCAAGACCTCCAAGCCATCCACCTTGGGCAGGCGCAGGTCCAGGAGCACGAGGTCGGGCCGCGGGTATTTTTCCGGGTCGGTGTGGCCGTTCTGGCGGAAGAGATAATCGAGCGCCGCCTGGCCGTCCTCAACATGGGTCAAACGGTTCGCCAGGCGGAAGTCGGCCAGATTGCGCCGCACGATCTCCGCGTGCGCGGGGTCGTCCTCGACTAGGAGGATGTGGATGGGATTACCGGTGAGCATGGCTGGATGACGTGAAGTGCGATGTCTTACAGTTTGTTGATTCCATTCAGCGTAAAGCGAAACGTTGCACCCTGGCCCGGCCCGGACGATTCGGCCCAGATGCGGCCACCGTGGACTTCCACGATGCGTTTCACCAAGGCGAGACCGATGCCGGACCCCGGAGTGCCCGGATGCAGTTTCTCAAACAACCCAAACAGCTTGGTCTGATGGCGGGGATCAATTCCCGAGCCATTGTCCCGCACGAACAGTAACATCTCGCCCTTCGCTTCCTCAACCCCGATCTCGATGCGGGGCGACGGCTGATCGCCGAGGAACTTGACCGCGTTGTCCAGGAGGTTTTGGAAGACTTCGAGCAAGCGGCGGCGGTCGCCGCGCAAGAGGACGGGCACGTCGGTCACCCGCACCTCCACCCCCCGGGTGGCGATGGCGCCCGCCACCAAATCCAGGGCCTCTTGGACTAGCGTTTGGAGCGAGACGTCTTCCGGCGGGTTCGCCTTGCGGCCGATGCGCGAGAGTTCGAGGAGTTCCTCCAGGAGTTGCTGCATCTTGGTGGCCGCGCGGCGGATGTAGCCGATGTCCGATTCGGTCCGGCCGGCATCCGCCTCCTTGAGGTCTTTTTCCAGGTAGCCCAGGAAGGTCTGGATGGTGACGAGCGGGCTCTTGAGGTCGTGCGAGACTGTGTAAACGAAGCGGATGAGTTCTTCGTTGCGTTGCTGAAGCGCTGCCTCCGCCCGCTTGCGCTGAGTGATGTCGGAAATAATGCCGTGCCAGAGCGTGCCGCCGTCCTCCGTCCGCTCGGGCATCGCATTACACAACCGCCAGCGCAGACCCTGCCGCGGCAGCACGACTCGGAACTCGCAGTGAAACGGCGCCAAAGTTCGGGCCGACTCCTGGATGTCGTGGACAATCCGGTCGTAGTCGTCGGGATGCAACCGCCCAAACACAGGCGTGGCATCTTCGCGCACTTCCTCGGGAGTCACTTCGTAAATGTCGTTCATCCCCGGGCTGGAAAACGGGAAGGCGGAGCGCCCGTCGGGACTGAGGCGGTACTGATAGACCACGCCCGGCACTTGTGCCGTGAGCTTGACGATCATGGCATGGCTTTGCTGCAAGGCTTGCTCTGCCCGCTTACGTTCCGTGACATCTACCGCCAGCACCACGATGCGATCCACATCACCGTTCGCGGCGATAACCGGGCAGTAGCTGTGATTAAGCCACCTTTGTTCCCACAGCTCCTCGTAAACAACGGCCCGGCGTGTATTCATAACCTCGGCCACCCACCTCCGCCGGACTTCCACCAAATGCGGCGGCAGCAGATGGTAGAGACTGGTGCCCACACACTTTTCCACGGTTCTGCGGAGCCGTGCAGCCAGCCCCGCGTTCGCCGCCAAGATGACACCGTTCGCGTCCATCAAGAACACCGATTCGGGCACTGCGTCAAATAACGCGCGGAGCCGTTGCTCGCTCCGGCAGAGTTCCTCTTCCATCCGCTTGCGCGGGGTCACTTCTTTGACCGTGCCGCGCATCCGCTGGGCAACGCCCTCCGGGTCATAATTGAATTCGGCCGCCGCTGACATCCAATGAACGCTGCCATCAGGCCAGACGACACGGAACTCCCAGCGGAAGGGGGTGTGGCTCGTCTTGCACCGTTCCAACTCCGCTTCGAGCGACGGGCGATCCTCGGGATGCAGCCGCCGCAAAAACGCGTCGTAGGTGCCATCGAACTCGCCTGTCTGATAACCCCACAGCCATTCATGCCACACGGACCACGTGAGGCGCCGGTCGGAAATGTCCCAATCGAACGTGCCCATTTGCGCCGCGTCCAGGGCCAACCGCAACCGCTCCTCACTGTCCTGCAATGCGGCTTCCGCGCGTTTGCGTGGCGTGATTACTTCGGTGTAAACGATGATTCCGCCAATGGAACCGTCCGGCTCGAACCACGGGCGGCATTCCCAGCGTGTCCAATCCACAGTGCCATCGTCCCGCACATAGAGATCATCTTCGGCGCTGAGCACCTCACCGGCGAGCGCGCGCTGATGCACCTCGCGCCACTTTTGGGGTAAATCCGGGAACACATCATAATGATGTCTCCCAATGACATTGCGGTCTTTGACCTTGTATTCGTCGAGGTAGTGCTGGCTGACGTAAATGTAGCGCAGGTCCCGATCGTGGACAGCGATGCAACTGCGGTCGTGCTCGATGATGTACTGCATCAGGGCGTGGGAATGAGCCAGCTTTGCCTCGGCGCGCTTGCGTTCGGTGATGTCCTGGGCTGTGGCGACCCGGTAGAGCACTTTGTCGTCCGCATCCCGCACGCTGACCACGTCGATCTGCACTGGAAAGCTCGAGCCATCGGGACGCACCATGCGGCTTTCGTGGCGCGCCTGACCGGCGCCGTCGGCTTCGGCAAGACATGCGCGGACTTGCTGGTGATCCTCTGGGACATAGAGACTGACGGTCTTGGATCCTGTAATTGTGTTCACCGGACGATCCAGCATACGGGCAAACGCTGGATTGCAGGCAAAGATGGTGTTGGTTTTGGGATCGCCAAGGGCGATGCCATGAGCGCAGTTCTCGAAGGCATCCGCCCATTTCCGCAACTCCATCTCGGCTTGCCGACGGGAGGTAATGTCATGGACGATCGAGTAAAGCGCCTCGCGCCCATCCAACATCACCGGACCGCTGAATACCTCGACATCGCGAACGGATCCGTCCGCCCGGCGGTGCGGGAACTGAAAGTAATAGCTCTGCGTTTTCCGGGCGCGCTCCATCGCGGCTTGGATTTGGTCGGGCGGCAGGGGATTGATGTCGCTGATCCGCATCTGGCGCATCTGCTCGCGCGACCAGCCATAGAACTGGCAGGCGGCCTGATTGGCATCCAGAATCATCCCCCCGGCGGGATCCAAAATGAACATCATGGCATGCTGGTTTTCAAACAAGGCGCGGTAACGGTTTTCGCTCTCCTGAAGCAGTCGGGAGGAGTTGCGGATTTCACGAAAGTAACGGGCCAACACCAGCCAGAGCAAAAAGGCCGTCAACCACACAAACAACCACCCCTTTGCCGTTTCCAAGAGCGTTTCCAGGGCGTCATCATGAACCAGTTGGTGTAGCAGCCTGCCAGAGATCAGGATCCAGAGACTGGCTAGAACCCCGTAGCCGAAAGCGATTTTTGCAGCTGAGGCTGAGGTCGGAATCCGCAAGGGCGGACGTGCGCTGTTGGGGAGACTGGGGGAATTCAACATAGCCGGATTCTTACCCAAAACGGCTGAAGCTTAATCGATAATTCAGGAACGGAACAACTTCCGATCCAGCGGCCTGGAGGCGCAGCCAATCACGGTTAATGGCCGTCGGCGGCTTCATATTAATCATAGTAAAACAGGACTTTAACCGTGTCACGCGCGAAGCCATGCAACGATAGCTCACGTGCCAAATACCGCGGGCTGCCCTCCTGAGCAGGACGACCGTGCCCAGGACCGTGCATGAAGACACCCCCAACCGGGCTTCGCCAATTAGCCGGCGGGCTCGGCGAACCGAATCCGGAGGTCTTCCTGCTCAAAGGCAATCTGCTGAGCCGGCGACCAAGCCTTTAGGTCAATGGTGGCCAGGATCACATGGACCAGCTCCAGGAACGTCTGCTGGCCCATCCGAGTCAGCCGTTCAGTCTGAGAGCGAATCAATGTCGAGAGCTCCTGCTGTGGCACGCTCACGAGACGCGTCATCATCCGGCTCTGCCAATAAAGGATTACGAGCAATCCGTGTTGCACCTGGGTAAGGGTCCGTCAAGAAATAAGCTATACATTCGCGGCGAGGGATTGTTCGCTCCGACGAGGCGCGAGCGACGCGCATACCCCCAGTGGGTCTGAAAGGAGCGACCAACGACGTCGGAGTGAAGAAGCACCGCCGCCCGGAGGGTTGCACTGAAATTGGCCCGGGGCTTCGTTACTCGGTCGGTCGAGTATCGCTGCGGATACACTCCTTCCCTCGTGCCTTGCCCCAGGCCAATTTGAGTGCAACGAATGTATAGCTTATTTCTTGACGGACCCTAAGGATGCGTGAGGGTCGTGTAAAGGTGTTCTCCAGGGAAGTTCGGCTTGAGCGGAACGGGTTCGCTCCAGGCCAGGAAATCCGGCGAAGTCGTGCGGCAGACGGACCGGAGTTTGCCGTCCAGAAAATGCCTGAAATAGCAAAGATAGCGCTGCTCACTCTCCGACCAGAACGAAACGTTCTGAGAATCGAACGCATATTCCTTCGTGTAGGTAATCACCGGGGTGGGCCGCAGCTTGCGCCAGCGAATGCCATCCTCTGAGACAAACGCGATGAGAGAGGACTTGACCGTGCCGGCCAAGGCCTTGAAACGTTGGCCCGCCGGGACGCCAGAGCGGGTATCCAGAAACGGCGAGAAGTTATGGCAGAAAGGAGGCTTGTGCAGGATGACATTGTTGGCCGTGCTGCCATCGATCTCATTCAGACCGAGCCTGGGTTTAACCCAGTGAATCCCATCGCGACTTTCACAATAGCGGGTGACTTCCCTGGCGTCCCCGTCGCGCTGCGCACCGCCTCCATCACGGGTGTAAAGGCGAAATAGATCGCCGTCTTTGATCACGGTGCCGTATTCCAGGTCATCGGCCGGCTCAGTCATGGGGGGCGCCAGTTGTGGTTCGTGCAATTTGAGCGCCGCACCGTTCAAGTGTTCGATTAGCCAGTGGTCGACAAATAACTCACGCCGACTCCCAATCTCGCGGACCTCATCGGCTGCGGTTGCGGCTGCGGGAGCCGCCCGCAAGAGGCACGTGCGCAAACTGGCCGCCGCACTCATGGCCGCTGCCGTTTTGAGCCAGTCTCTTCGGTTCAACTTCGCACTTCTCATGACTGTCTA
The DNA here is from genome assembly GCA_022709905.1 of Verrucomicrobiota bacterium. Classification (GTDB taxonomy): domain Bacteria; phylum Verrucomicrobiota; class Verrucomicrobiia; order Limisphaerales; family UBA1319; genus JAKLHY01. Next base: position 31,695 of record JAKLHY010000011.1, on the reverse strand, counting down.
AGTCTCCTTTCCATCACCAGCCGCACAGTGCCCTCCGCAGATTCAATGCCCCATCGGATCACTCTCTCGTGAGTGGAGTCGCGTCCTGGCGTCGCTCAGCCGGCGTGACTTCCAAAGTCCGGAGCTGATTCGCGCAGTGTGACGGCAACGCGTGCGTCGTTTCCAGAGCAGGGACAATGGCAGCCTCGCAGGGCCCGGAAACCCGATGCTGTTCCGCAAAGTTGCCTCTTGAGCTTTCCTGGGATGTTGTCTCATGAACGTCACTTTACCGTGACTTTTACGATGGTTAGCGAGTGAGGAGTCAATTTGACGACGCCCTCGTTAAAGGTGAGCTGCCTTTGCTCTGGGACGACGCGGTTGGGGTGCTGGATATCATTATAGGCCTCGGGGGAATCTCCTGCCAAAATGATCGCGGCGTAAGAGCCCTTAAGCGGGACGTCCCTCATTCTGACCTCACAGGGCACTTGTTTCGATGGATGACGATTGACCAGGGCGATCGCCCAGGTTTTGCCCGCCGGGTCCACCGTGGCGGTCGCGTCGACCACGGGAATGAACTCGTTGCCATGAACGAGCATTCCCGCATCAACATCAATGTAGGCCACTCGGCTTTCGAGTTCGTTCGCATACAGCGCCAGGGCATGGAAGGTCGTGCGTTTCACCAACCCCTTGGGATGAACGAAGAGCGGCCCCCGCGTATTCACGATCGGGGCGATGTTCGCCATGCCAACATCTTCGGCGTGCCGTAGGCAGGCGTTGAGCAACGACGCTGAAAACAGCGCGTCAGCCATCGTGTATTGCGAGGCGATGGCGTTCTTCTCGCGTGCGCGGATCAGTTCGGCCACAACTGGATCGCCAGGGTCGCTCACCCGTTTGCGGGGGAAGCCCGGATGATGCCACCCGCGCAGGTTCCACTCGTCGAAGGCGATCTTGATGCGGCTGCGACAGCCGGCCTCGTGGAGGACCTCAATCACGCGGGTGATTGTGGTTTCGGGACCGCCCGAGCGCATGATGCAGGTGAGGTAGTCGGGCGTGAGGTTTTCCCCCCAGCACGGCAGCCAGTATTCGTGAATCGCCACATAGTCCAGGTGCTTTCCGGCTGCATGGAGCAAGGGCAGAGTCCAGTCCCGATTTGGCGTGGCGGCAGCCAGCAGCGTCAGTCTCGGGTCCGCCGCCTGCATCAATTCCGCCGACTTCAGAACCAGTGGTCCCCACTCCAGGGGAGTCTTTGATCCGATCTCGTGGCCGCCCCAGTTCTCATTACCGATGCTCCAGAAGCGGACATTCAGAGGCCGGGGATGTTGATTGGCCATGCGCATGGTTGCGAAGGGACCTCGGGTCCCGTTGCAGTATTCCACCCACTCCTTCATCTCTTCGGGTGTGCCGTTTCCGGCGTTCGAGCAAATGTACGGTTCGCAACCAACCAGCCGGCACCATTCCACGAATTCATCTGTGCCGAACGAATTCGAGTCCTCGACTCCCCAGACGGGGTCCGGGACCGGTCTGCGGGGTTTCCCAACGCCGTCTTTCCAATGATAGCCGCTGGCGAAACACCCGCCCGGCCAGCGAACAATCGAGAGCTTCAGTTCCTTGAGCGCGGCGATGACATCTTTCCGGAAACCTTGTTCGTCTGACAGCGGTGAGCCGGGCTCGAAGATTCCGCCGTAGATTTGGCCGTCAAAGTGTTCGATAAAGCCGCCGAAGAGCATCGGGCTGTAAGTGACAGAAGGCGCATGCGTGTCGATACTCACCAGCGCCCAGGGTTCTTCGCTCGACGGGTCTGGTAGCTGTTTCAACGCAACATCGTCGTACCAGGCCTGTCCCATTGAATCCCCCCATCCGCCAAAAAGGCAGTTGATTTCGAGCTCAGTCAGTTCTGAACTACGGAAAACAGTGGATACATAAGTCCAATTCCGGGTGCCGCTGATCGGAGAAGTTCTGACTTGTTGCAGGTTCTGGATGTTCAGCAATGCGCCCACTGCGCCCCGGACCTCGCCGGTCTTGATCCAGCCGGAGAGACGGTAATACGTGTTCGGTTTGACGGCCACCGTCGTCGTCCAGGCGGCATCGCTTCCATTTTCGGAATGAATAGACACGCACTGTTTGCCAGTTCGTCCCGGCGACTCTAAGGTCCAGCGGCAATGTTCTTCGCCATGCCAGCCACGCTTTATCCAGCCGAGGACACCGACAGCCGCTTCTTCCTCGAACGAGGGATTGGGGAGCAAGTTGGCGAGTCCGGAGTCCTCCGCAGGAGACTGCCCCTTAGCGCTGACCAATTTTTCGAGCCAGGGCGCGACTTTGTCCACCCAGCACGCGGCGTGTGCACGCAAGCCGGGTCCGCTAAAGTGGACGCCTTTGCTGTCGTTCTCGCGGAGATCGCCTTTAAGGGCATCGCTGTCCGGGCCAGCCAGGGCGATACCGTCCGTCCACATGGAAGCCTGTGCCGCGCGAATGTCGAGCGAGGCTTCGTCGCCCGGCACATGATAGCTGACCTGTGCCACGAACCACGGCGCCTCCCAGCCCACCGCACGCCGCGACTCCCGAATGAGCTTCTCAAGACACTCGCGGTAGAGACGGCCCGGCAGTGTGCGGGTTTGGTCCTGCTGGTTCGCGTCGCTTTCGCCCTGGTGCCACAGCACGGCGCGGAAGCCGCGGGGGCCCATCTGCTTCATGCGCAGCACCAGCATGTCAAAAGCCTCTCCTTTGCTTTCCCATTGGCCGTCAGAAAGCTGCTGCACGCGGGTCGTGAGAGTGGGCGGGTTCGGAAACCTCGCTTCTCGCGGTAGCCACTCGCGAACGCTCGTGGCTCCGATGCCGCAGGAAATGAAGCCCACGGGGACCCCAAAGCGCTGCGCCATGGCATCGCCAAACGGCGGCAGGAAGCTGCCGCCAGTCCCACTTGCGCCAGGCTGGGGATCGTTGCTGAACTGCCAGTGTTCACCATCGAATGTGACGACCTGGCCAGACTTCGTCGACTGCCTCTCCTGCCCGTAATTAGCCGCGTTTGACTGTCCGGCAACGACGAACACTTCACCAACTCCCACATGATCTACCGCTGCTTCTGCCAGGACGCTGTCTCCACTCAAAGCCCGCATCTCCAGTCGATGCCAGCCTCCCGCCAGAGAGTCAATTGTGGCCGAGAACCGTCCGCCGTTGAAGGTGACCGGCAGTTTTCGCCATTCGCCCGTTCTTCCATCGATGACTATCCGCCCTTCAAGAGTGACGTCCTTTGTTTCCGCATCGGCAAGCCTGCCCTCGATGGGAATGATGCCCATATTTCTGTTTTCCCGTTGGATGACCTGATAGTCCAACGGCGCCTTGAGCATCAGTGTCACGGCGTGCAAGCGACCGAGCGCCACGAGCAGGAGTGCGAACTGAGACAACCAGGGACGTGTCATAATTCAGTTTCTGCCGTCTGTCTGCGAGGCGCATTCCTCACTTTATAGCCCTCCCGGACAGCACTGCTTAGAAAGGTCGCCGATGTCGATGACGCACCTACCGTCGAACCAAACCACGAACGCCTGGGCAGGCGTTACTGGCACAAGGCCTGAGAACACCGCCAAAGCGGCCATAAACCAGTGGCGGTGGCTACGCCAGGAAATCTCACGACCGTGAAACATTACACTATGGCGACCTAGGGTTCATTGCCAGTTTCTTGCTGGTCAGCAGGCCGATGCAGCGCCCTTGTTTGCCGACGGCGCAATAATAGAGATAAAAAGTGTCCTGGTCCGGATCATACACGAGTGAGATTTTATGGGCGTACTGCAAATCGAGTCCGCCCGGATGTCCATCGGCCCTGTAAAGAGGCTCGCGGTGAGAGGTCCATTGCTGAAGGTCCCGTGAGAAGGCGGCCATAATGTGGGCACCCCCTTTGCCTACGCCGAAGTAAAACATGATCCAGTGGTCACCGTCGCGAAACACCTTGCCATCCGAGCAGAACTGCTGGTCATAGCCGCCGGGGCGAACGCGCACGACGGGGTTGGTTGGGTACCGTTTCCAGTCGAGCAGGTTGGTGGAGGAGGCACAGCCCATCTGTTCGGTACCGCCGTTGGCCGCGTTGTAAAAGTTGTAGAACCGGTCACCATGCTCCAACAGCCATGGCTGGTAGATGCTGTCCTTTTCCCAGGCGCGGCAGTCGGCATCAAGCACGGAGAGAATGGGCATGTTCCTGGCCCGGCTCCACGTCAGCCCGTTGTCACTCATCGCTACACCCTCGTACCCGGGCCGCAGTTCATAGCCGCCTTGCCGGGGATAACAACCGTAAAGGGTCCAGTAATTGCCGTCCCGTCGCTTGAGTTGGCGTGCCGCCTTGATGTCGTAAGACTCATACAGGAAGGCGCCGATGACACAGCCTCCATGGTCGAACTCGTTCGTTGGACCAAAGCCCATCGCCAGGCGCGGATTGGTCCAGTGCACGAGATTCGTGCTCTCGACGACGAAGCTATTGTAGCCTTGCCCGTCAAACCCGATAAAACTCATGAACCATTTGCCGGATTGGCCAGGGAGTTGGTAGACCGTTGGCACATCGAAGCTGTGGAATTTCTCGTAGCCAGTGATTTTGAAGTCGGATGGGATGATTGGATCCGCATAGTAATGCCAGCCGCGGTAAGGGGCGGACCACGCGTCCAATGTGGCCGGGTCGATCTGCCCGGCGTTGTCCCGGCCGCGGACGGAGTAGACCGCAAGCCTGCGAATTCGCGGCTCGGCCACTGACTTCAAGCACCGCCAGCGGATTTTCGTCACTTCCGTGGGATTGAACTGGTCGATCTTTTTGTGCCCGATCGCGGTGCCGCGACACAGTTCCTGCCACCGGTCACCCACGAATCCTTCGACGGCGTATTCCCGCACGCGCTCGCCCTCGAGGATGTTCTCCATCGTGATCACATGGTCGATGCGGGTAGGTTGAGTCAGTGCCAGTTCCACGACAGCTCCCGTGCTGTTCGTCTCCGCAACACTCTGGCCGAAGCGTCGCCGGATCTCGTCGCCGAACTCCTGGTAGCGCCTCATATCGGGCTCAGGAATCAGCCCGTCCGGGTCGGGATTGGCGTTGAGGAGCAGATTACAATTGTGCCCCACCGACCGGTAATAGCGGTCGATCAGTTGCTCAACGGAAAAGAGGTGGCCCTCGGTGCCAGGTTCCCACAGCCAGACTCCCTGGCGGATCGGCACATCGCACTCTCCCGGCAGCCATTTCGGACCGTCCGCAGTTCCGGGTCCGTTGTAGTCGCGAACGTCAGGCACGGTGGCCCAGCACGGGTAGGGCGCCACTCCGTCCTCGTTGCCGATCCAGCGGATTGAGGCCGCCGGTCCCTGGAAAACAATCGCCTTGGGCTGCAACCGGTGCAGGATCGGCAGCATATCAGGTCCGCCCTTAACCGGGTCCAGCACGCCACCGTCGAACCAGATCTCCGACAACGCCCCGTAATTGCCCCACAACTCGGTGAGCATGCCTTCGCAGATCCTGGCATAACGCGCCTGTTTGTCCGGATCTCCGCCCTTGCCACGGTTCACCAGGCCGGGATTGTCCACTTCCAGGTAACCATTGCACCCCATATGGGCGTAGATTCCTGGCCGGATGCCATACTTTCGGCACGAGTTCATGAAATCGCGCACTATGTCGCCCTGCCCATTCTTATACGGCGACTGCTTCATACCGTAGGGGTAAAGATCGCTCTGCCAGCACATGAACCCGCTACCGTGTTTGGCGACCAGGACGGCGTACTTCGCGCCCATGGCTTTGGCCGCCTCCAACCACTGGTCGGTGTTGAGTTTCCTGGGATTAAAGAGGCTTGGCTCCGGCCGCTTCTCATACTGGCGATGGTCCCAGCCTGGCTTGAATACGGGCATGTCGTAGTGGATGAACAGGCCCAATTCCAGGTCCTGCCAGGCTGCCTGTTCAGGTGTGGGGCAGGCCAGCTTCACCCCCGCCAGTTGGGCACCCGAAATGTTAGACCAGTGCAAATTCAGACAAACCGCAGCCATGAAAATGGCCACGGAATGGCCGATGGTCTTCCACTTTGGATTGATTTGTGGTTGCCTCTTCATTTCTTTGGAATCAGCTCGGGGCTTTGGGTGTCGGATGCCACCGGCCGGTTGACCTCGTCGACGACCAGGAACCAGCCACGCTTGGGCGCGACCTGGATCAGCTGATATTCGCCTAGTTCAATCGGCTTGCGGAAACGCTCCTCCACGGGTAGCGGGCACACGACGATGTGGCCTTTGGTATCGGTGAACACGCGTTCCTCGGCGGCGCAGAGTAGCAGGGCCATGAGCAATGCCCCCCAGAGCGCTTGGGCCAGGAATCTCATGGGCGAGCCTCCGACTTCGCTGTGTGGGCCTCGTAGTCAGCCCGGCCCTCGAGGGCCCATTTCCAGATGGAATTGCGCCAGAGCGCGACGCGCTGGCGCGCGGTTTCGGTGGCGGCGCGTTTTTCGGCCTGGGCGATCAGGTCACCAAGTTCCTGCATACGTTCCGGGGTTCCCAGCCGTTCCCAGGCTGCCTTCTTCCAGTCGATGCCGTCACGCCGGTGATACGGGGGCGGATAGCTGGCGGGATCGCAGGCGATCTGTTCCAGGCGCAGGTAGAAGCGCTGCATCGGCTCGCCCGCCGCGCCAAAATAGAGCCGGAAGAACTCGGCGAGCAGCCCATCCAGATCGAGGCTCGGATCATCCCAGACCTTTGCCATGACGTATTGCTCCACCTGGTCCTGCTCTCCGCATTCGAAGATACCGCGCACTCCGTCGCGGATGAACATTCGCATCGCCTCGGCGGTTTCGTGCACCATGACGTGCGGGAAGCACTTCCAGTTGCCGATCAGCGCCGCTTCCATGGGATGATGGTAGTAGACCCAAAGAAACATGGGCGCCTGACTCTTGGCCCGCCAGGCTCGATAGAACTTGAAGTCGTTGTCGCGCATCTCGGCGTGCACAGGGTAGTAGCAGGTGTGGAGGCACGGGGAGATGGAGACGTTGGGCTCGAGGTCGAAGCCCCGGGGCGGAAACGCATAGTTCCAGTAGCCGAGCGTCGCGATGTACTTGCCCGGGTGGCTCTGACGCACCTCGCGGGCCACCGCGTTGACGAACGAGAACCAGTAGTCGCTGATCTCGCCGCTGCTGAAGAAGCCGGTCCTCCGGTCCTTGCCGCCGTCCAGCAAGGCCCGGCACCGCTCGCAGCCGCAATACTGGGCTACGTCCTCGGGAACGATCGCAAAGTAGTCGCCCAACGCCTTGAACCCCTCGGGGAGTTCGCCCTTGCCGTCGAAATAGTCGCGCGCCATCTGGGCGAGGACCCGGACGAGCTTAGGATTGGAGTAGCAGAGGTTGAGCCCCTTGGCGGATCCCTGGGCCTGGTAATCCGGGTCCTTCAGCACGGTCTCGATGGTGCGGCGATGGATGGTGTGGTTGGCCGCCCATTTCTCGCCGCCGAGCCGGAGGCGCCGCCAGTACAGGGAAAGCTGCTCTTGAGTGAAGGGCCCCCACTGGCCCCGCAGGAAGGGCCAGCTCGCCGAGCTCAAGGCGTTGCGCTGCTTCAACGCAGGCGCGCGCCGGATGTAGGTCCCCTGGGCCGACAGCTCGCTTCGCTTCGGGATCACGCTGGTAAGATCCGACGGTCCGTACCACCGAACGCCACAGAAGCGTTCCAGAAAGTCGTAGACGGCATAACAGGTGCCCTGGTCGTCGAAGACGCCCGGCAGCTCCAGCGGAAAGGACCCGTGCTCCGGCAGGCCAACCGTCTTCCAGTAATCGAGCTTGTGGCGCAAGTCCGCCAGCCGCTGGTCGCCGATCGTCCGACCTGGCTCGCGCCGATTCGCCTCCGTGTCTGCCCAGTCGCGGCCGATGAGGACCAGCGCATTCGAGCGGAAGCCGATCAGGTACTCCTGGGGCGCGAAATCGGCGCTGCGAAGGCCCAGCGCGCGGGTGGCGGCGCTTTCGCCCACGAGGATACGCAGGCCCGACGTGGGCTCCGCCTCGTGCCGCAATGGCAACTCGACGCCCGTGATCTTCAGCACGTGGCTCTGCAGTTCCAGCGCGGCCAGTCGTGCCGCCGGCGAAGGCGGTTCTGCGGTGACGATGGTGCAGACGGGCTTGCCGTCTCGCACCAGGTCGAAGCGTTGGCCAGGGGCGCCACCGGCCTCTTCGATTGTGGGCCTGGCCGGTTTCGTCTCGGCCGCTGGGACCAGGGCGGTCAGCGGGAGACAGGTAAACGCCACCAGCGCGGCGATCCGCAGGTCCGTCCAGCACGGCCTGGCGAGGTCATTCATTTGTGTCTTCATCTGGTATCGTGTTCGAGGTTCATAACCATGCCGGCTCCAGCACCATCACCCAGTTCTTCGGGACGGCGGCCCGCGAGTAACTTCAAGGCACTCTTCACCGGAGGGAAACGTCCTTCGTGAAGGCCGCCGCCACGTTCTCAAAGAACAGCCCCTGGAACTGGCCGGGCTGGAGGGTCTCCGGCAGCGTGAGCACAAGTTGCTTGCTCACGAAAGACCAGCCGGGCTTCAACTCGTAGATCACCAGCAATTGCCGGTCCCCGGCGGCATAGGTGTAGGTGAGGCTGTTTTTGCGTCGCCTGGTGCTGCCCAGCCTGAGGCCTGGCATGGAGAGCTTCTCACCATTGACTGTCAGGGAAGCGGTGTCACCTGCCAAGGTAAAGCGGTGGCTTGATTCGGCCAGGGACAACTGAACCAAGCCCTGGGAATCAAAGTCCGCGCTGACTTTGCCGTTGCTCAGCTGGAGACGGTCTGCGGTGCACACGACCGGAGCGCCTAGAGCAAGACACAGAGCGCCCAGGAGTATTCGGGAGGAGTGCAAGGTGGAGTGTTTCATGGGTGTGCGTTGGTAGGTCGAGGAAAAGGCACGGAAGTTCTTCTCATTGGCTGCGAAAGACGGCGATTTCCGACAGCCCGATGTTCGGGAAGCCGGGTTTGACTTCGTTTACGACGAAGACGAGCCATGGGATGCGCTTGGGCGGGAACTTGATTTGCAGCCCCTGCTTCGCTTCGTCCGGCAACTCACCGGTCCGGAGGCTGGTGCCATCGCTGAAGACGAGTAGGCCTGACCGGATCTGATCGAGCTTGTTCGGCCGGTCGAACAACCCGACCTGATCCACGGTCTGTTCCTCGCTCCAGGTCAGCCGGACCATGGCGGCGTTGTTCTCCCCCCGCGAACACCACTCGCGGCGGATGTCAGCTGGGTAACCATCCACCGTGCCATCCGTGAGCCCGTCCATGGCGTAATCCGGGTGCGTCGAACCCGCCGTGATGGTGGCCAGCGGGGCGTTGTAGGTCATGGTCACACAGCCCATGTGATCCCGCCATTCGGCGATCGGCTGGATCCGGGTGAAGTCGCTCGTCCAGAGGTCCTCACCGTTTGCGCGGCGGCCGGCAAAGAATTCGTACTTCGTCCTGTCGTTCATGTTCTCGACGCTAGGGGTGACACGGACGAGGTACACCTGGTCGGCGGTAATCCAGCTGTTGTAGGCGAAGCGGCGCTTCTGGCCGTCGCTAGCGCCCTGGGCGACCAGGTAGGCCTTGCCGTCAGGCGAATGCTGGATGGCCTTGCCGAAGTCGGCGAAGTGAGGCGCGCCAATCTTGACCGGTTCACCATTCAGCGCGCTTTCGCCGAACAGTGGCTTCTCCGGTGTGCACGGAGTCTGGGTCCACGTGTGGCCGTAGTTGGTAGACCAGCGGAAGCCGACGAAGGGGCCCATCCAAGGCCAGTTGTAGACGGTGCCTTCGCGCCGCACGCCGCCGCTGGGATGAAGGCAATAGGTCCCGTAGGACCAGACGCTCTCGTGAACCAGGCTCCCGCAAGGATAGCGGCCTTCATAGGGACGCGGGCTGGACTTAAACACGCCTTGGTTGGTGATGACCAGCTTGAGCGGGTCGTCGCCGAGGATCGTGGCGTGGCCGGTGACGGCGTTTTCGCCGCCGGAACTGGAGCCCAGGCCGTTGACGTTACCGTCGGTCCACGGGGAGTAGAGATTTCCATCGGCTGCCCAGGAGGGATACCAGGTGTCTGCGCCGGTGTATTCCATGTGGCGGCCGGTGAAAGCCACGCCCACCACCGTGTCCGAGGACGGGAACGGACAATCCGGTGGCGAGGAACCGGGCCAGGCCCGATACGAATTGGTCGGCGGCGGTGGGGGGGCATCAATCAGCGTGGATTCCGCCGGTTGCGCCAGGGCTGAGGAAGTAATCCAAAGCGCACCCAAGAGGAGCGGTGTTGGTGTTCTCATTAAAGCTTTATCCGATTGTCAGGGGGGCCGGCAGGGTCGATCTGCTCCGTATGGACGGAGACTTCGGCGAGAGCTGCCGAGGCCAGGGCGAAGAGAAGCGTTGGCAGGAGAGATCGGAGGAGTGGTCGAATCATAGGCACCGAACGGGTTGATAGAGAAGTTCCGCTACGCACAGGCTCCCGCTCATGGCTTGTCCAGAACCACCGCGTCGAGGCCGAAGAAGTACCTGGCGCCAGTCGAAGCCGGGTTGGTCCCGACGACCTCGGCGCGCAGCATGAACTTCCCGTCCTTCGGTTCGTAGACGCCGAGGCTGATCGAGCCGGAAGGAGCCGGCTTTTCGGCGTAGCCGTCGAAAGTCACGTCGGCCGGTTTCCCGTTCACCGTGAACCGGAGCTTTCCGTAGTCGGTCGCCCGTGTCGCGTAGAGGACCACCTTTTTCGCGCCGGCTTCCTTGGCGGGGATGGCGAGTTCGGCGAAGTCACCGACCTGCTTGGCCTGGACGAAGAGCTGGGCATCGCCGCTCCAGCCTGGTCCATAGGAGGCGAGGGCCTGAGGTTCGGCCACGATGTTCGGCGATCGCCCGACCAGCTCCAGCAACTCGCACTCGAAGGCGCCAGGGATCTTCAGCGGAGGGCGCTTGGCTTCGCGAAGTCGTTCGGCGAGCGGCGGAAGCTCCGGGTAAGGCGCGTGGGGTTCCGCCTGGTACCAATAGGCGACCGAGGCGATGTCGTCGGCCAGTTTCTTGTACTTGCCGTCCGCCCCCCACCCCAAGGCTTGGATCGTCACGCGCAGGTTCTCCTCGAAGTTGATCGGGTCCTGGATGTGCCACCGATAAAGGCTCCAGAAGTTGGGCGGATCCGCGTTCTCGGACGCCGGCAGGACGGTGCCGGAGTAGGCTGTGGTGAACGGGCGCGGAAAGCCGTAGCTGCCCAGGAAGTAATCCTCCGTCCCTGTGCCGCAGATGGTCGGGAACTGGTCGTCGCCGTCCAGGTAGAACTTGATCTCGCCCTCGCCGAACCAGCCCTTCTCCATCTGGGTCCAGGCCAGGAATGTGCCCACGTAGCGGCCCCGGCCCTTCACGCCGTCAAGGATGACGTACGGATTCCGTTCGGAAGTGCCCGCGCGGCGGTATTGCGCGTGGAAGGTCCCGGCCGCGGCCGGGACCTTGGTCTCAACGTAGGTGATCTGGTAGGCCACCAGCTCGACATCGCGGTCTGTCTCGTTGAACAGAGTGATCCGGGCGCGCGAACGAAACGGCATTGGCCAGAAGCAGTTCATGGCGTTGGCGGGGTTAACCACGACCGCCAGGGAATTAACGGGTGCGAACCGGCCGTGCCCCACGGCGAAGAAGTCCGGCGCCGGCGCTTCCACCGAGGGTGACTCCTCGCCGTCCCAGTAGAACCGGATGACTAGTCCGCGATTGAGGCCTTCGACGAGCCAGATGTGCTGGATGATGCCTGGGCCGGCCACGTCCATAAGTGTTGCCGTCTCCCGGGCGTTCAGCCGGATGAACGGACGGACCTTCCAGCCCTGACCGAGATTGTCCGCCGCGCGGGCGCTGGCCGCCGGCCTGGGCTCGGACGGATTGGGAATCGCCATGCCGCCTCTGCCCTTTTCGCCGTTCGGATTCTCGGCGGATATGGAACGGGTCCTGCCCCGACCCAGCAGGGGAAGGCTGCCCAGGCCTGGCTGGGGACCGACGAAGGCTTCGGACCGGGACTCGGATCCGGCCCTGGGAGCTGGCGGCGTCTTCGACGCCCGCTCTGACGCAGTGGCGATGAGTGTAGAGCCCGGCATAAGCAAACCACCAGCGGCACCAGCCAGCAGTGCTGCGGCCAGGAGGAGTCCAACGCGATGTGAAGGGCGAGTCTTCATACGGGACCTTTCGACTTTGTCATGGGCTGACCTGTGCCTCTGATGATAAGGGGTGCTGGGAAGCGTTTCAACCGCGGAGTGCCGCTGGCTATTCTTACCAAAACCCAACCAATGCGGCGAACGCGCCCAGGACGGAACCTGCTCTGAGCTGAAGCGATGCAGACGAGAAGTGGAGCACGGGCCGCTGCCCTGCGGTGCGCGGCGGCTCGCCGAACACTTTTGTCTTCTTCACTTACCGACACCTTTCAGTGACTGGCCAAGGCGCAGGGCAGAGTCGTCGCCGAGCCGACGACGACAACACGCAAGCCCTGTGTGATCGCGGACGCTTCCCGACCTGAAAAATTCCGTCGCCCTGGTCGCGAGCGCCTGATTGGAGGAGTCTGGGAATTCCGGACGGTTAAGGGCAGCCAAATTCTCACCGCCTTGGCTTTGGAGCCGCTGCCTTAACTTGTCCCTCGAATTCAGAGCGATGATTCTGGGATCGGCGATCAGTTTCTTCGTGTTCCGGTTCCCAACCACGTTGTAGTGACCTTCGTCGCTCCAGAAGTTAAATCCGGCCAACTCCGGAAACCGCTGGTCGAGCTTTTTCACTACATCTAGGCAGTCACGCAGGGCCTCAGCCCGGTCCCAGAGGCCCAATTCCGCTCACCAAATCGCCTCCCCGGCGCGCTGCTTTTTTTTCCACAGCCGGTTGCGTCACGCGTTAAAGGCATGTCCGAAGTTAGCCGTGGCGGTATCCTTTCGGCGAGTAAGCGCGCGTTCAATCCCGTGACAATACTGGTCTAGCTAAACACGCGACTCGCCGTCACGGAGTTTTCGACACTCACAGGTAGAAGCCCCGAACTGAAACACAAACGCAAAGAGCTTTAGCAGCCGTTCAGAAACTGCAGGGAGTTGTCAGGCAGTTTTCCTGACCTTCAGGTGATACTTGCTCGTCAGGCCGTCAAGCATCAACGTTATGATGCTGCACGACATCCCGAGATTGCCCACTCCTAAAGGTTTTCCGGTCACTGAATCGTAATGTTCGTTGATGCCGTTTGTGATCGCGTTCGCAACGGTCTTGTCCGCGATTTCGACGGCAATCGCGCGGTGGCCGGCAGCGGCGAAGCCGCACGCAACTTGGTAATTGGGCACGGGCCACACGTCACCTCGCCAATAACTGTTGGAAACCCACCGTTTGTCGTGCCGATCGACTGTGGGGATCGGCAAAGGCGTCTGCCAATGGTCTGTCTGGATCGCCTCCGCCATGCGTTTCACCATATTCGGCGTAGGGACTTCGGCGACCAGGGGCATCCAGCTGCCGATGGTAGCAACTCGGATCTTTTCGAACGTGTCCCTATTTACAGCGAGGAAGGTTCCGCTTTCCTTATCCCACATGTGCCGGCGAACGGCCGCAATGGCTTTGTCGATGCGCTTCTTTCGACGCTTCGCCATGGCTTTGTCACCGAGGATGGTTGCCAACCGCGCCAGACTGCGTTCGGCCAGGAGGAGGTAACCGGTGTTGCCTGGCACGCATATGTTGCCGTACCACCTGCCTTCGCCGCCCCAGGGCCATGGCGGCACGTCTTGGCGTTTGGGGTGGAGCGTGAGCATCAAATCATCGAGGCAGCACTCGTTATCGTAGGTCTCATTGCGAGCTTCCTGGACATTATCGCTGTAAGTTCCCACCGCGATCAGGCCAGAATCGGTCACGTCCCGTTCCCGCCAATACCATTCGTGGAACTTCTCCAGGGGGACGAGAGATTGGCGCAGCAATTCTTTGTCCCCGTTGCGCTGGTAAACCCGCTCAATGCCCCACCCCAAGATTGGAATCTGCGAGTAGGCCGGGTATTCATACCAGGGCTTGACGTTGCCACGTGGTTCGATCATGCACGACACCATGTTGTGCGCATAGGCCGGGAACCGGGCATTCCACCGCTCCTGGAAGTCCCAGTAATTCTGAAACACGTCGCGGATGGTCTCCTTGTGTTCGGGCAGGATTGCCAGCAGGTCCACCACGAACATCGTATCCCAAATCCATTGGCCATAGAACGCGTCACCCGTGCCGGCCTGCAGCCAGCGTCGTTTGGCCGTCCCCTCCGGCGGCTTGATCTTGGCCAGCACACAGTTGCGCATCACGTCTACCGCGAGACGAACCAGGGTTGGATTGTCCGACTCGAACAGGCGCTCGAGTTCTTCGCGCGTTCGATCAGCAGCGACTGCAATTCCGATTGCGCGTGACGCGAGCACCGCACCGAGACTCACTCCCATGGTGGTTTGCAGGAATTGCCGCCGGTTTAGCTGGGTTCTCATGAGAACTCCTGTGTGCCAGACAGCGCCGCTCCATGTCAATGACCGAGAAGTTGCCTTCAGCTGACCCAGGGGATCGTTAAGGTTGCGCGACATCAGAAAGCGGCATGCCCGGACCTTGCTGCGTCTGTTGTATTACGCCGAAAACGTAAAGACTTTGCCTCTTGCCATGCTCGCAACGAATCACTACTTATCGGATCCAGATGATCCGAAAAATAGAATTGTGCCCGGGCAAGTTCTACGGCCGAAGAAGTGCCAGAATAAGCCAATTCCACCCAACCGTGAATTTACCGTCGATATGCTTATGCGCTTAACCGCCAGGAGATTGGCGTCAATGTTTATTGGTTGCCTGTTTCTTGATCTCCTGCCGGTCCTGCTCCCAACGCAGGCTGCGGCCCCGATCCCCAAGGCGATCTCAATCAGGCAGGAGGCCTCGGACCAGGAGCGGCTGGCTGCCTATGAAGTACAGCGCTACGTCTACTTGCGCATCGGCAAGCTACTCAAGGTGAGGAAAGGTTCGGGCACAGGGGACCGGATTGTAGTCTCGTGCAAGGATCGCTCGTTCTGCGGCGAGATTGGGCAGGACTTAGCCCCACAGCAGTTCACGCTGCGCACGAGCCGGACGAAAGCGGGCAATCTATGGTGGATCGTCGGCGGAGATGGGGTCGGCGCGTTATATGGCGCCTATCGCTTTGCCGAGAAACTGGGCGTGCGGTTTGGAATCGACGAAGACATTTTGCCCGAAGCACGACTGGACGGCGGATTGCCCAAGATCGACGAAACCGGAAAACCGCGGTTCGCCTTGCGCGGACTTCAGCCTTTTCACGATTTTTCGGTCGGTCCGGACTGGTGGAACCTGCAGGACTACCGGAACGTCTTATCACAGATGGTGAAGCTTCGGATGAATTTTTTCGGGCTTCACACTTATCCCAGTTGGAATCCCAGTGCTGGGCCTGAGGCCAGCGTGTGGATTGGACTGCCGCAGGACGTCGATGCCCGCGGGAATGTGCGATTCGGATACGAGTCGGGGGTGGTAACCACCCGCCGGGGGTGGGAAGTGAAGCCGTATCCGACCAGCCGGTATGCCTCTGGGGCCGGGCTTTTCTTTGAATCCGACGATTATGGCCCGGACTTCCTATTGGATTGGCTGGATTGGCCGAAAACCGGTGAGCAGGCCGCCGCTATGTTCAATCAATATGGGGACTTCCAGGAGCGCGCATTTGCCCACGCCCGTCGGCTTGGGGTAAAGATCTCTGTCGGCACGGAAATTCCGCTGGGTATTCCGAAAGGGCTGGCTGCGCGCCTTGAAGCTAGAGGAATGAAAGCTGACGACCCAGCCGTGATTCGAAGCTTATACGAGGGCACTTTCCTGCGGCTCAAACGCAAGATGCCAATCGATTACTTCTGGTATTGGGCGCCGGAAATCTGGCTGGGTGGCGAGCCGGGGTGTGCCGGTTGGGAAATCACGACCCGAACAAATGTTGAACGTGACATGGCAATCATCGAGGCGGCCGCTCACGCCGTGAAGGTACCTTTCGGGTTTGCGACCTGCGGGTGGCGCCTGGGCACAATTGACGACCCGCTTTGGTTCCACCACCGCACGCCGACGAACTGGGTTGCCTCATCCATCAATACCAGTGGCGGGGCCGATCCGGTGGAGAAGCATTACGGCGCGATGCCGGGCCGGCCGAAGTGGGTCATCGGCTGGGCTGAGGACGACAGCACTGCCGGCGCACATTGTTGCACCTGCTGGGACCTGCAGTTCTGGGTGCAGCGCATGTTCGTGAACTCCCAGGACGCCCTCCGCTACGGATGCGAGGGGATGATGGCGATCCATTGGCGGACCGCGGCGATCTCGCCGAACATCATGGCCCTGGCGCACGCCGGTTGGGACTTCACGCAGAGCAGCTTGGGCACCGCCGGTGCTGATCGGTCGGGGAGAATGCCGGAAATAGACGAATTCTGGGCTGACTGGGGCAGCAGCTTGTTCGGTGGCGAGGCCGGGGCGGAGGTTGGGCGAGTACTGCAAAAACTGGATGCGAAGCACCCGGGCATCAACGCACTCATAGCCGAGGGTGCAAAAACGACGGACGCCAGGATCTCCCAGTTCTTCGCTCCTCTGCGGGAAATGGAAACCCTGCGCTCGCGCATCAAGGGCACCGGCAATCTGGAGCGCTTTGATTATTGGGCAGATATTGTCCATGCCACTGAGTTGCGAGTACGTACCTGGGTGCTGGCCGGTCGCCTCGCGGTTCGAGTGAAACAAGCCGAGGTCATTTCGGACACAGAGACGAAGCGAGCTTTTGTTCGGAATGAGGTTGTTCCGCAACGAGTGGAATTGGCGCGGAGTTATGAGGAGCTGATTGCGACGTTCGTTCGGTGCGCCAAGTCACCCGGGGAGGTGGGCACGATTTCAAGCATCGAAAGCGGGATGCGTGAGCGTGTGGTGTCTTCTCAAGATGCTGCGATTACTAAAATCCTGGGAGAACCATTGCCAGCAGGAGCGGCCGTGAGTAGCGCTTACCGGGGCGCACCTCGGATTTTCGTATCGGCCAAATGCACACAAACAAGAGCCGGCGAACCGCAGGAAGTCCGGGCATTTGTGCTTTCCGGGCCGAAATGTAGCGGATTGAACCTCTACTGGCGTCCTCTGGGCAGAGGTGGATTTGTGAAGGTCCCGGCCAACCAACGGGCCCGACAAGCGTATCGGGTTAGCCTGCCTCCTCGATCTGAAGGGACAGTCGAATACTACCTCGAGGCAAAATTGACCGATGGCAAAAAGGCGTTTTGGCCGGCCACAGCGCCGGACCTGTGTCAAGCCGTAACCGCCTGGTGATGTGATTGCAGCGCTCCAGAGCCGCAGAACCACCAGCAAGAAGGTGAGCCGCATTCGCGAATTTCCAGGGGCTGCCCAAGTTACCCGCCGAGGCTGGGCGCGCAGGCTGGTTGAAGGAAGACGCGGGTGTGGTTGGCGAAAAAGCCATCGCGCTGTTTGCGGAGAGGCAACACGCTCGGGCCACGGATCGATACTGGTCGAGACCGGGATCCGAAGGCAACGATTGGATTGGATTGAGCGTACCATCACGTCGGGAAGCAGGCACTAATCACGCTACGCCGGGAGCGACACATTTGTCGGCTGCCTACGCGGTCCTGCCAGAGCACTTGGCAAACGACTGCTGCCGGTGAGCGATCTCAGGCGGCTTGGCGCTCGTAGCGATGATGGAGGCCACCCACTTCAGGGAAAGCCACGATCTTGCCCTCGTCGGGCACGAGAGATCATGTACTTGGCAACGGTTCGTTGCGCGATGTCGAGTCCCAGGTTGAGCAATTCGCCATGGATGCGTGGCGCGCCCCAGCGGGGATTGGCACGACTCATTTCGGGGTGTACGGAATTTTTGCCAACCACACCTGTCCAGTGCCCGATCAGCGCCCCTTCACAGCCCGTCAGGTGAAGATTTAGGTGAAGGTTCCGCGGTGCGGCGAAACTCGCCGTTTTCGAGCGGCGCCTGTCCTCGGCATACAGGACGACATAATCCTCAGCCCCAATCGTGTTCAAAAAACGCCTGCGTCAAGTTCGCCTTGAACTCGGCGAAATTGAAGGCGCCGGTCACAGCCCGCGGGTTCGATCGCACCAGCGGCGAGTCCAAGTCCAGGGAAGGTTCACCCATCGCGAACGTCGGCACCCGCGAGTTCACGCCGCGCAGACAAAACGAGGCGTGCGAAAGCGATTGGGGGCCTTCACTAAAGCACTCGCAGTTCACCAGTCGTCTATGGCAAGGTCTTCTTCCATGAAACTCACGTGCATTTCGACTGCTTTCGCAGTGGCCACATCCTTTATGATGGCGGCGGAACGCCGCGTTGCCTCTCCCGATGGAAAGCTGGCGCTGACTGTTTCCGACGCCGGTGGCTTGAACTGCCGCGTGGAAGTGGACGGTCAGCCCTTGCTCAAGCCTTCGCGTCTGGGTTTGGAATTCGCCGGCGGCGTGACGCTCGGACCTGCCGCCACCATCCGCGGCGCGAAGCCGGCGAAGCATGACAAAACATGGGAGAATCGTTTCGGCAACCACCGCTCGCGCCTCAAGTGTCTCTCGCTCGCCACCGGCGACGAGCAGTGGGTGCAGGAGGGATTCGGCTGGAGCAACCTGATCCTGTTCGATGGCAAGCTTGTGATTCTGCGCCAGGTCGGCGAACTCGTCATCGCCGACGCCTCGCCCGCCCGCTATCACGAGATCGCCCGCCACCAAGCGCTCGACGGGCGCTCGTGGACCGTGCCTGCGCTGGCGAACGGGCACCTGTTCCTTTGCAACAACGCCGGTGCGGTGGCCTGTTTCAAAATCGCAAACCCATGAATCCAATTCTTCCCACGCTGGCCGCAGCCGTCGCGGTGACCGTTGTATCTGGCCTCCATGCGGCCGAGAGCTCTGCCGCTGCGGGACCCTGGAAAATCATCATCGCCAATGACACGTGTCCGGACGTGACCTGGGGCTTCACCGAGGCCCAGGTGCGCGCATCGCTCGCCGAGCTCATCCGCGCGCACCTCGACGAGATGAACCGATCGGATGCTGGACCGGCGGAGAACCGCAATCACTACAACCTGATGGCCTTTGTCGAGGCCGAGGCTTTCTTCGAGAAATACCCTGAACGCAAGGAGGAGTTCATCCGCCGCGCGCGGGAAGGGCGGATCTGCTTAACCCCGTTCCTCTGCAACACCTTGTGGGGCTGGCAGAGCAGTGAGAGCGTGCTGCGCGCGTTCTCTCCGGCACACCGGTTCGCGCGGGAGCACGGCATCGCGTTGGACGTCGCCAACCACACGGAGCTGCCGTCCTTGCCTTGGGGCATGGCCACGATCCTGGCCGGGTGCGGCTTCCGGTGGGTAAACGTGCCGTTCCTCGACTACGACTGCACGTTCAAGGCGCTTCAGAACCCGCCGTTGTTTCGGCTGGAAGGCCCTGATGGCAGCGACGTGCGCGTGCTCCTGGACCCATGGGCTTCGCGGAAGGCCAATTACACGCAAGGCGGTCATCTGCTCCAGGACACTAAACGCCTGGCTACGGAGTGGCTTCCGCACTACGAACAACTCGGCGCCAGCTATCCGCTCCGGACGATCTTCGCTAGCGGCACGCACTCGGACATCAACCCGAATAGCTGGAAGCAGGCGCGCGCTTTCGCCGACCGCATCATCGCTTACAACAGCACCGGCACGAACGCAGCGAAGCTCGTCAATGGCACGCTCGCTCAGTTCTGTCGCGAGGTGGACGCCGCCGAGCAAGCGACGCCGTTTCTGCCGAAGCTGCGGGGCTGCTTCGGCCATTCCTGGGAGCTGTGGCCGGTCAGTCTGGCCCAGACTGTGGCGGCGGCGCGCGAGAACGAGCGCGCCTTTCTGGTCGCCGAATCGCTCGTCGCGCTCGCCACTCGAGCCGAGCCGGACCTGGCCGCGCGCACTCGCACCGATCGTGTGAGGGCGGAATGGTGCTGGGCGATGCTGGCCGATCACGCCTGGAACGGCACGGACCTGAAGAACAAGCGACATAACGCGCAACTGCGCCGCCAGTGGGCCGACGAGTTGGGCGGCCTCAGCCACCGTCTCACCGCACGGGCCTGGAGCGCCCTTGGCCTCAAGCCGGACCCGGCTTACCTCACCGTGTTCAACCCGCTCAGCTTCACCCAGGACATTTTTGTTTCCGTGGAGGGGCCCGCTGGAGTGACCGGTGTCGCGGGATTGACTTCAGGTCTCCGCCTGGAAGGCGGCCTGCGACGGCTCTCGTTTGTCGCCCCGCGCGTGCCGCCCCTTGGATTTCGCGAATTCCGACTCGACACGACGCAGCCGCTGCTGACCGTAAATCCTCCCTTCTCCGCCACCACCGACACGCTGGAAGGACCCTTCTACCGCGTGCGGGTGGACTTGCAGAACGGCGGTCTGGGCAGTGTCGTTCACAAACCCACAGGACAGGAACTCGTGCTCCGCGCATCGGGACGATCGCTGGGCCAGACGGTTTTCCACGAGGGGCGCGAGCAGACGCTGACGAACATCGAATGTCGTACGCAGTTCGACGGCTGCATCGGCGAGCTCCGCATCACTGGCCGCGCTGGCGACCTGCGGGTGACCAACGTAGTCATGCTACACGCGGCGCTCGATCGCCTGGATCTCGACATCCGGATCGAGAAACCACCCACCACAAACGAACAGCGCCTGCTGCACTTCTTCCCCGTGAACGACGGCGCAAAGGATCTGCGCATCGAAACGCCCGCGGCCGTGGTCCGTCCGCGTCCGCAACCCGACGGTGACTTGTTGCCCGGCGCCGACACTCGGCGGTTTGCCGTGCAAGGTTTCGTGGACGTCTCACCTGCGGGCCGCACCGGCGTCACGATTGCCCTGCGGGATGCCTTCCTGCTGCGGTTGGACCAGGGCGCGCCGGCCTTCGAGGCGCTGGGCAATGATCAAAACTGGAAGGAAGTCACCCAGGACCAGGACGGCGTACGCCATTTCCGCTTCCGCTATTCGCTCCGCGCCCACGCGCCGGGCTACGACAACGCCGCCGCCGTCGCCTGGAGCCGTGCCGACGCCGCGCCGGGCGTCTTTGCGCTTGGGCGCCTGTCCAAGGCCTGGTTGGATCGGGCGCACCTTTCCGTGGACCCCACGCGCGCCATCGCGACGTGTTTCAAACCGGCGGACGACGGCCATCCGGGCAAGATCATCGTTCGACTGTGGGAAACCAGCGGCCGGAGCAGCCCGTTGGAACTCGACGTCCCCGGCCTGAGGCGGGTCGGGGCCACCGACTTGCTGGAGCGCGCGCAAGACGCGCTCGAACTCGAGGGGAGCAGAATCCGAGTGCCGGTGCGCGGCTTCGGTTTAGCCGGCGTGGCTCTGGAACATTGAATTTTGAATGCGCCTCCACATCACGAACGACCGCACGCCCTTTTGAGCGTGTTGTGGGTGGCAGAAACTCCGTCACGAAACGAAGTCGTTGATTTAGCTGGATTTGTCCCCAAGCTAATCAGCCGTGTTCGCATTTGCCTCAGCACTCCTGCGCTACCTGTTGTGCTGGCTTCGTCCCCAGCATGATCTCGCCTTGGAGAATCTCGCCCTCAGGCACCAAATTACGGTGCTCAATCGGCAGACGCGCAGGCCCAAGCTCCGCCCGTTGGATCGACATATTTGGATCATGTTGAAGAGATGCTGGCCCGATTGGAAAAGGGCTTTAATGATCCTCCGATCCGAAACCGTCATTGGATGGCAGCGAACCGGGTTCAGACTGTTCTGGCGCTGGAAATTCCGGTATCGGATGGGGCGACCTGGAAAGGACCGGGAGCTCGTTCAACTCATCCGGCGGATGTGGTCGGTCAATGGGCATCCGGCAGAAACTGATCTCCCCCAGATCGTCTTGGCAAAATCCTTACGTCGAACGACTAATCGGATCGATCCGCCGGGAATGTCTGGATCGCGTGATTGTGTTGCACGAACGACAGCTACGCCAGATGCTGAAGCAGTTCCTGGCTTATTACCACGAAGTCCGCCCGCATCGATGACAGTCCGATCCAGCGACCGGTGCAGTTGCCCGACACTGGGAAGGTGATCGAGATACCGTTGATTGGCGGTTTGCATCATCAGTACCTGCGGCAGGCTGCCTGAGGCAGAGCCAACGACTGATCCAAAGTGTGGCACGGCGAGAAGAACCTTGCCCATCTCCCATCCAAGTCCTCATCGACTGTTGTCTTTGCGACGAAGCGGAGCACTGGTCTGGCAACTTGGCTCAGCTGCCGCGCCTCAGCGCTGATCGGATAATCAATTTTTCGGTCACGACGGACCTTTTGCCACCCACAGGTGGAACTAACCGCCAGGGTAGCCGCCGACTCGCAGCCCGGCCAGATCGCTCTCAAATATACCCTCGAGGATCTCTGGTCGCGGCCGCTGACAATCCTGACGCGCCAGGTTAAATCTGGCGAACCGGAACGCGCTTCGTTCCAGCTCCGGCAACCCGGCATGTGCCGGGTGCGCGTGCGGGCCAATGAATCGCCCGCCACCGGCGAAGTGTGGTTCGGGGTTTTTCCGGAACGGGACCGCAAGCTGTAGCCCGATTCGCCTTTTGGCATGCACGTGACTTCAATGGTGCCTGAGCCGGGCAACACGTTGCTGGCCTCGACGTCGATGGGAGCGCGCTGGGTCCGGCTGCACGATTTTGGAGACTATTGCCACTGGTACCAGGTGGAGCCGGAGAAGGGGCGGTTTATTTGGCGCGACCGGGAAATTGACGCGCTGCGCAAGTGCGGGTTTTTGATTTTAGCCAACCTCGGCCATCCACCACGCTGGGCGGGTCGCGATAGCGAAAAGAGCTGGTGGGGAACCCTGTCAGGCACCTCCCAAACCTGACTTCACCCGGATGAAACTCCGAGGCCGCAACCTCTACGAGGGCGATGTCCCCGCGTTGTTCTACAGCGTTCATAGCGGTCACTATGAAGCACACCGTGGATGGCCAGCCGACACTCCTGAGAGCATCAGTGATGAAACTCACCTTGAGGCTGGGCATTTCGGCGAAATCGGTTAGTCTCTCCTCATGAACAATCGCACCCGGATTGTGGCTGCTGGCATCCTGATCCTCGCGTGCCAAGCGGGACTAGCCAGCACATTTTTCGTCGCAGGCAATGGCAACGACACGGATCCGGGGAGCCAGCAGAAGCCTTTCAGAACGTTGGAGCGAGCACGGGACGAGATCCGGCGCATTAAAGCTGCCGGGCCACTTCCTATGGGCGGGATCACGGTCGAACTCAGAGGCGGTGTTTACGAATTGGCGCGCCCACTCGAACTGACAGACCGAGACAGCGGGACTGACAACGCCCCAGTCGTGTATCGTGTACGACAAGGTGAGGTGGCAAAGGTCGTTTGTGGGCGAATGGTGACTGGCTGGCGGCCAACCACCAATGCGACCATCCTCAAACGCCTGGATCCTGCCGCCCAAAGGAAGGTCTTCCAAGCCGACCTCAAAGCGCTCGACATAATGGACCTCCAGGGCATCGGGAATGCCGGTGTTTACCAATCCGATCCCGGCCTGGAGCTGTTCTTTGAGGATCAGCCAATGATCTTAGCTCGGTACCCGAACTCGGGCTATCTGCATATCGCTGACGTACTCGATCCCAACGGCATCGTTGAGTCCGGCCAGGCGCGGACCCCCGAGGGCAGGTTTGTGTATGATGACTCTCGCACCGCACGCTGGGTCGAGGAGAAGGGCATTTGGCTGCACGGCTTCTGGGTTTGGGATTGGGCCGACCAGCGCATCCCGCTGGGAAGCGTCACCCGCTCCAACCACTCGCTGAGCCTGCCGATTCAGCCAGGGCGCTCTTACGAAATCCGCAAGGGTCAATGGTTTTACGCCGAGAACGCCTTGTGTGAGCTGGATCGCCCTGGGGAATGGTACCTCGACCGTGAGACAGGCATCCTTTACTTCTGGCCACCGGCTCCCCTTTCTTCAGGGCAGGCCGTTGTTTCCATCGTGCGCGATCCTTTCCAACTGAACAGTGTCTCACACATCACCCTCCGAGGACTCCTGATCGAGGCTGGCCGCGGAAGTGCAATCATCATCAAGGGCGGCTCAAACCTGCGGATCGTCGGCTGCACGATTAGGAACATGGGAAACTGGGGCGTGAAAGTTTATGGCGGAACCAAGCATGGCGTGGTTGGCTGTGACATCTACCAGACCGGTCAGGGCGGCATCCATCTCGAAGGTGGCGACCGAAAGAGTCTTACCCCCGCCGGACACTACGCCGACAACAACCACGTCCACCACACTGCCCGCTGGGATCCGGTTTATCAGCAAGGGATCACTGCCTTTGGCGTCGGGAACCGCGTCACGCATAACCTCATTCACCATGTCCCGCACGTCGCGATCGGGTTCACTGGCAACGACCAGGTCATCGAGTACAACGAGATCCACAGCGCGGTCTTTCAATCCAACGACGCTGGAGCCATTTACACATCTCCGCCCGATGAAACCTGGACCATGCGCGGACACAGGATTCGCTACAACTACCTGCATGATATCCGCGGTTTCCAAGGCAAAGGCTGCAACGGCGTTTACCTGGATGATTGCTTTTCGTCGGCGGACATCTCCTGCAATGTTTTCTTCGACATGGCGACGGCGATCCTGATTGGGGGCGGGCGCGACAATATAATCACGAATAACATGTTCATCAAATGCAACAGCGCCTTTAGCATCGACGCGCGCGGCCTGGGCTGGGCCAAAAGCGTAGGCGAGTTTGCCACCAAGGAGCTGATCTCGCTCAACTACAAACAACCGCCTTGGTCAGTGCGCTACCCGGAGCTGTTGAACATTCTGGAGGATGAGCCCTTGGCCCCAAAGGGCAACGTCGTCGCCCGCAACATTTGCTGGAAAGGCAAGTGGGGCTCGACGGAAGAGAAGGCCCTGCCGTACGTCGTCTTTAAGAACAACCTCCTGGACACGGATCCCCAATTCCGAGATGCACCGACCTTTGAGCTTAGGCAGGACTCACCTGCATTCAAGCTGGGTTTCCAGCGCATTCCTTTCGATAAGATCGGCCTCTACCCGAGCGAAGATCGCGCCTCATGGCCTGTGCCACATAGCACGAGGTCGCCTCCTGAATTGTAACCACAGCTATTCTGATATGACTATCACCAAGCCGTTTTGTCCGAAGCTCGAATCAGGCTGCTGAGAACCATCAGGATCAGCGCGGCGGCGACTGCATCTATCGCCAGCACCCATACCGAGGTGAGAAACCAATCGCGCCCATTTCGATTGTCATCCATCCGCACCCCAGTGAACGAATGCAAAATGCGCATGACTCCCCAGACGTTGAGGTCAATTCGCTTCTCAGTAGCTCGGTTGCCGTCCAGATCGGTCTGGACTTCGAAGATGTGACCGGGGCGGTTTACCCGAAAATCAAATCGGCTCGCATCGCTTCGGGTCACGGTCCACTCGATCTCGCCCCGCATGCCAAGCTGACGCATGATCTCGCCCGCCTGCGCGAAGTCGCTGCCCGCAGCCGGCGCGATGATCGCTCGCCTGGAACTGGACTGCTGCCGGCTGGCCGTGGTCGGACAGTTCCGAACAGAACCACTGTGCCCGGTCGCGTCCTGAACACGCCGGCTCTGAATCAGCCGATCCTGACCGAGCGCATGGATATGGACCCCAGCGTCACCCTGTCCGCAAAGGAAGCCACACCGTCCCACTCGTGCTGTGTTCCCAGGACCTAAAGCAGCGGCAGGTAGTGTTCAGCGGTAGGCACCGCCAGAGAGGCGGAATGCCCCAGCCTGGGATAATCAATGATGGCTTTGTGGTCCCTCGTCAGAATCAAATCCTTCATCCGGGCGTCGAACTCCAGCGCCCAGTCGCACGCAGTGTCTTCCCAGACGACCTCGCGCAGGTTGTGGACGATGTTGCCGCTGCCGAGAATGAGCACGCACTTCTTGCGAAGCTCCCCGAGTTCGCGGCCCAGTTCGTAATGAACGGCAGGCGGCTGCCGTTGGTCGAGGCTGAGTTGAACCACCGGCACATGGGCTTTGGGGTACATCCGGCTGAGCACCGCCCAAGCGCCGTGGTCCAAGCCCCATCCTGAATCCAATTCAGCGTGGGAGTCTTTGAGCGCGTCCACCGTCCATCGCGCCAGGTCCGGCGAACCGGGAGCCGGATAATGCTTCTCGTAAAGCTCCGCCGGAAAGCCGTGGAAGTCGTAAATCGTCCTCGGCTGTTCCATCGCAGTGACGCGGGTTCCATCCGTCTGCCAATGCGCCGAGACGCACAGGACGGCCTTGGGCCTGGGCAGCGACCCGGCGATCGCAGCCCACGCCCGGCTGAACTCGGAGTCCTCGATGGCATTCATCGGGCTGCCATGCCCGATGAACAGGACCGGCATGGTGCTGCCGGTTTCAGGAGCCTCCTTGAGCTTGCGAATTGTCGAGTCGGTTGCCATTGGAACCTGTCTCAGCCGCGCAGTTTCGCAGCGATAGTCGCTACATGCTGGCCCTGAAAACGAGCCTGCCCCAACTCCTTGGCGCTCGGCTGCCGGGAGCCATCGCCTCCGGCGATAGTGGCCGCGCCCCACGGTGAACCACCCTTGACCTCGGTGATGTCAGCCAACTCCGGGCATGCGTAGGGCAGGCCGACGTAAACCATGCCGTGATGCATCAGCGTAGTGACGGAGCTGATGATGGTGCTCTCGTTGCCACCGCCGGTGCCGGTGCTGGCAAAGACGCTGCCCACCTTCCCGACCAAGGCACCCTTAACCCAAAGGCCACCCGTCTGATCGAGGAAATTGCGCATCTGTGCCGCCATGTTCCCGAAGCGCGTGGGTGTGCCGAAAATGATGGCGTCGTAGTCGCCCAGTTCCTTCGGGTCGGCGAGGGGCGCGGCTTGGTCGGGCTTCACCCCGTGCTGCTTGGCCACGTCGGGCGGCACGGTTTCGGGCACGCGCTTGAGGGTAATCTCGACGCCGGGAACCGAGCGTGCGCCTTCCGCGACCGCCTTGGCCATCGTCTCAACGTGGCCATAGGTGGAGTAGTAGAGAACAAGTAGTTTTGCCATAGTCAGTGTGTAAGGTTGTGGCTGTTAGATGTTCGCAATGTCTTGGGGGTAACATGTGTCCGGTCATTCAGCGGGGCGCAGCGCCTGCGATGCTCAGCGTGAGTTCAATCGTGTCGGCCACCTTGTCTTCGGACGCGCTGGGGTTGATGCGGAAATCGCTCCTTTTGATCGCAAAGTTGGAACGGATGACGAGCAGATCGCCTTGCATCTGGCCATTGGAACGAGCGCCGAGTTTGTCCTTGAGGTAACTGAACTTCACGGGCGCGGAGACCTGCTTGGCCACTCCTTTGATCGAGAGCGTTCCGGTCACATCCGCCGTGGTGCTATCGCCTGTGGTCTTCACATTACTCAGCGAGATGACCTCGAACGTGATTTCTTGATGTTTCGCTACGTCCAGCCATTGCTCCCCGTGCAGGTGGTCTTTCATCATCGGATTGGGCACGTGGAGCGAGGCGGCGGCGACAACGATCTTGCCCTTCGTAGCCGCAGGAATCGTCGAATCGAAGGTAACCGTGCCTCTGATGGCATTGGCGCTGCCGTTGATAGCTTCGAGCGGGGCGTCAAGTTTGAAAACAGCGTTGTTAACGCCTTTGGGGTCTTTGAAGTCGAAGCTCTGGGGTGCAGCCAAGGCGGCGCTGGCGAGCGTGGTGAGGGTCAGCAGGATGATGAAATGTTTCGTCATGGTTTTGGTGTGTTTGAGTTTGTGGTTTGTTTCTTGCAGAAAAGGAATGAGCCGCCAGCCAAGAGCGAAGCTCCCAGCAAGGCGGCTCCCAAGAATTCCAAGCCGGGCACAAAACGCCTCTCGTAGTTGACGGCTTCGAGGCCGGTTATTTCGTCGACCGTTTTCACTGGCACGCTGGTCTTCGTCCAGCACCCGTTGCCGCCAGTGACAAGCCAAATGTCTGCTGCGGCCAGCGCGAGCATAAGGGCAAGGATGCTAAGGGGCTTGGACATGGCATCTGGGTGATGGAAACGCTCACTGCAAATCGAACAGGAGCGCTTCGGTCTGCTGCGTAGCCGTGACCGTGAGCGTTCCGGGTTCTTCGGTGCTCACGCCGTCACCGGTCGCCAGCGGGACGCCATTCATGGTCAGCGCACCCTCAGCAACGTGCAGCCATGCTCCCCGGCCCGGCCTCAGTTTGTGCGTCACGGTTTGTCCGGTTTTGAGCCGGATGCGATAAATGTCCGCGTCCTGATGAATTGTGGCGGAGCCGTCGCGCCCGTCGGGTGAAATGACCAGCACCTTTGCGGCATCGGCATGTTCGGGCTTGGGATGCCACTCCGTATAGGTGGGTGTCAGGCCGCGCTCTCGCGGCTGTATCCAGATTTGCAGGAAGCGGAGCGGCTCCTTTCGGGAAGGGTTGTATTCACTATGGGTGATGCCCCGTCCTGCACTCATGAGTTGAATCTGGCCCGGTTTGAGTTGCCTGCCGTTGCCCATGCTATCCTTGTGCTCCAACGTGCCTTCCAGCACGTAGCTGAAGATTTCCATGTCACGGTGCGGATGGGTGCCGAAGCCCATACCCGGTGCCACCCGGTCGTCGTTGATAACGCGCAGAGAGCGAAAGCCCATGTGCGCCGGATCGTAATAGTCCGCGAAGGAGAAGGTGTGATGCGAGTTCAGCCAGCCGTGGTCGGCGTGGCCTCGTTCGTCAGCCCACCGGATGTTCAGTGCGGTCGCAGTCGTTTTCATGCCGATAAAGTGGCGGCCGTTCGCGAGACCGGCCAATGCCGAGTTATTGGCCTGAGACTGCTTTTCGGTTATGCTGCCCCGGCATGGAACTCCGACAACTGCGTTACTTCGTGGCGGTGGCTGAAGAAGGGAACATCAGCCGGGCCGCCAAGAAGATTTTCCTGACACAACCGGCATTGAGCCGCCAGATCAAGGCGCTGGAAGACGAGATCGGGCAGTGCCTACTGGAACGGCAAGCCCATTCGATCCGGCTCACGCCGGTCGGCGAGGCGCTGCTCCGTGAGGCCCGCGAGCTTCTCCAGCACGCTGAGCAGATGATCGAACGCGTGCACAGCGCTGGACGCGGGGTACGCTTGCGCGTTGGCTACGCTCCTTCGCTTGCCGCCGGGATGTTGTCTGTGGCCGTGGAGAACTTCACTCAGGTGCACCCAAACGCCCGCGTGGAGTTGTTCGACCTCGCCACCAAAGAGATGCTCGACGGGCTGGAAAGCGGCAAGTTGGATGTCGTGGTCACGGTTGGTCAGCAACACGAAACGCGGGGACTGGTCTGGACGCCGCTTACCCGTGCGGCGTGGCAGGTTGCGGTGGGCCGGAATCATCCATTGGCCCAACGGAAACAGATTACGCCTGCTGAAGTGGCCAGTGGACCGTTGCTCGTTTTTTGCCAGCGCGATTATCCTGAGTATTGGGACATCATCACCGGCTGGCTGCGCGAGCACCGGCTCCGGCCCAAGATTGCAGGTGAATACGACGGCGTGGACAGCCTGATGGCTGCTGTGGAATCCGGGCTGGGGCTGGCAGTGGTTACGACACGAACGGCAGATCGGGTCTCGAAGCGGGTGCGGCTAACAACTCTCGCATCCGCCCCTGATCCGTTGTGTATCGCCGCTGGGCACCGAGAGAATAGGGCAGAGGACAAGCCGCTGGCTGTCTTCGTTGGAGAATTGCACAAGGCATCCCGGGGGATTGTGTAGAGCTTTGCTGGCCGTGTGAGGTCAAAGAAGGGATGGTGACGGTCGGTTTTCAACCCTCGCGCATTGCGGAAGAGGGGGTTGTTCTTGGGTGCAAAAGATAACGCAAGTTGCTCAATAATAACAACTTGGAGGCGAGGGTCGGAATCGGTCCAAATAAGCCTGTTTCTGAGCCCTGTAAACCCATCCGTCCCGCGCATTGCCTTTGGTCCAGTGTTCTGTCTAACTTCCTGTTATAGAGCTACTTATCTTAACTGCCCTATCGGGTTCAGCTCTCAATGTGCCAAACAAGAATCGTGCCGTCAATGCAGTATACGAAGGTACTCTTGCAGTACACCTTAAGTACACTTTACTGGAAGTTTCACTGGAAGTGAAAAACATGAAATGATCTTGTAAGAATGTCATAATGCCGCTATTCTATGTTGTAATATGACAACCTATCTGCCGCGCGAAATTACCTCACGCCTGGAACGGGCTTTACGACAATTGCCCGTTATCGTGCTGTCTGGCCTGCGGCAAGCCGGGAAAAGCACGCTCCTCCAGAACGAGTCTTCCCTCGTCAATGGGCACGTCTATCGCACGCTGGACGATTTTGCCACGCTGGCCGCAGCCCGGTCTAATCCGGAATCGCTGCTGACCGAGCCCACCATTCTCGATGAGGTGCAGCGATGTCCGGAACTGCTCCTGGCCCTCAAACAGACTGTTGATGACCAACGCCGCGCAGGGCGCTTCATTCTATCCGGATCGGCCAATCTGGCCCTGATCGGCCACGTTTCCGAAACGCTGGCCGGACGTGCCGGCTACTATACGCTGCACCCCTTGACGCGTCGGGAAATCAACGTGGCGACCCCCAAAAGACCCTTTGTAGTGAACTTCATTCAATCGCTCGCCCTGCCAACGGGGAAGGCAAAACCTCTCGCTGAAGCTGAGATTCTGCGAGGCGGATTGCCTCCGGTGTGTCTTGGGCCTGCTGATGACGTCGCTGAGTGGTTTCGGGGCTATGTGCAAACCTATGTCGAGCGTGACCTGCGTCAGTTATCTCAGATTACTGACCTGATCTCCTTTCGGACGCTGGCACAACTTGCCGCTTTGCGAACGGCTCAAGTGCTCGTCATTAGCACGTTGGCGCGTGATGCGAAACTCAACGCGGTCACTGCGGGGCGATATCTGCAGTTGTTGGAGGCCTCCTTTTTAATCCGGAGGCTGCCCCCGTTTCTGAAGAACCGCAGTTCGCGTTTGGTCAAATCGCCCAAATTGCATTTCACAGACAGCGGGCTGGCGGCCTATTTGGCAGGAATTACCCGATTAGAGCCGGGGCGTGACGATTTGTTGCGAGGCGCCCTTTTTGAGACCTTTGTCGTTCAGAATTTGACCGCCGTGCTGGAAGCCTGGCTGCCTGAGGCACAACTGTTTTTTTGGCACGAGCAAGGACGCCATGAAGTCGATTTGGTGATCGAATTCGACCGGAAAGTCCTTGCCATCGAGGTGAAAGCAGCCACGCGGTGGAGCGAGAGTGATTTGTCGGGCTTGCGGGCATTCTTGCAACGGACACCAGCCTGTGTGGGCGCGGTGTTGGCTTACAACGGAAAAGAGTCGGTCAAACTGAGCGAACGGCTATTCGCCATCCCGCTGGGGTGTTTGCTTGAATAAAAGAGGGCAGGGGAGAGATCGCTGGATGTGGATAGTCTTGAAAGGATGGGGGTCAAACTGCCGTATCCGTGAAACATCTTCTGCCCCGAGACGAACATCGGTTGGCAGCGAACAGGATTGAAATATTACCACGAAGTCCGCCCGCATCGATCCCTGGCGCATGACAGTCCCATCCCACGGCCAATACAATCGCCGAACTGCGGGCCGGTTTTCGAGATACCGTTGGTCGGCGTGGTCAATGACATTTATTCTTCACTTGGTGAAAAATAATCGTCACTGTTCAAATCGTCGCGGGGCAGGCGTTGGCGCAACTGTATCAGGTCGTTCGGCTGTACGTGAACTACTTCCAGCCCTCATTCAAATTGCGCGATCGAATCCGCGAAGGCAGCAAGGTGAGGAGGATCTACTTTGCCCCGAGCACGCCTTGTGATCG
>JAKLHY010000109.1 GCA_022709905.1 Verrucomicrobiota bacterium | reverse complement strand
CTCCGTTGCGAGGTGGTCGGCGGCGCCGTGCCGACGCTGACCTATCGCACCGACACGGCCGCTTTCTCCCGCCTGGTCCGGACGCATCTGGGCAAGACGATCCTCTTCACCGACAACGACACCTGGACCAACGAGGAGATCGTCGCCGGCTACCGGGCCCAGAACCATATCGAGAGTGCCTTCCGCGACATGAAGAACCCTCACTTCCTGGGCTGGTCGCCCATGTTCCATTGGACGGACAGCAAGATTCGCGTCCACGCCTTCTATTGCGTGTTGGCGCTGACCCTCACCTCGCTGCTTCAGCGGACTCTCCACCAGCAGGCTTTGGACCTGAGCATGGCCCGCGCCATGGAATTGCTCAGTGGAATCCAAGAAGTCCTCTTGCTCTACCCACGCCAACCGGGCCAGGCGCAGCCCCGCACCGCCACCTGTCTCTCGAAGATGGATCCCGACCAGCAGGACCTCTTCCTCAAGCTCAATCTGGACCGCTACCACCACGCTTAGGTCATACAATCCTGAAAGTCATCCTCGCCCCATTCTAGCGGCCTCCCCATGCATTTTCCTGGCTCTAACTTGTAAACTGCCGCTAGACCGATTGCCATAATAGATTTCCAGCACCCCTTGTAATTTTCAATCAGGCTCTAAGGGACGCGCAAACGGTAGAAGCGGGCGGCATTCGTGGCGCGATCGATGAAAACCAAGGGGCCTCCTTCGAGAGGGGCGACTTGGGTCTTGAGGACCTGCCAGTTTTCGGACGACACCTCGACATTCCAAAGAATCGTATAGCTTCGGCTGGGCCCCGCCTGGACGGTCAGGAGGGTTTCGCCGGAGGCGTTTTTCGAGACCTCAAGTTTCGGGCTCTGATCGGGATCATCGGGCGACGTGCCTGCCAGGAACTCCTGTTCGTTGGTAAAGCCATCACTGTCGGGATCGCCCTCGGCTCCGTTATTACCCTGTCTGTCGAGCGGATCAAGGCCGTGGGCGATTTCCCATCGGTCGGGCAACGCATCGTCGTCGGCGTCCTGGTCGCCCGGGGTGGCCGATGCGCGGCTCCAATGAGCGGGATCGTCCGCAAAGGCCGGCGGCACGTGACGGACGATCGAAAACCCGGTTCCCGCGGCACCATCCGGCCATGGAGCATGCGATAAATAATTCACTTCTTCAACCAGCGCGCCGACCGTGGGGTCGTCCGAGGATCCGAGGGGTTTGAGCAGACGGACAAAGCCTCGGCCGGCATTGAGCGTTCCTCGCCAGGGGCCCAGGATCGTCACTGTCTTGTCGAGACGATACCGCGCTCGGAATCCGGCAAGGGCCTCCGTATTCCACGAGGGATCAAAGCCGGCGAGGATGACACGGCGATTGTCGGGAAACCGAAATCCGGGTGGAAAATCAAACTCGATATCGCCTCGGATGCCCCATGTCCGGGAGGGATCAGCCGGATCATAAAGGGGGAATGATTCGAGATTCCGGGTCGTATCGGTCAGTTCAATGAACTGGTCGCGCCAGGGAGTGACGCCATCGGCGAGCGGGGGGTGAAACATGATCTCGCTCAAAATGACGGGGCCAGCGATGGGTTCTGGGTTGACGGTTCCCAGCGAAGGCTGCGCGTAGGGGACGAGGTGTGCGCGTCGGTCGCTCGTGATCCAGCGTCCGAAACTGGAGCCCTGTTCCTGCGCCCCGAAGTCAAAGCCATGGCACCAGCCGGTTAATTCACCTCGGCTGTCGCCACTGAACAAATAAACGGACTCACCCAGAAGACTCAGGCCAAACCCGGTTTTGCCCTTGGGTTCAAGTATGGACTTGCCAAGAACCACGCAATCTTGGGGGGGAATGACGGTTCCGGAGGGGAGTTGGAGTTTCTTGGGCTCGCGGTAATCGTCGGTGAGCCACCAACCGGACACATCGGCGGGCGCCTGGGAATCGTTGAACAACTCGAGCGCATCTTCTTTCATCGGAGCGGGATGACTGACAATTTCATTGAGATAAACTTTCGGGAGGACCGGGGATGGGGGATCCAACGTTCCGGGGGATCCACCGGGCTGGGCGCTCAAACGCCAGGATGTTGTGTCTCCTAAACGGATGGGAGGGATGGTCTCGTCCGCGAGGACCAAGGAAAATCCAAAACCATCCGCCAGCGGCGCCCAATCATCCTCGTAGGCAAAGTCGAACACCGTTTCCAGTCGGGGGCCTGTCAGGAGGAGGGGATTGCCGCGATTCCCGAGGCTCCCTGAGTATTCGCCTCCAAGGTTTCGGACGTCGGGATACCGCGATTGAAACGCGGCCTGGTTATTGACAAGCACCAACCGATCGCCTGGAGCCAGGTGGGTGAGGAGCGCCGATGAGGTAAAGGTAAAATCAATGCCGCCGCTCAGGCGAAATCCCAGAAGATTGATCGTTTCGGTTCCGGTGTTCTTGAGTTCGACGAATTCGAAGTCGGAGGAGGAAGCCGGGGCGTCTGCCGAGGGCGGCGCGGGATGAAACATGATTTCGGTAATCATCAAAGGCGGCGGATCGGTGACAAACGTGGCCGCCACAGGACTCGACCAGGGGGTTGAGACGCTGGCGGGCGGGCCTCCGGACTGGCGCTTGGCGGGATCCCGGGCCCGCGCCACCACGCGGGTATTGGTGGATAAACGAATCGGCTGCGTATAAACCATCGCCCGGGTCGAGATGCCGCCTCCCGAGGCGCGCGGATCGGATCCATCGAGCGTGTAATAAACGGTGGCATTCGTCGGGGCCAGGATCGTGAGCGGAAAGTTTTTCGGGATCAAACCGCCATTGCGGCTGAACGCGGGCGTCCGGGTGATTTGCCGGTCGATGAAGTCCACGCGGTTGGAGATCCAGGTTTTCATGCGGTTGACCTCGCTCTGGTAACTGCCGCCTCGGAGCGTCACCCGCCATTTCTGGGACTCGCGCGGCTGGGCCTGCCGGACCTCGTCGGCCAGGCGATCAATCAACGCATTCATGTGGGCCAACGAAAAGGCGCTCGCGCGCAACTCCTGCCAGCGGTCCACCCACTGCTGCCAGAAATCGGGGTCGGCAAACAACCGGCTCCACCAGGGAGCCGAGAAAAACGGGCCGGTGCTCCATTGACGGGGGTTCGCATCGCGTCCGTCGGTCGAGCCGAGGGCACGGTCGAAGTCCCAATGGGGCCCCATCTTGATCTTCTGCTGGCGCGGCTTATGGAAATAGGCGCTGAGCACGAGCGCGTCGACATTGCCGCTCAACACCTCCAACACATGGTAATCAATCCAGGAATCCACATCGATGTAGGCCTGATAGCCGGTCGTGGGATCGCGCCAGTTGGTGCTCGTAAGGGATCGGTTGAAAGATCGAAAGTAGTTGCTCAGGTAATTGAGCTGAGGCAGTCGTTGAGGCATGCGGAGCTCGCGTTCCTTGGGATCCACATGGGCCGCCGTCACCCCGCCCGCCGAAAAACCGCGGTCCCCGGGATCCAAACGATCCACTTTCAATACGTATCCGCCTGTGATCTCGGGAAAACGATTGTGTTCCGGTTCCAGTTTATCGATGGCGACGCGTTCGGGACCGATGGTAATCTTCTCTTCCAGCACGTAAATGCCCATGTAATTCGCCGAGGTGATGGGCCCGGTGCTCCGGTTCAGATAGACCTCGACAAAACGGGTGCGGGGCGAGTAACACCCCATGTCCCGGCTGAGCTGGTGGACGAACGGATTGTGGATCAACACGGGCTCGTATTGGTTCGGGGCGTACAACACCCAATCGGAATCCTCCGGCATTCCCAGCAGCGGCCGGTCCAGATCGTATCCAAACTCATCGCGCAGCTCGAGTTTGTAACTCGATTTCGCCAATCCCGAAGTGCTTGAGCCCCGGATCTGGATGGCCGCGCGGGAAGTCAGGGTCGGCGGGTAATGCAAATAGGTCCGACCGCCGACCGGCTCGTGCACGGAAACCAACACGGGTGTCATCGTGCTGGTATTGGGCGTGCCCTTCCCCAGGGTATGGAGGACCATGACCGGAAGATCCGAATTGAACTGAACCACGTTGCTGGCCAGCAGGAAAAACGCCTCACTGCGCGGCGGACCCGGCAGCAGGCCTTCCTCGAAGGCGCGCGCCCGCACCTGCGCGCTGTTGGTAATCACAATTGGCGCTCCGTAGACCGGGGATGAGTTGGTCGGCAAGCTTCCGTCCAGCGTGTAACGAATGATCGCCCGGGCGCTTTCGGTGGACAACCGCAGTTCCAAACGATGGGTGAAAGGACCGCTCGGTTGCGAGAATGCCACCTCAGCCGCAAAACCCGATCCACCCGTCGAGTTCGGCGTCCCTGGCGTGGGATTCGGGAAAAAGCCCAGCACCCCCGTTTCTCCTTCCACACGACCATAAGATACATCGGTCATCTGAGCGGGATAACCGGGAGAAAAATCCGACGACACCTCGAGCGCCGGTGTGATCAAGGCCAAATACCCGCCCGATGCCGACAATCGGAAGTTCGTATGCAATCGCTCGGTGGCATTCGTTTTATTTTTACCCGAGGCGAACACCAGGAGACGACCGTGCTCGGGCAAGACCAGGTCGGGAAAGGGCCACTGGGCCGGGTTTAAAACATCGTCAGTGAGGTGCCATCCGCCCAGGTTAACGGGAACGTCACTCGAATTGAATATCTCGATCCAATCGGAGCTTTCGCCGTCCTCGTCATTCTGCGTCCGTTTGTTGTCCGCCATGAATTCGGAAATCAACACTGCGGGCTCCAGACTGGCCGTAAAACCGGCCCCCTCGCCGGTCAGCTCCGCCGCATCGGATCCCAAGATCGTTTCATCCAACGCGAATTCCTGATCGGCCCGCATCTCGAGGGCGCTCAAGCAGACTGCGGCGATAATAAATACCCCGAGTAGAATTCGGATCCATCCGGCATTGGAACGACAGCGCATCATGAGTTCGATGGACGTGGAGCTTACGCGGGCGACGCAGAATGAAAAGCCTCATCGCGCTGGATCCAGCCGCCGCCCAGCACGGTGTCCCCGTCATAAAAGACACAGGCTTGGCCCGGGGTGATGGCTCGCTGCGGCTCGAGGAAACGGACTTCGGCCTCGGTTTCCGACAGGAGTCGCACCGTGGCGGCCGCTCCGGGGTGGCGATAGCGGATTTGAGCGAGCGCGTTGAATTCTGAGGGGGGCGAATCGAAGGCAATCCAATTGCATCGCCCGACGATCAAGCGGTCTTTCTCGAGGACCTTGCGGGGGCCGACCGTGACTTGGTTTCGGACCGGGTCCAAATCGACGACATACAAGGGATGCGTATGGGCCACGCGGATGCCTTTGCGCTGGCCGATGGTGAAGAATTCAATGCCGTCATGGCGACCCAAAACCCGGCCTGATCCATCGACGATATCCCCGCGATGAGGGGAAAGGCCGGCGGACTGCGTGAGGAACTTGCCGTAATCATTGTCGGGCACAAAGCAGATTTCCATGCTCTCTTCTTTCTCGGAGGTCTTGAGGCCGGCTTGCCGGGCTCGCTGCCGGGTTTCCGCTTTGGTCGCGGTCCCGAGGGGCAACAGAGTTCGGGCGAGCTGATGTTGTTTTAACGAGAAAAGAAAGTAGCTTTGGTCTTTCCCGGCATCCCGGCCCCGTTTGAGCAGAAAGCGTTGTCCATCGCCAGCCGGCTCGATGCGGGCGTAGTGGCCGGTGGCAATAAAACCGGCGCCCAATTCATCCGCCCGCGCCAGCAGGGTGCTGAACTTGAGTTTCTCGTTGCACAATACGCAGGGATTGGGCGTGCGGCCCTGGCGATATTCCTCCACGAAGTAATCGATCACCTCGCGCCCGAACAGCTCCGATTTGTCCGCCTGATAATGGGGGATCCCGAGCTGCTGGCACACGGCCTCGGCATCGGCCACCGCTTGCGAACCGGATCGCATAGGATCCGCCGGGTCGGTGCGCCGCTGGGAT
The DNA here is from genome assembly GCA_022709905.1 of Verrucomicrobiota bacterium. GTDB lineage: Bacteria > Verrucomicrobiota > Verrucomicrobiia > Limisphaerales > UBA1319 > JAKLHY01. The sequence goes on along the minus strand of JAKLHY010000109.1, from coordinate 10,227 downwards.
CGGAGGTTCAGCGTGAAGCCGATTACGTCATATCCCTGTTGTTGCAGCAAGGCGGCGGCGGTCGAGGAATCGACGCCTCCGCTCATCCCGAGCAACACGCGTTTTGTGGATGGGGTATTGGCCACGGAAAAAGTTATTCACCAGCCGGATTGAAAAAGCAAATGATTGCAGGCTTGAGTTCGCCGGGGCTCGGGGCTAAAGTATCGGCTCGTCCGTGGCCCGGATCATAGCCGGTATGGCCACCGATCGTTCCTGATGACCGGCAACTCCTATGTTGAATGGCTTGAGTCCTGTCGGCGGACAGAAGGGTTTTCACCGTTGTCCGCGAATCCTGGTTTGGACCCCGCTTGTCCTGGGGCTGCTTGCGGGAGGCATCCGGGGTGAGGCGGCGTGGTGGAACTGGTTTTTTCACAAGGAAACCGAAACCAATTCCTCGTCGCTCGTGCTCTGGTATCGCGAGCCGGCCAGACAATGGACCGAGGCCCTGCCGGTGGGCAACGGGCGGTTGGGCGCCATGGTGTTCGGCGGCGCCGAGACCGAACGTCTCCAGATCAATGAGGACACCCTCTGGGCGGGGGGGCCGTACGATCCCACGCATGACGATGCCCTGCCAGCCTTGCCTGAGGCCCGGCGACTGATCTTTGCCGGCGAATACGAGGCGGCTCACCGGTTGGTGGGCGAGAAAATGATGGCCCGGCCGTTGCGCCAGATGCCCTACCAAACTGTGGGGGATCTGTTCCTGGAATTTCCCGGTCATAACCAGCCCCTGGACTACCGGCGGCAACTCGATCTGGATACTGCCCTGAGCACGGTGCGCTACCGGATTGGCGAGGTTGCCTTCACCCGCGAGGTCTTCGTAAGCCCCGTGGATCAGCTCCTCGTGGTTCGTCTGAGCGCCGATCGGCCCGGACAAGTCAGTTTCCGGGCCTGGTGGAAGAGTCCGCAGCGCGCCACCTCAACCCATGAGAGTCCGGTCACGCTGATGCTGGCGGGCACCAATGGCGACGCCCAGGGAGTGGCCGGCGCTCTCAAATTCCAGGCGGGTGCCCGCGTGATCACCGTGGGCGGCACCACCGAGCTTGACAATCAATCGGTCACGGTCAACAACGCCGACACGGCGACCCTGCTGGTGGCCGTGGCAACCAGTTTCCGGAATTACCTCGATGTCTCGGCCGATCCCGAAGAACGCGTTCAACAGGTGCTGAAAACCGCCGCGCGCAAGTCTTATGAGCGCCTTCGCCGGGATCATATGAACGAGCACCAACGGCTGTTTCGCCGGGTGGAACTCGATCTGGGATCCACCGACGCCACCCAGCTTCCCACGGACGAGCGGATCCGAAATTTCGCCCGGGATCACGATCCGCAACTGGCCGCGTTGTATTATCAGTTTGCCCGATACCTGATGATTTCCAGTTCCCGACCGGGCTGCCAGCCCGCAAACCTCCAGGGCATTTGGAACGAGAGCATGAGCCCGCCCTGGGACAGCAAGTATACGATCAATATCAACACCGAGATGAACTACTGGCCCGCCGAGAGCGGGAACCTGGCCGAATGCGTCGAACCCCTCATTCGGATGGTGACCGAACTGTCGGAAACCGGTCGTCAGACCGCTCAGAGACACTGGGGAGCCCGCGGATGGGTTTGCCATCATAACACCGACCTGTGGCGCGCCACAGCGCCGGTGGACGGGCCAACGTGGGGTTTTTGGCCGATGGGAGGCGCATGGTTATGCCTGCACCTTTGGGATCACTACGAATATGGAGCCAGAAAATCCTATCTCGCCGAGATCTATCCCGTCCTCAAGGGGGCGTCCCAGTTTTTCCTCGATACCTTGGTCGAAGAACCGCGGCGCGGATGGCTCGTCACCTGTCCGTCCCTTTCTCCCGAATATTCCCATCGGCCGGGAGGAATCAGTATTTGTGCGGGACCTTCGATGGATATGCAGATTCTGCGCGATTTGTTCGACCGTTGCCAACGCGCCGCGGAGATCCTCGAATGCGATCCGGATTTCCGCCGCCAACTCGCGCGGGCGCGGGAGAGGCTGGCCCCACTGCAGATCGGCGCGGGCGGCCAGCTGCAGGAGTGGCTCGACGATTGGGATTTGCAGGCGCCCGAGCCGCAGCACCGTCATGTATCCCATCTCTACGGCTTGTATCCCGGCGCCCAAATCCATCCGCGCGAGACTCCTGCCCTCGCCAACGCGGCGCGCAAGACTTTGGAGATGCGCGGCGATCGATCGACCGGTTGGAGCCTGGCCTGGAAGATCAATCTTTGGGCTCGGTTATTCGAAGGCGGCCGGGCTTACCAGTTGCTCTCGATGCTTCTGACCCCGGAACGCACCTACCCCAATCTCTTCGATGCGCATCCGCCCTTTCAGATCGATGGCAACTTTGGCGGAGCGTCCGGCATTACCGAGATGCTCGCGCAAAGCCACACCGGCGTGATCGAACTCCTGCCCGCCTTGCCAGAGGCCTGGCCTCAGGGGCGGATCAAGGGCTTGCGTGCCCGCGGTGGATTTGAAGTGGAATTGGCGTGGGCCGCCGGCCGGCTAACCCACGTGGAAATCACCTCCCAACTGGGACAACCCTGCCATCTGCGCTACGGCGACCGCACCGTGGATTTCGAGACCCGCCGCGATCGCGTCTACACGTTCGATGGCGATCTGCAGCGCCAGTGAGTCAGGCCATCCACTCCCGTTGACGCTCCATGCGGCCCCCCAGGATGCCCGAGGCAATCTTCACATTCTCGGCCACCTGGAAGTCAAACATGCCCACCAGGGCGAAGTCGGCGCCGTTCTCGAAGGCATAACGGAACCCGGACTGGGGATGAATGGCGCCCGCCGCCAGGACCTTGTAAGCGATCCACGGTCGCTCGACTTCGGACATGAACGCAATCGTTTCGCGAGGTTCGCGGCACCAGTAATTATCCGTGCTGTAATTATCGATGACCTCTTTGGTCTGGTCAGGCTGCTGTCTGGACCAGTAATTGTTATTATGCAGTGTTTTGACGTAGAAATCGGCGTTAACTCCGGCTTCCTCAACCGCCTTGATGGTGCGCAGCTCGTGCCCGGCCATCCCGGCCACCAAGCCCTGGTCCTTGATGTTTTTCACCAGCTCGCCAATTCGCGCCACCTCACCCTCCCGCGCCCATAAATCGCCGAGGTTCCCCACTAAAAAGGCCCCGATCGCCCCGGCATCCACCGCTTCCTTGACACAGGTCTTCAGATCTTCCCGCGTCGGATTGATCTGGGCCAGGTATTGGATGCGGCCGCCGCGCTGCCGGTATTTCCGGTAGACCTCGACCGCATGGGGATCCCCCGGATACGCCACCATCGAGTTGATGCCTTGCTGTTCGCATAAGGCCCAGGTGTCCATGATCTTCTCGTCCGTGAAGTAGTGCTTCAGAAGATTGGACACATAGATGAGATCGCGGCTGTGGGCATAGCCGCTGATCAGGTTTCCCCCGCAAATCAGCCGGCTGATCTGCACCTTCCCAATCTTGCCCTGGGCCAGCTTCGCGACCGGGGCGGCCCCAGGGGCGCTGGAAGACGCCGGCTTCTCCTGGGCCATCAAAGCCTGTTCTTCAAAACTCATCAGCATGGGCGCCGCCATCGACATGGCGAGCGATTTCTTTAAAAAATTCCGCCGGGCGAGCGGAGAGCAAAAAGGCGGCGTTGAAGAGGGCGTTGGGTCCATTCGTTCGCTTTGCATAAGCTCGGTTATTGGTTGTTGATCTCGGACAAAAAGTGCCGGTCCATCGGCCATCGGTCAAGTGAATCTTGGCCAGGGCGGTCAGGAAGACTTAAGGGTCTGCGCAAAAACTAAGTCTCGAGGGCGGCGCGCATGCTGGCAAACAGGCTCTTGCCCTCGTTGCCTGGGACAGGCCGCCGCCCTTGGTCCTCCGAGGATTCCACCAGATCGGCCGGCAATTCCTGGAGAAAGGGAGAGGGATGACAGGGGGCCAGTTGTCCGTATTTTTTCCGGCCGGCGCAATAGCTGAGCTTCAGGGTCTTTCGGGCGCGCGTGATGGCGACGTAGAAAAGGCGGCGTTCCTCGTCGAGGGTGCCTTCGGTCTTGGACCGGCTGTGCGGCAGCAGGCCGTCTTCGATTCCAACGATTTGGACGTGCGGGAATTCCAGTCCTTTGCAGCTATGCATCGTGATGAGCGTGACCGCGTCCGATTCGTTTTGATCGTCGGTCTCCCGATCACGGTCCAGGGCAAGTTCCTCAAGAAAGGCCTCGAGCCGCTCGAGCGGATGCGGAGCCGGCGGCATGCGGTCCATCGTGGCAACAATGTCCTTCAGGTTGCGCACCCGGTTTTCGGCGGTTTCAGGATTCTTCTCACTCCGGCGGAGCTCGCCATAATAGTCGACGCCTGCCAGCAGGCGCTCAGCCCAGAGCGAGAGATCAACGGCCCCTTCATGCTGAAGGAGCGCATGGTTTTCCTCGAGCAATTCGAGGAAATCGCGGATGCTTTCCTGCGTGCGCGCGGCAAACCGCGCCTGAACGTCGGTGTGCCGCATGGCGGTGTAGACCGAGCTTTTGCGTTCCTGGCTGGCGGCCAGAAGTCGTTCCATGGTGACTTCGCTCAATCCTCGGGCCGGCACATTGGCGATCCGCAACAGGCTGACGTCATCGTGGGGATTGAACACCACCTTGAGGTAGGCCAGAAAATCCTTGATCTCGCGCCGGTCAAAAAAGCTCTGCCCCCCCACGAGCCGATAACGGATGTTGGCCTGGCGCAGGGCCGTCTCCAGAGGACGGGCCTGGATATTGGTGCGAAACAGAACCGCCTGGTCGCGCCAGGGAATCCGGCGCACCATGCGGTCGCACTCGATCGCATCGGCCACAGCCCGGCCTTCCTCCTCTTCGTTCTCGTGGACGGACAAGAGGATCTTTTCGCCCTGGCCATGGCTGGACCACAACTTCTTCAGGCGCCGCCGGGCGTTGTTCTTGATCACGGCATTCGCCGCCGTCAAGATGGTGTTTGTGGAGCGATAGTTCTGCTCCAATTTGATGATCTTGACCTCCGGATAGTGTTTCTCCAGATCGAGCAGGTTCGCAATCTCCGCCCCGCGCCAGCCGTAGATGCTCTGGTCGTCATCCCCGACCACGCAAAAATTTCGGTGTTCACGCGTCAAGGCATGAACGAGCTCAAACTGCGCGGCATTGGTATCCTGGTATTCATCCACCATGACGTATCGAAAACGGCGGCGGCAGGCATCCAGAACGTCGGGGTGCTCCCGAAATAATTTCAGGGTCAGAAGGATGAGATCATCAAAATCCACCGCATTAGAGGCCCGCAGGGCCGACTCGTAATGTTTCCGCACATGTTCGGCCAGGGCGGTAACATTCGGGTTATCAAATGACTTCCCTTGCGGCGAAGCGTTGCGATGCCGCGACAAAAGCCCCAGCACTTCAGCGGGATCGGCCTTTTCCCCTTTCACCGAGATCCGGCTCAGAATCTTGCGAATCGCCCCCAGCTGGTCCGATTCGTCGTAGATCACAAAATTCCTTTTGTACCCGAGGCGATCGATATACTGGCGGAGGATTCTGACGCACAAGGAATGAAACGTGCTAAGGGTGGGACGATCGGCTTTCTCCGATCCCTCGTGAGCTGTGGAACTGCGGCGCGCGCCGCGCAGGAGTTGATTGACGCGTTCCAGCATTTCCCGGGCGGCCTTGTTGGTGAAGGTCACCCCCAAAATCTGGCCCGGAGGAATGCCCCGGTGAATCATGTGCGCAATCCGGCAGGTGATGACCCGGGTTTTGCCCGTGCCCGCGCCCGCAAGGATCAAGACCGGTCCGTTGATCGTCTGAACCGCCTCGCGTTGTTGAGGATTTAATCCACCCAGATCCACCATGCGGGCGCGCAGTGTAAGCCGCGTCCGTCCAGACGCAAATAAAAAGAGTCCACCATCGGCATGAACTCCAGGCAGGCCCATCCGCGCAACGCCGGCAGGACATTGGCCGGGTCCTCAGTTCAGTATCACCTCGATCGAAAAAGCCCTGGGCGATTCTCTCCGAGGGGATTAGAATTCGTTCCATGCAACACCTGATCCACGGGCTTGTCCGGGGTGCCTTGGCGGCCTGGATTTTGCCGGTCATGCTTCCGATCGCTCTTGCCGCCGACGTTCTCCAGGAGGGAACACTCCGCCCCGCGCAACTGCGCTGCGAGTATCGCACGAATCCCACGGGCCTGGATGTGGTCAATCCAAGACTCAGCTGGATTGTCGAATCTAATCAGCGCGGCCAACGGCAGACTGCCTATCAAATCCTGGCAGCCTCCTCGGAAGAGGCACTGGCGGCGGATCAAGGGGATCTATGGGACAGCGGCCGGGTTGTCTCCTCGCGGACTGTTCATGTGGTTTATGCGGGGCAACCCCTGAAGTCCCGGATGCGCGTCTGGTGGAAGATCCGGGTATGGGACAAGGACCGGCGATCGAGCGCATGGAGCGTTCCCGCGTCGTGGACGATGGGTTTGCTGACCCGATCGGATTGGCAAGCCCAATGGATCGCGGATCCCATCAGCGCCACCCGTGCGCTGCCCCCCCGGGCTCATAACGGTTATCACAGCCAGCTCGCCCCCCATCCAGACACCCCAAAATGGGTCACCCTTGATCTTGGACGGCCATTCCGTGTCGATACGGTTCGCTTGTTTCCCGCGCGGCCGTTCGATTGGGTCGATACACCCGGCTTTCTATTTCCCCCCCGCTTTAAGATCGAAACCTCGAGCAAAGCCGATTTCTCGGACGCGCGCGTGGTCATCCATCGGACACAGTCGGACGAACCCAATCCCGGAACCAACGCCCCGATGTATGAATTTGAGCCCGCCACCGCCCGATTCATCCGTCTGACAGCAACCCGATTGAGCCGGCGCGATGGAACCAACTACGGTTTTGCCCTCGCCGAAATGCAGGTGTTCAGCGGTCGAACAAACCTTGCCTTGGGCGCCAAAATCACTGCGCTGGATTCGATCGAGTCGGGCGGCTGGGGATTAACCCATTTGGCGGATGGCGTGAGTGGCACCGTCCAGCCGGGGGGCGTCCTCAGCGCCCTGCCGGCCACAATGGTCCGGAAATCGTTTTCGCTGTCCGCCGCGGTGCGCCGGGCCACGGCCTACGCCAGCGGCCTGGGGCTTTACGAACTGCGCCTCAACGGCCATCGCGTGGGGGATCAATTGCTGGCGCCGGAATGGACCAGCTACCGGCGCCGTGTCCAATATCAGACCTATGATGTCACCCCGTTCCTGCGCCCAGGCGAGAACACCGCGGGCGCGCTGCTGGGCGAAGGTTGGTATGCGGGCCGGCTCATGGTGGTCGGCCCGTTCCCGTACGGCACGCATCCCCGGTTCCTCCTGCAACTGGAAATCGAACTCGTTGATGGATCCCGAAAAACGATCGTCACGGATGACTCGTGGCGCAGCACCCTCGACGGGCCTGTTCGGGCGGCCGGTATTTACGATGGAGAAACCTACGACGCCCGGCGCGAACAACCCGGCTGGGATATGGCCGGATTCGACGACCGCGCCTGGTCGCCAGTCCAAGCCTCGAGTCTGGATGCCCGCCAACTGGTCTGGCAACGAAACGAACCCATCCAGGCCGTTATGGACCTGAAACCCCTTCGGTTGACCGAGCCCAAACCCGGGGTGTTTGTGTTCGATCTCGGTCAGAACATGGTGGGCTGGTGCCACGTAAAAGCCCAGGGCCGAACCGGGCAAACCGTAACCATCCGCCACGCGGAAATGCTCAACGAGGATGGCACCCTCTACACGGCAAACTTGCGTGGCGCCCCGCAGGTCGATCGTTATGTCCCTCGAACGGACGGCGAGTTTGTGTATGAACCTCGTTTTACTTACCACGGCTTTCGCTTCGTCGAGCTAACCGGGCTGGATCAACCTCCCGCGGTTGACGCGGTCTTGGGACGCGTCATGCACTCCGCCTCGCCCGTCGTGGGCAGCTTTGAATGCTCGGATCCAGGGCTGAATCAGCTTTTCCGAAACATCCTCTGGACCCAGCGGGCCAACCTCATGAGTTCACCCAACGATTGTCCGCAACGCGATGAACGGTTCGGTTGGATGGGAGACATCCAGGCGTTCAGCCAGACCGCAATCTTCAACATGGACCTGGGCGCTTTCTTCACCAAGTTCGCGCAGGATATCCGGGACGACCAGGCTGATGACGGGCGTTTTCCAGATTTCGCGCCGCACCCCGGAAATCCGAATCTGAGTTTCTCGGGCGCGCCGGCCTGGGGGGATGCGGGCACGATCGTGCCCTGGCGGGTGTATCAGAATTACGCCGACGATCGCCTCATTGCGCGGCATTTCACGGCGGCCCGTCGGTGGGTCGATTATGTCCACAAGCTGAATCCTAATCTGATCTGGATCCACGGTCGCCAGAACGATTACAACGACTGGTTGAACGGCGATTGGATTCGGCAGGCCGATTGGCCAGCCCAGGGCGGTTCTGTCCCCAAGGAGGTCTTTGCCACCGCGTTCTTTGCCCATTCGACCGAGTTGACAGCACGGATGGCGGAGGCGCTGGGACGCAAGACCGACGCCCGCCGCTACCGCCGGCTGTTCCATCAGATCAAGTCCGCCTTTAACGAACGCTTTGTCAAACCCAACGGCCGGATCCTGGGCGATACCCAAGGAGGCTATGCCCTCGCGCTCAGCTTCAATCTGCTGCCCGAAAACCTCCGTCCCCAGGCCGCCCGGCACCTCACCGATAATATCCGGCAATACCACAACCACCTCTCGACAGGCATCCAAACCACTCATCGCGCCATGCTGGAGCTTCCCCGGTTCGGATACTCCGACCTCGCCTGGCAGTTGCTCACCAATCGCACCTTTCCTTCCTGGCTTTATATGATCGATAACGGAGCCACCACCATCTGGGAACGCTGGGATGGCTACGTCCGGGGACGGGGTTTTCAGGACGCCGGGATGAATTCGTTCAATCACTGGGCCTTTGGGGCGGTCGGGGAATGGATGTGGCGCCAGATCGCCGGTTTGAATCCCGACGAAAACCAGCCCGGCTGGCAGCACTTCTTCATCGCCCCGCGTCCCGGCGGAGGCGTCACGTGGGCAAAGGCCGAATACCAATCCATCCGAGGCCGCATTGCGAGCGAATGGCATTTGAATGACCACACGTTCACCCTCCAACTCCTGGTGCCGGCCAATACGACCGCCACCCTGAGTCTCCCGGCCGCACCTGGCAGCATGATCACTGAATCCGGCGGATCCCTCGCAACGGCCGATGGCGTGAAAATACTCCGCCGCGAATCCGACCGCGTCCTGCTGTCCCTGAATTCGGGCGGCTATCGCTTTAGGGTTGGGCCGGATCAAACCGCACCGCGTTGACCAGGATCTGGCCGAAGACCGGATTTTCGAAATCCTTGGCGCTGTGACCGGGCATGAAATAGAGCACCCAGCCCCGCTCAGCCGGCAGAATCCATCCCGCACTCTCCTGCATGTAGAGCTTCCCTGTCTTTTCGTTCACATACTTGAGACCGAGCAGGACAGTCCGCGGACGCGTGAAGGTGTGGTTCAGATACACCTCTGAATCCGGCAGGGAAAATGAATCTCGTTCCGCCATCGGTTCCGTCGAATTCGAGCTTCGATAGCTCGTTTGTTCCGGATATTTCACCTGGTCACGGGTAATAAAATGCTGGGGCGCCAGGTTCACGACCGTGAGGGTCGCGGGCTCCAGCCACTGATACCCCCCTTGGTCCACCTCGCCCGTCGGAAGCCGAATGCCCAGGAAATCGAACCAAAACTTGTTCTTTCTCTTCCCGGAACTGATGGAGTGATGCAGGACAATCAATTTGCCGCCCGACCGCGCATAGTCAATAAACGCTCGTTCCGCGGTCTCATGAAGCTCGCGATGAATGTACACCAACACCGCGGCAAACGGTTTGAGTTCGACCGGCAGATGGGTCTGGCCAATGATCAACGTTTCCACGCCCGCGCTGCCCCTCAGTTTTCCGGCCAGAATCTCCATCGCCGGCATCTCATCGGCGACGATCAAAACTCGATCGGCGGCTTGCAGCGCTGTGATCAGAAAAACCAGACCGGCGATGATGAATCTCGCGAGCATGCCTGTCACGATCCCAGGATTCCGAATCCGGGGCAAGTCTTAGAGTCTGTTTGAAATTTGTGGAGTCGAGGAGTGGCGCGGTGGCGTCAAGGCGGGCCGTAACTGTGTCCGGCCCTTTCGGTTGCCGGTGT
>JAKLHY010000108.1 GCA_022709905.1 Verrucomicrobiota bacterium | reverse complement strand
GGAGTCCCGTACAAAATGAAAATATTTTCCGGCCCCTCATCCGCTCATACGGCCGCCGTTTTGACCTGAGTAGTTACCATTAGGGCGCGCGGCCTCACTTTACCCGAAATTTGCAGTCCCATTGAACTTGGAGGACAATAAAGCATGACATCAAATCCGATTCTCGAGGAAGTGTGGCGCATCCAGGATGAACTAGCGTGTGAGGTAAATTACGACATTCACCAACTCTGTGAAAACACTCGTCGCTGGGCAACCGAACATCCCCACAGCGGGCCGATTATCCACAACGCCGAGGAATTGAAAAAAATTATCGCCGAAAAACAGCGTCAACAAACCAAGCAGACTGACCTGATTCTTCAGGATAAACCCATGCCTCCCGCAGCGACCGCATCCTGAGCCACTGAAACGATCAGCTAATTCTGCATTTTAAAGGAAACCACGATACCTGAAGCAAATATTCTTCGCGTCCTTTGCGCCTTTGCGTGAGAATCAATGATTACTAACCCGGCTCGATATCTCCAATGCCGCTGGATTGCGTGGATTCTATCTGCTATGCATTGGTGCCCATTGAGAATTGGCTCGATTCAAAACGGCGAAGATGAAAATGGAATCAGCACGCTGTTATCACTGCGGACAACCGATTCGGTTTGTCCCGATGGGCGGCGTTGTTCATTCCTTTCATAAGAATGGGCGGATTTGTCCTGGGGCCAAACGGCACCCTAAACAAGTCGCTTCAGGAGAGCCTTTGCCGTTTCCCATCGTATTCCCAGCCGCATTCGGAGGTGCGGTCCAACAATACATCTGTTCGTGTCGGAACCAAGTGATGCGGGTCCAACACAAAGATGGCTTTCTCCAATTTGACCAACTGGAATGGCCCTGGAAACGACATATGTGCACCGCGACAACCGTAGCCGATTACGGCGTGGATTACTTGAGGCTAAAGTTGAAGGAAAAGAATTCTTCACACCCAAGATTGGCAATTGTTGCTGGAGCCCAAAAAGGCTGGGGGACAAATCCCATCTACCTCGCCGCCGTCCAGGAATTATGTGATGGTGGCTCTCGATTTTGTCTCCGACTCCACGGGGAGGAGCTACCTTCAGCAGTCAAACGCCTGGAAAAGATCGAGGCTGGAGGATTGGTTGCGTTGAACCGCAACGTTGAACCGTGGCAATTGATGACTACATCGGGCTTTGATTTTCAATGCCTTGACTCGCAGTGCTGGCCCGAGGAACTGGGGATACCGAGTGAGTGGATCGATCCAGATAACCCTCAGATCTGACAGCTTTGGTCCAGTTTATTGCATTGACCTTAAAACTTCGACTACCCGATCCCAGGGAACATCTGGTGTGAGATGGCACCAAGAAAGGCGGAGTGCCCCCTTGGTGTGGTCTTCGGATAAGCCCATGGCAGTGAGGACATGGCTGGCGGTGTAACTCTGGGATGTGCACGCAGAGCCGTTCGAGATCGCGATTATATCCTTGAGGGCGACCATAACGGCTTCGGAGTCGAGTCCCGGGATGGCAACGTTGAGGGTGGTGGGTAGCGCCTTGCTTTGGTCACCGGTGGGGATGCCACCAATCTCGCGGAAGGCCGCCAGGGCCTGGGCTTTAAGTTCGAGCGAGCGGGCTTCGCGCTCGGCATGGTCCCGGAGGCAGAGTTCCGCAGCCTTTCCCAAGGCGACGATAAGGGCAACGGGTTGGGTGCCAGGCCGGAGACCACGCTCTTGCCCGCCACCGAACACCAGGGGAGTGAGCGGTGGGCGGTTGTAACCCCGGCGGCGGGTCACAAGTGCACCGATGCCTTTAGGGGCGAAAACCTTGTGACCGCTAATACTGATGAGATCAATACGAGGATTCTGGAGATCCGAAATGCGTTTCCCGAAGCCTTGGGCAGCATCCACGTGGAAAAACGCCTCATAGTCTTTTAAGGTGGACGCGATATCGCCGATCGGCTGAATAATGCCGGTTTCATTATTCACGTGCATGACAGAAACCAGCAACGTGTTCGGACGAAGAGCCGCGGCAATCTTCTCCACGGCCACCGAACCATTGGACTCGGGCTTAACAAACGTGACGGAGAATCCCCGGCTGGCAAGATACTCCAGCGGTTCCAGCACGGCCTTGTGCTCGATGGCAGTCGAGACGATATGCCGCTTGCCGGTCTTCTCGCCATGCTCACGCAGTCCCAGAATCGCGAGGTTGTTGCTTTCTGTGGCACCGCTGGTGAAGATGACCTCCTCACGCTGGCACTTAACCACCGCCGCCACCTGATCACGTGCCTTTTGCACCGCCTGTTTTGCGCGGGTGCCGAATTCATGCGTCCGGCTGCCCGCGTTGCCGAACTCCTCGCGAATGAAGAACAGGAAATCTGATTCGACTTCCGGATCGATGGGCGTCGTTGCATTACAGTCGAGGTAGATCGGCGTTCGGGTTGTATGTGAATAACTTTTTGTTTGTGATAGTATTGACATACTATGCGGATCCGCCATATTTTTACCAAACATTGATCGAGTATGGAATCATTGTCCACTCTGAACTTTCCTGTGATCAAAGGCATCCAAGCCGGGCGAGAGTATTACGTGGCCATGTGGACGTTGCGCACTCTGAAACAGATCTCCATTTTCGACGAACAGGAGCTGCCGCCCGAGCTGCGGGCACAGCGGGTGTTGAACAAGGCGCGTATCCCGGAGATCGCAAGCTACATTCTGGAAAATCCCAAAGACTACATTTTTTCGGCCATCACCGCCTCGATTGACTCGGAAGTCGTGTTTGAACCAATCTCGACCAAGCCGGGCGAAAATCGGATTGGCATGTTAAAGGTGCCGATGGACGCCAAGTTCATCATCAACGACGGACAGCATCGGCGGGCCGCCATTCTGTCAGCCCTGGAACAGAAGCCCGAGTTGGGAGGCGAGACTATTGCTGTGGTCTTCTTCCTTGACATCGGGCTGGCGCGCAGCCAACAGATGTTTGCCGACCTCAATCGCTATGCCATCCGGCCGAGCCGCTCGTTGGGACTACTCTACGATCACCGGAACGAGAAAGCCAAACTGGCACGGCTGGTGGTGATGAAGTCGGAAACGTTCAAAGACATCGTAGACCTGGAAAAAAGTTCGCTAGCGCCACGGTCGCGAAAACTTTTCACTCTAAGCGCCTTTTACAACGCCTGCGCGGACCTGGTGGAGGGACTGGCCAATGGCGATCTTGAACAGGACGCAAACCTGGCTCGTGAATTTTGGGAAGCGGTGGCGAAGCACTTTCCCTCTTGGACTCAAGTGCGAGATGGCAAGATTGCGGCGAGCGAGATCCGCGAGGGTTACATCCATTCCCACGGCATCGCCCTGCAGGCTATCGGGAAGGCGGGCAACGCCCTGCTCCAGGGCAACCCAAGTGGATGGAAGACACGGTTGAAGGGCCTCTCGCAGATCGATTGGTCGCGGAAGAACGCGAAGGTGTGGGAGGGCCGGGCCATGATTGGCGGGAAGGTATCCAAGGTAACGAGCAACATCATCCTGACGACGAACGTGATCAAACGGCATCTGGGCATTGAGCTCAGCCCGGAAGAACAGAAGGTGGAAGATGCCCTTAATCGGAGGAAATGATGAAAACGAGGACCGAATGAACAATTTGCCCCATCCAAGCTCTTGCCATGCCTAAAGCTGAATCCAAAAAACCTGCCTTCGCCGAACTCGGACTGAAGGCAACGATTTCACAACTCAAGGAGGAGATTCGCGAACTCTACCTGGCCGATGATGTGCCCTGGATTGTGGGGTATAGCGGTGGCAAGGACTCCACGGCGGTCCTCCAACTCACCTGGCTGGCGCTGGCGGAACTGCCCGTCGAGCAACGCCGAAAGACCGTCCATGTGATTAGCACCGATACGATGGTCGAGAATCCTGTGGTGGCTGCGTGGGTGCAGCGATCTTTGTCTGCTTTACGTGAAAGGGCTAATCAAGACTCCATGCCTGTCGAGCCGCAACTACTGCATCCCAAAGTGGATGAGTCCTTCTGGGTGAATCTCATTGGTCGCGGCTACCCGGCTCCACGACCTCAATTCCGGTGGTGCACCGAACGGCTCAAGATCAAGCCTTCGAACCGGTTCATTAGGCAAGTGGTCACTGACAATGGTGAGGCAATCCTTCTGATTGGAGCACGCAAGGCTGAAAGCAGCGCTCGAGCCCACGTACTGAAGAGAAACCAAAAACATCGGGTGAGAGACCGACTCAGCCCGAGCGCAACGCTTCCTGGCTGTTCGATCTACACGGTGATTGAGGATTGGTCTAACGACGAAGTTTGGATGTTCCTGATGCAGGAAGAGAATCCGTGGGGGATTACGAACAAGGATTTGCTGGGTATGTATCAAGGGGCTTCTGCTGATGGGGAATGTCCCCTTGTCCTGGATAGCTCGACGCCCAGTTGTGGTGACAGCCGGTTCGGTTGCTGGGTTTGCACCTTGGTGGACAAAGACAAGTCCATGACCGCAATGGTTCAAAACGATGAGGAGAAGGAGTGGATGATGCCCCTCCTGCAACTGCGGAACGATTTGGACTTCAGAAACGGCAAAGGGCCAAATGGTGAGAATTCCGATCATCACCTTCGTGATTTTCGTCGTATGGCCGGCACTGTTCAATTGTTCGAGGGTGACAAGGTAATCCCGGGGCCCTACACCCAGGAGTCGCGGGAACTATGGCTTAGGAAACTGCTCGAAGCGCAGAGGTGGATTCGGCGGCACGGGCCCGAGGCCGTGCGAACGATTCAACTGATTACGATGCCTGAGTTGCAGGAGATTCGGCGCATCTGGGTGGTGGAAAAGCATGAGATGGAGGATAGCCTGCCGCGGATCTATCAGGAAGCCACTGGGGAAGCGTATCCGGGGGCGCGGTTGGACGACAATCTAGTCCTTGGCGAGAGTGAGATGCAGTTGTTGCGCGAGGTGTGCGGCGAGGACCGGCTTCAATTCGAGCTGGCTCGCGAGCTGTTGAGCGTCGAGCGGCAGCAACGCGCCCAAGCGCGGCGGGCTGGCTTGTTCGAGCGGCTCGAGAAATCCATCAGCCGACACTACTACGACAGCCGAGAGGACGCGATAGACATGGCCCGGCGTCACCAGGCGGCACGAGAGCTGGCCGGCCAGGGGAAAAGAAGTGAGGAATTGTGTGAGACTCCAGAGACCGGAACGACTGCCGAGGGGCCGAGGACACTTTCCTAAGGCAAAGGAATGAACACAGAGAAGGAATACCTAATTTTTTGTGATGAATCCGATCGTCGAGGAACCTATTTTTCCAATTTCTATGGCGGCCTACGCATTGGAGCTTCGAACTTAAATAGCGTGAATGAACGATTGGTGAAGAAGAAAGAAGATCTAAAACTGGTGAGCGAGGTCAAGTGGGAGAAGACAGATCGGACTGTGGAGTCGCGATATGAAGCAATGGTGACGGCATTTTTTGACGAAATTGACGATGGACGATTGGTCGTACGAATCATGTTTACGCAAAACGCGTGCGTGCCGCTGGGGCTCAGCCGAGAACAGGAGGTTCACGAGTATTACTTGTTGTACTACCAATTTTTGAAACATGGATTCGGTTTGCGCCAGATGCCTAACCATGCCACGCCCCCCAAATTGAGGATCTACCTGGATGAAATCGGAGACACCCGGGAACAGATGGCAAAGTTTCGGGGTTTTATTGCCGGTTTGGCGCAAGACAGTCTGATTCGTAAGACCGGACTGATTTTGCAGGAGCAGGACATCACTGAAGTGCGTTCACACGATCATATTTTAATGCAGTGCCTGGACGTGGTTTTGGGCTCCATTTCCTTTAGACTGAACGATAAACACAAGGCCATTCCGGAGGGTAAAAAGCGTCGGGGCAAGCGAACCATCGCAAAGGAGCGATTGTACCGGCATATTTACCAACAAATTTGTCGAGTGGCAGGGCCAAGATTCAACATTGGGATTTCCACTAGAGTGGTCCCTTATCCCGATGGTCAATGGTCCATGGCTTACCTGCACTGGCTATTCAAACCGACAAACCACAGATTTGACGGTGAAAAAGCCAAAAAAAAGGGCTCCACTTGAACCTACATCAAGCTCTGACGGCAAGCGTCAGCATTCGGTTAAGCAGAGCACCAATTCAAATTAGCTGAGTTCGATCAGCAACACAACAGGAAAACGAACGCAGAAAACGGAGCTAATGAATGATACTGGAATCGTTGGTGATCAACAACTTTGGTGTATATCGCGGGCGGCAGGAGGCCGTGCTGGCGCCCGTCGATGAAAGGAAACCGATCGTGCTGTTTGGCGGCTTGAATGGAGGCGGCAAGACCACGTTGCTCGATGCGGTGCAACTGGCGCTGTATGGGCAAAAGGCCCGTTGCGCTGGTCGCGGCCGCCTTGCGTATCGCGATTATCTGCGCGCCATGATCAACCGGGACGCTGATCCAGCTGAAGGGGCCGCCATTGAGCTGCGGTTTCGTCGAGCGGTGGACGGTGAGATGAAGTACTACCGCGTCACCCGATCCTGGCGGGACACGCCCAGAGACATTGTGGATCGGATGGAAGTGCACACGGACGCGGCTCTGGACAAGGAACTGAGTGAGCACTGGGACGAGTTCATCGAGGGCTATATTCCCAGCGGGATCGCGCATTTGTTCTTTTTCGATGCGGAACAGATCAAGGAGCTGGCTGAGGGGGAGCACGCCGCGGAGATACTGGGCACTGCCGTTCACAGTCTGCTGGGGCTCGATCTGGTGGACCGGCTGGAGACCGATTTGATCGTTTTGGAGCGGCGGAAGCGGGCGGAATCGCGCAGCGCGGAGGAAACCGAACGCATCCAACAGGCTCAGCAGGAATTGGAGCAAGCCCAACAACTGCTGGAGGAGGCCCGATTCGCGCGCGGGGCCAGGGTGAACGAACTCGAGCGACAGGCGAAAGAAGTAGAGCTGGCAGAGGGTCGGTTCCGGCAAGAGGGCGGCGAACTCTACCTGACTCGCAAGGAGCTGGAGGCAGAGCGCGGCCGTCTGAAGGCCGACCTAATCCATGCCGAAATGGACTTACGGGAACTGTCGACGGGGGCCGCGCCGTTGCTCCTCATTCCGGCCCTACTAGAGGAGACGGAGGCTCTGGCCCGCGAAGAACTCGAAGCCCACAAGGCCCACGTGCTGGCTAGCGCTCTTGAAGACCGCGATTCCGAGGTTGTGGTTCGACTGAAGAAACTGAAGCTTCCCCCTCCCTACTTGAAGACCGTCGTGGATTTACTGACCGAAGACCGTCGGCAACGAAACGCGGCAAAGCGAAACGTCGTGCTGGCCGACGCCAACGGTCACCTGGCGGCCGAACTACGGCACCTACGGACGGCAGTGCTGCCGGAAGTGCGGCGTAACATCGAGCTAAAGCTGGAAACGGTGGCCTCATTGCAGGAGCGGCTCACGCGGCTCGACTTAGAATTAGCGCGGGTGCCGACAGCCGAGGCAATTGCGGGCCTGCAGGGCGATTTGGAGCGGGCGCGGAAGCGGTGGCAGGAGCGACAGGGCGCTCTGGCGGCGCAGGATGAAAAAATCCGGTTGTTGGAACGGCAGGTGGAGGACGCGGAACGGCGGCTCAAACGTGAGCTCGGGGAAGGCGTGGAATCCGAAGTGGACCGGGAACATGTGGCGCGAGTGCTGAAACACTCGGCCCGGATGAGGGATACGCTGGGGAAGTTCCGGGTGGCGGTAATCCGCAAACACACGGAGCGATTGGAACGATTGATCTTGGAAGCCTTCCACCATCTTCTGCGCAAGCGCAGCCTGGTGACTGGGCTGGTGATCGATCCAACGACGTTCCGAATCGAGCTGACCGGCGGGGACCGCAAACCGTTGCCGTTTGAACGGCTGTCCGCCGGTGAGCGTCAATTGCTGGCGACTTCGATTCTCTGGGGCCTGGCCCGCGCTTCCGGCCGGCTATTGCCGACGATCATCGACACGCCGCTTGGCCGGCTCGACTCCTCGCATCGCAGGCATTTGCTGGAACGGTATTTCCCGGTGGCGTCACACCAAGTGATCCTGCTTTCGACGGACGAGGAGATAGATGAAACATCGCTGCACCATCTGAAGCGCTACGTGGGCCGCAGCTACGAGCTGCGATTCGAGGAACAAACCCGATCGACTAAAATCAATTCTGGCTATTTCTGGGACTATGAAACCGCCCGCTGATCCCGTCCGTATTTCTACGCTCGGCAGAGACCAACTGCTCAAACTCAAGCGACAGACAGGAATCGCCAATTGGAATATACTCTGTCGCTGGGCTCTCTGTTGCTCCTTCCGAGAGAAGACGCCGCCACCGCGAGCGGTTGCGGGGAGCGATGGCGGAGTGGAGATGAGTTGGAAGGTTTTTGCTGGAGACCAAGCTGACACCTACGCTGCTCTCGTTCACAAACGCGCGATAGCAGATGGCTTCTCAGATGAGCCGGACGGAGCTGCCATTTGTCTTCGCGCGCATCTGCACAGAGGACTCGGTTACTTGGCATCTGAGGTCGGAAACACTGGTATCGCCGGTTTCGTAGAGCGCTGGCTTATGAATCGGCGCACGGATAAGGTTCTTCGGGGACGAGGCTGCGGCTAAAATCTAACCGGCGGCTTGACGATCAAGGGCGAAAAACTTGTTCGCGGTGCCACGCCAAGGCTTCCAGGCTAGGTTGCTGGGCTGGATCCGCTGGAAGGCTGATCTTTCTACCATCAAACCTCCCGACCATTTCCTCAAATCCGCTGGAGCCGCGGGCGTTCTTCGATACGCGAATGCGGCAGTTGGCATCTACGGTGAAGACTCCCAGGTGAAATAGCTTCCGGTGCAGCGTGGTCATCGCGATTGCATTGGTCACCTGGTCCTTACCGCCAGCCTGTGGCCAGAGTACATGGGCGGGTTCGACTCCCAAAACAGAATTCTCCATTCGCACAGAGTAGTTGGTAATCGCACAGGCACTGTCGTAAGCGGTGAGGACTCGCTGTCGAAAATGGACGCAGTCTGAGCATTGAATGTCATGCTCCTGTCGGAAGCTTAAACCAAAGAACGTCAAAATGTCCTCGTGAATGCTCGGCGGGAAATGGGTATCCAGGATGTCGTGGATCAGATCCATCCGCAATTTTAGTGAGTCTCGCAGAGCCCGATCGTAATTGACCAGAAAGCCACCACTGGCGCCCTTCTGGCGCAGTTCTTTGGCTGTAGGATTCAGACTGCCCCGACGAAGAGTCACGGCACAATCGGCTTTAACTTCCCAGATTCTGTCTGTCTGAAGGTGCCAGAACGGATATTCAGGATGGTCTGATTTCCTGACCGGACCAAAAACCTGAAGCGCCTTTCTTAGCTTTTCTTCAATAGTAGCGTAACTCAGAAGGCGCGGACCACCGCTTTCAGTGGAGGCAATCGCAAGAAGTAGCTGCAGCGGCTTGTGTGGGGCTCTTTTTGTGCCTGACCTCCAAGTGATAATGTGGGATACCTTCTTGCGTAACTCGTCCCCACTGTCAGATGTTGGCATGCCCATACCGTTAGATTATGGCGATATCCGCCAAATTGGGGTTTCGTGCGGGGACTGTTACCGTCAGTTCGTTTATAATGTCAATGAGTGAAACGATGTCGACCTGAGCCTCATCGAATCTTTCCTTCAAGAAGGCCAGCCCTCCATTGGCATATTCCTCGAAGACGGTGGCCAGCGTGTCTTCCGCTTGATCGTTTGCCTGAAGGACACCAGTAGACGTGGTTTCGACGATTCCTATGAGATAAATCAGCCCTGGCCAGACAGGGCTGTTGGCGAAATATGTCTCGGGGACTGACTTTCCTGAATCAACTTTTTCGAGGGGCTCCCGGCGCTTGAGCTTCAGTCCAAGTATTGCGGCAAAGATCAGTAGGCGGAATATCTCTCGGAAACATGGATATTCACCATCGGTCAAGGATTTCACGATTGGCTCTTTGTCAATTGCACGTTGGATTCTTCTCATGACTCAAGCTCCTGGATCTCGGTGAACTCCTCTTTGTTCTCGAAGTAGACGGTGACGGGGTCCTTACCTATTTGAAGTTCTCGTTTGGCTTCGGCGTGGATGTGGGGGCCGTGGTAAGTCAGAAAGTAGCGTTTGCCGATCCGTCTGGAGCGCTTCAACTCGTTGGCTACGGAGCCCTCGAACTGGGCGCTGCTGACGAAGATGATGACCTGCGGGGCAAGTTCTGGGATCCAACGGGCGACACCGGGACGGAACTGGCTCAACTGGCCGAATGGCGAATCCATGACCATGGGGTATTCTGAACCGGTCAAGCCCTTAACGATGGTTGGGATCTCGGAGCGCCGACGGGCCAAGGCCACCATACTGGCGATGAAGACGAGGGATGTGACCTGCCGCTGGCCCTGACTGAGGGCCACCTCGAGATCAAACGACTTGGATGCGTCACTCTCGTCCTCACTTACCTCGAGGCGTTTCATGATCTTGAGCTTGAAGTCATCGGACAACTCCGCCCAATAGCCCACCCCGATGATCTTGCGGAAATGTTCGCCAATCTCCTTGTTTAGCACAGGGCGGAGCTCTGCGGTTTCAATCTCGAGTATTCGTTCCAATAACCGGGCGCTGTCCTCGACGGCGGTGAGGCGGCGCTGGGCTTTCTGGGCGTCGGCCTCGCTATCGGTGATATCCTGGATTTCCTTGGTGAGTTCGTCCCGGCGTTTGGTCTTTTCTTCGAGCTTGAGCTCAATGCGCGCCTTCTCAGCGACCAGCTCTCGCTGCTTGAGCAGGAGGGCCTCACGGGTTTCCTCCAGCTTGTGGACTTCCTCGTCAGCCTTGCCGCCAATCTTCTGGTGAATATCCGCCAATTCCTCACGTACGACCTTGAGGTCGTCGATTATCTTGATGCGTTCGGCGTTGGTTTCCTGAAGGGTCTTGCGGGTGTGTTCGGCCCCCTCCTCGATCCGGCCGAGGGCGTTGTCGAGGGCGCCCACGGCGTTGTTGAACTGCTGGTCGCCGGCGTAGGTCATGAGGTCTTCGACAGCCTTGCGCTCGGATGAGCCGTCAACCAGGTGGCGTTTACAGATACAGGTTTTGCTATCGAGCAATTCTTTCAGAAACGTGTTGAGCACGCGGGCAGGAATTTTGCCCTCCGAGCGCAGTTTGTTGACGATCTCGCGTCCTCGTTTCACGAGGTCATCGGCGAAGAGCGCGTAGCTATCCTCCGCGATTATCTGGCCGAGCCGTTTGGTGACGAGCCCGAGTCGATCGTTCAGGGCGGTTTGCTGTTTCTCGAGGTCTTCGCGGCGGGTTTGGAGGTGGTGGGCTTCCCGGTTCAGTTCGAGCTTGGCGTTGACCATGCCCAACTCAGCATCCGTAGCGACGATGTTCTTCTGGTTGGTTTCCTTGCGCTTGTTGAGGTCGGCGATGTCTTCGTCCACCAGGGATTGCTCATCGATCTTGGCCGCCTTCTCCAGACTGGCCCGCTCCTTGAGCTCGGTCCGGAGTTTGCCGAGCACGCTATGGCAGCGGAGATCTTCGATGGCGGTTTCGAGGAGCTTAAGGCCGAGCATCTGGCGGATGGCCTCAGTGATTTTGGCGGAATTCTCCTCGCGGGCCAGATGCTCGATGCCTTCGCCGTTGAAGAATAGGAATTCGCTGATGCCGGTGGGCATCAGGGTAAGAATTTTTTTCTGGGCGAACTGTACGGGCTGAACCATGCCGTCCATGCTCAATTCCAGGGTGAGGTCGGTCTTTTTGGCGTCGAGTTTCTGCTGTTCAAGGGTCAGTTCGCGCTCCAGGCGGTAGCGCTCGTGGTCGTGGCTGAACCAGATCGTGACCTTCGCGGAAGTGCTGGTGGCATGCCGCGAGCGGGCGGCGGTGCCTTCGTGGATGATGTTTTCCTTTTTCGGGAGGTCTTCAGTGAGACCCTCATGACCATAGAAGCCCCAGAGCAGCGCATTAAGCATGGCGGTCTTGCCGAAGCCATTTTCGGCGTGGACCAGGGTAACATTGCGATCCTTGATAGTGGAGAATAAGATTTCCTGGCGACCGCGGAATTGTCGGAAATTCTCGAGGACCAATTTTTCTAGGATCATGGGACGAGACGTTTGACGTGCTGGAGAATGTTCTTGTGGATGTCAGGCCGGGTGCGCATGTGCATCACCTGGCGCTCTTCCTGGAGTACGGCTTTGATGAGTTCGCGGATATGCTCCGGGGCCTTCATGAACTCCTCCCGGGACTTGGTTTCAGCAGCGGTTTGTTTTACGGCAGTCATTGGATATGGGCTAACACGTTATATTTGCGGCGTAAAGATTCAAGTTGGTGAATGGCGGCGGGCCCATTTTCGGCCGAGGCACAGAATTCGACGATCCTCTCCAGCTCACGCTGGAAGAACCGGCGTTCGAGATTGAATCGGTCGTCGTCCATTCTTCCTCCAAGATCAGGAGGCTCGACGATGAAGTCGTAGATGACAGCCCGCCGTTTGCCGGTGTCATCGGAACGTCGTAAGAGGCGGCCCCGCCGCTGTATGAACTGGCGTGGATTCGTCGAACTTGCGAGTAGGAATCCGATCCTTGCGTCTGGAATGTCGATGCCTTCGTCAAGCAGCGGATCGCCACGACCGCGTTGAGATCTCGGTTCTTGAGAGCGGTGATGATTTCCTCGCGTTCCTCACCCGACTCCTCGCAGGTGAAGCGGCGCACCCGGAGACCCAACTCGTCGCCCAAGATTCGCGTGACCACGATAATCTGCCTCTCGAGTTCGTCCGTGAGCGGGCACTCAACAGAGCCGTCACCGCAGTAAACAATAGCGCGCTCCAAGGGCTCCTTCTGTCTCTGGACAATCTGCCGCAGTGCTGGAAGCTTGTTCGCCGCCGAGGCGAGCAGTCGAGCGCGTTTAATGAGGAGGAGTTTAAGCGCGTCCGACATTCCGTCATCGTCGTTTTTGGGGAAGAGTCGGAGAATACGGTCGGTGAGCTCGATGTACTCGACCGTTTCTTCGTCCGTGAGCACCACCAGAACCGGGTGGTAAAGGTACGGCACCAGGACCTGTTGCCGAATCGCGTTAGCAATATTGAATTCGTAAACAGGATCGCCGAAGTAGTCGAAGATGGCTTTGCTGCCCTCAGCGTCCCGGTGTCGCTCGGGTGTGGCCGAGAGGCCAAGGCGCAATCTGACCATCTGCGGCAGAAGTTCCTTGAGCCGGGGTGCGCCGAGATTGTGGACTTCGTCCGCGATGAGGAGATGGACCGCCAGAGCGGGTTTGAGCGCGGATTGGAACGAGGCGGAAAGGAAGGTCTTGTTGGTGACGACGACGCCGACCACGGGGGTGAGGCCTGCAGCCAGTTTCTGGTAGGCCTCCTGAAGATCCGGCTCCCAGAGTGCGCGGCTCTCGAAGCATTGAACCGGCGCGATCCCAAACCGGCCCATCTCGCGAATCCATTGATACGCGAGGTTGAGGAACGGGCAGACCACGAGGATGACCATAGGCCGATTCTCGGTCTTCTCCAGGAGCTTGCACGCCAGGTAGAGGGCGGTGAGGGTTTTGCCGGCGCCCGTGGCCATCGCGAGAATGCCGCGACCCTGCGCCGCGAGCCAGGCCCGCATGGCTTCCTTCTGGTATTCGCGCGGAGTGAGGCTGGCGGGGATGGTTCCAGGCGCCACCGGCGCAAGCTCGACGCGATAGTCGCGGCGCGGTCGCTCTTCGAGTTGGGGGTGTTGGGTCAATTGGTACTTGCGGAGGAGATCGTGCGAGATGCGTGTGAAATCGAGAACTCGCAGGCCTGGAGTCTGGTTGGTCCAAAGGGCCTCAAAGTTGCTGATCTCCTCCGCCACGCGCCCCTGGGGATCATCCCAAGACCAGAAGACCTTGATACTCTCGAAGTTCTCGACCAAGCCGCCGACGGTTTCGTTGGCGGAACCGGCAAAGGCTACATGATTGCCTTCCTCGTCCGTGAAGATACCTACCTTCTCGTGATAGAGGCCGCAAGCGACGTGACCCTCGTTGTCCAAGCGGAGTGCAAGTCGGACTTCTAGAGCGCCTTCGGCGATCAGCCAGGCCAGGGCGTTGAGCCGCTCGCGAACGAGGTAATCCTCGATTTCGCCCAGGCTGCGGAGGACGACACAGCGGAGGACCTCGTCTGGACGGTCCGACGCGCGCCTGAGAGCTTCCAGGTCGCCGTCTTCGAGATAAGGAGATGCGACCAACCGCATCTGGCCCTTGCGCTGAACCAGGCTGGCCACCCCCCGCGCCGCATATGCAAGTCCCGAACTGGTGAAATAACCGACGGCACGCCGATACAGGACCGCCCGCTCCAGACACGGGACGTAGAAATCGCGGACCAAGTCATCGCGACCGGAGCGATAGCTGATGCGAAGCTGAGGGGCAAGATCGAGGACGGGCATGCGCTATCAAATGTCACCTTGAGGTGTTTCGTTTTTCACCGGAGGTTGCGAGCCTCCTAACCAGCCAGCAGAGAAAACGGCCAACATGCGTTCGTTAGCGGCTTGGCGCCTCTCTTTTTCATCAATGTCAGCGAGCTCCTTATTAAGCAGAAGGTCCGGCCTCGTGAGAAATAATTCCTCAATTCTTTCTATGTCATCATAAAGCGGCCATTCGGGAACCATGCTCTTTCGGTACAACTCCGCAAGGCATTCCTTTGTGGACATTTGTCCACCACATTGTGAATTCTCGGGCACCAACATCTTGCCGCAATTCTTCGCGTAGCGAATTCCCATATACCAGATCTTCAATAGAGACAGAATGTTCGCTTCTACTCGCGTGCTCACCTTTATGTTTCCACTCATCGGATTAAGCGCTATAAAAGTCCACAACTTGAATTTGTGGCCTGAAAGACCTACGCGGACCCGCAGTCCACCTTTTTCATAAATATTTCCCAAGACATCCAAGATGTCGTCTACCGTTCCAAACGTTTCCCTTGAAGCCAAATTGTCATATGCCACAAACTTGGCCAGCTTTACCAAGGCCTTTTGAAATATTGACTTGAATGCCCATTCCTCGGTGTCAGGATCATTGCCCTTAATTGCAAGAATCTCTGCCTCATGCTGCTCGACAACATCTGTTCTCCACCCTGGCCCGAACTGTTGCTCTAATGTCTTCTCGAGTTCCTTCTTATGACCGGAGGGCTGCGACAGGTATTGAGCGAAGACGCCAGTAATTAACTCTCGGTTACGAGCGTAGGACAGCACTTTTCGGTAAGGAGCAAAGTCTCGTATTACTTTTAAAATCCAAGGACGAAAGCGCTCCTTGAAGCCGAGTACAGCACAATCAAGGAATGCTGTTGGTAATTCGCTGAGTGGAATCACTGCTTCATCGGAATCGTCCAAGTATTTATCGACATAATACTGCATTAACGTGGTGCTTCCGCAAACAAGTTCGTTGTTGTTTTTTGGGAGACCAAACATTCGATTGAGGCATTTGATGAATTCCTTGACTTTGTCTGCATCAACCGGGTCTTTCGGTGGCTCTATTCCAAAGATATCGCTGAGCATTAAGTGCAAATGCATCAATGAATTTAGGTAATAATCACGGTCAAAGCGATGATTAGGATCACGCCATCTAATCAAAGAAAGCGGTAGTAATTCTATATCATCGGTCGCCGTTTGTTCGGTTATTAGTTGTCGGACGCACAATGCCGTCAAACTGCGATCATCGAGAATTATTTCTGTAGCTTTGTCGACTTGGCGGGCGTTCTTGTTGAGGTCAGTGAAGATTTCGCGTGCAATCGACTTGATAGCGGCAGTTGTGCTGTGATCAATACTGCTGAATCCCGCTCTCTTGTCGAGAAGAAGAAATATCACTGGAATACCAGTTGCTCGTTCGTGCTCCTCAAGTGACTTATTCTTGTTGTCATCGAACCATCGTTGCAAGGCCATCAATCTGTGTTGTCCATCAACGGTGACTGCGTCTACTCGTTCTAAGTCCCAGCGTAACCGAGCGACTCCACTAGGACTTTTAACGAACTGGACACCTCCAAAAACAGTCCGGTCCAAGTCCTTGAATGCAGCGTCAAATTTGTCGTTTGAATCATGCGGGACAATCGGATCGTTGTTTTCATAGTCTTGGAACTCAGGCTCAATGGTGCCATCCTTGGAACGGGGAAGCAATGCTACCGTGATACTATTGAAGAACTTTAGTTTGCGGGGATTGCGGAGGTATCCGTCAACGAGTTGGTTCTTGACTCGATCCCTGTCAATTTCCCTTTGAAAGAGCTCCTTTAAATTGTACTTTTGATCTAGTGACGGCGCAACCTGTTCATGTGTCTTAAGTTCATTAATAACACGCTCAAGAGGCATAACTGTGGAAAGAAACGGAACAGTGACATTTACGGACAATGTGAATTGGCCGGAATTACCATAAAGTGGTCTGGTATACCTTTGCTGGGTTGGTGATGCTGTAAAGTCTGGAATCATAGTTTTATCCGTATCTAACTGACATTTTGGCGATAAATTTGGGATGGATCTAGCGCCCAGACAGGGTTTTATCCGCATGATTGCGTGATAT
>JAKLHY010000107.1 GCA_022709905.1 Verrucomicrobiota bacterium | reverse complement strand
TCAGTCCAGGCCAAAGCGATTGAAATGAGTAGGTTACGTGCGAAATCGCTATGTCTTTAAAAAGGAACTTCCGATCCGAGCTGCATCGAACCACGGTTGCCGGATCCGTTGCTGTTGTAAGCCCGGCAGGGGTTTGCCCGATTATTCGGTGAGTTGGAACGGCTGGTTTTGTTCGTAAAGCCTGATCCGGGCGTTGATGGCGTCGATCATGTCCTGGTTGCCGCTGGCCTGGGCGATTTTTAGCGCTTGGGCCGCCCAATTCAGGGCGTCACGGAACTGGCCGGCTTGGCTGCAATTAATGCCGAGCAGGTCGGGCAATTCAGGCAGGCGATCAATGGTCGGATCCAGTTTGACCGCCTGGGCGTAGTGACCGGCCGGTTCGGGGATCTTGCCTTGATGCGCCTGCGACAACGCCAGGAAATAATGAATTTCGGCGTTGTTGTTCTCGAGGGAAACGGCTTGTGAAAAATACGGTTCGCTTTCCCCGAATCGGCCCAGGTAAAGCAGGGCCAGCCCAAGGTGAAATCGCATGGCCGACGGCAAGTAAGGTTTCTCGCCGCCGTCCGGCAACAAACGCAAAGCCGACTGGAAATGCTCGACCGCCTTTTCGTTTTCTTCCTGGTGCATCAAGGTCATCGCCAGGTCGTAATGAGCCCGGGCATTGTCAGGATTGAGCCGCAGGGCCTCTTGGGTATGTTGAAGGCCTTCGGGGAGATTCTTTCTGACATTCGCGATGAGGTATCCCAGCCGCTGGTGCGCATCCGAGCTCCGGGGATTGAGTTTCAACACCTTGCTGTATTCGCGGATCGCTCCGTCGGCGTCGCCCGATTTATCCAGGGCATAGGCCACCCGCAGGAAGGAGACATCGTCGAGAAAACGTTCGGTGATGGTCTCGATGCCCGGACTGTCCACGGCGACGAATTCCGGGATGTTGGCGGCCCGATCGGCGGCGGTAAACTGGTCCAGCCACACCGGAGGAGTGCTTTGGCCCTCCGAATCGATCCGGGTCAGAAAAAGTTGCGTGTAAGGACCGAAATGTTTGGAGGAGAACACCAGCCAGTGGCCGTTGGGAGACCAGCTATGCCAGGAATTCATGCGGCGGGTGTTGGCGCGCAACCGTCGGGGTTCGCCCCCGGCGGCGGGGATGATGTAAAGCTCGCTGTCCGGCTGCAGCAGCATGTAGTTGCTCGCCTTGCAGAACACGATCCATCGGCCATCCGGAGAATACTTGGGGAAGAAGTTGCTGCGGCCGTCGCCCGAGGCTCCCCGGAGCGGCTCCGGCTTACCGCCGCGGCCTTCGTTGAACGGAATCCGATAGAGATCGAACTTGAACGGTTTTCCTTCCTTGACGAATTCCTCGCAGTCCTCGAGCGAAAGGACAATCTTATCGCGGCCGGTTTGACTGCGCAAATTGTAGGCCTCGGCGCGGGCGAAGAGGATCTCCCGGCCGTCCGGGCTCCAGGTTGGATTGCTCTGGACATATCGGGGATCGTCCGCGCCTGGCAGGGCGTGGAAAGCCCGGGTGTCTCTTTGGTAGCAAACGAGAATGCCTTTGATCGGGAAAAACAACTGGGAAAACTCGAGGCCCGGCGTCGCCACAAAAACCGATTTGTCCTTGACGGTGCTGATCGCATAACGCCCGTCCGGCGAGATCTGCGAGAGCAACCCGAAGGTCAGTTCTCCATCTTCCTTGCGATAGTCGTCCCATGTCAGGATGTCCCGCGGTGCCAATTCCATCTCCCGCCCCACTCGCGTGATCACATAAGATCCCTTGTTGTTCGCATAATCCACGTCCATTCCCAGCCAGGCGCCATCGCGCGAAAAGGAATGGCAATTGCCGCACACAGGCATTTTCTCCAGGACCACCCGCGGACGCTCCGCCGAACTTACCAAACCGAATCGCCACCGGATCTGCGAGGGATCCCGCACCGCGTTAATGAACGGCAAGTGGACCTCGCGATAGAAAATCGGCGCGCCCACCTCCTCCCGCGCCGTCCTCAAGGTTAAACGGGCCTTGGACAAGATCTTGCCCGGCTCGCGGTCATTGAATCCCACGATCGTGACAGGCACCGGTTTCTCCTGCGATTGACGCTTAAAGGTATTCCACACCTCGAGGGGGGGACGCCATTTCTTCTCCCGGCTGACATAACCTTTTCGCGACATGGAATCCGAGGCTGGGAACATGACCAGCCAGGCATTGACCCCGGGTTGGGTGTCTTCCCACCAAAAGATCGTTGGCGCCAGATCCGGCGGAAACACGGCCTCGTCAAACGGATGCAGGACCTCGATTGCGCCGGCTGCAATGTCCTCCCGGTAGGCCGCCAGCACATCTTCGGCCAGGCGGTTGGATGGACCACAGCCGAGCGTAAGCGCAAGCATGAGCCCGCACAGCGCTCCCATCCCGGCTCGGCGGGCCGTGGCCCCGTAGTGGCAAACCAGATTCATAATCACACCCTAATCAGGCGCTCCACGTTATGCCCTTTGACCTCCCAGGGCAAGCAGCCGGAATTGATCGGGAGTGACGGAATGGACGCGCGCTTTCCCTGGAGCTCACTATGTTGGTTCCTCCGCCCATATTCCCAAGTCACCTTCGACATCAACAAGGGATTTACCTCCTTGTTGCACTGCGTCGCGGAGGGCCTCCAGTTCGCCGGGGCAGCGGGTGGAGCAAAACAGGGCCACTTTCCTCTGTCGCAAAAGCCAATCATATCGCATTCATGGTGTCAGCTCATGACCTCCAAGAAGAAGTCCACCTGCATGTGGCAGGCGTCGCACACGGTCATCCAACCGGCGCGACCGCACAGGTTTTCCCATGTCCACTTGGGACTTTCAAAATAGAACCACGCCAACTCCCCGCTGGCCTTGCCGCACTTCGGACAGGGCTTGGCCATAACACGATATTTGTCTGCCTCGCCCGGTGGGTGCTTCCGTTGTAGCCGCGGGTTGTGCCGGGCTTTGTCAACGTCCTCCCACGGGTACCGGTTTTTGTCTGGTTCGTCGTCATTAAGACACTCCGCATCCTCGGCTTCTGTTGGGTCTTCGCTATCGGCGGGCGAGAACGGCACGTTAATCCTGTCCTTGAACCGGCGACCGAGGGCCCTCCAGACCATCTGGACATGGCCCAAACTCACCCCGAAGGGGTGCTACTCGATAGCCAGGGGCAACGCCCCTGGAACAGATCATCCGAAACATAAACCACCCTGAAAGGGTGGCACAAAAGTGTGTCAATCCCATAAATACCTCTCATCATATTGCGCCTGGTATTTCTCCAGCACCCGGAGCAATTCGGTTTTGAAGTCCAAGTTTCGGTGATGATCCTCCTGTTTAAGAATATAGCGTCGCACCGCCTCCTGATGGGATGGGCTGACCGAAAAATGGAACAGCCTTTCAGGCTGGATGAAGGCAGAACTGCGTCCGCAATCGTCGAGAGTGGGAACGTCCACCCCGTGCCGTTCGTCTATGACCAACGTTAGCCTGCCATTGTCCGAGATGCGGGTGAACTCGATGGGGAGCACCGGGCCGTCGCCCTGCCAGTCGCCGGTGATGGGCAGGTCACGCGGATTCCAGATCAATGAACCCCATCCGAGGATGGCGATGCTCATAAGCACTTGTGCGACTTTATTCCGCTTCATCCATTGCCGAGTCCTTTCCCATCCGAATTTTGATATCACAGAAGCGAAGTATCCAGTTCGTTTGCTTTTGCACGATTAATAATAGTGACAAAAATCGGTTGTTGCGTTTCCTGTAAGTTGTTACCCGAATTTCCCGATTCATCCAAATAAACTAACTGCATAACGATTCAACCTCTTTTGACCTCAGCCAGCCCCATGGAACAAATGATCTGCGGTTCCTGGGTTTGCTCCTCCTCGTGGATGATGCAGAGGCGGTCATCATCCCGCAGAGCCATAGCCAGTTCGACCAGTTTATCGTCCGAAATCCCCGCCCGGAGTTGCCGGTTAAGGGTGTCAATGATGGGTTTCTTGGCTGCCATAAGTCATTGGCACGCGAGGGAAATGTGCCGATGATTTGTATGGCAGATCGTGAGACTGGTGAATCTTGGAATCCCGGTTTTCCAACGCCTCTTGCGATCTGAGGAGAGTTGCTTGGCGGTTCTTGGTGAAGGACTTGCCGGTATGCACAGAAGCCTCACCAGGATGAGGTCTGCCACCCGATCTGAGATCGGCCTTGGCCATTTCTCTCACGTTTTTATTGGATGGGCGCGGTCAGGCGCGCAGCCTGAACGGCGAAACGATACCAGAAGCCGCGGGCGAGGAGTTCTTCGGTCGTAGCCGGCCGGGCATGGTCGAAGTCTTTCTCCAACATGGAGGCCACTTGAAGGGCGAGATTGGTATCGGCCGCCGCCATGGTGATTTCGAAGTTCAATCGGAATGAGCGGTTGTCGAAATTCGCGGTGCCGATGGTACAGTATTGATCGTCGCCCAGCAGGATTTTGTGGTGCATGAAACCATTTGTATAGCGATAGACTTTGATTCCAGCCAACTCCAGATTCTTCACGTAGGACCAAGCGGAAAACTGCACCAGGGGATTGTCAGTTTTATCCGGAATGAGGATCCGAACGTCCACGCCCCGGAGGGCCGCCAGTTGGAGGCCGCTGATAAACTGTTCATCAGGGACAAAGTAAGGGCTGGCAATCCAAAGGCGTTTTTGCGCCAGGTTAATGGTCTGAAGGAAAAACAGGGTGCAGGTTTCCAGCGGATCGGCCGGGCCCGAGGGAAGGCACGCCATGGCCCTGGAAATGCCCGAAGCGGCCGGGCGGGGATCCCAGTTCAATCCCCGGAGAAGTTCATGGGATGCCCACTGCCAATCCTCGAGAAAAGCGACCTGGACACACGGCACGATCGGACCGCTGAGGCGCAGGTGAGTGTCGCGCCAGTAGCCGAATTTGGGATCCAGCCCCCGGTATTCGTCGCCGATGTTCAATCCGCCCACCCACGCCTCCTGTCCATCCACCACGACAATCTTTCGGTGGTTCCGGAAGTTGAGCTGGAAACGATTGGCCTTGCCTTGGGTGCTGTTGAAGGGCAGGGCGCGCACGCCGGCATTCGTCAATTCCTGGAGGTAAGCGCGGGGCAATTTGCTGCCGATTTCATCATACAACACAAAGCATCGAACGCCCGCTTTGGCCCGATCCGACAAACGCGACTTTAACTCGCGGCCGACGCCGTCGTCGCGGATGATGTAAAACTGGACCAGCACATAGTTGGTGGCCCGGGAGATCCCTTCGAAGATCGAACGAAATGTGGCGTCGCCATCCACCAGCAGTTCGGCGTCATTGCCCTGGGTGAAGGGCAGCTTGGATAGCCGTTCCACGAGCAGGGGACCCTTCCGATCGGGGTACGCAATCAAATTCCGCGCGATCAGATTGGTGACAAACTCGCTTGCCATAGGCTGGACCTGAGCCAGTTCGGCGCGGCGCGCAATCACATAGCCCTGGAATTTGCTGCGGCCAAAGATCCAGTAGGCCGGCACGGCCAGATAGGGAAAGGTATTCAATGAGACCGCCCAGGCCACAGCGCCCTGAGCTGTCCGTGCCGTCATGATGGCATTGACGGAGGATAGAAATCCCAGCAGATGGCCCAGCACAACGAACGATGAAATGAGAATCCTTCGTCGTGTTTTGCGGCTCCATCGATTTGAATCGGACACCGGAAGGTGATCATCGGGAGGCTCTGGATGGTTGGACATGGCGGTATTATGGATAAGAAAAACTGCCCTTCGCCGAAAGAAAAAAGTGATTTCACAAGCCGCCGTTCGAGGAGGGCCCGGCCCGGAAGATGAGCTTGGATTGGGATGAAAGGCGGGGAAGCGAGCAAAACGTTCCAGGGATTGTTCGTGACATTTTCCAGTGTGTGAGTAAGGTGAGGCCGGAGTCGTGAATCCGAGGAGACAAGAATCCTCGGGGACCCTGCAAAGGGTCGTGTAGCCACCCACATCATCCGGAACAGCAAAGGGTTCGATATCGTCAGACGGCGAAGCACTCGGGGCATTCATGTTGAAAGCCTGATCACTCATTGGACAGTCTTTTCCATGGAATCACTGGGTGGGAGGGATGTGCCGGTGTGAGGCTAAGGGTCCGTGCAAAAATAAATTCCGATTTTGCTGCTGAGGATTTGGCTCGCTGGCGAGGCTCGACGAGGGAAGATACCCGCAGCGGTCTCTGACCGAGGAGTAACGAAGCCAGCGAGCCAAAGCCTCGCAGCCCTCCGGGGCGGGGCGGCGCCGGGTCATCTGCGTTGTTGCGTGGACGGTCGAGTATCACCGAGGATACACTCCCGCCCACGCGCCTAGCATCTGACCCGGCGGCGCTCCCGCCAAAATCGGAAGTTATTTTTGCACGGACCCTAAGCGGAGGGTGGCTCGGTTCAATTCATTTGGAAGGCTATGGGCTTATGAAAACAAAACAACACTCGCGATTCGCTATCCTGCACACCACAATTCCCGCCTGCGGTATTGTTGTCGCAGCCGGAGTTGTGCTCCTCGCCACCCTCTGCGGCGCCCTGGCGCAGGCCGGCGGGGGCAACGCCCTGTCGCTTGATGGGAAGGATGATCATGTCGTTGTGCCGGCAGGCATCTGGTTTGGGAGCGAGTTTACGATCGAGGTTTGGGTTTATGAGCGGAGCTATAACAATTGGTCCCGTGTGATCGATTTTGGCAATGGTCCATCTGCGGACAATGTCTTATTCGCGTTAAGCGAAGGATATGGCGGCCAGCCGATCTTCCAGGTATACCAGGGCTCCGTCTGTAAGACTTCTCTCCGGATGACGGCGATTCCGCTGCTCCAGTGGGTGCATCTGGCCGTCACGCTCAAGAGCGGGACGGCCACGCTTTACGTGAATGGTGTGCCGATGGCTTCCAGTCCATCTGTGGCTCCGAATACCGTCAACCGAACCAGCAATTTTATTGGACGCAGCAACTGGACAGCCGATCAATATGCCAACGCTTTGTTTGACGACCTGCGCATCTGGAACGTGGCTCGCACCGCCGAGCAGATTCGCAACGGCATGACCCATCCATTGACCGGCACAGAGCCTCATCTGGTGGCCAATTGGAAATTCGATGAAACCAGCGGGACTGTTGCTCGGGACGCATCGGTGAACCGCAAGTATGGTACCCTGGTCAACGGTCCGGTCTGGACGCATTCCACGATACCGTTTTTCGTCAATATTAATGCCAACTTACCCAAAGTCGGAGATGGCAGTTCAGCCAGTTGGGGCGATTACGACAATGATGGCTGGCTGGATATTCTGTTGATGGGGATGGATGCGCCTTTCAAGCCAATCGCCCAGGTCTGGAAAAACAAAAAAGACGGGACTTTCATAGATATCGGCGCCGGATTGCCGGGGGGGTACATGGCTTCGACGGCCTGGGGGGATTATGACAATAATGGATTTCTGGACATTCTGCTGGCGGGCTACACGGCGCCAGGCCGGTTCGCCCAAGTCTGGCGAAACCAGGGAAACGGGACGTTTACCGACATCCACGCCGGCTTGACGGAGGCGCATCATACAACATCCTGGGGAGACTTCGACAATGATGGCCGATTGGACATCCTGCTGACGGGTGTGGCGACTTCAGGCCCGGTCACCCAAGTGTGGCGGAACAATGGGGACGGGACCTTCACGGATATCCATGCCGGGCTGACCGGAGTGGCGGGCCCGGCCGCCTGGGGCGATTACGACAATGATGGGCGCCTCGACATCTTGCTGGCGGGCTATGCTGGTTCATATCCCGGTTCAACCGACTACGTCACCCAGGTCTGGCGAAACCAGGGAAACGGGACCTTTGCTGACATCCACGCCGGACTAACCGGAGTGTATGATGGCGAGGTCGCCTGGGGCGATTATGACAATGACGGCCGCCTGGACATTCTCCTGACCGGGTGGGACAACCGTTCGCATTTCTATACCGAAGTTTGGCGGAACACGGGCGCGGGCTTCGTGAACATCAACGCCGGTTTGCCGGGAGCTTACGCGAGTTTCGCGGCCTGGGGCGATTATGACAACGATGGTCGATTGGACATCCTGCTCACCGGAGCGACGATGGGGTCGGGCATCGTCGCTCAAGTGTGGCGAAATACGGAGAGTGGCTTTGTCATGAGCGAATTGCCGGGAGTCTGCCAAAGCTCGGTCGCCTGGGGCGATTATGACAACGACGGGCGCCTCGACATCCTGCTGACCGGCAACGGTCCGGGCAACGGACGAGTTTCCGAGGTGTGGCGAAACACGAGCCCGGCGGCCAATACACCGCCCACGGCTCCGACGGGCTTGACCGCAACCGCGGTAGGCCACGAAATCATCCTGGCATGGAATGCGGCCGCTGACGCGCAAACGCCCGCCAGTGGCCTTTCCTACAATGTGCGAGTGGGGACTGCGCCCGGAGGTTGGGATGTTGTCGCTCCGCACGCTGCGGCCCATGGTTACCGTCGGGTGCCCGCCCTGGGCAATGCCCAGCAGGGCTTGACGGCGTTGCTCGCTCACCTGCCTGAAGGTGAGTATTACTGGAGTGTCCAGGCTATCGACGGGGCCTTCGCGGGTTCCCCCTTCGCGCCCGAGGTCCGGTTCGGAGTCTACAGGCCGGTCGTAGCCACTTCGGCCGCGACCGATATCCATGCCACGGGGGCAATGTTGCATGGCACAGTCAATCCTCGGGAGCGGGATACCCTTGCCTGGTTTGAATATGGCCTGACTTCAAAATACGGAACCTCGACGGCTACGAACCATCTTGGCAGTGGAACGAGTGTTGTGTCCTTGAGCCTCCCGGCTGCTGGCCTGCTGCCTTGGATGACCTATCATTGCCGGGTGGTGGCCTCGAACGCCGTGGGCCGGACGGATGGAGCGGATATGACATTCACGCTGCCGGGACCGTCCACGGCTCCGCCGATCTTATCAATCCTGTCCCAGATCACGCTGCCGCAGGGGGGCAGCACCTCGGTCGTATTCTCGGTGTCGGATCCCGACACTCCGCCGAGCCAGCTCGTTGTTCGGACG
Organism: Verrucomicrobiota bacterium; assembly: GCA_022709905.1. Lineage (GTDB taxonomy): Bacteria > Verrucomicrobiota > Verrucomicrobiia > Limisphaerales > UBA1319 > JAKLHY01. The sequence goes on along the minus strand of JAKLHY010000107.1, from coordinate 8,127 downwards.
CGCTGCAACAATCCGATGCTCTTCCCGAACGTTCCCGTTGGGGGCGACGGCGGCACACGCAGCTTAATTCTCACGCCCGATCCCCGGTACTCCGGTTCAGCCATCCTGACGGTGACAGTCAGCGACAACGCGAGCACGGCCAGCCGCACGCTCAACCTGAGCGTCGTGCCTCAGCTCGACCATTCACCTCTCTTCCTGACCAACGCGCACCGGGTATCGGCCGAGGCCTGGCAGTTCCGCCTGCTGGACAACGGCAGCGGCTCAGCAAATTATGTGGTGGAATATCGCCCCGATTTGTCTCCGACCAACGGCTGGATTACGGCCACGAACATTACCGCGCTGGGCGGCGGTGTCTTTGAGGTGGACACAGGACCTTGGCAGCGGGAACAGGGATATTACCGGGTCAAAGGATTCCAGCTCTTGTCGGCCAGTCTTGCCGAGAGAACCCTGGTCCTGGACGAAGGAGCGAATGTCTCCGGTCCGGTGGTCCTTTTCAATGGCCCTTATGTGGGGCCGGTAAGCTACACCTGGACCGATTCGGCTGGCACCAGCCAAGGCACCATTCAGGTGAACGGAACGACCGCCGTCCTTCCCATCCCCGCAACCGACAATGCCCTCCTCGATCCCTTGCGCTCTCTCATCGTGCGGCTGGAGCCCAGTTTGGATTACGCGCTTGCCGGAACGACGCAAAACAGCGTCATCATTGAAGAGAACGACGCCGATTGGCAGGGCACATTAATCCTCTCGAACGGGCTGTCGGGGATGGTCACAGCCTCGTTGACCAACCGATCGGGCGGTGGCTTCAAGGAGGTGACGCTGCAGCAAAATACGAACACGATCGTCGGATTCACGCTTCGGATTCAACAAACCGACGGTAACTTTCATGGTCAAATCCATAGCGAGGGAAATGGTTTCTTCCCCACAAACGCGCTGGTCCAGATCCTCGTCACGAAAGATCATTTCAGCGCCGTGGCGGCCAGGATTCCGTTGCCGCCCTTGGCAGAAAGCCCGCTCTTCAGTGCCCCGCACCATCTGGATCTCCGGTTGGATGCGATGAATGTGCCGGGTCAGACCAACGTCGGTTCCACACGGATCAGCGGAGCCGCCACCTGGGTGAGTGTTGTGCCGGGCCGGCCTTATTTGGATAGCGAATTTTCCGGGACTTTTCTGCTGTTGAAACCGCCGGCGATTCCATCGACCCGTGATGTGTCTCTTGGCCTCGCGCCCTAGCAAGAAAGGAGATCTGACCATGAAAACCGTGCTCTATGCGTGCCTCTGTTTCTTGGGGCTCCTCTTGTCCGATGGCGCCCTTGGCCAGACGGTCAATTACACTGACGAAACCGCCCTTGCCGGTTACGTCAAGCAGATGCTCTATTGGCCTGATGCGCCTCAGGACAAAAAGGGGACAGCGGCCTTCCGTTACAAGCACATGCTGTACACCAATGACCATAGTGGTGTTCGAGCCCAACTGGCTACCTTAACGAACCTGGCGTTCTTTGCGAATTCCTACCGGAGTGAGGATCGTGAGCTATCACGAATGGCTGAAGCCGAGCTCCGACGCGGCTTGACAAATCGACCCGCCAGCCTCTTGCTCCGCAACCTGCTGCTGGACATCTACTACGACCGAACGGTGGCCGAGGTTCTTTTTGCCCGGGCAGCCCTGGAAAAGGCGGAACGCGCTCATTTCGGCGAACCCGTGGCCGATCCCGCCCCGGCGGGCGGCTTCATCATTGATAATGAGATTCCAGCGTATATCGGCGCCCTCCAGTCAAACCGAACCGCCCTCGCCACCTACAGCGTGTTATTGACAAACACCCTCGGTGTTGCGGACGGAAATCCAACACCGCTCGGCTACCGGATCTTCCAGGAACAGGTTCCGACTCGAGGTCTGGAAGCCGCCCTCTACATTGACAAGGGCGGGTTGGTCTGTGTCACGGAAGACACCAGTCCGTTGTTTGCTGGGTACAAAGACCTGGTGTTGCTTTATGAACTTTTGAGCGATCAAGGACGTATCGCGACCGCTCTGGCCCGGCTGTGGTTGCTTCGGAATGCGCCGGGTGATGGGGAGCAGGCCGAGGCGCTGATGGCTGAAGCCGAGCGCAGCCTCATTCTTCATGCGCAGGTGTTTAGGACCGCGTTTCCAGCCCTCAACGAGAACGAGGGATCTCTCGCTCATTCCGGTCTGGCAACCGCCATGGCGGGGGTGAGCGCCAGCCTGTATGAACTCGAGGGCCTGAGACAACTCCAGCGTAGCGCGCTGAATCCCCTCGGATTCGAGCCCGACTTTCTGGTGCTGGTGCAAGGCGCCTTTGCGGGCGAAGAACCCCGAGCCGATACTTACGACGCGTTCCTTGTCCACCTGAACGACACCAACAGCGCCCTGGGTTTGGCCAGGAACACCCTCGCCGACGCGAGAGCGTCTTATGAGAAGTACCGCGGGTTTGAAGATGATCTGGCCGATCAGTTCGCAGGTTCCAGCATCACGTATTACGACCGCTTGCGGGATATCGTTGGATATTTCCCGTATGATCCGCTTTACGCCACGGTTTCCCAGGGCGCGCCGGGAAGTGATTTGGACCAGCAGACCCTGAGCGTCGAAGCCGCCCGATTGCAGATCCGGAAGAACCAGGTTGAGATCGCCAATGTCAACGAACAGACGAGTATCGAACTCGAGAAGGCGGCCAGCATCTCCAACGTGTATGTAAAATACGGTGACAAGCAAGCGGCGATTACGGAATGGATCGGATTGATCAATGGCGCGCAGGCCGCGGCCAACGAGCTGGCCGAGGAGGCGGAGTCTGCCGGCACCCTCAATCTCTGGGGGACAGCGGGCCACGGCGCTAATGCCATGGTTCAATACGCCGCCGAGATCGGCAAGGGCGTTCTTGAAGCGCAAAAGGAACGACTGACCGCCTTTCAGAGCGCCGAAATCACCGGGATCGAAGCCAAAGCCACCGTCAAAATTCTCCTGTTGCAGATGAACACGCTGGCCGTCGATTCGCTGTCGGCGGCATTGCAGCTGCGCAAGGAGGTCAACCGCCTCCAGGACTTGTATCGCGAAAAGAGCCAACTGGAACGGAACCTCCAGGAGAAAGACCAGAATCTCACACGCCGCTACTTTGCCGATCCCGTGCACCGACTCGTTCTACAAGCGAACATGGTCAAGGCGGATCTGGCCTTTGCGGAAGCTCAACGGTGGTTGTTTTACATGGCCCGAGCCCTGGAGTACAAATGGAACGAACCTGTCGAACGTCTTCTCCATGGCTGGCGGATGGCTGACCTTTACAAACTGCGCAATGCGGATGAGCTCCGCCAGATGTATGCCGCGATGAAGCTCTACGATGATGAGCGTGTGATGTCCACGACCAGCGATGATCGGTTTGACTGGTTTTCCGTGCGGGAGCAGTTCCTGGGGTATCCCCGCAGCAATGAGCTCGGGCAGGTGGCGTTTTACCGCGATGCAATCACCGGTCAAACCAACGATGCCCTCGGCGCTTTTCGCCTGCACCTGAGCCGTCTCGTGACCAATGGCTGGATCGAACTCGACTTCAGCACCGTGCGTGAAATCGAGAACAAATCCTTCTTCCGGGGACCGACCTATTTCGCCGATGGACGCGTGGATCTTACAAAGCCCGGATATTACTTGGACAAGATTCGTTGGCTAAAGATCCGCCTGCCAGGAAATCACGCCCAGGAACCCGTCAGCGGCTATCTTCGTTACGGGGGAACCAGTTACCTTCGCAACCGCGAGTGCGGCATTCGCGATCCGGAGCATCCTGACCGAATCCTGGGGGAGATGACGGCCTACGGCACGCGCCACTGGAAGAAGGTTGGGGGCCAGTGGATCTTTACCGAAGGCATCAATGCGGGCATTTCCATGTTGAAAGTGCCGCGCACGGAACCTCGCCTGGACGGCAATCCCGCCCATCCGGACGTTCTTCCATCCGTCAACCAGATTGATGTCTTCCGGGAGCGGTCTGTTGCGGCGACGCGTTGGCATCTGGCGATTCCCGTCACTGGAGCCGGCAGCGTATCCCTCTCGAATTTGGACGACATCGAAATTTATTTTTACCACTGGTCGTTTAATCGCTAGCAAGGTTAACGCCTGTTTGAAAATTCTGAGATCGCGGGCTACGGCGCTTGCCTAAGCCGGTAGAACCGCGCCGCTTTGCCGGGAGCGCCGACATCCAACAGGATGCTCGGGGTGCCATCCATGGTCAGGGTGTGGAGAGTGATCCAATGCTCCAGATCCTCCGAGGTTTCAATTATCAAGGTCGTTCCTGCACGTCCCTTGATGGTTAACCTGAAGCCTTCGGCTACCATCCCCAATTGAGCCGCGTCAATCGTCGGTGGCTGGAGCTCCGCCCGCACAAAGTGCGCCGTGACAGACATGGAACGTTCCATCGTGACGGAGCGCGGATTGGCTGTGCCGACGACATCGCCGGTCCACTGGACAAACACATAGTCCGCGGCAGGCTGGGCCGTCAGGGTGACGGCCGATCCGCCGGGATAGACCGCCAGATCCGGTGACCGCTCGATGCTGCCGCCCTCGGTGGCCTGCGCCGTGAGCACCCAACCGCGTTTGAACTCGGCATGGACCGTCTTGTTCGTATCCATCCGGATGACGATCATATTCGTGGTGGCGATGGTGTCGCCGCTCCAACCGGCGAACCCATAACCTCCGTTCGCTACCGCGCTAAGCAGCACCTCGGTGCCATCGACGTATCTCGCTAAGTCGGGTTCCTTGGCTACGGATCCCCCCGGCGAGGCCGTAACCTCCAAGGACCAGAGAGGCAGGAACGTAGCGATCACATGCTTATCGCCATCCACCATGAGCGCAGCGGGCGTGTTCGTTCCGCTCAAGTCACCGCCCCAGCTCACGAACCGGTAGCCCGATGGCGCCGATGCCACCACCGTTACTGTTGTGCCGTAGGCATATTGCTCAAGCTTCGGCACCACCGTCACCGTGCCGCGCCCGATGACTTCCGTGGTGACCTTGAACAGTTGCTTGAATACGGCGGCGACCTGTTTGTCGGTGTCCAAGGTCAGCGCCGCGGGATTTTGCGAGCCGGTCAAGGCACCGGTCCACTCGATGAATTGCCAACCCGCCGAGGCGGTAGCCGTCAATTGGACCACGGCGCCTTCCAGGTAGGTTGTCACCTGAGGTTCGACCATCACCGAGCCCTGGCCGGTGGGGGTAACGACCAGGTTAACGATCCGTTTGAACGTCGCCGTGAGGCTGGCGTTCGCGTTCATGGTCACCGTGATCGCGGCTGCAGCGCTGGTGTTATCACCCGACCACCCGATGAAGCCGAAGCCGGGCGCTGGGACGGCCGTGAGGCTCACCGATTCGCCCGGTAGATAGTAGGCCTTCTGGGGTTCGACGGTCACGGTCCCTTCACCGCTGACTGACGCCGACAGGTAGAACACCCGTTGAAAATTGGCCTGCAGGCTCCGGTTCCGGTCCATCATGAGGGTTACCCGATTAGCGGTAGTGTTGGTATCGCCGCTCCAGCCGGTGAAGACGAAACCGGCGTTGGCTTGGGCCTCGATCTGAACCAAGGTGCCATCGACATATTGCGCCTGGTCAGGTTGGCGGATCACTTGGCCCCCCGCCACTGGGATCGTCACCGCCAAGGTCCAAGTCGGAGCAAAGAGCGCCGTGATGTCCTTGTTGGCATCCAGCGTGACCTGGATGGATGCGTTGGTGCTGTCGGCATCGCCGCTCCAACCGAGGAAGACGTGCCCGGCCTGGGGCATGGCGCTGAGGGTGACTTGGGTTCCGGGCGCATAATCGGGCTGGTCCGGGTTGCGGTTTACTATGCCGCCCGGCAGGACGGTCAAGGCCAACGCGTAGTGCACGACCAGGGAGGCATCGTCGCTGGTCGCCTGGCCAAACTTGTTCGTGATGATGACCCGATAGGCGCCATTTTGGCTGACCCGCACATCGTCGAGCACGAGCGTGGCATTGGTTTTACCCGGCAGATTCACGCCGTCGCGTTGCCACTGATAATACAGCGGCGGCACGCCCTCGGCGCTCACATCAAAGCGTGCCTCTCGGCCTGCGACCACCACCAGCGATTGCGGGTGTTGCCGGATCTCGGGCGTGGTGACCGGATCGACGAGCGGCGAGAGGTAGGCTGCGGGGATTGGGCGTTGGAGCGAGTCGTCAGGTCGTTTCCAGCCCACCGCCACATGATCGTTGCCCGAGCCTTCCTTGTGCACGACTTCGAAGTAGTAACGTTGTCCGGCAGTGAGTGCGATGGGCGCCGATTGTTGCTCGGGGGAGGCGGTCCAATCGTTGACGGCGACGGGCAGCAGGCAGAAGGCCGTGAGTTGAACGTTGGCGGGCGCATCACTCGTGCTTAGCCACAGTTCGGCGGCGTTATCGGCGGCGATCCAAAACGTGTAGTTTCCGGTCAGCGGTGGGATTACGTAACCCTGAACCAGGCTGCCATAGTCATCGGCGGTGTTCACTTGGCCGATCAGGCCGTTCGTCAGTTTCTCTATGGCCGACGGGTAGGTCGGGAACGAAGGATCCGAGGTCAGGTCGAACACGTTTGCGCCCGGGATATTCGGGTAGAACCAGCGGTAGACATAGCCTGAGCCGTAATAGACCTGGACCAGGATGGGGGCGCTGGTGGCCGAGCCGGCTTCGTTGCTGGCGACGACGGAGTAATTGCCGGAGTTGGCGTCGGCGAGATTATTCAGCGTCAGTGTCGCATTCGTTGCGCCGGGGATGGGCACGCCGTTGAAGCGCCATTGGTAATTGAATGGCGGTGTGCCGTTGAACGAGACCGACAGGACGACATTCGATCCGGCATGGCCAATCTGGGTTGGCAACGGCGCGCCGGGGCTTGGCATGATCACCGGCGTCAGCACGGCCACCTGGCTGGTGACCGAGCCGGTCGAGTTACTCACCACGACAGTGTAATTACCGCCGTTAGCCGGTTGCACATTGGGCAGTGTCAGGCTGGCGCTAGTCGCCCCGGTCAGCGCCACACCGTTGCGTTGCCACTGGTAGTAGAGCCGCGCGGGGTTGGTCGCGGTCACACTGAAGGTCACCGGCTGGCCGACCACGATCCGCTGGGACGCCGGCTGCGTCACGATGGTCGGCAACGTGCCTTGGTAAAGTCGCGCCACGCCAGGACGCAGGTAACCGTTCATGACGTGGAAGTCGCCCGCGATCGTAATGCCTCCCTCGGGCGTCAGAGCGATTCCCCAAACGTCGTGGGGGAAATGAAGGGGACGTCCGCCCTCGACGAAGGTCGGGTCCACCTGGCCGTCGGGCAACAACCGGGCGATGCCCCAACGCAAAAACTCTCCGCAGGTACTGAAGCCGCCGCCGACAAGCAGCTTGCCGTCCGGCTGCCGTTGGATCGACCAAACCGGTCCATAGGGTCCTGCAGCCGCATCGTAGTTCGGATCCAGGCTGCCGTTGCTGTTCAGCCGTGCCAAAAAGCGGGTTTTACCATCAGGTCCACGGAGGAATCCATTCCCGCGAAGGTTGTTGATCCCGTAAGTGCCACTGCTCACTACTATCTTGCCGTCTGGTTGCACTACTATATTCACCCCCCCAGAGCCACACTCGACGTCCGATTGAAAACTGGCATCGGTTGTCCCATTTGGATTAAGCCGCGCCAGACGGTATCGATCAACGCCATTGACCGTCGTAAAGTGGCCCGCCGCGAGGATCTTCCCATCCGGCTGCAGCGCGAGAGCAAACACCATCGGATCAGCCTCCCCGGCAAATCCAGTTCCTGTGGCCAGGAAGGTCGTGTCGAGGGTTCCATCCGCGTTCAACCGGGCGATGCGACCGCGGCGCACGCCGTTGACTTCGGTAAACGAACCGCCAATGAGCACCTTCCCGTCGGCTTGAAGCGTAACGGCCATAACTTGGCCATTGGGTCCTGCGCCGGCGCTCATAAACGTGGTGTCCAAGCTCCCGTTGGCATTCAAGCGCGCGATGGAGTTTCGCGGTATCCCGTTAACCTGGCTGAAACTGCCCGCGATCAGGACCTTTCCATCAGGCTGAAGCGCGAGGGTAAAAGTAACTGCTCAGGTGCTTTTCACTGGCTGAGGCAGGAATGGGCGGCCATCGAGGGCACGGCGAAGGTATTCGAGCAC
>JAKLHY010000106.1 GCA_022709905.1 Verrucomicrobiota bacterium | reverse complement strand
AATCTGGCCATGGCCGTGGCCTTTGTCACCCGCCAGCGGCCTAAACTGTGAAAAACCCTTCATGAATACGCGCTGAGGCCTGGTTCAGGTTTTCCGCTCTTCCATTTTTGTAGGAATCCATTACTTTATGTGCGTGGGCACAGTCCAAGAAATCGAGGCCGCCATCCCTCGGCTGAAACGTGAAGAAATCGAAGCGCTTCGGTCCTGGATTGATGAGCACCTTGAGGAGCAGATGGAATTGACGGACGAGGTCAAACAGCGCCTCGACCAGTCGCGTCGCGAGATTTACCGCCAAGGCTAATCGGAGGCTCAGGCAGAGGGGGATTCCGTCGCCGATTCGAGCTGCCACAGTGCGCTGACCCGAACGGCGTGGAGATTCGGCCCGAACGCGACACTCGTCGAACCCGTGTATAACAGGATGCCGCGCAGGAACTTCTTGCCCGCTTGCTCGCTCAAATTGCCGTGGTCGCTGCACGAAAGCCACGGGCGTGTCGGCCAAGGCCGCGAGCACCAGGGACGTGATATGGCCATGTTCCACGGGTGATCATTGCCTTAATCGTATGGTGAAAACCAACCGAAGAATAGGTAGCTCACTGGCCGGTGATACGGTAGAAGCCGGTCGCCCCGTCCAATGGGACCACCACAGGTGGCACAGCGTTGTTCAGAAAGTCACTCCAATTGCCCGCGGGAAGATTAGATGCGCATTGTACCCGGTAGGGCGGTCCGCCGCCCGTCCAGTCGAGCAAGGCGCCGGTTCCTTGCCGGGCCAGCGTCGCCTGGATTGGGTAGCAAACGACCATCAGGGTCTGGTTGAAGGTGGTGTTGCCACCGCAGGCCGGCGCCCAACTGGTGGTGGTGCCCGTGACGACGACGACATTGGTGCGGTTGGCAGTGAGGGGCAAGTTGGTGATAGTCCAGGCATTGGAACCCTCGGCAATGCCAGTCAGTTTGTTGGCCGCGTTCTCCCAAGCAACGCCGGTCACGTCCTGATCCATGGCCAGGGCCGAGCCTGCCAGACTGAGGTTCGTCGCGCCGGTGCGCCAGACGGCCTGCGCGGTGGGGTTGGTAATGGTGAGGAGCGGCTGTGCCGTCGAGGGCGCGCCGCGTCGCTGTGCGAGCAGCCAATCCATTGTCACCGGAGTCGCGGCACCCATGAGCATGCTGCCGCCGTGCGCGTCATAGGCAATTCCAGTGCTGTCGGTATATTTGCCGGTGACGTACTCAGTGTAGCGTACATTGCCGCCAGCCAGGCGAAGGGCGCGCACCAGGTTTCGGGTGTCGGGCAACAGACCATCATCCTGCGCGCACCATGCCCAAACCGGGACGTCTTTGATGGAGACGGCAGGACGGTTCCCCTGCCAGCCTGCTATGAGGAACGCTCCAGCGAAAAAGCCTGGTTTCATCGCGATCATATCCCAGGCGGCATGGAGACCCATGGACGCTCCGGCCACATAGATTCGGTTCGTGTCCACGTTGAACTGGGGGATGAACTGGTCCAGCAGCGCGCAGGCTTGGCGCAGGTAGGCGTCAGTCCAATCTCCATCTCCCGCGCGGTGCGTTGCCCAGAGCTGAATCGCCGGGTCCCGCTCCTGCTGTCGATAGGAAGCCCCCGTCTTAAAGGCCGGGATGGCGAGAAATCCTGGGACGGTGGTTTCGTCAGCAGGGCCTCCGTGGAAGGTCAGGAACAGCGGATAGCGGTGCGTGACGTCGTAATTGGTCGGCAGAAAGTAAAAGTACGGTAGCCGGCCCAGGCTGTTGGTAAAGTTGGCTTTGATGAACATGGAGGCAGGCGGAGTGACCCAGAGGCGGACGGGCGGGTTGGTCACCGCGCCGGCCAGGTTCGTGACCAACACGGTGTAGTCGCCTTCATCGGCCGGTTGGGCGGCGTTGAAGGAGAGAGTACGGTTGGTCTGACCGGCGAGTTCGTGACCGTCGAGCCGCCACTGGCATGACAGTGGCGCATCGCCAACGGCAATGACCGTGAACGACGCGCGTTGGCCGAGGTCAACGGCTTGATGTTGCAGTGCGACGGAGGGTTTGATGTGCGGCGGCTGGATGACGGGTTGGCCCAAGACGGGGCTGGCGCAGGCCAGCAGCAGCGCCGGGCCGTGTGTGAGCAGACTTGATGGTTTCATAGTTGTTTCTTTTTTTGCGCCATCCGTCGTGGGTGGCGATATTTGTCGGCGCCAGGCAACACTCCATGCGTGAGGGCCAATGGCCCCTTTTCTTGGGAGTGAATTCGCTCAGCGCGCTGGGCCGAGGCGTAGCGCCTCAGCCCCAAATCCGAAACTTAAGAATCAACCGTTGTGCTCATGCATTGATCAACCGTCATTCATGTTGTGATCGCGCTCGTCGAGCATCACGAAAGTCTTGGCGGGCAGAGGATCGATCATCTCGGCGGTCTTCGTGAGATAGACGGTATTATTGTTATCGGGATTGTTCGGGCCAGGAGACACACCATTATCACCGCGGTCCAGGGTCATAAAACCACACACCCAGGTGAGGTCAGCGTTCTGGAAAACGTCGCTGTGGTTCAGCCCTGGCCGGTCGTTATTGTCTTCGGCGTAGATCACCCATGCCAAGCCGAGTTGTTTCAAATTACTGAGGCACTGGATTCCTTGGGCCTTGGCCTTGCTGAAGGCCGGCAGAAGCAGACCGGCCAGGATGGCGATGATGGCGATGACGGCCAACAGCTCGATCAGGATAAAGCCGCCCGCCCGCCCGCGGCTGACTGATTCCGCCTCTATTTTCGTTTGGGATTGGCTATTCACGGGCTCTTGATCTGCCCCTGTTTAAGGGCATCAGGCGAAGCGCCTCGCCAAAGCCGCACTTCATACTCCTTCCAGCCGGGGGAGACAGTGAAAGAGGAGAGCGTGTTGCCGTCTGGGGAAAACGCCAAGCCAAGGACTGAGCCATAAGTTCCTCGCAAGGTGGCGAGTTTCCTAAATAAGGTCGTATCCCAGATGTCAATTTGTCCCTCGCCTGTCCCTGCGGCCATCCGGCTGCCGTCGGGCGAGAAAACGACTGAATGCAGAAGCTGGCCGCGCAACATCACCCGCGGCTTCCCCGTCTTGAGGTCCCATAGCCTCACGGTGGCATCGTCACTCGTGGTGGCGACGAGGCCTGCCGCTGTCGAAATATCAATAGCGGCGATGCCTGCTCGGTGGCCCTCCAGCAGGGTCCGGCGGCCACTGCCGTCCAGGGCCCAGAGGCTGGCTCTGCCATCTTCGTGGCCCGTGCACATGTACCGAGCATCGGGCGAGAACAGCGCTGGGCTTGAAAGTGGTCCGAGGTCATTGGTCCAGCAGGCTACGGGCTGTGCCGTTGCGAAACGCCAGACGTGCAGCAAGCTCTCCCCCATGGTGATGAGGTACTCGCCGTTCCGGGAGAACCTCAAGGGGTAAACGGTTTCGGGAAATGGACCCAAGCGCACTTCTTCCTCGCGGGATATCGTGTCCCAGACCCGAACCGTGTGGTCGCTCAAACCTTGCGCCACCAACCTCCCACTGGCCGAGATCGTCTCACCCACGGTGTTACTGGGAGCGAACAAGCCCGGAACCGCCCCATACTCCCGTAAACCAAGGGTGCTCCAGAAGACCAGCCTGCCGTCCTCATACAGCAACGCGTATTCCTCCGGCCCAGCTGGTCCGACCGGCCCGAGATAGAGTTGGAGAAAGTCCCAACTCCTCCGAACCACAGCAAGTTCCCCAGCGGGCGGGATCGCGCTCCAGAGGCGTATAGTCCCAGCCCTGTCGCCGCTGGCCAGGCGCTTGCCATCCGGGGAGTACGCGAGGGTGAAAATCTCACTGCGATGGCCTTTCAGGACAGCCGCCTCTTGCCAATTGACGGTGTTCCACAACCGGATGCGTTGGTCGGCGCCCGCGGTGGCGAGCGTCGAGCCATCCGGTGAGAACGCCACCGAGCTAACCCTGGCCGTATGGTTAGAAAGGATTCGGATCTGTTCCCGGGCCGCAACATCCCATAACCGGACGGTACGGTCCCAGCCTCCGGAGGCGATGAATCGGTCGTCAGGAGAAAAGGCAAGCATGGTGAATTCAGGTCCGGTCATCGCGCCCAGCTCCTTGCCGGCGCGGATATCGTACAGACCGATGGCGGGTTGATCGCCTTGCCTGCGAAGGTATGCCAGCAGGTGGCCCGTGGGAGAGAACGCGACGCCCTGTCCGCCAGTATTAATCGTTCCGCACATGGCAGGAAAAGTCGCCGCCTGTCGGTGGGTGCTGATCTCCCAGAGTGTGCCCCCGTTCTCTCCTGCGGTGGCCAGCATTTTCCCATCCGGAGAAAACGCCAGGCTTCCCACGAACTTTAGCTCGGTCCAAGTCGTGGCGAGGTTCCAAGACCTCGTGTCCCAGATTCTCACTGGATCATCCTTGGGAGAGATCCAAGTCGCCAACCATTTCCCGTCCGGGGAAAAGGCCAGGCCCCAGAGCGCCCCGTTGTGCGGCAGCGTGGCCCGCGGCTGGCGCGTCTCCAGGTCCCAGATTCTGACGGTGCGATCATAGCTACCCGAGGCGAGCGTCTTGCCATCAGGAACGAAACAAACGGTCGTGACGCCATCGGAATGCTCGCCCAGCACGAATAGCCCGTCGCTCTGACATTGCTCCCAGAGGTAGCGCCATTCCCACCCGCGCAGGTCGGATTGGCTGGGCTTGGGCCCGTGTTGCTCCAAAAGATCCAGTGCCCCGCCCAGGTTGTTCTCATCGAAGCTGCGGAAAGCCAGGTTCATATCCGCCGCATATGCATGTTGACGGGCCAGCAACTCGTTGGCCTCCGCGCGCGCTCGCTGACGGCTGGCTCGAACGGCCAGCCAGGTACTCACCACCACGCCCAACACTAACGCCGCGGCCACCGCCATTCCGGCAGTCACCATCACTCTGTTCCGCCGGACGGACTTTTGAATTCGGTACGCCGTGCTCGGCGGACGCGCAGCCACGGGCTCATGGTTCAGATGCCGCTCGATGTCTTGAGCCAATCCGTTGGCCGTCTCGTAGCGCCGTGTCCGGTCCTTCTCCAGACACTTCATCACGATCCAGTCCAGATCCGGATCGATTGCGGATTGCGGATTGCGGATTGTGGATTTGTTTCGGGCGATCGCGGAGGACGCCAGGCGTTCCTGAGTGATCCGCGTGCTCGGCCGCACCGGCTCCTCTTCCCGGATAATCCGCCGCATCTCCTCCAAACCCGCCGCCACCAACGTCTTCGCATCAAACGGCGTCTTTCCGGTCAGCAGCTCATAAAGCAGAACCCCAAGGGCGTAAATGTCGCTCCGGGTGTCAATGTCCAACCGGCTCAGCTCCGCCTGTTCCGGACTCATGTAGGCCGGTGTCCCGATGAACTGCTCGAACGCCGTAAAGAGCGTCTTGTCCGTCAGCCGTTGCTCGGTGGCTTTGGCGATCCCGAAATCGATCACCACCGGCACCGGCACGCCATCGTGCAGACTGACCAGGATGTTCGACGGCTTGATGTCGCGATGGATGATTCCCTTCTGATGGGCATGCTGGATGGCATGACAGACTTGGATGAACAGGTCCAGTCGCGTGCGGGTGGACAGATTGTTCTGGTCGCAGTAGTCGGTGATCTTGATCCCCCGGACCAGCTCCATCACGAAGTACGGCCGGCCGGTCTCGGTGGACCCGGCATCGAGGACCTTGGCGATGTTGGGGTGATCCATGAGGGCCAAGGCCTGGCGTTCGGCCTCGAACCGGGCCATGACCTGTTTGGTGTCCATCCCCAACTTGATGACCTTCAGGGCCACACGACGCCGAACCGGTTCCTCCTGCTCGGCCATGTAGACCACGCCACATCCCCCCTCGCCGATTTGCTGGAGGAGCTTGTAGCGGCCAATGCGGTCACCGGGTTTTTCAGTGACCGGAATAACCGCAGTCGATCCTCTGGTTTCGCCGCTAGAAGGGCTTTCTTCTCGATCGGAACTGGCGGTGAGGAACCTTCCTGCCTTTTCGTAAGCGTGGATCAGCGCATCAACTTCCAACCGAAGTTCATGGTCACTGCCACACACCCTGGCCAGATAAACCTCTCGCTGGTCAGGCGAACTTAGCTCGATCGCCGCCCCAAAGATCCCTTCGATTCGCTCTTTCCGTGAATTCATACCGCACCATGCGCTCTAATTCACCAAACGTCATCCAGGGCGAAAACGGCTCGATTTATTTGGAGAAAATCAACCCTCCTGAGTCAGGTGGCGATACAACCAGGCTCGGGCGAAGGCCCAGGAACGCTTGGCCATCCCCAGGGATAATCCCAGCATTTGCGCCGCCTGGGGGAGGGTTAATCCAGCAAAAAAACGCAATTTGACCAATTCGGCCTTGGCGGGATCCTCGCGGGTGAAGTCTTCCAGAGCCTCGTCGATGGCTAACAAACCGTCGGGATCGGCCTCAATCGCCAGGTGTATCTCATCCAGGTTGAGCCGCTGCCAGCCGCCCCCGCGTTTGAACCGTCGTTTCTTCCGTGCGGCATCAATGAGAATCTGACGCATGGCCTCCGCCGCTGCGGCGAAAAAGTGACGGCTGTTTTGCCATTCCCTTTGCTGCGAACCCGCCAAACGCAACCAGGCTTCATGGACCAGGGCAGTGGGTTGGAGCGTTTGACCCGGTGGCTGTTGGGCCATTTTGATGGTCGCCAGCTTGCGTAGTTCCTCGTAAACCAGCGGCAGGAGTTCCTCGGCGGCTTGAGCTTCGCCCTGGGACACGCGATCCAGGATGCGCGTCACCTCGCTCATCGCTGCGCATTATGCGCGTAATCCATGCCGCACTCAAGCCTTGGAGCGGAGGTTGCGAAAAAACGAAGGAGTGATCTCCTGTTTTCGACCTCTCGCAATGATACCCTCTGTCCTGAAGACAAAAAGGGCCAGGCGATTCAGCCCGGCCCCCGGCCGGGTCCGGAGCCGCGGCACCGGCGACTGGGCCAGCGTCAGCGGTGGTCGCATAGTGCAAGGCGCGCCACTGGTCGATCGTCGCCGGTTCGAGCGCGCTGATCAAACGCGGGCGCGGGAGGCGTGCTGGACAGTGCACCTGGCGGCCGGAAGATCGGTCCCGAGGCCGACTGAAGACGGGCCAAACCGAGGCTCCCGATAAGTCAGCGCGGCGCGACCTTGAGGGGCCAGCCCGAGAACCGCAAAGCGAATTAAACGTTCATAGGATTGACAATATAGCAGTATAACTGTATCTACAGCTTAATGAAGACGACGATCGATCTTCCAGACACGCTCCTGCATCAGGCCAAAGTCACAGCTGCCCGACGCCGCACAACACTCAAGAACCTTGTTGTCGAGGGTCTTGAACTTGTCATGCAGTCGCCTTCGGCTTGCCGCTCGCGCACCCCCGCCACACAGCCGAATGACCCGTTCTTCGAGACGGATGCCTACGGTGTTCCGGTGCTCAAACGCCGGGGCGTCAGGGTTACGAATGAGTGGATTGAGAAGATGCGCGAGGAGGAAGGGATCTAATGCCTGCTTGGCTCTTCGATATCAATGTGCTGGTTGCCCGGCAGGACGTGGACCACGAACACCACGAGCGTGTGGCGCGTTGGTGGCACCAGCACGCAGCCGACGGGTGGGCGACCTGTCCCCTGACGGAGAATGGCTTTGTGCGCATCCTGGGACACCCTTCCTATCCCGGTTGGCCGGGCACACCGGAACGCGCCGCCGCCGCCTTGCGCCAACTGATGGCCGCCATCCCCGGCCATCGGTTTCTGCCGGATGAGATCTCCTTGCTCGATCGTTCGGCTGTACCTTCGTTGGAGGGTGTCGGGCCGCGCGCGTTGACAGACCTGTATCTGCTTGCCCTGGCCGTCCATCGCGGCGCCGCTTTTGCCACGCTCGATGCCCGCATCCAGCCCGAGCTCGTGCCGGGCGGTCCGGCCGCTTTCCGGATCATTCCCTGATCACCACCTTGGCGGGTTTATTCGGCATCCAGTTCGGCAAACGAGGCCGGATTCCAGACGTAGCAAGGACCTCCCTCACTGCCGCAGAGCAACCGGTTGCCATCGGCAGAGAAACTCACCGTGCGAAACACCTGGCCCGCTGCCGTGAGCGTCAGCAACTCACGCCCGGTAATCACGTCCCACAAACGCACCGCCTGTCCCCGAGGTCGAGCCCTCGAGGCTTACGCCCGACAACGTCGCAAATTCCAGGAGGATCGGACCGGCGAGAAGGCCCTTAAAAAGCTGGCCGAGATCAAGACCGGCCGCGAGGTGTCTTTCCCCAAGCTGGCTGATCTGCCCGAGTTGTGGTCCCAGATCCCTAGGCGCAAGGCCCCCAATCCTACCTATGCCGACCAGTGCCGACTCAAGCTGGAACGGTCCCGCCGTGGAAGTTGACCGCCAGAGTGAAGTTGTGCGCCTCGGACCACATCATGATCGGAACCGTCCTTTATGCTGATCTACACGCGCGAACGACTTGTGCTCCAGCAATTGGAGCAGGAAGCCTTGCGTCAGGTCTTGCGCGTCGTCATGGCCATATCCTCGCCGACGGATATACGCGTAGAGTGGATACCCGTAAGTGCTGCACAACCGCTCCAAGGCGGCAGACGCCTTGGCCTCGGCGGTCTGGCAAGCCGCTAGCATCACGCTCCAATGGGTGGTGGCGAACACGCCCCCGTGCGCATCAGCCTCTTTATTCTCCTTGCCCGAAGGAGCCATAACATAACATTACCACAGGGACCGGACAAAGCACGGTGAAAAGAAGCTCGATCAGGAGTCGGGCATCGTCGCGAGATTTAAAGCCAAGTCTAATCGGAGGCTCAGGCAGAGGAGAATTCCGTCGCCGATTCGAGCTGCCACAACGCACTCACCGGAACAGCGTGCAGATTCGGCCCAAACGCGACACTCGTCGAACCCGTGTAGAACAGGATGCCGCGCAAGAACTTTTTGCCCGTTTGTTCGCTCAAATGACGCAAGCCTCGAAAGTCCCCGTTCGTCGGGCTGGCCGTGTTCTTCACTTCGACGCCCACCAACCTTCCGGCGGCGTCTTCCATGACCAGATCCACCTCCTGCTGCTTCTGAGTCCGAAAGTGAAACAGGGCCGGCCGAACGCGGCTCCACGATGCTTGCTTCGCCAATTCTGTGGCCACGAAGGTTTCAAATACCGAACCACGCCGCCCGCCTCGCCTCGTCCTTGCGGACCAGCGCCTCGGGAAAACCGCCGCGCGTGATGCGCTCCACGAGCGCGGGCCAGCCGGCGTCGCGATACGATCCCGGCTTAAACTCCCGGGCAAAACAGACATCGATGAATCCCTCGCGACGACCGGCGATTTCCCCTTGGGAAAACGGGGCCAGCGTGACCACCTCCATGCGTCCGGCCAGCGATTCCGAAATCTTCGGCAGGACCAGGGCATTCGCTGATCCGGTGAGCAGAAAGCGACCTGGCTTGCGCTTCGCGTCCACGCTGCGTTTGATGGCACGGAACAAATCTGGCGCGCGTTGCACCTCGTCGAGGATGACCCGCTCCGGCAGGCTGTCCACAAATCCATCCGGATCGCTTCGCGCCGCCACAAGGACGACTGCATCGTCCAAGGTCCAATACTCAGCCGCACGATCCTGGCGGGACAGACTTTGCACCAATGTCGTTTTACCTGATTGCCGCGGTCCCTGCACGAAGACCACGGGCGTGTCCGCCAAGGCCGCGAGCACCCGGGACGTGATGTGGCGATATTTCACGGTGAAGCCCTACCCTATTTGCCTGGTAATAATCAACCAAACCATGGGTAGATATCGCCCATTAAACGAAAACTCTCCGGCCGGTTGTACGTGGCCCATGCCGCGTCTCAAACACGTCGGGGATTTCGACCTTAAGGGGATCTTGGTAGCATCTCTGGCTGCCACCTCAACGGAGGGTAAAGTGCGAATAAACTGTCGATATTTCTGAACGCTGTCATAAGCAATTGATAATCAAAGAGAGGAAGCACAATGGCATTGTGGGGATCAGGGGTTCGAGCCCCCTCGGGCCTCGCATCTGGCCCGGTGGCGCTCCCGCCAAAACCGGAAGTAGTTTCTGCAGACCCTAAACTGGCCGGCACGAGTTCACCACGCCAATCGGAAAAGCTGCATGGTGAGATCGACGGGTGAAGGTGCTATCGTCAACAAATGGGTCCCTTCAACTGCGGTGAACGATTCATGGACAGCCCAGGAGTGGAGGTCATGGCTGGTTTCGACGTTATAATGGCGACCGGGCTTGAGCCGGATCAGTTCCAGATCGAACGAGCTGCCGCGGATTACAAGGCGGAGCGATTCGGTTCGGTATTGCGTTGCCACCTCATCGAACCACTCGGCCCAGACGCCGTGTGTCCGAGAAGTGGGATGGTTCGCGTCCCAGAACACGTAGTCCCTGCCGGGTCCGGTGTAACTCTTGTCCGTAAGTGCCGGGTCCCCGCGTGCGCCGAGGTCGGTCTTGGTGAAACCCAGGCTCACGGCTTGATCCAGGAACTCATTCCAGCGGTCGTGAAAACCCAGCCTCAACACCCGGAGGTTCGGAATCGAGGCTTCGAGCGCGCTCAACGTGTCTGCCAGGACGCGGTTGAACGCCCGCACCTGTTCCTCGTACTGCGCCTGCTGCGTGGGGCTCAGGTCCCTGGCGCCCCCAGGAGTGCGTCCATCATCCAGTTCCTGGACCATCACGGTGCGGGCGCCTTTTCGATGCAACTGAACGACGCTGTTGGAGAAACTGCGCGTCATCCGCGCGAACAGATTGGACCAGCCGAGCGTGTTGGTGAGTTGGCGCTGGCTAACCACGCCGCCCGGGGCAATATTATACCAGAGATCGTTACCACCCGCCCACACGACGAACAGCGCGGTCGCGGCGTTGGACGAACCAGTGAACTGCGGCACCTGGCTGCCGATAACGTCGGAGGTGGTGGCGCCGCCTTTGGCAAAATTGCGCGCCGAGCTGTAGGTTAGTCCCCAGTTGGTGCACAAGATTTCCGGCCACATGGGCCCGTTGGACCAACGCGAGTTCCAGTACCAGCCCCCCGTGGTCGCCGACAGACTGTCGCCAAAGACGTAGAGCGCGGTGTAAGGAGCGTTGGTGGGGGCAGATTGGGCATGTAGTGGTCCAGTGGTGCCCAACAGAAACAGGTTAGTGAGCAAGAGCAATCGTGATTTCATAGGATTCGTGGTTGAAGCCTATTTACTTTGGCTTTTGCCTCCGCAGCCGCGATTTCTTCCCAGGACGGCGCGCGCCAGATATGCAGGTGATGCTGGGCACCACCGCTGAAGCCAACGAGCTTGTTGCCATCGCGCGAAAACTCGATGCGCGCCATGCTTGAACCTTCATTACTGAGCGTCATCAGTTCCTGGTGAAGCTCGAGGTCCCAGAGTTTGACGGCATCCTGGCCGCCCGCTGCCGTGGCGAGCCGACGGCCATCAGGCGAAATGTCGAGCGCCCAAATTTCCGACAGTAGATGCGCTTTGAACGCCGGGCCGATCTCGCGACCGGTCGCAACATCCCACAGCCTGGTGATGCCATCCGCCCCGGCTGTGGCGAAGCGGCTACCATCCGGTGTGAATGCGATGTCATGGATGCCGCGAGGGTGCGGCCAGAAATTCGTCTGAACGAACGGCGGTGTAATCTTCTGCAGCGTAAGGCTGCCGTCGGGATGCACCATGGCGAAGTCGCCACGCGATGATAGTTTGGCGTTCACGATGACCTTGTCGGGTGCCAGGAATTCCCTCACCAGCCGTCGTTGGTCGAATTGCCACAAGGTAAAATGAAAGCGGGTATCCGGCAAAAACCATCGCTCCCAAAGGCTGGCGTTGGTGTTATGACCTGTCAGGTAAACCATGAGAACGAGGTTGGTGCCCGGCATGCACTGAAAGGGCAGGATTTCCTCGGACCTGCCCGTTTCGAATTCACTCAAGGAATTCCTGGCAAGGTCCCACACTTGGATTTTGCCCGCCGGCCCGCCCACGAGCAGTTGCTGCCCATCGGGCGAGAATTCAGGGAACCCCCGACAACTGCCCAACGAGGTGAGGGTGTCAAGCTTCTTGCCGGTATCCATGTCCCACACGCCATAGTCCCCGTTGGGCCAAAACGAGACGATCCGGCGGCTGTCGGGAGCAAGACGGATATCCCAAAAATACTCAGCCACGATAGATGGCCCTGTCGCACGTTCCAACGGTGGCAGTGTCCAGAGGCGTACGGAGCCTGCTTTGTCGCCGGTGATAAGCTGCTTCCCGTCGGCGGAGAAGGCCAGGCAATACACCTCGTCCTCGTGCCCGCGCAATGCGACGTTCGTCCAGGACTGGGTGTTCCACAGGCGCACGGTTTGGTCGGCACTGGCCGAGGCCAGCCAGCGGCCATCGGGTGAGACCGCCAAATCGGAGATCCAGGCCTTGTGTCCTGTCAGTTCGCGGACGCGTTCGCCGGTTTCGGGATTCCACAGTCTAATTGTAGAGTCGCCATATCCCGCCCCGACGGCGAGAAGGCGCGAAACTGGAACATAGGCGAGAGCGATAACATCATTGGAATGGGCGGCAAACTCGAGGAAGGATTTGCCAGTGGCGGTCTCGAAGATCGTCACTAATCCGTGCTCTGTGCCTACCGCTAAACGGCTGCCGCCATCCAGGAATTCGATCCGCCCGCCGTTTACGGTCCCATCGCCACGGATCGGCTTGCTCCAGCAATGGTCCCAATCCTCGGTTTTTCTGACTCGCAGGTTGGCAAAATGGCCGGCGATCTTCTCGAGGCTGGCCAGCCACTGACCGTCGCGCGACACTCGTATCAAGGTCACCTCGTTCGTCGTCTGCAATCGTCTGACCTCCTTTAATGTATGGACGTCGAATTCGGAAATTCCAGGTCGGCCGTGGACATCAGATCCGCTGCAAAGAAGCTTGTCCGTGCGGGGCAGAAAAACGGCGACTGACACCGAGTTGGATCCAAGCAGCCGTTGGTTGGACAATCGATCCAGACCCAAATCATAAAGGAAACCCCCTCGGTCCTCCACCCCTCGGCCGAGCAAACCCACGGTGAGCAGGTTGCCGTTTTCGGCGCACGCGATGCGCCAGACCATACTGTGGTATCGAGCGACTTCCCATGAATCATCAGACTGGCTCAGTCCCCAGAGGTAGCGCCATTCCCAGCCGCGCAAATCCTCCTGCCCTGGTCTCGGCCTTGTTTGCGCCAGCAAACGCCGGACCCGCCCCAAATTGCTCTCTTTCCAGGCTTGGTGTGCCAGGTTGATGTTGGCCGCGTAGGCCTGCTGTTCAGCAAGCCGCTCGGCCTCCTGCGCCAGAATCCGTTGCTTGGTCTCGCGGGCTTCTGCCTGGAGTGCCTTCTGCCGCTCGGCAGACTCCTGCGCAAAGGCAGCATTCGCCTGTCGCTCGGCCCGCCTCGCTCGCAACGCTTGCCACGTGCTGACCGCGACGCCCAGCAACAACGTCATCGCGATCAAACCAGCCGCCGTCACCACCAGTTTGTTCCGCCGAATAAACTTCTGTGTGCGATAAATCGTGCTCGGCGGACGGGCAATCACCGGCTGATGGCTCAAGTGGCGCTCGATGTCCATCGCCAGCCCGTTGGCCGTCTCGTACCGCCGTGTCCGGTCCTTCTCCAAACACTTCATCACGATCCAATCCAGATCCGGATCGATTGCGGATTGCGGATTGCGGATTGTGGATTTGTTTCGGGCGATCGCGGAGGATGCCAGGCGTTCCTGAGTGATCCGCGTGCTCGGCCGCACCGGCTCCTGCTCCCGGATAATCCGCCGCATCTCGTCCAGCCCCGCTGCCACCAGCGTCTTGGCATCAAAGGGCGTCTTGCCGGTCAGCAGTTCGTAAAGCAGTACCCCAAGCGCGTAGATGTCGCTCCGGGTGTCGATATCCAAACGGCTGAACCCGGCCTGTTCCGGGCTCATATAGGCCGGCGTCCCAATGAACTGGTCGAACGCCGTGAACAAGGTCTTCTCCGTCAACCGCTGCTCGGTCGCCTTGGCGATCCCGAAGTCAATAACGACCGGCACCGGCACGCCATCCTGCAGGTTGACCAGGATATTCGACGGCTTGATGTCCCGGTGGATGATCCCCTTCTGGTGGGCATGTTGGATGGCATGACACACTTGGATAAACAGGTCCAAGCGCACACGGGTGGATAGATTGTTCTGGTCGCAGTAATCGGTGATCTTAATCCCCCGGACCAGCTCCATGACAAAGTAAGGCCGGCCGAGACGGATTTCGGAGTGGGGATTTCGGATTTCGGATTTGAGGTCGGCTATTTGAGCCTCGGCGTCGCCGATGGCCCCCGCGTCGAACACTTTGGCGATGTTGGGGTGATCCATCAGGGCCAGGGCCTGGCGTTCGGCCTCAAACCTGGCAATGACGGACTTGGTGTCCATGCCCAACTTGATGACCTTGAGGGCGACGCGGCGCCGGACCGGTTCCTCCTGCTCGGCCATGTAAACCACTCCGCAGCCCCCCTCGCCGATTTGCTGGAGCAGCTTGTAGCGGCCAATGCGGTCGCCGGGTTTTTCGGTGATGGGGACAACCCGGGTCGTGCTAGCGTCGGTCAGACCGATGCGCATGCCCGGATGCTCCGGCAGGAATCCCCCAGCCTCCTCATGGGCGCGCAGCAGGGCTTCAACCCGTTGGCGTAGGTCGGCGTTGTTTCCGCACGCGCCGGCCAGGTAAGCCGATCGCTCCGCGGGAGCGAAGCCCAGCGCCCCATTAAAGATCACTTCGGCCGCACGGGCGGATGGATTGGCAGGTTCGTCTTGCATAACCTAGTCCCATTTCTTAGTGGCGCTTTTCCGAGGCAAAACGGTTCAAGCAAACGCGCCATGGACGAACCGCCGGACCCTTGGATTCGGCGCGTCGTGCGATCGCGCCTGTTTAGATGGTCCGTCTCAATGCGTCATACAGCCAGGCCCGGGCATAGGTCCAATAACGCTTGGCGGTGGATTCGGAGAGCCCCAACGCCTGCGCGGCTTCGGGAATGCTCAGGCCGGCGAAGTAACGCAGCTTAACGAGTTCGGCCTTCAGGCGGTCCTCCGTCGCTAGCTTTTCCAGCACCTCGTCCACGCGCAGCAAGGTGTCGTCCTCGGCATCAACCGCCAGATTGACCTGATCGAGATCCACGCGGCTTAATCCCTTGCCATGGCGAATTCGGTTCTTGCGGCGCGCGTGGTCGATGAGGATCCGGCGCATGGCCTCCGCAGCGGCCGCATAGAAATGGCCCCGGCTGTTCCAGTGCTGCCTGGCGTCTCCAACCAACCGGAGCCAAGCCTCGTGGACCAAGGCGGTAGGTTGCAGGGTTTGGCCTGGGGCTTCGTTGGCCATCTTGAAGGCCGCCAGCTTGCGCAGCTCCTCATAAACCAGCGGCAGGAGTTCCTCGGCAGCTTGAGCTTCGCCCTGATGCACGCGATCCAGGATGCGCGTGACCTCGCTCATCGCTGCTTAATATGCGCGCAATCCATGCCGCACTCAAGCCGTGGAGCGAACGTTGTGAAAAAACGAAGGAGTGATCTCCTGTTTTCGACCTCTCGCAATGATACCCTCTGTCCTGAAGAAAAAAAGGGCCAGGCGACTCAGCCTGGTCCCAACCGGTTCGGAAACCCTTTGAGGGCTATGCACAGGCCCACCCTGGCGCCTTTCCGCATGCCAAGAGACTCGCCGATCATGGATCAGGCCTTGAGGAGTGCCTACGCTCATAAGCTATTGAGGTTCTCCCCGGCAGCGGGGGCCTTGGCCGCGAGGCGGCGACGGCTGGCGGCCATTACGGGAGTCGGCGAGTGCAACGGTCCTGTATCCACCGAATATCCGGATTGTTGGGAGACCGCACTTCCGGCGGATAGCCCGATCCAGCAGGCGTGATTCGGGCTGGGGTTGTGCGCGGATCCAGCCATTTCTTGCCCTCGATATGCCCATCCGCAAACGAGAAACTTCCCGCGCCGCTATGGGAACAGGCGGGGTAGTCGTAGAAAGTAGTGACGCCAGGCTTGTCGGGAGAACCATTCATCGACAGGTAGAAAACCCCCTCTCCGAGGGTTTCCACCCGTTCGTCTAGAAACACGAAGATCTGGGAGGGACCCGGATTGAGCATGTCCCCCAGCTTGTAGTAAACGTTGAAGCCGGTGAAATCCAGCCGGGGCACACCCCCGCAAGTTCGCTCCGAGGGACCGCCCACCGGCGGATTGATGCTGTAGCTGCGCACCCGCGGCACGCGTCGCCCCTCGGTGCTGAGGCCGGTCGTCCTGTCAGCGGGACAGCGCCAAACGGCGGGCGCGTTGGCGCCTTGATGCCACAGGGGACTCTTCGTCAGGTCCTGGGTCACATCCCATTTGTCTCGCTTCCGGGGATTGTTCAAATCCAACCAGCCACTGACCCAGACGTAAGGTCAACTAAGTCCCCCGTGTGTCCCGCAGTCGTGGCAGAACGGGAGGCGGTCGTTGCTGTCGTCGGCATAAAGCTGCCACGCCCAGGTGAGTTGCCGGAGATTGGTTTGACATTGGATGCCCTGGGCCTTGGCCTTGGCCTTGCCGAGCGCGGGCAATAGCATCGAGGCGAGAATCGCGATGATCGCGATAACCACCAGCAGCTCGATCAGCGTGAAGCCGTGCCGACCTTTGGCAGAATGACCGGGAATTGTTGCTAGCCGCCGCGGTTTCATTGTTACTGGCTTCCATGCCCGCGGGTCGTTGGCCGATCCAGCCTGAGGCGAGTCAACGGCTCGTGGAGGCAGACGTGTGTTTTATCGCTCCATTAAGCCAAATCGGCAAGGCAATTATCGGACTCAAGTCCTCACGTTAGTCTACCTTGAAAGACGCGAAGGCCGTGAAAAATCGGGAGGCGCCCAATCCCGGCATTTTCTTAATGCGATGAATCGTCCTAGAGTTCATTTACGTTTCACGTTGTAGACTTCCGGGTTGGTAGGGAACGGCGCCGCTTCGCCTTTGAGATAAGTATCGAAGAACCAAAGGAATCAGGCGTTGATGGCCAGCGCCGGGGCACAACCCGAAGGGATCTCGGCTATCCAGGCAGCGCCAGAACCGGTGAGATGATCAGCGCCATGGATCTGAAGGATGGTGGCATTGGTGGCTGCCTTGCTGAACAGCCATTGGGCTTGGAAAAAGCAACCATTGAAACCTTCGTGGGCACCAGCGCCAACGCCGGTGGGCTTGCTGAGCGTGATGAAGAAGCTCTTGCTCGATTCCCGGACCGCATCGTTCAAATGCATCCATTTTTCGAGAAAGCAGACCACCTCAGCCGGGAGCTCATCGGCGCCGCCAGCGAAGTTCACCAATTAAAAGAGCCGGGCCTCATCGAGAGCATCTACGAGTTCTCTTTCTGACATTTTGGCGATAAATTTGGCGATGAAAAGTCATACATAGCCTAACTCTTCTGCTCTGAGTTGAACCTCAAT